>JAGARK010000013.1 GCA_017622295.1 Oscillospiraceae bacterium
ACCGGTGAGCAGCGCGAAGACCATGCCCTTGTCCCTGGCTGCTTTGGCAATATCCAGCCACTGCCGGGCCGTCAGCTCCCTGCCCGCGGCATCCACCTGCTCCTGGGTCATGTGGACATAGCACATGGGGCAGTTGAAATTACACCGGGCTGTCAGCTCGAAATTGCCCGCAATGGGAAGGCCCAGTTTCCTGCCCTTGCTGTGCAGATATGTGGCGATATAGGGTTCTGAACTTTTCTTTCGCATACGCTTCACCTATTCTTTCAGCATCCGCTCCAACGCCAGCACCGCCGATTCATCCGGCGTGCAGGAGAGCAGATATACAGACACCTGACAAACCACCTGCTCCACCAGAGAAGATGCCCGCTGAACATCTTCCCTATCCCAGGTATTGACACTGCAGCCTTCCCAAATTCGGCGGAAAGCCTGGGCTCCCTGAAGTTGGCGGATGCTTGTAACTGGAGCCTGTTGCAAATATACCACAGCCGCCAGGGGAAGGGTACGGTTTTCGCAGTAATGAGAACTGCCGGAAAAAGGAATGCCCGAAGCATAAATCTCTCCGTCTATCATCCGGATTGCCGAGCGATCTCCATTGATGATTTCTGCGCCCCGGTATTGCTTCCACAGTTCTGCCTGGGTGGATTTTCCGGTTTCGGATGGTGCCGTGAACACAACTGCCATCCCTCCGATATCTATATAGGACGAATGGAAGATCACTCCATCCTGCAGGAGCACAAGATGTTCCGCCTCTATTGCGCTGAGTACCGTTTTCATTCCGATCCCGTTTGGGAACTGGCTTGCTTTCAGATGCACGATATGCTGGTTTCCCCGATGTTCGGCACGAATGTGAGCGGTCTCCCACCCTGTCTGCACCGGTCCGATGAAACGCACCGTACCTTCCTTTTGCTGATATACCCGAAAGCTGGGGTCGCTGACAAGCTCAGAGCCCTCAGGTTTCGGCAGATTTTCCACAGTTTCAAACGTAAAACGATGAGGATTCTGCACAGACTCAACCCGAAAGGGACCCATTTGGCGTTCTTCCCGGTACATCTGTTCCTTTCGGATGCAAACCTCCAGCTCCACGCCTGCGAATTGATAATATTTCTCCATCATTCTTCTGTAATTGTAATAAACACAACAGCGGACCCGGAAGCGGAGAAGTTTTCAGACATGACCTGTCTGATTTCTCCGGCCTTCATGCCGCCGGTGATACTTCCACGGTAAGTGATGCCGCCGTAGAAGATTCCATCGGCAGTATCCTTAAAATAGATGGTGATTTTGCCGGTAATGTCCTGGTCAGAAATATTGCTGATGTTGAAGCCACCATCCAGAGGCTGGATCTCCAGAACATCTTCATACATGCTCACAGGCTCTGCAAAATAGACCACATTTGCTACGGAGGCGGAAGTATAAGAATCATTTGTGTGGTATTCCTTGCGATTCGTCTCCAGGACAACCACCGTCTCACCGGGCTTCAGGGTGGAAAGCTTGAACACTGCGTCGTCGGATCCGCCACTCAGGGTGATTTGCGCATACTGCAGGGTTTCTTCACCGTGATTGGTCACTACGATCATCATCACCCCGGATACGAGGTCATCGGAACCATCTTCCATATACGCGCCGGTATAGCCACCCACCCGGATGATCGCCAGATTTTCATCCAGCTCGAAAGCAAACCGGCTTTCCGGATCTGTCTGACTTTCCGGCTCGGCTGCAGGCTCTGTCGTTTCCGTCAGCGCTGCCTCAGGAGCATTCATCTCGGTTTCATTGGAACGTTTCACACACCATGCCAGCACGATCATCGTGCAGCACAGCAGCGTAGAAAGGATCAGCGCGATCCACAGTACTTTCGGTGTTCCTCTCCTGGGGGATTTCTTTTTCTGATTTGTGAATTTTCCGCTCATAGAAAATACCTCATTTAAAGAGAAGGCCGCGCCACGAAAATGGCGCGGCCTTTTTGGAGTTAATTAGGAATTGAAGAGGTCGGTAGAATCGCTGGGATTGTGATAGCAGTAACCATCGTAGTTATCACCATTTAGGGACTCCCAGTCAAAGGTGCATCCGCCATAGTTTGAACCAAACAGAATGGTGACATTGTCACTGCCTATGATACCGCAGGACTCCTTAGAAGGATTGCCCACTATTTTGTTGCAGCCACCGGCGATGTTCGTGCTCAAGGAGAAATCCTCAAATTCAATTTCAGGCTTTACATAAACTTTTCTCATAATATCTGTCTCCTCTTACCGGTTCCAATTAAACCACTGGCTGATCTTACTCAGAATGGTGCTGATCAGGGACTGAATCGTCGCCTGGGTGCTGGAAGCTGTATCGCTCACCGTAACCTCAAGGGTTTTCGGTTCGCTTGCCACACCATTTTCATTGTAGGCAATTACTTCAATGGTTTCGGTTCCCGTCTCTGCCATTGTAAGGTCAGTGGTCCAAATCAGGCTGTCACCGGAAGTCTCGCACTTGATAATGCTGCCATTGACCGTGACCGCGGATACCTCCTTGCTGGTGGTAACAGTCACGGTAACCGCCTCTCCGACCTTCGCTGTACTCGCGGAAACCTCTGCGGTAAAGACGTTGGGAGTATAGTACTGCAGCACTTCAACCTGAATGCTTACGGGATCGCTGGGCACATTGCTTGCATCATAGGCAATGACTGTGACATACTCTTCACCATCTTTATCCTCATCATTTGCAGTGTACTCATACGTCCAGGTAAGCGTTTCGCCACCGGTTGTATTGTCGGTAATCTTGTTGTCATCAACTGTGACGTAGCTTACATCTGTACTGGTAACGACCGTGATGACAACCTTCTCACCTTCATATGCCGTGTCGTCCGTTCTGACCGTAATGGAAGGTGCAAACCCGGTGGTGGAGTTTTCCGGATCAGCAGTTGCGGACTCCTTGGCCATATTGGAGAGGATCTTGCTGACTGCATCATAGTCGACATAGAACAGCGTGCCCAAATCACCGGGATCCTCGGTGAAGGTGATCTTGATGTTGGTCAGGGAGAGGATTCCGCTGGTGCCGCTGTTGTAGATTACGATGGTCTTATCCTTCAGGGCAGTGATATCGTAATACATGTCCGTAGCAGTAGCCACTGTCGCAGCTGCCGCATCGGTCAGATCTGCCTTATCACTCAGCGTTGCACCGTCTACGATAACATATTCAACACTGTTTTCATTTGCGCTCTTGATGCCCAGATGAACAGAGGCAATCTTATCAAGATCGACGTAGTTTGCCAGGTCCAGATTAAATACGATCGCCTGACCGGCACCCAGATACAGCTCGTTGTTGGGGCCGAAGCTTGCATAGTCCATCACAGAAGCGGTTTCGCTGGAGCCGTCGATGAATGCAACACCGTTGATCGTGCCGCTGGTGAAGTCGGCAGCGGAAATCACATTATTTCTCAGCTCCTCGTAGATAGGCCAGCCCTCTTCGTCCTTTACATAGGCATTTTTAATCTCTTCCTCCGTACTGCTTGTCTTGCCTGCGGGGTCGTAGATACGGACAGCGTCGATGTAGAGATCATAGGCATTATTGCCGGTGTTATCCAGTACGCCAAAATAGGTTGCCTTCAGCGTAGCGGTATACTTACCATAGGCGAGATCATTTACCTGCAACACAGGAATCTGATACAGGGCATTTACATCATCGCTGTCAGTGACATACCAGCCGTCCGCATCACTGTATGCGTAGCCATAGTATGTATCGACTGCTCTGGTGCCAATCTGCTTGCCATTTTCATCTGTAACAGTAAGCATCAGAATACCGGTGGTGTTGCTGGTCAGACCGACGATATCAAAGCCGGTGCCGTAGAATGTAAAGCTTGCGCTTGCATAGGTGTCTGCATCCACGGTAACCTTGGCAGCGGAGCCCAGGGAGTACTTGGAGCAAGTTGCGTAAGCTGCATCGTAGCCATAGACATTGTCCGCATCATAGGCTTCACTGATCTTGCTTGCGCCGGGGCGGTCAGCGGCCTGGTCAGCGTTGATGGCGGTGCCATCCTGATACCACTGGCCAGCAGCTGCAGCCTCACCGGAAGGCAGGACTGCAACACCGGTGCTTCCATCGACGCTGGTAAAGGTCAGGAACTCATCCTCGTAGTAAATGGTCGTTGCGGGGATGACGGTGACGGAGGAATACATGCTGGTGGTAGTCAAATTCGTATCACCAGTTGCATAGTAGTTGACATCGGACTCGTAGTAGAAGGTCACGGGGTCGGCGAACTGCATACCGTTGGATTTATCCAGAGAAACGCGGACAGAGGTCAGGCTCTCCACGGTGGCAGTACCGATTTTCAGTTCCTTCAGGTTACTCTCGTCATCATTGGCATCAATATAGAGATCAGTGGTGACCGCCTTGGCAGCGTCATAAGTGCCTTCGTTAATCGCGACACCGCTGGGTGCGTCCGCGCGGACACCCACAACGCCGGATGCCAGGGCATCGTTGGTGGTAACGTCGATGACCACATCCAGACCGTAGTCCACGACTACGGTATCCTCAACCAGCTGAGGAGTCCACATAACTGCGAACGCGACGGTGGTGTTGGAGAAGTCGAAGCCACTATAAACCTTCGTAGCGCCTGTTTCGTATACGATGGCGTATGTACCCTTGTCATCTGTACCAATTACTCCAACACCATTTTCAATATACTGCTGCTTGGAGCCTTTGTAAGTGACGCCGCCGGTAGCCTCGTCCACAGTCACATTGTAGTCCTTGCACAGGTAGGTCGTATCAGCTGCATAAGCAGCAGGCACGGTATACTTGGTAGCGTCCGCCTTGGTGTTGAAGACATAGGTGGTATTGGTATCGCCGCCAATCACAAAGTGGTTATTCAGATTCTGTGCTGCTTCATCCTCGAAAACGTGGATGTTGTAGGTTGCGACTTCATCATAGAGGCTGTAAACCTCGGGAACCAGATCCTTTGCCAGATACACAGCTTCCAGAGAAGCGACCTGCTCCAGATCGTTCCAGACGATGGCGTAAGTGAAGACATCGGTAACGTAGACAGCCTCAGAGAAGGGAACCACACGGCCTGCACGGTTAACAGGCTGTCCCTGATCGTTGACCAGGTAGAAGACGTAGGAGACCTGTGCACCATTCCAGGTGATCTGGGGAACGGGGAATTCCTGCTCACATTCAGTGCCCTGGAAGTTGGTATAGTTCAGGTTCGCATAGTCGTTGGTCTCGTAGGTACCTGCGTCAGCCTCACCCTCAGCGCCGGACCAGCCGCCGGACTCATCCAGATACAGGAAGTAGATCAGAGCCAGTTCGGAGGAGTTCAGCTTTTCAGCAGTCCAGACCAGCATCCGGGTGGAAGCATTGTAGACGAAATAGGGAGTTGCAATGATCAGGTCCTGGCTGGTGGTACTGGAAACAGTATCACCATCAGATGTTGTACTGCTTTCAGTGGTCTTCGTACCGGAAGCGTATGCGCCGGATACCATGTTATGGGTACCCTTACCGGTGGAGATGAAGTAGTAGGTAGTACCGTCAGCGCCGACCACGGACACGCCGCTGTCACCCAAGGTGGAATCGGTGGTCCAGTAGTACAGGGTGCCGAGGGCGGTGGTATCAAAGGCGGGAGTTGCATGGGCGGTACCGGAAGCATCGGAAGCAGCATAGTAGTTGTTTCCGTTGGTGCCCAGATAGACCTTAATCTTAGAGGTTGCGGTGCCGCGGGTGTAGTCAATGATGGTAGTACCATCGGTGTCATACACGGGAGTCAGCTCATAGTCCAGCACTTCGATGTAGAACTCCTGACCATCGGGCAACTCGTCTGCAACAGTTGTGTTGGGTGCCTCGAAGACCATGGTGAATTCATCCGCGATCTTATCGGTAACCTTAACGTCGGTTGCGGCGTCCATAATTTCCTTTGCGATGTTGGTAAATGCTGCGGTAGCCTTATCGGCGTTGTCAACATTGAAAATGTCGATATACTTGCTTTCATCGGTAGCCATCTGCTTCAGGATGGAGCTGGTGAAGAAGTAGTGGGAACCGATGGTGGTCAAAGAATCGGTGGTGGAGTCATAGGTACTGTCGGTCATGCTGGAGTAGGGTGCGGGGTTGCTGGGAGCAGTCTGCAGCAGCAGGCCAACAGTGTAGACGGTAACGCCGTCTGCCTTCATGGCATCGGTGTAATACTCAGAAGGCAGAGAGAAGGTCCAGTCGGAAGCGGTGGAACTGGTATAGCCATTGAAGCAGCTGGTCAGCAGCACATCGCCGGAGTTATTGTTGCCGCCGTAGTAGGTCTTCTCGTCGGAGCCATAGTAGGTGGTGGGGCCGCCGTCGGACATGAACACACAGAACTGCTGACGGTCATCGCCGGTGCCGTCAGTCTTTGCTGCCTGCAGAACATCGTAGCACTTCTTGGCTGCTTCGTCGAAAGGGGTACCGCCGGAAGCCTGCTTGTCGGATGCCGTGTCGATGGCGGTGTTTGCGGTTTCCAGTTCAGTATCGCTGCTGATCTTGGTCAGAGCCACCAGCTCATAGGGGCTAGAAGAACCAGAGTTAAACGCGTAGACTGCAACACGGTTATCGTTGTAGGAACCGTCCTCGTTCTTGACGATGGTTTTCACGAAAGCCTTGGTAGCTTCCTCTGCTGCTTCCATACCGTTATCGGACATGGAACCGGTCATATCCAGCATAACCACGACGTCGATCTCAGAGCCGGTGGTGTAGGGGACACCGGTCATGCTGAGCTCGACCTTGGCAATACCGGTCTGGGAGAAGTTACCCACAGCGGTAGCAGTCTTGTCGAAACGGATCGCACCTTCGTTGGGGTACTCGGGGAAGTCATCGGTGCCGTCCTCGGGAACGTAGTAATGGTCATCGGAGACGGAGAAGACAGCGGTGTCGGTGACGAACTTACCGTCAGCGTACTCATACATTGCGGTAATGGTCACGGTGCCGGTGCCGCCCTGGAAGGTAAGAACGCCGGTGGTCTTGTCAACGGTAGCGATATTGGTATTGGAGGAAATGTAGGTCAGCTTTGTCAGCTGCTCATCGTCCAGCTTACCCAGATCCACGCCGTCTGCATAGATCACGGCCCAGATATTGGTGTACTGCTGGTTCTCCACAACGTCCTTGACAACGATGGGGGCAATGATGGAATTGGTGGACTGGGTGTAATAGGTCACGCCATCGGCAAATTCCGTAATACCGGTGGCTGCCAGATAGGAGCCGTCCTCCTGCTTGATAAAGTAGGTCACAGAGGAGTCAAAGTCTGCGTCAGGATCGACCTCGGTGTAGACAGCCTGGCACAGGTCCAGAGAATAAACCGCATCCACTGCTTCCAGGGTAACATCGTCGGTATGGACAACGCCCTTGGGATCAGTCCAGGTTGCAGTGATGGTCACAGTGCCTGCGGCCTTAGCCGTAACAACACCGGTGGAAGCATCCACGGCAGCAACGGTCTCATCGGAGGAGGACCAGGTAATGACCGCATCCTCAATTTCAGTGCCATTCACAGTAGCAACTGCAGAAAGAGAAGTATTCACGCCGATCTTGATCTGAGCAGACTCAGGATCGGTGATGGACATAGCATAGTTGGGAGCCACAGCAGTAATGACCACATAGTTCTGGGTCTTATACTCCACACCGTCAACCGTCCATGTGTATTCGACCTGCACAACAGTCTGACCTTCCACGCCGGTGAAAGTCAGTACGCCGTCAGCACCCATGGTGGCGACCGCCTCATTGGAGGAGGACAGCACGGTGAAGCTGCCGTCGGCAGGCCAGTCAATCGCGGTGGAGGTGCCATCAGCCGTGGTAGCGGTGAAGTTGGCCCACATTGCAGCAGTGGTGCCGTTAACAACGCCAGTGACGGTGTAGGCATGGTCAGTGACCGCATTGCCGTCCACAGTCAGATCCATGTGGTAAACAGCTTCGGGGATCGTGACAGTCTCCGTGCTGGTGGTGACCTTATATACGGTCACAGGCTCGTAGAAGTAGACATTGCTACCAGAAGTACCCATAGACCAGGCAGAGCCGCTGTTGGCGAGGTAGTAGTCAGTATTGCTATCGCTACCACCATACATGCCAGCATAGCTGGCCTTCAGATTTATTTTCAGCTGATTGTTAGTAACAGTCCATTCGCCACCCTCACCTGCGGGATTTAAAGTGTAACTGTAGGTGCCACCAGATAGCCACCCCCAGTCTCCACCGTTATCTGTCTGAGTGTAGCCGATGGTAAACGTATTGCTTCCTGCAGTCCACAGATAAGCGCCGGAGGTACTCAGGTATACATCGCTGCCAGCGGCAAAGGCTGTGCCGGAGTTGGTTTCGCTGTTCCAGGAGGAATAGTAGCCGTCACCGCCGGTAAACTGGGTGGTGGCATAGCCTGTGGTATCAGCGTCCAAGCCATAACCGGTGCCGGTGTTGGAATTGACGATCAGATACTGCTTGCCGGACTCGGGAGTGGTGACCAGCTTGTAAACAGTTTCCTCTTCAGAAGTGTAGGTTGTGGTGGTAGTGGTCGTTTCAGGAACGGTAGCATCGCTCTCATAGACCGTGACCGCATCTTCACCCACAACATAGGTGGAGAAATGGGTGGTGGTGAAGGTAACATTGCCATTACTGTCCTTCTGGGCGTTCATGTTGGTAACAGTCGCGCCGTCGTCGGAGACATAGTAAACAACAGGATTGTTCACACCATCAGGAATGGGCAGGGTAACGGTCTTTTCGCCATCGGTCAGGGCGTAGACAGCTTCGCCGTCCTCATTCACGTCGCCGTCCAAGGCCAGGGAGATGTCGTAAGCGACCATAGGAGCCTTGATAACATCCTTGATTGCCAGAGACACATTGGAGTTGCTGCTGGGATCAGCATTCACAGCGGTAACACCATAGTCGGCGCCATTGACATCCAGCTTCACGGTCACGCCGGAGTCATCATCCGCAAAGGTCACGTTCCAAACGTTAACAACGAAAGTATCGGTGAAAGTATTCTCACCAAAGGTGTAAGACACAATTGCATTGTGTGCCTTCTCAACGTGCATATTGAAATCGTCCAGCTCGTAGCCACCGTAGACAGCGCTGGTAGAGAAAGGCTTGTACTCCAGGGTCTTGGTGGAGCCGTCGGAGAAGGTTGCAACAACAGTCAGGCCATCAATATTCAGCGACTGACCAACCAGATACTCGGTCTTTTCGGGTTCCTCGGTGATTTCAATACCAGTCAAGGTCACACCCTCAGCAACGGCCTCTTCCACGTTGATGGTAAAGGACATATTATTGAAGACGGTGCCGTTGTCGCTGACGCTGACCTTGACGGTCTGGGTGCCCAGGGTATTCATGTCGTAGCCGGACAGAATGGCCTTGGCAGTGACATCAGCGGTGGTGCCATCAGAGTAGGTGGCAGTCACCACCATGCCGGTAGTATCCAGCTCTTCGCCCACGGTATAAGTCAGCTTGGTGGGTGCAGAGGTCAGGGCAACACTTGTGATGGAGGGTGCAGAAACAGTGATGGTGTATTCCGCGGTCATACCCTCATACTCTGCCTTGACAGTATAAGTACCGGCAGTGTTCATATCATAGCCGGTGATGGTGGAAGCAGCAGTCACGTCAGCGGTGGTTCCATCAGAGTATGTAGCAGTGACGGTCAGGTCCAGCTCGTCGCCCACATAGTACTCGGTAGCGCCGGAGATGGCAATGGAGGACAGGGTGGGGGTAGTAGTAGCCTTGAACTCACGGGTCACAGTCACATTATGAGAGTAGCTGGAATCGGTATACTCGCCGCTGGCGCTGTAGTCCTGGAACACCAGGCTGTCAGCATAGATCTCAACAGTGGTAGCCACACCCTTACGGGAGGGGTTCTGGCCGGCAGCATAGATATAGCCGGCATTCATGTAAGTGAAGTTGGGGGTAACAGTGTCGCCGCCATAGATGGTGATGGTCTCAGAGCCGTCTCTTGCCACATAGTAAGCAGCCTGGTCAACCTCATCTTCGCCGGTGTGGTTGTGAGCCCAGAAGACAACCACTTCCATGGTATCCGCAACAGCCTTGATGGCGGTGTACCAGTCGTTGGCATAGGTATTGTCATCACGGCGGTCATGCAGGGGAACATGGCTCATGATGAACAGGACCTTGGACTTGTCCATGGAGGCGGCAGCAGTCTCAAACGCGCTGATGGCAGACTCCACATTGGTAGCCGTCGCACCTGCTTTGGAACGCATATCCTCGTCGCTGATGTGGTAGATGTAATGGTAATCACCACTGTACAGCAGGCCGGATTCCGAGGAAATATCGCTCTTCGCATCATGGTCGCCCCAGGCGTAATAGACCCCGGCATTCTGACCCAGAGCCGTCTGGGCAGCAGAGGTCATATCAGCCTCAGAACCAGCGATATCGGTATAGGTATCGCCCACAAAGCCAATGGTGTTATAAGTTACACCATTCGTGCCGATTTTAGCCAGCACAGACTTCATTGCAGAAGTACCGGAGCCTGTCAGGCTCGTGCTTTCCTCGTGGATGTCGCTGGCAAAAATAGCGGCAGCCAGAGGCGTCTCGGCCGCGAAAACGCTCATAGGCACCAAGCCCACGACCATCACGAGGCAGAGAACCAGTGAGACAATTCTCTTCATCTCTTTCATAAATATACCTCCTTGAATTGCTTCAAGTTTATTTATGATCGGGCAGCCTTCCGCAAAAGCTTCTGGTAGGCCCAGTCATAGCATTTTACAATACATTCTAAACCCTTCCCTCCGCAAAGTCAATATTCCTGAAAGTTTTTTCAGCTCCAATTTTTTCCTGAAAACTCTGAAAATCCCCGCCTCTGAAGAGGCGGGGATTCTGTATCAGAATGCATGGTGGCAGGCCACCTTGTGGCCCATGGACACGTCCCGCAGGCCGGGGGCCTCCCGGCGGCACAGGTCCGTGGCATAGGGGCAGCGGGTGTGAAATACGCAGCCGGTGAAGCTGTCGTTGTTGACGGGCAGCTCGCCGGAAAGGGACACCTTCCGCTCCTTCTTCTCGAACTCAGGGATCGAGGCGAAGAGAGCCTTGGTATAAGGATGCAGGGTGTTTGCAAAGAGCTCCTCCGTGGAGGCTTCCTCCACCAGGGTGCCCAAATACATGACGCCGATACGGTCGGAAATGTAGCGCACCACGCCGATGTCATGGGAGATGAACAGCAGGCTGGTGCCGGTCTCCTTCTGCAATTCGGTCATCATGTTCAGAATCTGGGCCTGAATGGACACGTCCAGCGCCGAAACCGGCTCGTCGCAGACGATCAGACGGGGCTTGATGATCATTGCCCGGGCAATGCCCAGTCGCTGGACCTGGCCGCCGGAGAGCTCATGGGGATAGCGGAAATAATGCTCTTCAGACAGTCCCACCATCCTGAGCATCTCCAGCACCGCCTCCCGGCGGCTGGCGGCATCGCCGATACCCTGGATGATCAGGGGCTCCTCCAGCAGCGCGCCGATGCGCTGGCGGGGGTTCAGGGAGGACAGGGTGTCCTGGAAGACCATCTGCAGGTCCTTGCGCAGGGGCTGGAACTGCTTGTCGCTGAGCTTGGTCAGGTCATGGCTCGCATAGAGAATCTCGCCGCTGTCGGGCTTCACAAGACCCAGAATGGACCGCCCAGTGGTGGTCTTGCCGCAGCCGGACTCGCCGACCAGGCCGTAGGTCTCGCCCTGGCAGATCTTCAGCGACACATTCGAAACGGCCTTCATGTGATCCACCGGAGGGAAGAGCTTGCCCAGATGGCCGTAGACGGGGTAGGTCTTGCGGAGGTTCTTAATTTCGATCAGGGTGTTATTCATTGGGAACCTCCTTGTTGACGTATTTCCAGCATTTTACCTTGTGGCCGGGCCGGGCTTCCACCGCCGGAGGATTCTCGCTGCGGCAGCGGTCGTCGGCATAGGGGCAGCGGGTGCAGAAATGGCAGCCCCGGGGCACCTGGGACAGGGGCGGCACCGCACCGACGATGATCGGCAGCGGTTCCCCCCGGACGGAGTCCAGCCGGGGAATGCAGCTGAGCAGGCCCTGGGTGTAGGGATGCAGCGGGGCTTCGAAAAGCTCCTGGGTGGAGGCTTCCTCCACCAGATTGCCCAGGTACATGACCCGTACGCTGTGGCAAAGCTGGGCCACAGCGCCCAGATCATGGGTGATGAACAGCACGGACATTCCCAGCTTTTCATTCAGCTCCGCGATCAGGTTCAGGATCTGCTCCTGAATGGTCACGTCCAGCGCGGTGGTGGGCTCGTCGGCGATCAGCAGCCTGGGCTCGCAGGCCAGAGCCATGGCGATCATCACCCGCTGCTGCATACCGCCGGACAGCTCGAAGGGGTACTTTTTCAGGCAGTCGGAGGGGCTGGGGATACCCGTGAGCTTCAGAAGCTCCAGGCAGCGCTCCCTCGCAGCCTTGCGGGACTGCCTGGTGTGGAGCATCAGAACCTCGGTCATCTGCTTTTCGACAGTATGGACCGGGCTCAGGGAGGTCATGGGATCCTGGAAAATGACAGAGATCCGGTTGCCCCGGATGGCGCGCATCTGCTTCTGGGACAGCTTCAGAATGTTCTGGCCCTCAAACAGCACCTCGCCCTCATAGCTGACGGCGGAGTCATATTCCCGCAGCCGCAGGATGGACTGGGACATGACGCTCTTGCCGGAGCCGGACTCGCCCACGACGCCCACGATCTCACCGGGATGGATGGTCATGTTCACGCCGTCCACGGCGGTGACCATGCCCTTCCGGGCGGGGAATTTTACCTTCAGATCCCGAATCTCCAGCAGAGGTTCGGTATGGTTTTGTTTCATCATCATTTCTTCCTCCCTGCGGTGCGGGGATCCAGATAGTCCCGCAGACCGTCACCCAGCAGATTCAGGCTCAGCACGCACAGCACCACCGCCAGGCCCGGGAAAATCACATACCAGGGTGCCTTGGATACCACGCTCTTGCAGGCCTGGAGGATATTGCCCCAGCTGGCTGCCGGCGCGGGGATGCCGGCGCCCAGGAAGCTCAGAGATGCCTCGGAAATGATGGCCTGGGCGAAAATATAGGATGCCTGGACGGTCAGGGGCGAGATCACATTGGGAAGGATCAGCTTCCACAGGATCCGGCCGGCGCCGGCGCCCTGGACCTTGGCGGCTTCCACATAGGTCTTGCCCTTGGCCACCAGCGCGGAGCTGCGGACCACCCGGGCAACGCTGGGGGTATACACGATGGTCAGGGCGATGATCACATTGGTATTGCTGTTGCCCAGGGCTGCCATCAGTGCAATGGCCAGCAGAATGCCGGGAATGGCAGTCAGGCCCTCGCAGATGCGCATCAGCACTGCATCCATTACCTTAAAATAGCTGGCGTAGATGCCGATGATGGTGCCGAAGAGGCAGGACAGCAGCGCCACGCTGCAGCCGACGACCAGAGAAGACCGGGCGCCATAGAGCACGCGGGTGAACAGATCCCGGCCGAATTCATCGGTGCCGAAGGGGTGCTCGGCGCTGGGTGGCTTGAGGCGGTTGACCACATCCATGGCATTGGGATCCACCTTGGAGATCATCGGGATGAAAATGGCAGACAGCACGATGATGCTGAAGATCACCAGGCCGAAGACCATTCCCTTGTTGGATAAGAACTTCTCCCGCCGGATCTGTCGCTGCTCCCGGAGGATCGCTTCGGAAGCGGCATGATTCATATTAGCCATAGCAAATCCTCCTTTACTTATTGCGGCCCAGCTGGATCCGGGGATCCACACAGCCATAGAGCAGATCAACCACCAGATTCACCAGCACATAGATCAGCGTCACGAACAGCACCACGCCCTGGATGACAAACACATCGCGGCGGTTGATGGCGCTGATGATCAGGCTGCCGAGGCCCGGGATATTGAAGATGCTCTCCGTGACGATGCTGCCGGTGACCAGGCTGCCGAAGCACTGGCCGATGACCGTGAGAATCGTGGGGGCGGCGTTCTTCAGGCCGTAGACCAGCACCACAGAGGCTTCCTTCAGGCCCTTTGCCCGGGCGGTGCGGATGTAATTCATGTACAGGGTATCCAGCATGGACGAACGGGTCATGCGGGTGATGTATGCCGCCTGGACAAGGCCCAGGGACAGGGCCGGCAGTACCAGATAGCGCAGATGCTGACCCAGACCTCTGGAAATATCAGCATAGCCCGCCACCGGCAGCCACTTCAGATTCACGCCGAACAGCAGCATGAGGAACATGGACAGCAGGAAGCCCGGCAAGGCGATGCCCAGCAGCGAAACGGAAACCGCCGCCGTATCCACAATGGTGCCGCGCTTATAGGCGGCGATGATGCCCATGGGCACGGACATGACCAGAGAGATCAGCTCCGCGAAAATTGCCAGAGAGAAGGTGGGCCAGAAATACTCGCCGATGGCATCCAGCACCGACATATTTAAAAAGTAGGACTGACCCCACTCGCCCCGGAACACGCCGCCCATCCAGTCAAAATACTGCTCGAAGAAGGGCCGGTCAAAGCCCAGCTCCGCGTTGAGGGCAGCCAGCTCCTCAGCGGTGGCCTCCATGCCCAGAATTGCCGTGGCGGGGCCGCCGGGGATCAGATAGATCACCAGAAACACCACCAGCGACGCCACCAACAGGGTGGGAATCAGCGAGAGGATTCGTTTTGTAATGTAAGATAGCATAAAATCTTTCCCTTCGCGCGAAATTGAAAACAGGCGGCGGTCAAACCGCCGCCTGTCAGTGCGTTTGTAGGTATTATGCGGGAACCTTGACGTTCCAGTAGATGGGGAAGTTGAAGAAATCGAAGCCTTCCACACCGGCTGCGGTGGCTGCCACATCGCTGTAGTGACCCAGAACGCTTGCTGCGCCGTAGTCATACAGGAACTCTTCCAGCTGAGCCCATGCGGCTGCGCCTTCCTCGATGGTGGCGGCGGTCTTGATGGCCTCAACGCCGTCGGCAACTTCCTGTGCATCCAGGCCTGCCCAGGAACCGTTCAGAACAGACAGGGTGACGGGCAGGATGTTGTAGCTGTTGGAAGTGATGAACAGGGAGAACTGATCGGGATTTGCACGATGCTCCATGAAGGTAGCGAAGTCATACTGCTCCACAGTTGCATTGATGCCGGCGGAGACCAGCTGCTGGTGCACGACCAGAGTTGCATTGTACATGGAGGGGTAGTCAGGAGTGGTGACCAGAATGATCTCCTCGCCGGCGTAGCCGGCCTCAGCCAGCAGCTGCTTGGCCTTCTCGATGTTGTTCTGGTTGTAGTGCTCGGAGTTGTCGCTGCCCCAGGTAGCGGAGGCGGGGTTCATCCAGCCCTGGTTCAGGCTGTACAGATTGGAGTCGATGTAGGATGCCATCATGATGTCGTCGCAGTTCAGGCATGCCATAATGGCGTCACGCATGGTCTCGTTGGCCATGATGCCGACAGTGGTGTTGAAGAACAGGTTCAGGGTGCCGCCGGTCTTGGTGTACAGGGTAATGGCGGGATCCTCGGCCAGGGATGCATACTGCTCCAGGGAGATGCCCTCGGAGATGTCGTACTCGCCGGTCTGGACGCCTGCGATACGGGTGGTCTCGTCGGTGACGATGTAGAAGTAGACATTGGCAGTGGCAGCGGTCTTCTCACCGGTGAAGCCGGAGGACTCGCCTGCGGGCTGCTGGTATGCCTCATAAGCGGTCAGGTTCACATACTGATCCTGCTTCCACTCCACCAGCTGGTAGGGGCCGGTGCCGATGTAATCGGTGATGCCAGCCTCGCCGGCATTGTCAATGGAGGACTTGGGATAGATGGCTGCGAACTGAACGTTGCCGGCCAGGATATCCAGAGCGCCTGCATAGGGCTCGGTCAGGGTCATGGTGATGGTGTAGTCATCAGCCTTGGCGAAGGTGGTGCCGGCAATGGGGGTAGCCTTGGTGGACAGGCTCAGCCAGCGCTCCATGGAAGCGACAACGTCGTCAGCGGTCATTTCCTGACCGTTGTGGAACTTGATGCCCTGACGGATCTTGATGGTGTAGATGGTGCCGGTCTCATCGATCTCGTAGGAGTCGGCCAGAACCATGGTGGGAACGTTCTCAGCGTTCATGGCGAACAGGGGCTCGTAGATCATGGTGCCGATGCCGCCGACGATGTTGGAGTTGGAGTAATGAACGTCCAGAGAGGGGGGATTTGCGTTGATGGCGATGTTCAGAGTGTCCTTGTAGGTAACCTGAGCAGCGTCATTGCCGCTGTTTGTCTGGTTGGGGCCTGCGTCATTGGAGGCTGCGCCGTTATCGGAGTTACCGCCGCAGGCTGCCAGAGCAAAAACCATAACCAGCGCCAGCAGTGCGCAGATGAGTTTCTTTGCCATTTTTTCATTTCCTTTCATACTTAAAAAATAGATTTGTGCCGAAATATAGATTTTTGCACAAATATCTTGTTGAATATTTTATAAAATGGCGGTGTTTTTTGCAAGATAAATATTCGAATATATCACGCACATTTATCAAGCAGGCAAATAACTCCCAATATTCGCTAATAAATCCTGTGCTGCCCTCCTGTCTGCCGGCGGTATACTTTATATAATATAGTAAGATTTCAGATCATCCAATCTCTCCGGAGTGCAAAAACCGCACCTGCGTGAACAGGTGCAGTCTTCGTATTCATCCGTTGAGGTTATAATCAGCGTTCAGCTGGTTCATGGCCTTCATCAGCTTGTGGATAAAGATGAAGGGACCCACCAGGATCAGACAGCCCAGCACATTCCACAGCCAGAAGCTGGCCGCGCCGAAGTCATAGGCGATGCGGCGCCGCCTCAGCTCCGCGCCGATGCGGCGGCAGAAATCATGGATCCAGATCAGCGGGTAGACGAACAGGGTGACGGGGCCCAGCAGCGCGGCGCCGAGATAGGACATGGTCCGCTCGCCGTCATAGCGGCTGGCGACGATGTTCAGCTCTGTCACGATCCGGCACCAGATCACCAGCGGATAGATGCCCAGGGTCAGGATGCCCAGGAAGAACATTTTGCAAAGGCCCCGCTTGGTGGGCAGCCGCAGCGCCGGTGTCCGGCTCTCGAGGGGCCGCTCCGGTGCGCCGCAGGGTACATAGGCAGGTCTGGCGCTCTTTTCGCAGATGGGGGTGGAAACCTCGATCACAGGGAATACCTGTTCCGCCTCCTTTTCCGTGACAACCTGGGGTAATTTTGCCCGCCGGGTGCCGCAATTGCCACAGAAAACCACGCCCTCAGCCAGTTCCGCGCCGCAGTAATGACAGTTCATAATCTTCCTCCGTTCTCTTTCGGGATGTATCAAGGGTTCGTTGATACCATTCTACCATCTTTTAATGGAAAGAAAAGGGGGAATTTCTCTTTTTCTCAGGTTTTCACGGCCTTGACATCATTTTTCAAAAGGGGTATGATGTAGCCAAATATTCCATTCACAGGAGGACCCCCCATGAGCAGATCCATCGAGACCCTGTGCGTCCACGGCGACGGCCACCGTTTCGCCGACAGCCGCGAAAGCCTGTCCATGCCCATCTATCAGACCGCCGCCTTCGGCCATCCCGATCTGGGCCACAGCCCCGACCGTTTTTATTACACCCGGCTCACCAACCCCACCCGGACCCATCTGGAGGAGACCGTAGCCGCTCTGGAAGGTGCCGCCGCTGCCGTGGCCTTCACCTCCGGCATGGCCGCCATTACCGCGGTTTTTGAGCTGTTCAGCCCAGGCGACCGGATCCTGTGCTCCGCGGACCTCTACGGCGGTACCGTGCTGCTCTTCGACTCCATCGGCAGGAAAAACGGCCTGATCCTGGACCTGGTGGACTCCACTGACCCCGCCCTGGTGGAAAATGCCATGACCCCCGAAACCAAGGCAATTTACATTGAGACCCCTTCGAACCCCATGATGAACGTCACCGACATCGCCGCCTGCGCCGAAATCGCGAAAAAGTTCGGTGCCTGGCTCATCGTGGACAATACCTTCCTGTCTCCTTATCTCCAGAACCCCATCGCCCTGGGCGCAGACATCGTCATTCACTCCGGCACCAAGTATCTGGCCGGTCACAATGACACCATCTCCGGCTTCGTCTGCATCGCCGACGCCGCGCTGGAGGAGAAGCTTCGCAAGATCTCCTATACCCTGGGCGCTACGCTGGCACCCATGGATGCCTGGCTGACGGAGCGGGGCATCAAGACCCTTCCGGTCCGGATGGAGCACCAGCAGAAGAGCGCCATGGCCATCGCCCAGTGGCTGAAGGGCCATCCCAGAGTGAAGAAGGTCTATTATGTGGGCCTTCCCGAGCATCCCGGCTACGCCGTAAACGCAAAGCAGTCCCGGGGCGCCGGCGCCATGCTGTCCTTTACGGTGGAGAGCCCGGAGCTCGCCCAGCAGGTGCTGGCAAAGGTTCAGATCATCACCTTCGCCGAAAGCCTCGGCGGCCCCGAAAGCCTCATTACCTTCCCCGCCACCCAGACCCATGCGGACGTATCCCCGGAGGACCGGGAAAAGCTGGGCATCACGGACTGCTTCCTGCGGATGTCCGTGGGCCTGGAAAACACCCAGGACCTGATCGCAGACCTGGAGCAGGCAATGGCATAACTCCTTCCCTGGACGGTTCACCGTCCAGGGATTCTTTTTTGCAGAAAGTCATAGAACACCATGGCCACCAGCGCCACCGGAAGCCACAGCAGGCAGAAGGCCGGGCAGATCTGGCCCCAGAGATTTCCCGGCATGGCCCGGTAGTCCCAGACCTGATACCCCCGATTGAACAGCAAGCCCGCCCCCAACTCCACCATGGTGATGATCGCGGCCCCCAGAAGCATCCGCCCCGGCAAACTCAGCGGCTTCGCCAATTCCCCCAAATGACCGATGAGGACGAAGCAAAGGCCCCCGGCCAGGAACATACTCCCATGACTCCAGCCCCTCCAGAGGAGCTCCAGAGCCATATAAGCGCAGCCTCCCAGGTAGAAAAGTACCGATTTTCTCCAGATTTTCATAACAAACACCTCAAAAACCATTATCGCCAGAAAAAATCTAAAAAAATCAAAAAATTCTCTTGACAAATCTATGTTCATTGGATATAATACTCAAGCTGACTTCGGGAACGAAGTCCGGTGACCAATCTTTGGCGGCATAACTCAGTTGGTAGAGTAGCCGGTTCATACCCGGTATGTCATCTGTTCGAATCAGATTGCCGCTACCAGGCCCGTTGGTCAAGCGGTTAAGACACCGCCCTTTCACGGCGGTAACATGGGTTCGATTCCCGT
>JAGARK010000014.1 GCA_017622295.1 Oscillospiraceae bacterium
AGGGTCCACCTGTTCCCATCCCGAACACAGAAGTTAAGCTCATAAGCGCCGACAATACTTGGCGGGTGACTGCCCGGGAAGATAGGTAATGCCAACATAAAGACCGACAAGCAAAAGCTTGTCGGTTTTCTTTTGTACTATGATCTGGCTGTAACAGTCCACCGGACTGTTACTATGCCAGGACAATACTTGGCCTACCCGGGAAGATAGGTAATGCCAGGATATAGTTCAATTCACGAAGGGCAATTCTGTTTTTTCGGGGTTGCAATTGTGGATATTAAATCGCAAAAAACAGCAAAAAAGGATTGCATTCCGATCCGGGACGTGCTATAATACCGAGTGTGTCCGAAGCGGGGCGCATTTCAATACATTGGGATGTCGCCAAGCGGTAAGGCACCAGACTTTGACTCTGGCATTCGTCGGTTCGAATCCGGCCATCCCAGCCAAATCTGATCCGTTAGCTCAGCCGGTAGAGCAACTGCCTTTTAAGCAGTGGGTCCGGGGTTCGAGTCCCCGACGGGTCACCATGACGCGCAAATACGAACCCTGCACATTGTGAGAAATGTATTTGCGTTCACAGAAAGAATCCCACCTGAGTAATCAGGTGGGATTTCTTGTTTATGAAAAGAAATACAGACTGCGGTCAAAACTGAAAAAACCTAATCTATCCTTCAAGTTTTATCCGCTACGAGGAAGCTTTATCATATAGCATTACCAAATACAGCGAACGATACCGTTGCGTCTGTAATCACACGCAGTATTAGAACATAAAACGGGTTCTAATACTGCCGCAACGACACTACCTGAAAATATTGAGGTCTGAAATCGATGCTAATAATAACCCGCGCCTGCATGATATTAGGCAGAAAGTTGAGACGCGCAGCACACTCTGTCCACAGAGCATTCCGGTGGCATACCCAGTATCCCGAAGATCTCTGGATTTTCGCGTTTCTTTATGCTTGGCGGCACTGGAATGCGCAGAGCCAAGTAGATTGACAAGAGAATATGCAATTCGTATAATGAAGATATCAATAAAAAACACAATTGTTTTGATTTTATTTCGGGAGATGAGACCCGCATGAAGAACATTCGCAGAAGATTTACCTCCTTGGTAGCCATAGCTGCGGTCGTGACACCTCTGCTGATCACGATTTACCTGCTGTTCTGGAGCCCCGGCGATTTATCCGCCAGACAGACGGAGGATCAGCTGGTGTTTGGCGCAACCTATATGACCATGAACAATCCCTATTTCCAGGTGCTGGACACGCAGATTCGGGCACATATCGAGCTTCGTGGAGATATACTGCTCACCCGGGATGGCGCTATGGACCAGGAGCGGCAAAACCAGGAAATTCAGGATTTGGTAGATGCGGGTGTCTGCGCCATTTTTATGACACCCGTAGAGTGGGGCACCGCAAAAGATGGTGTTCAGATTGCCGCCGCCGCGGGCGTGCCGGTTATTGTGGTGGATGCACCGATACAGGCCTCAGAGCTGGTAGCCTGTTCAGTTTTGTCGGATAACTACCAGGCGGGTGTATTGTGCGCCCAGCATCTGCTGTCTGTCCGGGACAGCGCAAAGATACTCCTGCTGGAGCACATCACTGCCCGCTCCGGTGCGGACCGTATCCAGGGCTTCAAGGACACCATTGCCGGACATGAAGGCTTTGAAATTCTGGGTTCCGGCGAATCTGATGGGCAGATCGAAAATGCCATGCCGGTAATGGAGGAGCTCCTGCAGCAATATCCGGATGCCGATGTCCTGATGGCGTTGAATGACCCCAGCGTCTTCGGCGGACTGGCGGCGATTCAGGGAGCGGGAGCGTCGGATCGGTTCCTGGTGTACAGCGTGGATGGTTCCCCTGAGGGTAAG
This sequence comes from Oscillospiraceae bacterium, assembly GCA_017622295.1. Classification (GTDB taxonomy): domain Bacteria; phylum Bacillota; class Clostridia; order Oscillospirales; family Oscillospiraceae; genus Faecousia. The sequence continues at coordinate 1,871 of JAGARK010000014.1, forward strand.
GCTATGGTGAGCAGCGGATTCCTAACAGCCACCTGCGCCCAGTTTCCCTCCAGGATTGCCGAGGAAGCAGTGAATCAGGCCTATGCAGCCATAGACGGCGGCTGTGAACGGGGTGAGGTCATCGTCCCGGTGGAGCTGCTGACAGCAGAAAATGTGGGCCAATATGGAATAGATGGGTGGCAGTAATGAAAACAGAACGAAATCTGATGACCATCGCTACAGTAATGTTTGCGTTGAATTTTTCTATCCTCTGCTTTTACTCGCTGATTTGTGTGACCACCACGTTCCGGATCTGTGATACTTTGGGGGCACATGATTTTTTGACCCTGGTGCGGCAGATACCCCGATATCCCTGGCAGATGCCGGTTCAGTCTCTCAGCTTGTACGCCTTGCTGTGTGCGGTAAGCTATTTTAAGATTTTCCGCCCCATTGAGCATTTTCCCCTGCGGGTCGTCATCTGTGCCACGGAGATCGTCCTGTGCGCGGGAATCATCTTCTCTTTGGATTTCTATTATAGCGGCGTGGCCCTCCTGGTGCTTGCCGACCTGGTTCACTACATACGCAGCAATAAATTGCGGCTGTGCTTCATTGTGATACTCAGCTTGATGTTTGCCTTCGGGCGGTATGAGATTGTGTCACAGTTCACGAAGAGTATTGCATTCAGTGCCTACCTCAGCTACTACACCCCAATAACCCAGGGTATCTTTACCAGCTTGGAGAGCCTGATGGTCTGCCTGAACATCTTACTGTTTGTTCTGTATATGATTTTGCTGTTTACCGGCCAAAAAGCAGAGAATGAGCGCATTCGCAAGCTGAATGAACAGCTTAACCAGGCCAATGACCAGCTCCGGGACTATGCCATAAATATGGAGCGGATGACGCAGATGCGGGAACGCAACCGGCTGGCCCGGGAGATTCATGATACGCTGGGACACACCCTTACCGGTATCATCATGGGAGCAGATGCTGGCCTTGCTCTGCTTGATGTTGCGCCGGAAGAATCCAGAAAACGGATACAGGTGGTTGCACAAACCGCCCGTAACGGACTTACAGATGTACGGAGGTCCATCAAGGCTCTGCGGCCTGACGCACTGGAGCGTTACTCCCTTGCCCAGGCACTGGAGGATCTGGTGGAGAATTTCCGCCTGACTACCTCTGCCCAAATTACCTATTGCCAGGAGGCGGGAGAACTGAACCTGGACTCGGATGAAGAAGATGCGCTGTACCGGGTCGTGCAGGAGGGAATGACCAATGCCGTCCGTCATGGCAAGGCTGACCGTGTTGCAATCCGGGTTTCACGGACCGGAGATGTGGTAACTGTCAGCGTTCGGGATAACGGTACCGGCTGTGACAAGCCGGAGGAAGGCTTTGGCCTGCGCCATATGAGAGAACGCCTGGAGATGCTGGGTGGCACCCTGTCCTACGGAAATCTGGACAATAGCGCACAGGATGGGTATACAGGCTTTTTCATTACTGTGGAATTGTCTGTCCGAAACAGAAAGGGGGATTCGTTGTGATCAAGGTTTTGATTATAGATGACCAGGAGTTATTTCGCGAGAGCCTGAAAGTGGTTCTGAGCGTCAGCGAGAATATCCGGGTGACGGATGCGGTATCCGGTGTGGCACAGGCGCTGAAAAGTGCGGAGCGGGAGCGCCCGGATGTGGTTCTGATGGATATGCGTATGCCTGGTATGGATGGCGTTGAGGGGACCAGACTGTTCAAAAAGAGGTGGCCCGATGTAAAGATCATTGTACTTACCACCTTTGATGACGATGATTACATATTTGGGGCGCTGAAACACGGAGCAAGCGGTTACCTCCTGAAAGGCAGCAGCATCTCCAAATTGTCCGAGAGCATCCGAATTGCCTATGAAGACGGTGCAATCATCACCCCTGCCGTGGCCACGAAGGTAATCCACCAATTTTCACATATGGCAAAGGGATCTTCCCGGATCCAGGTGGACAAAGAAGCCGTCAAAGACATCAGCAGGGGCGAATGGCAGATCATTCAAACCGTGGGAAGCGGAATGTCCAATAAGGAGATTGCCCAGGAGCTTGCCTTATCGGAAGGAACCGTTCGCAATTCCATCAGCAATATCCTGTTTAAGCTGGGTCTGCGTGACCGCACACAGCTGGCAATCTGGGCAGTACAGACCGGGGCGGTGAATCGTCCGCTATGAAAAAATGGATATGGAAGGGTCATGTGGTAGTACTGCTTGTACTGATGCTGTGCCTTAATCTTCCAGGGTGCGGCGGAAACAGGAAAACAGTACTCACCATCGGCGTGTATTCGGGCAGCTACTGGAACACGCCCAATGGAAATTGCTATCAAATTTTGGACGATGCCATTGCCTTATTTGAAGAATCCCATCCCGGGGTGAAGGTGGAATACGCCAGCGGTATCCCTGCCGGCGACTACAGCGAGTGGCTGGCGGAGCAGATTATGAAGGGGACGGAGCCGGATCTGTACTTCGTGCTCCCTGAGGATTTTGATCTTCTGGTATCCTCCGGAGCTCTGGCACAATTGGATGAGCGGATCGCCGAAGATCCGGACTTTGACACATCCCTCTATTACGAATCCTGTCTGCGCTCAGGGCAATTCGAAGGCAGCCAGTATGCCCTGCCTCACGAAAGCGTCCCAACCATCATGTTTGTGAATAAAACGCTGCTGGAAGCCAACGGTATCGAGATGCCGGACAATGACTGGACATGGGAAGATTTTTACAACATTTGCGATCAGATCACCGATGTGGACCAGCATCAATACGGCGTATATGGCTACTCCTGGCTCGACGCTATGTATTCCAACGGCGCGTCATTGTTTTCTGAAGACGGGCGAAGCTGCTATCTGGCTGAGGAGAATGTCCTGCAGGCCATTCAGTTTACCAAGCAGCTGGGGGAACTGGGTGGCGGCTACAATGTCAGCGCCCGGGACTTTGATGTGGGCCGAGTAGCTTTCCAGCCCCTCCTTTACTCGGAGTACCGGGCCTATCAGCCCTACCCGTGGCGGGTAAAGAAATACTCCGCGTTTCAGTGGGACTGTGTCAGCATGCCCGCAGGTCCTTCCGGCTCCAATATTTCGGAGCTCCACACCATGATGCTGGGAATCAGCTCCCGTACGCGCCATGGGGATCTTGCCTGGGAATTCTGCAAGCTTTTATCTATCAACGAGGATGTGCAGCGCAAACTCTATACCTCTTCCCATGGCATCTCTCCTCTCCGGGCGGTTGCGGAAGATCCCGAACTGCTTCAGCAGATTCACCATGACATCCCGGAAGGGAGTGGCTTCTCCCCTGAAATGATTCACCGGATCATGGATAATGCCGTCGTTGTACCCAGATTTGATGCGTACGACCAGGCGATGATCATGGCGGAAAGTGCGATCCAGGAGGCAGCCAGCAATCAGCTTGGGCAGAGCAAAATGCTCATTGCTCAGAGTGATATCAATATATTTCTCAATAAATCATAACTTTTCGCAGAGCAAGGGCCTGCCTGGATGATCCGGGCAGGCCCTTGCTCTGCGTTTTGTACAAAAAATAAAAGTTGGTTTTTCTGAATTCGATAGATGATTTGATAAGCCGGAAAAAACGTGACAAATGTAATATATAACTTGTGACAAATGGCACTGTATAAAATCTGGCTATTTTGTATTATATAGACAAGCACTTATTGAAGCAACAGAGCGAAAAGAAAGGGGGCAGAGCAAGCGTATGCGTACCTATGCTATCGTTTTCCTGGATATTGACGGAACTTTGCTGGACTCCCGGCACCATGTTATGCCCTGCACCCTGAATCATCTGAAGCATCTTCACGGACGGGGCATTCCCATCATCCTGTGCTCTGCCCGTCCACCGGCAGGTGTGGATCTGGTGGCCAGACAGGTGGGGCTGAACAGCCCCATGGTGTGCTACAATGGCGGCCTGGTTTTTGACCAAAATAGCACTATCCTGCGTGATGTAGGGATCGACGCCCAACTGACAATCAAATTCAAGCAATTTGTCTCAGAAAGGTTTCCAGAACTGGTGGTAAGCGCCTATCTGTATAACGTTTGGATGGCTGAGGATCCCCAACATCCCCAGATTGCCCAGGAAGCGAAAATATCCGGGTGCACACCCCTGAGGGTGTCACTGGAGAAGGTCACAACTGCTGCATCCCACATCCACAAGCTTCTGTGCATGGGCGATGCAATGCGTATACGCGCTCTGCAGAATGAGATCCCCAAGTATTTTCCTCAGCTGATGGCCCTTCGCTCCAAACCCGAATATCTGGAGATTCTCTCCCCGGAAAGCACAAAGAGCAGTGCAGCGCAGGTACTGCTGGACCATTACGGCTTGAGCGCGAAGCAGGCAGTGGCATTCGGCGACAGCGATGTGGATGTGGATATGCTGCAATACTGCGGATTGGGAGTCGCTATGGGGAATGCCCCGAGAAAGGTAAAGGAAGCAGCGAATTTTGTGACGGCTTCCAACGATGAGGAGGGTATCTACATCGCACTGAACAGCCTGCGGCTGAAAGCACCACGCGGCGGCAGGCTCCCGGAGAAAGTGCGGTGAACATGTTTTCCCTGTAACAGATACATTCAAAGGAGGTTGCATATGGAAGAGTCTATCATTCTCCAAATGCGGGAAATTACCAAGGTATTTCCGGGTGTGCGGGCGCTGGATGGCGTAACACTGGAAGTGCGGCGGGGTGAAATCCATTCTATCTGCGGCGAAAACGGCGCAGGAAAATCCACCCTGATGAAAGTTTTGTCCGGCGTCTATCCCTATGGCTCTTACGAAGGCCAGATCATTTACATGGGGAAAGAAGCCCAGTTTAAGAACATCAAGGAATCGGAAAATGCTGGAATCGTCATCATCCATCAGGAGCTCACCATGATCCCTGAGCTTTCCATTACTGAGAATATTTTTATGGGCAATGAGATCGTGAAGAACGGACTTATCGACTGGGATGAGGAACGTCAAAGGACGATTGAATTGCTGGAGAGGGTCGGCCTGAATCTGAATCCCAACACGCTGATCAAAAACCTGGGTGTGGGCCAGCAGCAGCTGGTGGAAATCGCGAAGGCGCTGTCCAAGAATGTCAAGCTGCTGATTCTGGATGAACCGACCTCCGCACTGAACGAGGCCGATTCTGCCAATCTTCTGGAGCTGATGCGGGATCTGAAGAGCAAGGATATCACCTGCATCATGATCTCCCACAAGCTTAATGAAATCGCTGCTATTTCGGATGCCGTTACCGTTATCCGCGACGGACGCACCGTTGAGACCTACCCGGTAGAAGCGGGAAAGGTGGACGAAGACCGGATCATCCGTTCCATGGTAGGCCGCGCAATCGAGAACCGTTATCCGATCCATGAATCTCATCCCGGTGATATCGTTTTTGAGGTATCCGACTGGTGCGTAGAGGATCCTAATGTCCCGGGCAGAATGGTCTGCAAAAACTCCAGTTTCCATGTCCGGGCCGGCGAGGTCGTGGGCTTTGCCGGTCTGATGGGTGCAGGACGGACGGAACTGATGCGTTCCATCTTCGGACATAATTACGGCATTTTCAAAGGTGGCACCGTGAAAATGAAGGGGCGGGAGCTTTCTGTGCCTTCTGTTTCCTCTGCTATTGAAGCGGGTATCGCTTATGTTCCGGAAGACCGCAAAAACCTGGGTCTGAATTTGCTCGACAGCATCCGGATGACGATCGTATCGGCGAACCTGAAAGCGATCCTGAGCGGTGGCCTTCTGGATTTCGATAAGGAACGGAAGGCAGCGGAGCAGAGCCGAACCGCTCTCCGGATCAAAACAAGCTCTGTGGAGGCAGGCGTGACGACTCTGTCCGGCGGCAACCAGCAGAAGGTGGTGCTGGGCAAGTGGATGTTTACACAGCCGGAGGTTCTGATTCTGGACGAACCCACCCGCGGCATCGATGTTGGTGCCAAGTACGAGATCTACCGCCTGATCCACGAGATGGCAGATCAGGGAAAAGCGGTGATCCTGGTTTCTTCGGAGTTGCCTGAACTGCTCGGCATGTCGGACCGCATCTATACCATCTGCGAAGGAAGTATCACAGGTGTGATAGACAGCAAGGATGCTGATCAGGAAACATTGATGCGGTTGATGACAAATACACCTGCCGTCAAATCATAAGGAAGGAAAGGATGGAATCGTCTTATGAAACAGATCAAAAAAGTGTTGGGAGACGACCTGCGCAAATACACGTTGGTCTTCGCCCTGATCGCCCTGATCATTTTCTTCAACATTGCCTCCGGCGGAAGAATGGTCACCCCCTCTAATTTTCAGAACTTATTGTCCGGTAATGCGTATGTGCTGATCATGGCCATCGGTATGCTGATGGTCATCGTCATCGGCCAGATCGATTTGTCCGTTGGCAGCGTTGCCGGTTTCTGCGGAATGGTCATGGCAATTGCATTCCAGAAATGGAATTTCCCCTGGTGGGCAGCGGTGCTGCTGGGACTGGGAATCGGTGTCCTGGTCGGCGCATGGAACGGCTTTTGGGTGGCGAAGATGGGCATTCCCGGTTTTATCACCACCCTGGGCAGCATGATGATTTTCCGCGGCGGTGTCATTTGGATCTCCAGATCCATCTCCGTCCCCGCTCCTTCCGAACTGAAATGGTTCGGCGCCGGTTATCTGCCTGAGTGGGGTCCTGCCTTTACGGCTATGAACAACTCCACACTGTTGCTGGGTATCTTGGCTATCGGATTCTTCGCTTATGCACAGCTTCGACAGCGTAACCGCGCCGCCGTGCTGCATGGGGCTAAGGAGTCTGTCTGGCCTGTGGCGATCCGCATCGCACTGGGTACTGTCGTGGTTGGCTATCTGACCTGGCTGTACGGCTCCGGTCGTCCCGGAACCTCTTTCCCGATCCCCGGCCTGATCCTGGTGATCTTGGTGATCATCTATCACACCATCACCCAGAAAACCAGATTTGGACGCCATATCTACGCGGTGGGCGGTAATAAGAATTCTGCTGCCCTGTCCGGTGTCAACGTACAGAAGACCTATTTCCTGACGATGCTGAATATGTCCTTCCTCGCTGCTCTGGCTGGCATCCTGTTTGTAGGACGGTCCACTGCGGCCGGTCCCTCCGACGGTAACGGCTGGGAGATGGATGCCATCGCATCCGTTTACATTGGCGGTGCGGCTGTGTCCGGCGGTGTCGGAACCATTATGGCTACCATGGTTGGCGGTATGATGATGGCGGTTCTGAACTCCGGCCTGATGCTGATGGGTGTCGGCGCTGACAAGACTCAGGTCATCAAGGGACTTGTTCTGATGGCAGCCGTTGCGTTCGACGTTTACAGCAAGCGGCCCGGACATGTCTCCATTACCAAGCGCCTGTTCTCCATGAACAGCGCAGATTCCAAGGAAGGTTCCCCTGCTGACAAAAAATCCTGATAGATTTTTGACAGCAGGACCTTAATAAAAACCAAATACACACTAGTAGGAGGAAAAAACATGAAAAAACTGATCGCATTGCTCCTGGCTCTGGTTATGGTTCTGGCCATGACTGCCTGCGGCGGCCGTACCGAGCCCACCACTGATGCTCCCGCAGAAAAGCCTGCTGACTCCAACAACGCAGCTGATGAACCCGCTGTTGTTGCTGGCTTCGAAGAAGGCGCAACCATCGGCGTTTCCCTGCCCTGGCTGGGCACCCAGAACTGGAAAGAAGCTGAAGAGATGTTCAAGGCTGAGCTGGAAGCTGCCGGCTTCAAGCCCATCATCCAGGCTGCTGACAACAAGGTTCCTCAGCAGCAGCAGCAGATCGAATCCATGATTCAGAACGGCGCCAAGGTCATCGTTGTTGGCCCCATCGACGGCACCCAGCTGGGCGCTGTCCTGGAAGAGGCCAAGGCTGCCGGTATCTATGTCATTGGTTATGACCGCCTTCTGGAGAACACCACCGGCGTTGACGGCGTTGTTCAGTTCGGCAGCGTCAAGACCGGTGAGCTGCAGGCCCAGGCTCTGCTGGATGGTCTGAAGGAAAAGAAGGGCGAAGGCCCCTGGAACATCGAGCTGTTCGGCGGCGGCCCTGCTGACCCCAATGCTCCCAACTTCTTCAAGGGCGCAATGAGCGTTCTGCAGCCCCTGATCGACGACGGCACTCTGACCATTGTCTCCGGCCAGACTGATTTCACCCAGTGTGCTACCATGGATTGGGACAACTCCAAGGCACAGGCCAGAATGGACTCCCTGCTGTCCGGCTTCTACGCAGACAAGGAAATCCACGGTGTCCTGTCTCCCAACGACGGTATTGCCCGTGCAATCATCACCTCCTGTGAGCAGGCAGGCCAGGAGATCCCTGTTGTCTCCGGTCTGGACGCTGAGAACGAGTCTGTTGAGTGGGTCTGGTCCGGTCGCCAGTACTCCACTGTTGCAAAGCCCACCGATGCTCTGGTCGCCCAGACTGTTGAGATCATCAAGTCTCTGCAGGCAGGCAACGGCATGCCCGCTACTGATGTGCTTGTGAACAACGGCAAGATCGATGTTCTTGTCTATGAGCTGCCTCCCGTCGTGGTCACCAAGGACAATGCTGAGGAAGTATTTGCCAACGATCCCGGCCGTCTGGAACTGCTGAAGTAAGCATCTTATCATCATATTACACAGGGCGGCGGAAGATAGATCCTTCCGCCGCCCCAACACAGTCATAAGGTCGTAGTGTCCTTTAACTATTCCGGTGACCGCAGGACGATCACCTTGAAGGAAATTGCCGCCGGATTACGGCAGGGGATTCGTATTCCGTGCGCTGCCGTACACCAAAACTCCCCCACTTCGCAAGAAGTGGGGGAGTTTTGCCGTTATGGCGGTTAAAAAATCACCGCCGAAAAACCGGCGGTGATATAATTGCGTGCATTATTTCTTTTTGCGCAGTGCACATCCCAGAATGGATGCAGCGACCATCAACACAAATGCTGCACAATAAGCACTGAAAACGGTGTGGCTCCAGTTCGTCAACCGAAAACCGAGATTGATCAGGGGAAGATAATAAAACTGCGTCAGGGGGCCGGCCAAATTGTTCCAGTATGCGCCCAGGAGCAGCTCCTGGATCCCAAGCAGCGCCAGGTCGATGAGACCAACCAGATTCAGGAAAATGACAACTTTCTTTGTGCACTTTACGCGGGAATTTGCAATAAATGCGATGGCGGTCCAGATCAGCAGCGTAATAACTGCAAATAAGGTAAATGGCGGGAGATCATCGGGCCGGGTCATCATAAACCAGTTCATAAAGCTGCCGAGGGCGAAGGGGATCAGGCCCAGGGCTGTCAGCAGGATCATCATAGGTCCACCTCCATTTCTTTGGTTCAATGATATCATACCATAGCTTCCCGCGCAGCGCAATCATTTTTCCCCCTCACGCCTTGAAGGGTGCGGGGGATTCTTTGCGATACTGAGCTTCCGCTGCCTTGACTTTGCGGTATGTATATGTTAGAATTCATAATAAATAAATAGATAAACATAATAAACAAATGCGGCGGGGGCCGCATTTGTTGCGTTATGGCTACCGTTATCCTATAGAAAGGATAACGGTTTCGGAGGAATGCTATGAAGCTCAGCAAGGTTGGCGGCATTATTGCCGTGGCAAATATGGATGTGGCGAAGCCTATGCTTCAGGTGGGTACCATTCCCATTATTCGCCGCATTGTGATCACCTACCAGCAGGTGGGGGTTTTTCCTGTGGTGGTGGTCGTGGGCGGCGATGATGAGGAACTGAAGCGGGAACTTTCGTCTTACGGCGTCGTATTTTTAAAGCACAGCGAGGAACCCTATCCTGAGATGATGGACTCCGTTCGGGCGGGTCTTCAGTATCTTCGGGGCAAATGTGACCGGGTTGCCTTTGCGCCGGTGAATGTGCCCATGTTTACCCCCAATACCCTCCAGCAGCTGATCGGCACCAAGGGAGATGTTGTGGCACCGTCCTATCAGGGGCACGGTGGTCATCCGATCCTGATTTCGGACAGCACCATCGACCGGATCCTTGCGTATTCCGGCGAGCATGGGCTCAGAGGCGCGCTGGCCGAAAGCGAGATCCCCAGAACCTGGGTGGATGTGGATGACAAGGGCGTTCTGACCAATGCCCGTGATCTGGAGAATCTGGTGGGCCAGCTGGAGGAGCATAATTTTTCGATCCTTCATCCCCAGTTGCATATGCGCCTGGAGCAGGAGGAGCCCTTCTTCTCCTACCGGCTGAAGCTGCTGCTGTATCTGATCGACGACACCGGCAATATGCGCATTGCCTGCAAGCAGTCCGGCATTGCCCATTCCAAGGCCTGGGATATGATCAACAAGCTGGAGCAGAACCTGGGCTATACGGTGGTCCAGCGTCAGCGGGGCGGCAAATCCGGCGGCAGCACCTGCCTGACGAAGCAGGGCGAGGAATTTTTGGTGGCCTACCATGATTTTGAGCAGACAATTCATCAATTTACACAAGATGAGTTCCGAAAACGGTTTATTTCCACAAAAATTATCGAGTAATTTCTGCGAGTTCCCCTGAGAGGGATTTTGCTATTTGGGACATTGAGTTTTATAATTTAATTAGTACGATTCTCAATAAATAGAGTCGTTCTCTGTCTATTTTTGCAAAGAGGTGGTCTTTTGTTGCAGGAAGAAACCATTTGCGGTCTGATTCTTGCGGCGGGACTGTCCAGACGCATGGGTGATTTCAAACCGCTGATGCCCTTTCGGGGCAAGACCCTGATCGAAAACACCATCGACAGCGTTCTGTCGAGCGGTGCCCGGCAGGTGGTGGTCGTTACCGGCCACCGGGCGGAGGAACTGGAGCCGGTTCTGGCGGAAAAATACGGAAGTCGCGTCATTCTAACGCGAAACCCGGACTTTGCCACCACGGACATGCTTCAATCCATCCGCATCGGCTGCCGCGCCATGCCGGAATGCGACGCCTTTTTCCTGCTGCCGGGAGATATGCCGGTGGTGCGGGAAAGCACCTTCCGCAAAGTCCGGGAGCAGTGGGATGGTACATTCGGCGTCATTTTCCCCACATTGGACGGTTACCGGAAGCATCCGCCTCTGGTAGATTACCGCCTGATTCCCGACATTCTGGCCTTTGACCGGGATGGCGGTCTGCGCCAGTTCTGGAAAGAGCGTGAGGCCGTTATCCGCACGGTCCCGGTGGATGACGAGGGAGTCTGGGTGGACCTGGATACCCAGGAAGACTACATCAAATGCAGAGCACAATATGAAAAGAAACGTTAGGAGGTTTTATTTTCATGGAAAAAATTAGTCAATCCGTTGTGAAAAAGGACCACTTGCCCAAGATTACCGGACGTAGCTGCTACGTTGGCGACTACGTCGGCGATATTCTGACCGGCAAGCTGCTGCGCTCCAAGTACGCCCGCGCAAAGGTTCTGTCCGTCAAGGTGCCCGAGCTGCCCGAGGGCTACTACTATGTGGACCGCAACGACGTTCCCGGCGACAACAACGTCAACATCGTTCTGGACGATACCCCCGTCTATGCCAACGAGATCGTTGAGTATGTCGGCGAGCCCATCGGCATGGTCTGCGGCCCCGATGAGAAGGTTGTCATCGACATCCTGAACGCCATCGAAGTCGAGTACGAAGAGCTGGAGCCCCTGCTGGACCTGCGTCTGGCTACCCATGCCCACTTCGACTATGAGTACGGCAAGGGCGATCTGGAAAAGGCTTACGCTGAGGCTGACAAGATCTATGTCGAAGAGTTTGAGACTGGTTACCAGGATCAGGCTTACATCGAGTGCCAGGGCATGATGGCCGAGCCCGAGGCTGACGGCCGTATGTTCGTCCATGGTTCCATGCAGTGTGCTTACTACGTCCACGGTGCAGTCGCCCGTGCACTGGGCTGCGGTCCCTCTGGCGTCCATGTTCTGCAGGACGTTACCGGCGGCGGCTTCGGCGGTAAGGAAGCATTCCCCTCCATCCTGGGCTGCCAGGTTGCAGTTGCTGCTCACAAGGCCGGCAAGCCTGTCCGCTGCACCTTCGACCGTCACGAGGACCTGGAGTTCACCTCCAAGCGTCATCCCTCTCTGAACACCTATAAGGTCGCTGTCAAGGACGGCAAGATCACCGCTATGGACATCGACGTCAAGTTCAACGGCGGCGCATACACCACCCTGTCCGCAGTCGTTCTGCAGCGTGGTATCATCGCTGCTTCCGGTGTTTACAATGTTCCCAACCTGCATGTTCGCGGCCGCGCTCTGAAGACCAACTCCACTCCCTCCGGCGCATACCGTGGTTTCGGTGCTCCTCAGACCTTCTTCTCTGTGGAAATGATCATGAACCACATCGCTCAGGATATGGGTATCGACTCCGTCGAGTTCAAGCTGGCCAACGTTGTCAAGCAGGGCGACAGCACCTCCACCTCCGGTATTTACCACTTCCCCGTGCCTCTGGTCGACATGCTGAACGAGGTCAACGAGAAGACCAACCTGTTCGCCAAGCACAAGGAATACTCCAAGCCCCAGACCGGCCGTTACCGCAAGGGTATCGGTATGTCCTGGTACTTCCACGGCGCCGGCTTCACCGGTTCCGGCGAGCGCGACCACATCAAGGCTGTTGCCAAGCTGCACAAGTATCCCGACGGCTCCGTCGAGGTTCTGGCATGTAACGGCGAAATCGGCCAGGGTCTGCGTACCACCTTCCCCAAGATCGTTGCTCACGAGCTGAACATCCCCCTGGAGAAGGTTTACTACAACCATCCCGACACCGCCCGCGTTCCCGACTCCGGTCCTACCGTCGCTTCCCGTTCTTTGATGGTCGTCGGCGAACTGCTGCGCCGCGCTGCCATCAAGCTGCGTGACGTGTGGGTTGACGGTGAAGATCAGATCGTCACCGAGAACTTCAAGGAACCCGACTTCATGATCCCCTTCTACATCGACAAGTTCCACGGCGACGCATACCCCACCTATGCATGGGCTGTCAACGCCATCGAAGTCGAGATCGATACCTACACCGGTATCACCAAGATCGTGGACGCCACCGGCTCCTTCGACGTCGGTACTCCCATCGACTGGAACATCGTTATGGGCCAGATGGAAGGCGGCTTCCTGCAGGGCATCGGCTACACCTCCACTGAGAAGATCTACTACGACAACAAGGGTCGTATGCGCAACACTTCCTTCTCCGACTACCTGATCCCCACTTCCAAGGACGTTGTCAATCTGAACTGCATGCTGCATGTTGAGAAGTATCCCAACGGTCCCTACGGCGCTAAGGGCGCAGGCGAGCTGCCTCTGGTTGGTGCTCCCGGTGCATTCGTCGAAGCAGTCGAAATGGCACTGGGCTTCGATAAGCACCAGCTGAACTCCATGCCTTTCAACGCTGAAGATGTCATCAACGAACTGAGCAAGGAGGTTTAATCATAATGTCTGCAATTAAGTTCTACCTGAACGGCGCAGAGGTTGCTTACGAAGGCTCCGCTGCTGACCGTCTGCTGGATGTCCTGAGAGACAACTATGCTTGCAAGAGCGTTAAGTGCGGCTGTAAGGAAGGCGAGTGCGGTGCTTGCTCCGTTCTGATCGACGGCACCCTGATCAACTCCTGCTGTGTCGCCATGGGCGCTGTGGAAGGCTGCTCCATCGTTACCGTGGAAGGCTTCCGTGAGACTGAGCGCTTTGCAGCTCTGGAGAAGGCCTTCGCAGGCATCTCCGCTGTCCAGTGCGGTTTCTGCATCCCCGGCATGATCCTGGCCGCTGAGGCTCTGCTGAGCAAGAATGCTCATCCCACCATCGACGAGATCCGTGAAGGCCTGTCCGGCAACCTGTGCCGCTGCACCGGC
>JAGARK010000015.1 GCA_017622295.1 Oscillospiraceae bacterium
AAACCGGGCAGGCTCGGTCCAGGTGCCGGTCTGGTGGATGTTGGCAAGATTGAACAGACACAGATCCGCATCCATGCCGGCAGCAATATGGCCCTTGGTGTTCAGACTGAACCGCTCTGCAGGCAGGCCGGTGATCTTGCGCACCGCTTCCTCAATGCTCAGCAGCTGCCGTTCCCGGACATAGTGCTCCAGCAGTCTCGGGATATTGCCATAAACTCTGGGATGCATCAGGCCGTTCTCGGGATAGGTGGCATCGGAGATAACGCTGGAGTAAGGCTCCTTCAGGATCCGGTCAATGTCGCTGTCGCTGGTGATCCGGTCGATCATTGCAGGTGTGCAGTGTTCCGAAGCCAGCAGGTCAAAGAGCGCATCATAGGGATCCTTACCCTGCATGGAGGCAATCTCGATGATATTCTTACCCTCAAAGACTTTGTTTTCAGGCAATCTCAGCGATGTAGCCTGGATGTTCTCAAAACCGACCAGCAGGGAGATGTTCTCAAAATCGGTTCCGGTTTTCATGCGCTCTTTCATGATCTCCCTCCGGGCAGGATCCAGCAGTGCTTCAGTCAGCGCATCCATGCCGCCTGCCTGGAATTCAGGAGGCAGCACATGGATCAGCTGGGTGGAACCGGCAGGATAAGGATAAACATCACAGGTGATATCCACGCCCTCTGCCCGGGCAGCACGCAGCAGCTCGATCATTTTCGGCACACAGCGGTCCCAGTTGCGGGTGCCGATGGCCTTCAGATGGCTGATCTGCATGGGTGTATTCAGCGCCTTTGCGACCTTGATCATTTCCTCCAGTGCCTCCACCACCTCGTCGCCTTCCTGGCGCATATGGACGGTGATGACCGTTCCGGAATCACGCAGCGGCTCCAGCGACCGGATCATCCCCTCGGTATCGTAGAAGCACTCCGGCGCATAACCCAGACCCAGGCTGACACCCAGGGCGCCTTCCGCCAGGCCCTGCTCCAGCAGCCTGTAGATAAACCGGTACTCCTCCTGAGTCAGCGCAACGTCCTTGAAGCCGGCAGCGCAGCCCCGGAGGGTGCCCATTCCCACCAGGATCCCCGAATGGATCCGCTGGGGAACTTTCGACAGCTGCTCTTTATACTCCGCCACGGTGGAAAAATCGCAGCCTGCCGGCATATCACCCACAACGGGTGCCAGATAATCCAGGATCTCCTGCCGATGGGGGCCCTGTACCGGGGTCATGGACAGGCCGCAGTTGCCGTTGATCACCAGCGTCAGACCCTGGGCCAGCTCTGCCTTGCCGTAGCCTTCCCGGAACGCGGCGGCTTCGCCATGGCGGTGGACATCGATAAAGCCGGGGGTCAGGAATCTGCCCCGTGCATCGATCACGCGGATAGCATCCCGGCCTGACAGATCGCCCACAGCCTCAATCTTACCGCTGCAGATGCCCACATCACCGTCAAAAGGCGCCTTTCCGGTGCCGTCAACGATCCTGGCATTGCGGATCAGATAATCATACATAACCGATTCCTCCTCATATGATCTTTGATTTTATTGTAGCACCCCGAAGCGCGGTTTGCAATCGCCGCCTTTTTCTGTATCTTTTTCTTTTGGATCCAGAATCTGGAAACGCGCCCGTCCTACCCCGGTGTTTTGTGAATATTTCGGGTCACAAATCGTTGTTTTGCCAAATGCAGCATGTTTTTTCTGGGCATTATGCCCAATTTGGACTTCCCATTATCGGCAGTCTGCCAGCAATTTTTCCTTGAATTTTGTTGCTTCTGATGGTATACTTTTTGTAGGCCTACCCTTATAGGCGCAGTTCTTGCGCCCTTTTGGCGGCCTTACCGGGTGAATTATTTCTGCAAAACAAAACAGCAGTCCAATGATTTCACCGGACTGCTGTAAATCGATATTTCGTTGCGTTACTTGTCTTTTTCGCCTTTGGCCTCGTCGATGTAGCTGTAGAGGGTATACTTGGAAATGCCGAAGTAATTGCACACACGCTGGCCGGCCTTGGTAATCAGGAACGCGCCGCTCTCATTCAGGAAGCGGATGGCCTTGACCTTATCTTCCTTGTTCATCAGCGCCACAGGCTTGCCCACGATCTTGGAAGACTGCTTGATCAACTCCTCCAGCAGATCATTGACGTTGTGGGTAATGGTCTGAGGCTCCTGGGAAGGCTCCTCGGGCGCGGTAAAGATATGCAGCGTGTCTTCCATAGCCTTCATCATGGTGATGTCGTAGTTGATGGCGAAGATGCCCACGGGCTTGCCTTCATCATCGCGCAGGAACACGGTGCTGGACTTCAGGATCTTGCCGTCCTCGGTTCTGGTTAAGTAAGCCAGCCGGTCTTCCAGCAGAGCGGGATCAGCCTTCAGCGCTTCCCAGACCACATGGGAAGGACCGTCGCCCACCCGGCGGCCGGAAATATGGCCGTTCTCGATGGCCACGATGGAATGTTCCGCCTCGGCGGCACACAGATCATGGACAACCACTTCGCAGTTCGGTCCGAACTGACGGGCGATGCCCCTGGCGAGCTTGATACAGAAGTCGATTTCATATGCTTTCATATTTAATATGGACCCCTTTCTGATTTTCTATGCACCCATTATATCAGGTTAATTGAAAATTTCAACGACCCAGACGTAAAATCAGTCAGGAAAACAAAAAATTTGTCAAAGTTGCAGGCTGAAACGCAGTGCTTTGCGCACGGGCCCGGCTTTAAATAAAAAGAAAAAAATTTTTATATTCATCCAAAGGAGGCAATCAACATGCTGTTAGTAGGTAACGGTAGACTCATTACCCGCGACCCTGCAAACCCCTACCTGGTGGACGGCGCTGTCGTCATTGACGGCGAGCTCATCAAGGAGGTCGGCACCCTGGCCGAAATGAAGGCCAAGTACCCCGAAGCTGAGTTTGTGGATGCTCAGGGCGGCGTCATCATGCCCGGTCTGATCAACGCACATACCCACATTTACTCCGGTCTGGCCCGCGGCCTGTCCATCGCCGGTAAGAACTCCAGAAACTTCATCGAAGTCCTGGAGGACACCTGGTGGAACATTGACCGTCATCTGACCATGGATGGCACCAAGGCCTGCGCCTATGCCACCGTTCTGGACTCCATCCGCAACGGTGTCACCACCATCGTTGACCACCACGCATCCTTCTGCGAGATCCCCGGCACCCTGTTCGCCATCAAGGACGTCTGCCAGGAAATCGGCATCCGTGCCAACCTGTGCTACGAAGTCTCCGAGCGCGACGGTGCTGTCAAGACTGAGGAAGCCATCCGCGAGAACGCTGAGTTCGCACGCTGGGCTGCCGCTCAGAACGACGACATGATCTCCGCAATGTTCGGCGGTCACGCACTGTTCACCATCTCCAACAAGACCTTCGAAAAGATGGTCGCTGAGAACAACGGTCTGACCGGCTTCCACATCCATGTGGCTGAGGGTCTGAACGACGTTTACGACTCCCTGAACCATCATATGTGCTACCCCATCGAACGTCTGGAGCGCATCGGCGGCATCCTGGGTCCCAAGACCATGCTGGGCCACTGCATCCACCTGACCGACTCCGAGCTGGACACCATCGCTGCCACCGGCACCATGTGCGTCAACAACCCCGAGTCCAACATGGGTAACGCTGTTGGCTGCTCCCCCGTTCTGAAGATGTTCGAGAAGGGCATCCACGTCTGCATGGGTACCGACGCTTACACCCACGACATGCTCGAATCCCTGAAGGTCTTCCTGGTCATCCAGCGCCACAACGCCCAGAAGCCCAACGTGGCATGGGGCGAAGGCACCACCATGCTGTTCCAGAACAACGCCAAGATGATGTCCAAGTACTGCAAGAAGCCTCTGGGCATCCTGGCTCCCGGCGCAGCAGCCGACGTCATCGTCATGGACTACAAGCCCTTCACTCCCTTCTCCGACGAGAACATCGACGGCCACATGATCTACGGCTTCATGGGCAGAAGCAACCGCACCACCATCATCAACGGCAAGGTCATCTACAAGGACCGCGAGTTCGTCAATATCGACGAGGACGCCATCAACGCTTGGACCATGGAGCAGGCTAAGAAGCTGTGGGGCCAGCTGAACAACCGCGTCTACTAATCACAGTCACCCTGTACAATATTTTGTAAGTCTTTTTGGCAGACTGCACCCTGATTGGGTTTTGGGTGCAGCTGCCGAAATCACATAAACATTGGAGGAAACAAATATGGCAGATATTATGCGTCCCATTCCCTTTGGTCAGCTGATGACCTGGATCCTGAAGGAGAACGAGGAAAAGGGTTCCATCTTCGGCGTCGCAAAGCAGGTCCACCACACCACCGGTAAGGCTCTGCCCATCTTCGACGAGAAGATCGAGACTCCCTACGGCCCCGCAGCCGGCCCCAACTCCCAGCTGGCTCAGAACATCATCGCTGCTTACGCAGCAGGCTCCCGCTTTTTCGAGCTGAAGACCGTTCAGCAGATGGACGGCGAAGAGCTGAGCGAATGCGTCAACAAGCCCTGCATCACCGCAGGCGACGAGTGCTACAACTGCGAATGGTCCACCGAGCTGTACGTCCCCGAAGCATACGTCGAATACGTCAAGGCATGGTGGGCATGTAAGCTGATGGCCAAGGAACTGGGCATGGGCGATCCCGATGGCTTTGTCTTCAACATGTCCGTTGGCTACAACCTGGCTGACATCAAGAAGAACAAGACCAACTCCTACATCGATCAGATGATGGACGCTTCCCGCACCGAGATCTGGAACTCTTGTAAGAACTGGACTCTGAATAACCTGGATATGTTCAAGAACGTCGATGCCGACTACGTCAACAACATCTCCGCTCGCATCTCCAACTCCATCACCGAGTCCACCCTGCATGGCTGCCCCCCCAGCGAGATCGAAGCCATCGCCCGCTACCTGATCACCGAGAAGCACCTGAACACCTACATCAAGTGCAACCCCACCCTGCTGGGCTACGAGTACGCCCGTGCCCGCATGGACTCCCTGGGCTTTGACTACGTTGCATTCACTGACTCTCACTTCCTGACTGACCTGCAGTGGTGCGATGCAGTTCCCATGTTCGAGCGTCTGATCGCCCTGTGCGAGCAGGAAGGCGTCGAGTTCGGTCTGAAGCTGACCAACACCTTCCCCGTCGACGTCGAGGCTGGCGAGCTGCCCAGCAATGAGATGTACATGTCCGGTCGTTCCCTGTACCCCCTGTCCATCTCCCTGGCCCGCCGCATCACCGACCAGTTTAACGGCAAGCTGCGCATCTCCTACTCCGGCGGTGCTGAAGCCCGTAACATCAAGGCCCTGTTCGATGCAGGCATCTGGCCCATCACCATGGCTACCACCATCCTGAAGCCCGGCGGATATGAGCGTATGACTCAGATCTACAATGAGCTGGGCGACTGCGGCGACCAGCGCTGGAACGGCCTGAACGTGGAAGCTGTCCGCGCTCTGGACGACGGTGTTGCCACCGACGCTCTGTACCAGAAGCCCATCAAGCCCCTGCCCGTCCGTCACATCGGCAAGCAGGTCCCCCTGGTTGACTGCTTCAATGCTCCCTGCCGCAACGGCTGCCCCATTGAGCAGGACATCCCCGCTTACCTGACTGCTGTCGGCGAAGGCCGCATGGCTGATGCTCTGAACATCATCCTGGAGCGCAACGCTCTGCCCTTCATCACCGGTACCATCTGCCCCCACCACTGCGGCGACAAGTGCATGCGTAACTACTACGACGAGCACGTTCACATCCGCGAGGCTAAGCTGACTGCTGCTACCGGCGCTTACGAAGATGTCATCGCTTCCCTGAAGCCCGCTGCTCCCGTGGCCGGCAAGAAGGTCGCTGTCATCGGCGGTGGCCCCGCTGGTCTGGCTGCTGCTTCCTTCCTGTCCCGCGCAGGCGTCGACGTCACTGTCTACGAGCGCACCGACAAGCTGGGCGGCATCGTCCGTCACGTGATCCCCGAGTTCCGTATCTCCACCGCTTCCATTGACAAGGACGTGGCTCTGTGCAAGGCATACGGCGCCAAGTTCGAGCTGAACACCGAAGTCAACTCCGTTGCTGACCTGCTGGCTGCCGGCTACACCGACGTCATCGTCGCTGTGGGCGCATGGAAGTCCGGTGCATCCGGTGTTGAGTACGGCGAGACTCTGAACGTCATCAAGTTCCTGTACGCTGCAAAGAACGCTCCCGAGACCCTGAACCTGGGCAACGACGTCGTCGTCATCGGCGGCGGCAACACCGCTATGGACGCAGCCCGCGTTGCAAAGCGTCTGGGCGCTCAGAATGTCCGCCTGATCTACCGTCGTACCAAGCGCTACATGCCCGCCGACGAGGAAGAACTGGCTGAGGCTCTGGAAGACGGTGTCGAGTTCATGGAACTGCTGGCTCCCATCGGTGTCAAGGACGGCGTCCTGACCTGCGATGTCATGCAGCTGACCGCTCCCGACGCTTCCGGCCGTCGTGGTGTTGAAGCCACCGGCGAGAAGGTCGAGGTTCCCGCTTCCATCGTCATCACCGCCATCGGTGAGAAGGTCGAGACCGGCCTGTACGAGGGCATCGGTGTTGAGCTGACCAAGAAGGGCACTCCCGTTGTCGATGACAACATGCAGACCTCCGTCGCTCATGTCTACGCTGTCGGTGACGGCCGCCGTGGTCCCGCTACCATCGTGGAAGGCATCGCTGATGCTGCCAAGGCTACCACCGCAATCTGCGGCTACGACTTCGGCAAGTACACCGACGCCAACATCGAGGACGACTACCAGAAGGTCCTGGATAAGAAGGGCTCCCTGTGCGCCGACTGCTCCAGCTGCTCCGACTCCCGCTGCCTGGGCTGCGCAACCGTCTGTGAGACCTGCGCTTCCGTCTGCCCCAACCGTGCAAACGTGGCCATCGCCGTTCCCGGCATGCGTCAGCGCCAGATCGTCCACGTGGACGGCATGTGCAACGAGTGCGGCAACTGCCTGATCTTCTGTCCCTACGATTCCCGTCCCTACAAGGACAAGTGGACTCTGTTCTGGACCGAGTGGGACTTCGAGAACTCCACCAACGCCGGCTGGCTTGAGCTGGGCGATGGCAAGGTCAAGGTCCGCCTGGGCGACTCCGTCAACGAGTACGTCGTTGCCGATGCAAACTGCGGCCTGTACGAGCCCCTGCGTCAGATCATCCTGGCTGTTGAGAACGACTACAGCTGGCTGCTGAGCAAGTAATTACCCATCCCGGGAGGGGGAGCATTCCCCCTCCCCATCCAAACTTTTTTCAAGAAAGGATTCCGCTATGAGTACTTTTACCGTAAACGGCGTCCAGCATACCGTTACCGAAAAGAAGTCTCTGCTCCGTTTCCTGCGTGATGACCTGCGGCTGACCTCCGTCAAGGACGGCTGCAGTCAGGGTGCCTGCGGCGCCTGTACCGTCATCATCGATGGTGAGACCTGCAAATCCTGCGTTCCCACCACCGACCGCCTGGACGGCAAGACCATCGTCACTGTCGAGGGTCTGTCCGATTGGGAAAAGGAGCTGTATACCTATGCCTACGGCGAAGCCGGTGCCGTTCAGTGCGGTTTCTGCATCCCCGGCATGGTCATGTGCACCAAGGCACTGCTGGACAAGAACCCCAACCCCACCGAAGACGAAATCAAGTACGCTCTGCGTAATAACTACTGCCGCTGCACCGGTTATGTGAAGATCATCGCCGCTGTCAAGCTGGCAGCCAAGATCAAGGCTGAAGGCACCATCCCCGCTGCATCCACCACCGACTGGCATGTGGGCAACCGCGTCCATCGTCTGGACGTGGCTGAGAAGGTTCTGGGCTACGGCCAGTACCCCGATGACATCTATCCCGAGAACACCACCTATGCCGGCGCTGTCCGCAGCAAGTATCCCCGCGCCCGGGTCCTGTCCATCGACATTGAGAAGGCCAAGGCTCTGCCCGGCGTCGTTGCAGTTCTGACTGCAGCCGACATCCCCGGCGAGAATATGATCGGCCACCTGAAGCACGACCAGTACACCCTGGTTCCCGTGGGCGAACTGACCCACTACCTGGGCGATGCCATCGTGCTGATCGTCGCTGAGAGCATGGCCATCGTTGAGAAGGCAAAGAAGCTGGTCAAGATCGAATACGAGGTACTGCCCGCCGTTACCTGCATCGCTGATGCCAAGGCAGAAGGCGCCCCCCTGGTCTTCGAGACTGACAAGTCCAACGTCCAGGCCCACGAGCACATCATCCGCGGCGATGCCCGCGGCCAGATTGCCAAGGCTCCTCACGTCATCTCCCACCACTTCGAGACTCCCTGGACCGAGCATGCATTCCTGGAGCCCGAGGCTACCGCAGCCTTCCTGGATGAGGACGGCGACATCTTCGTCTACTCCACCGACCAGTCCGCCCACCAGACCCTCCACGAGTGCCAGCTGCTGCTGGGCACCAAGAAGGTCAAGGTCCAGAACGCTCTGGTCGGCGGCGGCTTCGGCGGCAAGGAAGACATGACCGTTCAGCATCTGGCTGCTCTGGCTGTCTACCATACCCACCGTCCCGTCAAGATGAACCTGACCCGTGCCGAGTCCCTGCTGGTTCACCCCAAGCGTCACCACTTCTCCATGGACTTCACCATGGGCTGTGGTGAAAACGGCAAGATCATGGGCGTTGTGGCTGTCTGTGAGTCCGACACCGGTGCATACGCCTCCCTGGGCGGCCCTGTTCTGCAGAGAGCCTGTACCCATGCCGCAGGTCCCTACGCTTACGAGAACTTCGAAATCGAGGGCACCGCTTACTACACCAACAATCCTCCCGCAGGCGCATTCCGTGGCTTCGGCGTCACCCAGACCTGCTTCGCCACCGAGTCCCTGCTGAACATGATGGCTGAGAAGATCGGCATCACTCCCTGGGAGATTCGTTACATCAACGCCATCCGTCCCTGGGGCGTCCTGCCCAACGGCCAGATCGTTGATGACTCCACCGGTCTGGTGGAAACCCTGGAGGCTGTCAAGCCTTACTACGATGCAGCTGTCGCTGCCGGCAAGCCTGTCGGTATCGGCTGCGCCATGAAGAACGCCGGCGTCGGCGTCGGCATCCCCGATACCGGTCGCGTCAAGCTGCTGGTCGAGAAGGACAATAAGGTCCACATCTACTCCGGCGCATCCTGCATCGGTCAGGGCCTGGGCACCGTTCTGGTCCAGAACGTCGTTGAGTACACCGGCCTGAACCGTGACGACATCGTCTACGAGCGCTCTCAGACCTGGTACGCTCCCGACTCCGGTACCACCTCCGGTTCCCGTCAGACTCTGGTCACCGGCGAAGCCTGCATCCGTGCATCCAAGCTGCTGAAGGAAGCTCTGGACACCGGCAAGACTCTGGCTGACCTGGTCGGTCAGGAGTTCTACGGCGAGTATCTGGCAAAGACCGATCCTCTGGGCGCCAATGTTCCCAACCCCGTGTCCCACGTTGCTTACGGCTACGCAACTCAGGTCTGCGTGCTGAACAAGAAGACCGGTAAGGTCGAGCAGATGATCGCTGCCCACGACGTGGGTAAGGCCGTTAACCCCCTGTCCTGCGAAGGCCAGATCGAAGGCGGCGTGGTCATGTCCATGGGTTACGCCCTGCGCGAGGACTATCCTCTGAAGGACTGCAAGCCCATCGAGAAGTATGGCTCCCTGGGTCTGTTCCGCGCACATGAGATCCCCGAGATTGTGCCCATCGTTGTGGACAAGCCCGGTCTGAAGGTCGCCGGCGGCGCCATCGGCATCGGTGAGATCACCTCCATTCCCACCGCACCCGCTATCACTGAGGCTTACTACCAGTGGGACGGCGAGCGTCGTTATGCTCTGCCCATCCACGGCACGCCTTATAATAAGTAAGAAAGGGGAAAGAAATCATGGCTGTTAAGAAGAAGTTCCCCTACAAGTCCGCTGTTGTGGCCTGCAACGGCGGCTGCCGGGCAAGCAAGACTCCCGACGCCAAGTGTGTCTACGGCTGTATCGGCTGTGAGCAGTGCGTCATCGCCTGTAAGTTCGGCGCCATCGCCATCAACGACCTGGGTGTTGCCGAGGTCAATGAGGAAAAGTGCATCGCCTGCGGCAAGTGCGCAACCTATTGCCCCCAGAATCTGATCCACATTCACGAAGTAGCGAACTACATCGTCGTCAAGTGCTCCAACCACGACAAGGGCAAGGACGCCCGCGCTGTGTGTGAGGTCAGCTGCATCGGCTGCGGCATGTGCGAGAAGGTCTGCACCGCCGGTGCCATCAAGGTCATCGACAATGTCGCTGTCATTGATGATGCCAAGTGCCTGAGCTGCGGCATGTGCGCCGTCAACTGCCCCCGTGGTGCGATCATCGACACCCGCGGCGTTCTGACCGGCAAATATTAATCCAGCTAAGCTGCCGGCAGCTCCGGCTGTCGGCGGCTCGAAAACAAAACCTTACTTTTTGTTTGGTTTTCGGTTGTGATTTTAACCAAGACGAAGCACCCGCCGCGGCTTCTTGCGCGGCCCCCTTCGGGTACAAATTTCCGCTCTAAAAAAACACCCTGATTTTTTGACCCTCAATCCGCGGTTTTCTCCCCCAAAAATCGAAAAAACCGTTACGTCAGAATCAACAAAAAAACGGGTGTTTTTACCCTCGAAAATCCGAAATTTTCTCCAATTATTTGGCGAAAATTCTCTTGACTTTCGGCCATTGCATGGTATTATGGATGTATACCAAACAAAAAGTTTGTAACCAAAAAAATTTTTAGCATACAAAAATTTCTAGGAGGCTAAGAACAGATGGAACCCAAAATGAAATGGAAACTGAATACCATGCCCAAGGGCGATGGTAACGAACTGGAGATCATGGCTCTGGAGAATGTCGCCAATGCTCGTGCTTTCCACGAAAGCTTCCCTCAGTACAGCATCACTCCTCTGGCTAAGCTGGACAAGATGGCTGAGTACCTGGGCCTGAACACCCTGTGCATCAAGGACGAGAGCTACCGTTTCGGCCTGAACGCATTCAAGGTTCTGGGCGGCTCCTTCGCCATGGCTAAGTACATCGCCAAGGAACTGGGCAAGGACGTTTCCGAGATGACCTACGACTACCTGACCAGCGCCGCTCTGAAGGAAGAGTTCGGCCAGGCCACCTTCTGCACCGCTACCGACGGCAACCACGGCCGCGGCGTTGCATGGGCTGCCAACAAGCTGGGCCAGAAGGCTATCGTTCACATGCCCAAGGGTTCTTCCAAGTATCGTTTCGATAACATTGCCAAGGAAAACGCAAAGGTCACCATCGAAGAGGTCAACTACGACGAGTGTGTCCGTATTGCTGCTGCCGAGGCTGACGCTGTCGAGCACGGCGTTATCGTTCAGGATACCGCTTGGGAAGGCTACACCGAGATCCCCAGCTGGATCATGCAGGGTTACGCTACCATGGGCAGCGAAGCTCTGGAGCAGCTGAAGGGCTACGGCGTTGAGCGTCCCGACGTCGTCATCCTGCAGGCTGGCGTCGGCTGCATGGCCGGTGCTATCTGCGCTTACATCGTCAACAGCTATCCCGACAATCCTCCCAAGATCGTCATCGCTGAGGCTGGCATCGCTGACTGCCTGTACCAGGGCGCTGTTGCCAACGACGGCAAGTACCGCATCGTTGACGGCGATCTGCAGACCATCATGGCTGGCCTGGCTTGCGGCGAACCCAACATCGTCTGCTGGGAAATCCTGCGCAACCATGTCACCGCATTCTGCTCCTGCCCCGACTGGATGGCAGCAAAGGGCATGCGTATGCTGGCAGCTCCCATCAAGGGCGACCCCGCTGTCTGCTCCGGCGAGTCCGGCGCTATCGGCATGGGCGTCATTGTCTCCCTGATGACCGATCCCGACTACGCAGAGCTGAAGGAAGCTCTGGGCCTGAACAAGGACTCCAAGGTCCTGCTGTTCTCTACCGAAGGCGACACCGATCCCGACAAGTACAAGAGCATTGTCTGGGGCGGCGAATACGCTACCGTGTAACCCCTTTAGCATAAGCTAAACAACATATCAATCATTTCAAGGAGGACACTACCAATGGTTAATGCAAATCTGGACTACGCTCAGATCAAGGCTGCTGCTGAGGCTTACAAGGCTGACATGGCTGCTTTCCTGCGTGCTATGATCTCCCACCCCAGCGAAAGCTGCGAAGAGGGTGCTGTCTGCGAGTGTATCAAGGCTGAGATGGAAAAGCTGGGCTTCGACGAAGTTGAATTCGACGGCCTGGGCAACGTCATCGGCTGGATGGGCACCGGCGATAAGATCATCGCCATTGACTCCCACATCGATACCGTCGGTATCGGCAACATCAACAACTGGACCCATGATCCCTACCAGGGCTACGAAGACGACGAGGTCATCTACGGCCGCGGCGGCTCCGACCAGGAAGGCGGCATGGCTTCCGCAACCTACGGCGCAAAGATCATGAAGGACCTGGGTCTGATCCCCGAGGGCTACAAGATCATGGTTATCGGCTCCGTTCAGGAAGAAGACTGCGACGGCATGTGCTGGCAGTACGTTGTTAACAAGCACTTCCCCAAGAAGGGCATCAAGAAGGAGCAGGTCGAGTTCGTTATCTCCACCGAGCCCACCGACGGCGGTATCTACCGTGGCCATCGCGGCCGTATGGAAATCCGCGTTGACGTCAAGGGCGTTTCCTGCCATGGCTCCGCTCCCGACCGCGGCGACAACGCTATCTACAAGATGGCTGACATCCTGCAGGACGTTCGCGCTCTGAACGAGAACGACGCTGAGGAAGGCACCGAGATCAAGGGCCTGGTCAAGATGCTGGATCCCAAGTACAACCCCGACCACTACGAGGATGCTCGTTTCCTGGGCCGTGGTACCTGCACCACTTCTCAGATCTACTTCACCTCTCCCTCCCGCTGCGCTGTTGCTGACTCCTGCTCCATCTCCATCGACCGTCGTATGACCGCCGGTGAGACCTGGGATTCCTGCCTGCAGGAGATCCGCGATCTGCCCAACGTCAAGAAGTACGGTGACGACGTCGTCGTGTCCATGTACATGTACGATCGTCCCTCCTGGACTGGCGAAGTCTACGAGACCGAGTGCTACTTCCCCACTTGGATCAACAAGAAGGAATCCGCACACGTCAAGGCTCTGGAAGATGCACATCTGGCACTGTTCGGCGACACCCGTACCTGCCCCAACTCCGAGATCGCTAAGGCTAAGCGCGAAGGCCGTCCCCTGACCGACAAGTGGACCTTCTCCACCAACGGTGTTGCTATCCAGGGCCGCTACGGCATCCCCTGCGTTGGCTTCGGCCCCGGTGCTGAGTCTCAGGCACACGCTCCCAACGAGATCACCTGGAAGTCCGACCTGGTTACCTGTGCAGCTCTGTACGTTGCAGCAGTCAACCTGTACGACGAGTCCAAGAAGATCGACGTTTACGAGTTCCGTGCTGGCAAGACCGACAACGAGATCCTGTAATCAACTGATTATGTAACCCCGGCAACCTCAGAGACCGGCACCGCCGGTTTCTGAGGAGCCATCAAAAAGTAAAAACCTTATAATAATTAATTTTAAAGGAGACTACTCAAAATGGACAAGACCCTGCAGCAGTATATTGACAAGCTGAACTCCCTGAACTTCGCTGAGATGTACAACGGCGACTTCTACCTGACCTGGGACAAGACTCAGGACGAGCTGGAAGCTATCTTCACCGTCGCTGATGCTCTGCGCTACATGCGTGAGAACAACATCTGCACCAAGATCTTTGAGTCCGGCCTGGGCATCTCCCTGTTCCGCGACAACTCCACCCGTACCCGTTTCTCCTTCGCTTCCGCCTGCAACCTGCTGGGTCTGGAAGTTCAGGATCTGGACGAGGGCAAGAGCCAGGTCGCTCACGGCGAGACCGTCCGCGAGACTGCAAACATGGTTTCCTTCATGGCTGACGTCATCGGTATCCGTGACGACATGTACATCGGCAAGGGCCACACCTACCAGAAGGAGTTCATGGACGCTGTTACCGAAGGCAATGCAGCTGGCATCCTGGAGCAGAAGCCCACTCTGGTCAACCTGCAGTGTGACATCGACCATCCCACCCAGGCTATGGCTGACGCCCTGCACATCATCCACGAGTTCGGCGGCATCGAGAACCTGAAGGGCAAGAAGGTCGCTATGACTTGGGCATACTCTCCCTCCTACGGCAAGCCCCTGTCCGTTCCCCAGGGTATCGTTGGCCTGATGACCCGCTTCGGCATGGACGTCGTTCTGGCACATCCCGAGGGCTACGAAATCATGCCCGAGGTCGAAGAGGTTGCTAAGAAGAACGCTGAGCTGTCCGGCGGTTCCTTCACCAAGACCAACTCCATGGCTGAAGCATTCAAG
Organism: Oscillospiraceae bacterium; assembly: GCA_017622295.1. Lineage (GTDB taxonomy): Bacteria > Bacillota > Clostridia > Oscillospirales > Oscillospiraceae > Faecousia. The sequence goes on from JAGARK010000015.1 coordinate 14,323, forward strand.
GATGCTGACGTCGTTTACCCCAAGTCCTGGGCTCCCTTCGCTGCTATGGAAAAGCGTACCGTCCTGTACGGCAACGGCGACATGGCTGGCGTCAAGGCTCTGGAGCTGGAGCTGCTGGAGCAGAACAAGGAGCACATGGACTGGTGCTGCACCGAAGAGCTGATGGCTACCACCAAGGACGGCAAGGCTCTGTACATGCACTGCCTGCCCGCTGACATCAACGACGTTTCCTGCGTCAACGGCGAAGTCGAGGCTACCGTGTTCGATCGTTACCGCGATCCTCTGTACATGGAAGCTTCCTACAAGCCCTACATCATCGCTGCTATGATCTTCATGGCTAAGGTCAAGAATCCTCAGGCTACCCTGAAGGCTCTGGAAGAGAAGAGCACCGCTCGTTGGTTCCAGGCTTAAGTTCCTGACATCAGTTTTTACTGAAACCTAATCTAACTGGCCCGTACACCGCCGCACATGGGCAGTGTGCGGGCCTTTGTACTTGCATATTCTCTATTAAAATCTATTTTTGAGGTGTTATAAATTATGGGCAAGCGTATCGTTATCGCTCTGGGCGGCAACGCACTGGGCAACAATCTGCCTGAGCAGATGGAAGCTGTTAAGACCACCGCTAAGGCTATCGTTGACCTGATTGAAGAAGGCCACGAGGTTATCGTTGCTCACGGCAACGGCCCCCAGGTCGGTATGATCAAGAACTCCATGGATAAGTCCATCCCCATGTCCGTCTGCGTCGCTATGAGCCAGGCTTACATCGGCTACGACCTGCAGAACGCACTGCGTGAGGAGATGCTGTCCCGCGGCCTGAACAAGAGTGTTACCACCATTCTGACTCAGGTTGAGGTTGACGCTGCTGACCCCGCATTCCAGAAGCCCACCAAGCCCATCGGCTCCTTCATGAGCAAGGAAGAGGCTGAGGCTCTGGAGGCCAAGGGCTACACCTGCGTTGAGGACTCCGGCCGTGGCTACCGTCAGGTTGTCGCTTCTCCCCGTCCCCAGGGCATCGTTGAGCTGAACACCATCAAGACTCTGGTCGAGGCTGGCCAGGTTGTCATCGCCTGCGGCGGCGGCGGTATCCCCGTTGTCAAGACCGAAGGCCACCACCTGAAGGGTGCTGCAGCCGTTATCGACAAGGACTTCGCTTCCTGCGTCCTGGCTCAGCAGCTGGATGCAGACTGCCTGATCATTCTGACCGCAGTCGAGAAGGTTGCTATCCACTTCGGCAAGCCCGATGTTGAATGGCTGGCTGACCTGACCCCCGCAAAGGCTCAGGAGTACATCGCTGCTGGTGAGTTCGCTCCCGGCTCCATGCTGCCCAAGGTCCAGGCTGCTGTTATGTTCGCCGAGTCCAAGGAAGGCCGTACTGCTCTGATCACTCTGCTGGAGAAGGCTAAGGACGGCGTCGCTGGCAAGACCGGTACCGCTATCCATCAGTAATCCGCTGATCTAACCCAACCCACCTTGCAAAACCGCAAGGTGGGTTTTTTACTGGTATTTTGAGAAAAGTTTTCATTGACAAAAGGACTGTTTTATACGAAAATTAGAGGAGATACTATTGTCCCCCGGGGCTTTATGACGAACCCGGGAATCAAGGTTTTTCTTAAAATATCAGTATCAGGAAGGTGATTTGTAATTATGACGATCCTGAAAAACGGCACTCTGGTTACTCCCGATGGTCTGAAGAAGGCTGATTTGGCTTTCGAAGGCGACAAAATCATCAAAATCGGTGAAAATCTGACCGGCGAAACCATCGTGGATGTCTCCGGCTGCATCGTGTTCCCCGGCTTCATCGACGGCCACACCCATCTGGATCTGGTCAACAATCTGGGCCACACTGCCGACAATTTCGAAACCGGCTCCCGCGGCGCTGTCTGCGGCGGCACCACCACCTGCATGGACATGGCCACCCAGGAGCATGGTGACACCCTGGTCCACACCATGGAAGTCTGGAAGGATCTGGCTCAGAATATTTCCTGCAACTACGGCATCCATATGTCCATTACCGACTGGAACGAAACCACCAAGGCAGAGATCCAGACCATGGCCGAAGAAGGCATTACCACCTACAAGACCTACACCGCCTACGGCATCGCCATCGACGACGTGGACACCATGGCTGTCCTGAAGGAGCTGAAGACCGTTAACGGCATCTGCGGCATTCACTGCGAGAACGGCCCCCTGATTCCCGTTCTTCAGAAGGAAGTTCTGGAATCCGGCATCACCAGTCCCGCCGGTCATCCCATCAGCAAGCCCGACTATCTGGAAGCAGAAGCCATCAACCGCGTGTGCTACATCGCTGAGATCGTGGACTCTCCCGTTCACATCGTTCACCTGTCCAGCAAGCTGGGTCTGGAAGAGATCCGCGCTGCCCGCAGCAGAGGCGTGACCGTTTACGCCGAGACCTGCCCCCAGTATCTGCTGTTCAACGACAGTGTCTACTCCCGGCCCGACGGCTCCAAGTGGGTCCTGAGCCCCCCCATCCGTAAGGATGAGGACATCGCCGCCCTCCACGAGGCCGTTGTCAACGGCGAGATCGGCACCATTGCTACTGACCACTGCCCCTTCAACTTCACGCTGAAGCAGTCCCAGGCTGCCAAGGGCTTCGATCAGATCCCCGGCGGCGGCGCAGGTGTCGAGCATCGTCCCGTGCTGATGATGACCCTCTTCAAGAACGAACTGGACTACGTCCAGCTCAACAAGATCCTCAGCGAAAATGCAGCCAAGCTGTTCAACCTGTACCCCAAGAAGGGTGCCCTGCTGGAAGGCTCCGACGCCGATATTACCGTCTGGGATCCCAGCGTCAAGTGGACCATTTCCGCCTCCAACCAGCACCAGAATGTGGACCATACTCCCTACGAAGGCTTTGAGGTCGAGGGCAAGGCAAAGTATGTCTACGTCAACGGCCAGCTGGCAGTCGTGGACGGCGAGCCCACCGGCGTTCAGGCAGGCACTTTCGTCCGGGCTGACTGTAATTAATCGAAAAAACTCTTGTATTATCAGCGGGTTTCCGTTATAATCTAGTTATACTAAACTAACAAAGGAGAATGATTCCAATGAGCAACATCGCTGTCAACACCACCAACGCTCCCGCCGCCATCGGCCCCTACTCCCAGGCCATCCAGGCCGGCAACACCATCTATGTTTCCGGTCAGCTGCCCATCGACCCCGCTACCGGCGCTTTCGCTGGTGACGAGATCAAGGCACAGACCCGTCAGAGCCTGACCAACATCAAGAACATCCTGGCCGAGGCCGGCACCGACATGTCCGCTGTTGTTAAGACCACCGTTCTGCTGGCTAACATCGCTGACTTCGCTGCTATGAACGAGGTTTACGCTGAGTTCTTCTCCGCTCCCTACCCCGCCCGTGCTGCTTTCCAGGTTGCCTGCCTGCCCAAGAACGCTCTGATCGAGATCGAGTGCGTCGCTGTTAAGTAATTTAGATCCCCAAAAAGCGTGCTGCTCCGGCAGCACGCTTTTTTCACGCCCAGCAAGTGAAATCTTAATGCGATGGATATCTTGTCAAGCTCCCAGATCGGTGCTATAATGAGAATAATCTTGATTTTTTTCCATTTTTCAGGAGGTTTCTATGAATATCATTATTGCCGGTGACGGCCAGGTGGGCTCCACCCTGACAAGGCTTCTCTCCGCCGAAGGCCACGATGTCACCCTCATTGACACCAATTCCCGGGTCCTGGAATCCAGTCAGGAATCCTTTGACGTGATGTCCGTCCACGGTAACTGCGCTTCCATGGAGGTTCTGCTCCAGGCAGGCGTGAAGGACGCGGATCTGCTCATCGCCGCCACCAATGCCGATGAGATCAATCTGCTGTGCTGCACCACCGCCCACGGTCTGAACAAAAAGCTGCACACCATCGCCCGGATCCGCAATCCCGAATACACCGAGCAGATCTACACCATGCAGGACGTTTTCGGCCTGTCCATGGTCATCAATCCCGAAAAGCAGGCCGCCCAGGAGATCGAGCGCCTTCTGAAGTATCCGGGTTTTCTGAAGCGGGACAGCTTTGCCAAGGGCCGCACGGAGATCGTCGAGCTTCGGGTGGATGCCTCCAGCAAGCTTTGCAATGTGGCCCTGATCGACATGAATTCCATCGTCAAATGCCGGGTTCTGGTTTGTGCCGTTCTGCGGGGCGGCAACGCCATCGCCCCCGGCGGTAATTTCGTCCTGCGGGAAGGCGACCGGATTTTCGTCACCGCTCCCACAGAAAACCTGGCCACCCTGCTGCGCAATCTTGGCATTATCACCCGCCGGGTTCGCCGTGTGGTCCTGTGCGGCGGCGGCCGGGTCAGCTTCTATGTGGCCAGTTTGCTGGAAAAGAACGGCATTGCCGTACAGATCATCGAGCATGATTACGACCGCTGCATGGAGCTGGCCGAAGATCTGCCCGACACCAACGTCATTCACGGCGACAGCACCGACCAGTCCCTGCTGGAAAGCGAGGGCCTTGCCGATACCGACGCCCTGGTCAGCCTCACCGGACTGGATGAGCTGAACATGATCATTTCCCTCTATGGCCAGAGCCGCGGCGTGCCCCAGGTCATCACCAAGCTGAACCGCATGGAAAACCGCAGCATGGTCGACGCCCTGGGACTGGGCAGTGTCATCTGCCCCAAGGAGCTGTGCAGCAACACCATCGCCCGCTATGTCCGTGCCATGCAGAACCAGAGCGGTGCCGCCGTATCTCTGCACGCCATCGCCGACGGCCAGGCAGAAGCCATCGAATTTCTGGTGGATGAGCATACCCGCAACTGCAACATTCCCCTGAAGGATATCAAGCTCAAGCCCAATGTGCTGCTGGTATCCATCACTCATGGCTCCAAAACTGAGATTCCCGGCGGCCTTTCCTCCTTCCGCAAGGGCGACACCATCGTGGTGGTCACCAGCGGCCGGGGCACCATCCGTCAGCTCAACGACATCTTCGCATAAGGGAGCTGCCTATGAATTATAAAATGATGGGACGCTTCATTTCCCAGATTCTGTTCATTGAAGCGCTGTTTATGATCCCGGCGGTGGGCATCGGCCTTTACTGCGGCGAAACTGCAGCAGTAAAGGGATTTGCGCTGACGCTGGGACTCATGTCCGCGATCATTGCGGTTCTGATTATGCTCTGCCGGGGCGCACCCAGCGCTTTCTACGCCAAGGAAGGCATGGTCTGTGTCGGCGTCAGCTGGATTGTGCTGAGTCTGCTGGGCTGTCTGCCCTTTTACTTCTCCGGCGAGATCCCCAGCTACATCGATGCGTTTTTTGAGATCGTCTCCGGCTTTACCACCACTGGCTCCTCTATTCTGACCGATGTGGAAGCACTGTCCAACAGTATCCTCTACTGGCGCAGCTTCAGCCACTGGCTGGGCGGCATGGGTGTTCTGGTATTCCTGCTGGCCATTACCCCCAGCGGTGCCAAGGGCACCGGCTTTACCATGCATCTGCTCCGGGCGGAAAGTCCCGGCCCCAATGTAGGCAAGCTGGTTCCCAAGATGCGTAAAACTGCCGCAATTCTTTACATCATCTATATCGTAATGACCATTGTGAATATCATTTTTCTGCTGGCAGGCGGCATGAGCCTGTTTGAATCCGTCTGTACCGCCTTCGGCACTGCCGGTACCGGCGGCTTCGGCATCAAGAATGATTCCATGGCCAGCTACTCCCCCTATATTCAGAACGTGACCACCGTGTTCATGGCTCTGTTCGGTATCAATTTCAGCTGTTATTATCTGCTGCTTCTGAGGCAGTTCAAGAGCGTCTTCAAAGACGAGGAGCTGCGGCTGTATCTCGGCCTGATCTTTGGCAGCACCGCGCTGATCGTACTGAATCTGCGGGGATACTACCCGACGCTGGAGGAAACCATCCGCCACGCCGCTTTCACCGTCTCCACCATCATCACTACCACTGGCTTCGCCACCACAGATTTTGACCTGTGGCCTGCCTTCTCCAAGGCCATTGTGATGATGCTGATGCTCATCGGTGCCTGCGCCGGCTCCACCGGCGGCGGCTTCAAATGCGCCCGGCTGCTGCTGGTTCTGAAAAGCCTGAAGCGCAATATCCGTCAGGTCATTTCCCCCCGGAAGGTTCAGGTGGTCCGCAACAACGGTGCCATCGTGGACGAGAAAATTCTCGACAACGCCAACGCCTACCTGGCTGCCTACGTCATCATCATCTTTGTCAGCTTCCTGCTGGTGTCTCTGGATGAATTCTCCATCGGCACCAATTTCACCGCTGTGCTGGCCTGCTTCAACAACATCGGCCCCGGTCTGGAAGCGGTGGGCCCCACCTGCAATTTTTCAGGATACAGCGTCCTGTCCAAGCTGGTGCTGTGCTTTGATATGCTGGCGGGCAGACTGGAGATCTTCCCCATCCTGGCGCTGCTGTCCAGAAGCACCTGGACCTCCAAATAACGCACAAAACAGGCATACCTTGTGGTATGCCTGTTTATCATTCTATGTATTTATTTGCTTACTGCCGCGCAGACCTGCTCCAGCACGGAGCCGGCAATGCACCGGGCCTTGTCGGAAATCAGCCAGCAGTTTTCCAGCTCAGACTCCCGGGGATCGATATCGGCGATCTTGAAGCCCTCGGTAACAGGATAACCGTCCCGGATCAGGCCCCGGATGATACCGGAAATGGTGGCCATAACGGGAACACGGCCTTTCGCCGTCTCAACGTAGGCAATCTCTGTGCCTGCCTGGACGATATCGCCGATGGCATGGACGTTCCGCAGAACGCCCTCTGCTGGGCTGTGCATGACCCGCTCCTTGCCGTAGCCGCCGATGATGCCGGGAATGCCGGTATTGGGCTTGGCGGAGCCCTCCTTGATGACCCGGCCCAGCTTATGGCCGCGGCTGGTCTCAATGACCACATCCACATCCTCGCCGGCCACGAATCCGGGGCCCAGCGCGATGGTGGCAGGGGCCATATCCCGGGTGGTGCCCACATTCACCTTGGCAATGATGGCGTCCACCAATACCGCAGGCTTCACATTTTCCAGGCACTGCCCCAGGGGATCCACCAGCATGGGCACATTACCCTGAGCCCAGACCTCCTCCATCTGAGATACATCAGAAATCCGCACGGCAGTCAGCCCCTCGACGGTGGCCTTGCCCTCATAAACAGCCTCGCTCAGGGACACCTGACGGCGAATTGCCGCAGGATGCTCCGCCTCCAAAACCAGAACCCGGAATCCGGCAGACCAGAGCCGATGGATGGTACCGGTGGCCAGATCGCCGCCGCCGCGAACAACAATCAGTTCATTCATATCATTTCCTCTTTCCCAAACCGTTTGACATTTGATCATATTTTACCCGCTCCTCCGGGTCAAAGGCAGTCATGACCACCTGGTCAATGCCGTATTCCCGGAGCCGGGCTGCAATTTCATTGGCGCTTCTGCGGCGGGGGCCATCGTCACACTGGTTCAGCACCACGCAGAACCGGCGCTGAAGCACATCCTTCCGGCTGCCCCGTTCCGAGGATAGGATCTTTGCCGCATCCTCCTCCGTCAGAATATGGTCCGCCGCCACATCCAGAAGCTGCGTGGCCCCCAGCAGGCCGAAACAGCACTCATGCAGGGGCTTTCCCAAGGCTGACAGCCCCATCACCGCGATGACCAGATCGCTCTGGGGCACAAACACCGGCTCCCCCTCCCGGGGGACCTTGATGGGGCAGTGCTTGGAGCCGTCGGCTTCGATGAAGGCCACGTCCGCCTCCTCCAGAAGCCGGTCCAGCATCTGCGGATCGGGCATCTTCAGCTTGCCCTTTTCCGGCACCGGGATGCCCACCACCGCGAATCTCCCCTGGGCCCACAGATTCCGAACGGACTCCGCCGAATCGGCATAGTACTCCCGGGCGGGGGCAAAAATATGAGTGGTGGTGGTCACGAGGACCTTTTTACCCTCTCTGGCGCAGGTTTGTGCCATAAAGTACATCAGGGTCGTCTTTCCGCCGCCGCCCACCAGAGATACAATGTGGCCAGTCTCGCCGAAAAACCCGAAAACCTGTTTCAGAGCCGAGGGGCTTGACGCAAAAATCCGCATAGGCCGGCTCCTTTTTCATTTATTGAATATCCTTATCCATATCATACAAAATAATGGACAGAATTTCAACCCAATATTCCTCCTGTCAAAGACCGTTTCTTGTGTGAATTGTCCTCCGCATTCCGGTTGACAAGAAAGTTATTTCGTGGTATAATTCATTGGAACAAATGGGGCCAAACCGTTCAATTCGACCGGTAAAAGTCAGTTCTTTCAGACTTTTGTCTTGCCGAATCCAACGGCAGGGCTTTTTTTATGAAGTATTTGAAAGGAGATCACCATGGCACAGAGCATCAACGCAAAGGTTTACGGCAGCGCGTCTGTCGTTCTGTCTGACGACCTCACTGTTTTCAATTCCTCCAAGTATGCAGTTTTTCCCGGCTTTTGTGATGTACATGTACATTTCAGAGAGCCGGGATTTTCTTATAAGGAGACGATTCGCTCCGGCTGCGCCAGCGCTGCCCGGGGTGGCTACACCGCCGTGTGCACCATGCCCAACCTGAATCCCGTTCCCGACGACCTCGAGCACCTGAAGGCTCAGACCGACATCATCGAGACCGATGCCTGCATCCATGTCTATCCCTACGGTGCCATCACCGTGGGCGAAAAAGGTGAGACCCTGGCAGACCTGGAGGGCATGGCTCCCAATGTATGTGCCTTCTCCGACGACGGCAAGGGCGTCCAGAGTGACGACATGATGCGTGAGGCTATGAAGCGGGCCAAGGCGCTGGGTAAAATGATTGTGGCCCACTGCGAGGTCAACGACCTGCTCCACGGCGGCTATATCCACGATGGCGAATACGCCAGGCTCCACGGCCACCGGGGCATCTGCTCCGAAAGCGAATGGGCCCAGGTCGCCCGGGATATCGAGCTGGTGAAGGAGATCGGCTGCAAGTACCATGTCTGCCACATCTCCACCAAGGAGACCGTCGATATCATCCGCAAGGCCAAGGCCGAGGGCGTGGACATCACCTGTGAAACCGGCCCCCACTACCTGGTCATGAACGACATGGACCTGCAGGAGGACGGCCGCTTCAAGATGAATCCCCCCATCCGCTCCGAAGAGGACCGGAAGGCTCTGCTGGAAGGCATTCTTGACGGCACCATCGACATGCTGGCCACTGACCACGCCCCCCACTCCGCAGAGGAAAAGTCCAGAGGCCTGGAAAAGAGCGTCTTCGGCATCGTGGGTCTGGAAACCGCATTCCCCATCATGTACACTTATCTGGTCAAGCCCGGCATCATGACCATGGAGCGGCTGGTGGAGGTCATGGTGGAAGCTCCCAGAAAGCGCTTCGATCTGCCCCTGGGCGAGGACTTCTCCATCTGGGATCTGGATGCCGAATATGAGATCGACCCTGCCGAATTCGTTTCTCTGGGCAAGGCCACCACATTCACCGGCTGGAAGGTAAACGGCCGCTGCATGGCCACCGTCTGCGACGGCAAAGTTGTGTGGAAAGAAGACAAATAAAAGCACTTTGCCTTGACTCAGGACGAATTACATTATATCATTAAGAGAGACCCCCCGACTAAATGTACGAGGTGAATTATGAAACAGAGTATCTTTGAGATTTTAGAAAACGTTCCCCTGACCAAAGATGTGTTCAAGATGGTTCTGGCTGGCGATACCAGCCACATCACCGCATCCGGTCAGTTCGTGAACATCCTGCTGGACGGCTTCTATCTGCGCCGTCCCATCTCCGTCTGCGACTGGGATGACAAAACCCTGACCATCGTCTATAAGGTGGTGGGCCACGGCACCGAGGCCATGAGCAAGATGGGCAAGGGCACCAAGCTGGACATCCTGACCGGCCTGGGCAACGGCTATGACCTGACCCTGGCAGGCGATAAGCCTGTCCTGCTGGGCGGCGGCGTTGGTGTTCCTCCCATGTACGGCTGCGCCAAGAAGCTGGTAGAGCTGGGTATCAAACCCACTGTGATCCTGGGCTTCAATGTCAAGGACGAGATCTTCTACGAAGAAGAATTCAAGGCCCTGGGCTGTGAGACAGTCGTCACCACCGTGGACGGCTCCTACGGCATCAAGGGTTTCGTCACCAATGCTCTGCCTGAAGGCTACACCCATTTCTACACCTGCGGCCCCGAGCCCATGCTCAAGGCCGTCTACAAGGCAACCAATACCTCCGGCCAGATGAGCTTTGAAGAGCGGATGGGCTGCGGCTTCGGCGCCTGCATGGGCTGCTCCTGCAAGACCCTCACCGGCTACAAGCGCATCTGTAAGGATGGCCCCGTCATGATGAAGGAGGAGATCAAATGGGAAAGCTGAGTGTCAATCTGTGCGGCATTGAGATGGACAACCCCATCATCCCCGCCTCCGGTACTTTTGGCTACGGCTATGAGTATGCCGAACTCTATGATATCAACGAGCTGGGTACCTTCTCCTTCAAGGGTACCACCAAGGATCCCCGGTTCGGCAACCCCACTCCCCGTATCGCCGAATGCTACAGCGGCATGATCAATGCCGTGGGTCTGCAGAACCCCGGCGTGGAGAAGGTCATCTCCGAAGAGCTGCCCAAGCTGAAGGAGTGCTTCCACAAGCCCGTCATGGCGAATGTCTCCGGCTTCAGCGTGGAAGACTATGCCTATACCTGCGAAAAACTGGACAAGGAAGAGCAGGTGGGCTGGCTGGAAGTCAACGTCTCCTGCCCCAACGTCCACGGCGGCGGCATGAGCTTCGGCACCTGCCCCGAGGCAGCAGCGGAAGTCACCGCAGCTGTCAAGAAGGTCACCACCAAGCCCGTCATCATCAAGCTGAGCCCCAACGTCACCGACATCGTCTCCATCGCCAAGGCCTGTGAAGACGCCGGTGCCGACGGCATCAGCCTGATCAACACCATGCTGGGCATGCGCATCAACCTGAAGACCCGCAAGCCCGTCATCGCCAACAAGATGGGTGGCTTCTCCGGCCCCGCCATCTTCCCCGTGGCTGTCCGCATGGTCTATCAGGTCTCCAACGCCGTCAAGATCCCCGTCGTCGGCATGGGCGGTGTTTCCAGCGCTGAGGACGTCATCGAAATGATGCTGGCCGGTGCCACCGCTGTTGAAGTGGGCGCTGCCAACCTGGTCAATCCGTATGTCTGCCGTGATATCGTCCGGGATCTGCCGGAAGTCATGGCCAAGTATAGAATCAACTCTCTGAACGAAATTATAGGAGGCGCAAAATAATGGGTAAAGACGTAATCGTAGCATGTGACTTTGCTTCTGCTGAAGCAGTCTACAACTTCCTGGACAAGTTCACCGGCCGCAAGCCCTTTGTCAAGATCGGCATGGAGCTGTACTACGCAGAAGGTCCCGCCATCGTCAAGGAGATCAAGGCCCGCGGCCACAAGATCTTCCTGGACCTGAAGCTGCACGACATCCCCAATACCGTCAAGAAGTCCATGGCAGTTCTGAGCAAGCTGGACGTTGACATCACCAATCTGCACGCTGCCGGTGCCACCGCCATGATGCAGGGCGCTCTGGAAGGCCTGACCCGTCCCGACGGCACCCGCCCCCTGCTGATCGCCGTTACCCAGCTGACCTCCACCGACCAGGAGACCATGGAGCGTGATCTGCTGATCCACGAGCCCATCGACCAGGTCGTCATGCACTACGCCGAGACCGCCAAGAACGCAGGCCTGGACGGCGTCGTCTGCTCCCCCCTGGAAGCCGGCAAGGTCCACGACCGCTGCGGTAAGAACTTCCTGACCATCACCCCCGGCGTCCGCTTTGCCGACGGCGACATCGGTGACCAGAAGCGCGTCATGACCCCCGCCGCTGCCAAGGAGATCGGCTCCGACTACATCGTTGTCGGCCGTCCCATCACCGCCGCCGCCGATCCTGTGGCCGCTTACGAGCGCTGCATCGCTGAGTTCTGCGACTGATAAAAGGCTTACCCCCTCTGCCCGGATCGATGCCCGTTTCGGTTCCCGCGAGAGGTTTACCCAAGTTTCTTAATTCTTAAATAAGGAGATAAATCATGGAAGCTTATAAGAGAGAGTTTATCGAATTCCTGAAGAGCGCCAACGTTCTGAAATTCGGCGATTTCATCGCCAAGTCCGGCCGCCGCATCCCCTATTTCGTCAACGCAGGCGAAATCAAGACCGGTGACCAGATCTGCAAGCTGGGCGAGTTCTACGCCAAGGCTTACGCAGACAAGCTGGGTGACAAGAAGACCGTCCTGTACGGCCCCGCCTACAAGGGCATTCCCATCGCTGTCGCTGTTTCCGTCGCACTGTCCAAGGAAGGCATGGACCTGCCCTTCTTCTTCAACCGCAAGGAAGCCAAGGACCACGGCGAAGGCGGCATCTTTGTCGGCTACAAGCCCAAGGCAGGCGAGGAAGTCGTCATCGTTGAGGATGTCATTACCGCCGGCACCGCCATCCGCGAGTCCATGGAGAACCTGAAGTCCCTGGAGGGCATCAAGGTCGCCGCCTGCTTCGTCATGGTCGACCGCAAGGAAAAGGGCCAGACCGAGCTGGCCGCTACCACTGAAGTCACCCGCAACTTCGGCTTCCCCGTCTACTCCGTCATCGACGTTTACGACATCATCGAGTATCTGGAAGAGGATCCCGCCAACGAAGAAAATGTCACCCGTATCAAGAACTATCTGGCTGTGAACGGAGCTAAAGCATGAGAAATCTGATGAATATTACCGATCTCTCTCTGGAGGAGATCGACGAGCTGATTGCAACTGCTGAAGACATCATTGCAAATCCCAAGAAGTACGAGAACGCCTGTGACCACAAGCTGCTGGCCGCACTGTTCTTTGAGCCCTCCACCCGTACCCGTCTGAGCTTCGAGGCTGCCATGCAGCGCCTGGGCGGCAGAGTCATCGGCTTCAGCGAGGCCGGTTCCTCCTCCACCGCCAAGGGCGAGAGCCTGTCCGACACCGTTCAGACCGTCGGCTGCTACGCTGACATCATCGTCATGCGTCATCCCAAGGAAGGCGCCCCCGTTGTGGCTGCCCGCCGCGCAGGCGTCCCCATCATCAACGCAGGTGACGGCGCTCACAACCATCCCACCCAGACCCTGACTGACCTGCTGACCATCTGGCGCAGCAAGCACACCTTCGAGGGTCTGACCATCGGCCTGTGCGGCGACCTGAAGTTCGGCCGTACCGTCCACTCCCTGGTTGCCGCCATGGCCCGTTACAGCGGCATCAAGTTCGTCTTCATCGCTCCCGAGGAGCTGAAGTTCCCCCGCTATATCATCGAGGAAGAACTGGATACCCGCGGTATTGAGTACAAGGAAGTCACTTCCATGGAAGAGGCCATGCCCGAGCTGGACGTGCTGTATATGACCCGCGTCCAGAAGGAGCGCTTCTTCAACGAGGCTGACTATATCCGTCTGAAGGATACCTATATCCTGACTCCCGACAAGCTGGAGCCCGCCAAGAAGGATATGATCGTCATGCATCCCCTGCCCCGCGTCAATGAAATCAGCGTTGCCGTGGACGACGACCCCAGAGCCGCCTACTTCCCCCAGGCTAAAAACGGCATGTTTATCCGGATGGCTCTGATTATGAAGATGCTGGAGGTTACCGTATGATTATCGGACAGATTAAGGACGGCATCGTCCTGGACCACATCACCGCCGGCAAGTCCATGGACATCTACAATGTCCTGAAGCTGGGCAAGCTGGACTGCTCCGTTGCTATGATCCAGAACGCCACTTCCGTCAAGATGGGCAAGAAGGATATCATCAAGATCGGCACCCTGCTGGACATCAATCTGGATGTTCTGGGTTATATTGATCCCGGCATCACGGTCAACATCATCCGTGACGGCAAGGTTGCAAAGCGCCACCACCTGTGGCTGCCTGAGCGTGTTGTCGGCGTCATCAAGTGCAGAAATCCCCGCTGCATCACCTCCACCGAGGTCAACGCCGTCCACGAGTTCCGTCTGGCTGACAAGGAAAAGAAGCTCTACCGCTGCATCTACTGCGAGCACAAGGCTGAGCGTAAGTAAACACTTACAACCCCGGAGAAAATCCTCCGGGGTTTCTTTTGTCTGCTGCAGATCACGGTTTGTCTTGCTCAGCAGCGTCCCGCGTGGTACAATGATTCCCAAGAGGTGATTTTATGAAAATCGGATGTGTCATTATGGCCTCGGGTATGGCCCGGCGGTTTGGCAGCAACAAGCTCCTGCATGATTTCCACGGCGAACCTGTTATGGTCCGAATCCTGCGCAGCGTCAAAGCCGCGGGCATTGATTTCCCCATCACGGTAACCCGGCATCCGGAGGTGGTGGAAATCTGTAATACAGAGGGAATCCCCTCCATTCTCCACGAGCTTCCCAAGCGCAGCGATACCGTCCGGCTGGGCATGGAATACCTGCTGAAGGCCTGCCCGGAGCTGGACGGCATCATGTTTGCCGCATCGGATCAGCCCTGTCTGAGCTGGGAGAGCATCGCTGCCCTGTGCGCTGCCCTGAAGGCACAGCCGGAGTGCATCCACCGCCTGAGCCACAAAGGCGCCGAAGGCAACCCGGTGCTGTTCCCCAAGTCCACCTTTGATGCGCTGTGCCATCTGCCGGAGGGAAAGGGCGGCGGCGCAGTAATCAAGGCCCACCCGGAGCTTGTACGGCTGGTGGAGGTCTCCGATCCCCGGGAACTGGTGGACGTGGACACTCCGGAAATTTTGCAATCACTGCTGTAATATATTGTTCCTGCCTCCCATTCGGGAGGCAGTTTTTTGAAATAACTGTTGACATATCAACGTTTTTATAGTATCATGCATCCTGTTGAGGAAACGATGACAAATCAACATTTTGGTGAGGTGTTTTTTCTATGATCAGTCGTTTTGAACAGTTTACCCTGTCCGTGGCCAGCCTCTACCGCTGCATCCAGAAGATCGAGCGGGTGGAGATGGCAAAATTCGGCCTGAAGGGTCCCCATGCCCAGTGCCTGCTGGCGATGCACCGCCGCCCCGAGGGCGTAACCTCCAGCGAGCTGTGCACCCTCTGCGACAAGGATAAGGCCGCCATTTCCCGCACGGTGACGGAGCTGGAGCGGGAAGGTATGATCACGCGTCTGGCAAAAAACGGCAGCATGTACCGCGCCGCCCTGAAGCTGACTCCCCGGGGACAGGAAGCCGCCCGGCAGGTCGATGAGCGGGCTCAGTTTGCTGTGGAAAAAGCCGGCGAATGCCTGACGGACCAGGAGCGGATCATCATGTATAAGGCCCTCGCCATGATTGCCTCCAACCTGCAGACCATCTGCGCCGAAGGCTTGGAAGAACAAGAAGACTAAGATAAATTTTGAGGTATGAATTCATGAGTGTTAAGATTGTTGTAGACTCTACCGTCGATCTGACTCCCGATATCAAGTCCCAGGTGAAGGTCGTTCCCCTGTCCGTCCTCTTCGGTGAGGAGGAATATCAGGACGGCGTTACCATCACCGCTGAGAAGTTCTATGAAATGCTGGTTAAGTGCGAGCAGCTGCCCACCACCAGCCAGCCCACCCCCGCCGCTTTTGAAACTGTATATCAGGAGCTGGTGGACGAAGGCCACGAGGTCGTGGTCATCACCATCGCCTCCAAGCTCTCCGGTACCTACCAGAGCGCCACCATCGCCGCCGAGGAATTCCCCGGCAAGGTCTTCGTGGTGGACAGCCGCAACGCCGCCCTGGCCTCCGGCGTTCTGGCCGAGTACGCCCTGCAGCTGGCTGCGGACGGCATGAGCGGTCAGCAGATCCTGGACGCACTGATCGAAAAGCGCAAGCACGCCCGTCTGTATGCCATCGTGGATACCCTGGAGTATCTGAAGAAGGGCGGCCGCCTGAGCTCCACCGTGGCATTCGTAGGCGGTATGCTGAACCTGAAGCCCGTGATCTGCGTGGAAGACGGCGAGATCAAAACCGTCGGCAAGGCTCGTGGCCTGAAGGCAGCATTCTCCATGCTGACCAAAGAATGCAGCACCAACGGCGGCGTGGACTTCACCATGCCCACTCTGCTGGGCTACACCGGCAACGACGCTGCCCCGCTGAAAAACTACATGGAAGCCAGCGCAGAACTGTGGACCCCTGATACCAGAACCACCATCGTGGGCTCTGCCATCGGCGTCCACGCAGGCCCCGGCGCCGTTGCCCTGGGCTTCTTCAGCAAGGAGTAATATGCAAAAAATCCCGGATCGCATGATCCGGGATTTTTTCATCAGCCTTTGTACTTGGGCTCGCAGGTCAGGTTCACGCCCAGACGCTTGAAGGTCTTCTCATCCACCGGGGACAGAATCACCGTGGAATGGACCTCACACCCCCGCAGGCCGCTGAGCTGCTCCATAGCCAGCTCAGCCGTGGGGTTGGTGGCGGCACTGATGGACAGGGCGATGAGCGTCTCATCGGTGTGGAGTCTGGGATTGCGGTTGCCCAGATGCCCCACCTTCAGATGCTGGATGGGGTCCAGGACCACCGGGGAGATCAGATGCAGCCGGTCATTCATGCCGCCCAGAGCCTTCAATGCGTTCAGCAGCAGCGCAGAGGACGCGCCCAGCAATGCAGAAGTCTTGCCGGTGACGATCCGGCCGTCGGGCAGCTCCATGGCTGCAGCCGGGGCGCCGGTTTCCTCTTCCCTGGCCAGTGCGGCAGCAACCACCTTCCGGTCCGCCACACTGACGCCAACCTTTTTCATCAGCAGCTCCAGCTTGGGCACCACTTCGTCGGAAATCTTGCCCTTCTTTTGCTCGCACAGGGCATTGTAGTACCGGCGGATGATCTCCTGACCGGAGGCCTGGCGGCAGGCTTCATCGTCCACAATACAGTTGCCCACCATGTTGACGCCCATGTCCGTGGGGGACTTGTAGGGACAGTGGCCCAGAATCTTTTCAAACATGGCCACCAGCACGGGGAAGGCCTCCACGTCGCGGTTGTAGTTGACGGTGGTGGTGCCATAAGCTTCCAGATGGAAGGGGTCGATCATATTGACGTCATTCAGGTCAACAGTTGCGGACTCATAGGCCAGGTTCACCGGATGGTTCAACGGCAGATTCCAGACCGGGAAGGTCTCGAACTTTGCGTAGCCCGCCTGAATGCCCCGCTTGTGCTCGTGGTATAGCTGGCTCATGCAGGTGGCCAGCTTGCCGCTGCCGGGGCCGGGGGCAGTGACCACCACCAGTTCCCGGGTGGTCTCGATATAATCATTCTTGCCGTAGCCCTCGTCGCTGACGATGCCGGCAATGTTGTAGGGGTAACCCTCGATGGCGTAGTGATGGTAGACCTTCAGGCCCAGACTCTCCAGACGGGACTGGAAGGCCTTCGCCTGGGGCTGACCATTATAGCGGGTCAGCACCACGCTGGAAACGTAAAGACCGAAGCCGCGGAAAATATCGATGAGCCGGATCACATCCCGGTCATAGGTGATGCCCAGGTCACCGCGGACCTTGTTCTTTTCGATATCGGCTGCGTTGATGGCGATGACCATCTCCACCTGGTCCTTCAGCTGCAGCAGCATCCGCAGCTTGGAATCCGGCTGGAAGCCGGGCAAAACTCTGGATGCATGGTAATCGTCGTAAAGCTTTCCGCCGAACTCCAGATACAGCTTTCCGCCGAACTGAGCCAGGCGGTCACGGATGTGGGCGGACTGCATTTGCAGATACTTATCGTTGTCAAATCCCATTTTAACCATGATGAGCGCCTCTTTTCCAAATCAAAATCAAGTACTTCTTATTGTACTAGAAACAGCTCAAAATAGCAAGAAATTTGACAAGGAAATTTCTCCACACCCCATAAGCATTGACTTTCGATGCGATACAAACTATAATTTTTGTTAGAAATTTCGGAAACAAAATCAAATCGTGCGCTTCGCGCACACCATAATTCTGCATTTTTCATTTTGAATTTTGCATTGTGCTGCCATCAACAGCATGCTACAAGGAGGTAATCTTTTGAAATTCTTACGTCAGATGTGCATCATCGTTTTATTTTCTTTCCTGGGAGAGGTCTGCCGGGCGGTGATCCCCTTCCCCATCCCCGCATCCATCTATGGTATGGTGCTGATGCTGGCAGCCCTGGCGCTGAAAATCGTCAAAGTCGAACAGGTGAAAGACGCCGGTACCTTCCTGGTCTCCTTCTTTCCGATCCTGTTTATCGCTCCCACGGTCAATCTGATCGCCTGCTGGGATGATATCAAAAACGATCTTCTGGTGCTGGTGGTCATCATCGTCGTGACCACCGTCCTGACCTTCGGTGTTTCCGGACTGGTAGCCCAGTGGATCGGCCGCGGAAAGGGGGACAAGAACCATGATTGAGTTTCTGAGCAGCAGCAGCTTTTTCGCCTTGGCGCTGGCGCTGGTCGTTTATGCCTTTGCCGATGTGCTCCAGAAGAAGTTCAAGACGCCCCTTCTGAACCCGCTGGTGGTCTCTTCCGCGGTGATCATCCTCCTTCTGGTGGTGCTGGATATTCCAAACGAACGCTTCCAGGCCGGCTGTCAGGTTCTGAGCTACCTGCTGACCCCCGCCACCATTTGCCTTGCCATCTCCTTCTATGAAAAATTCCAGGCTCTGAAGCATTATCTGCCCGCTGTCATTGCCGGCGTTCTGGCAGGTGTGGTATGCAGTCTGGGCTCTGTGTACATCCTGTGCAAGGTCTGCCATGTGGACCACACCGTCATGCTGTCGCTGATGCCCAAGAGTGTTACCACCGCCATCGGCATGGCTCTCAGCGCCGAGCTGGGCGGCATCACCGCCATCTCCACCGTTGCCATTGTCATCACCGGCAACATCGGCAATATGGCAGGTCCGACACTGTGCAAGCTTCTGCACATTGATGACGAGATTTCCCGGGGCGTGGCCTTCGGCACCGCCTCCCATGTCATCGGCACCTCCAAGGCCATTGAGCTCAGCCAGCTCACCGGCGCGGTGAGCAGTCTGTCTCTGACCCTGGCAGGCATCGTCACCTGTCTGCTGATGTCCTTCCTGGCCCAATATATGTGATTTTTCAGCACAGGCACCCCAATGGGCGCCTGTGCTTCTTTTAAATTTCAGTTTAGAGGAGTTTTCTTCAAAAACAATTTAAATCCTGCGTTTTGCGCACACCATCATTCTGCATTTTGAATTTTGGATTGTGCGACCTTCGGCAGCATCCCAAACTGCAATTTGGAGCCCCAAATCTTGTTTTACAAATTCACCCATGCTATAATGATTCCATCAATTTCAGCCGGAGGTGTACTCTATGACATTCGATGTCAATCATCCAATTCTTTTTGTGCTGGCAGGTTTCCTGGTTGCAGTGGTGCTGGGCCAGTCGGTCTATTCTCTGGTGAAAGCCATCCGCCGCAGCAAGGCCATTGGCATGGACCAGATCAAAATCAAAAAAACCATCAAAACCGCCGCCGTCTTCACCATCGCTCCAGCGGTCTCCATCGTCATCAGCGTCATCGCCCTGAGCAAAAGCCTGGGCCTTCCCCTGCCCTGGCTGCGGCTTTCCGTGGTCGGCTCCCTCAGCTATGAGACCATCGCCGCCGAAAATGCCGTCAGCGCCATGGGGCTGACCCTGGGCAAAATCGACGCGCTGACCGCGCAGCAGTATGTGAACATCTCGCTGGTCATGACCATCTCCATCATGATGGGCATCTGGCTGGTGCCCGTCATCGGCAAAAAGCTGCTGGGCGGCATGTCCTCCCTGGAAAACCGGGACGCCAAGTGGGCAGATATCCTCCAGAGCGCCATGTTCATCGGCATGATTGCCGCCTTCCTGGGCTATGTGTTCTCTGATTTTTCCATGCTGTGGAACCCCGTGGAGGGCGTTGCCGCCACCACGGCTCTGATCCCCGTGTGTGTCATGGCTGTATCCGCAATTATCATGGCCCTGTGCGGCCTGCTGATGAAAAAGCTGAACTGGAAGTGGCTGGGCGATTATGCCCTTCCCATTTCTCTGATTCTGGGCATGGCTTCCGCCATTCCCATCACCGCATGGCTGAGTTGAGGAGGAAGCAGTATGAAAAAAGAACTTTCTTACATTGATTCCGTCCACCGGGACGGCCGGATCTGGAACTTGGGCGTCATGGTCCTTCTGATGATGTTCCCCCTGACGGTGGCGTTTCTCTTCGGCGCTTCCCCTGACTGGAAGGCACTGGGATTGGGTCTGCTGGCCACTGCCCCCATGTACTGGGCTGTTGGTATCATTGAGACCATCACCTTCACCCCCATGCTGGGTGCCGGCGGCTCCTATCTGAGCTTCGTCACCGGCAACATCTCCAATCTGAAGCTCCCCTGCGCCCTGAACGCTCTGGAGCAGAATGAGGTCAGTGCCAATTCCGAGGAAGGCGAGATCATTTCCACCATCGCCATCGCCACCTCCTCCATCGTCACCACCATCATTATCATCATCGGCGTTGTCTGCATCGTACCCCTGACGCCCATTCTGGAAGCCCCTGTCCTGGAACCTGCCTTCCATCAAATGCTCCCCGCCCTCTTTGGCGGTCTTGGCGTGGTGTTCGTCAGCAAAAACTGGAAGATCTCCATCGCCCCGGTGGTACTGATGCTGCTCCTGTTCATCTTCGTCCCCGCCTGTAATGCCGGCACTGTCGGCATCATGGTCCCCGTGTCCGTGGTGTTCACCATCGCCGTGTCCCGGCTGCTGTATAAGAGAGGAGTGCTGTAAATGATCGGTTATCTCATTTGGGGCATCATCGCGCTCTTTTTGGCAGTGGTCCTGATCCGCACGGCAGCTTTCAACCCCAAGCATCAGCCCGAAACCGCTCACGAGACGGTGTCCTTCAACAAAAACGCCGTCATCCATGGTCTCGCCGAGCTGGTCAAATGCAAAACGATCTCCTATTCCGACCATGCGCTGGAAGACGACGCCGAATTCGAAAAGCTGATCGCCAAGCTCCCCAGCCTGTATCCCGATGTCTTCCGGGTCTGCGAATTTCAGCGGCTGCCGGACCGGGCTCTGCTGTTCAAGTGGCCCGGCAAAATTGCGGGCGATCCTGCCGTCATGATGGCCCACTATGACGTGGTTCCCGTCAACGAAGAAAACTGGGAAAAGCCCCCCTTCGACGCCATTATCGAAGACGGCGTGATGTGGGGCCGGGGCACCCTGGACACCAAGGTCACCTTCAATGGTATTCTCTTCGCCGCAAACCATCTGATCGCTCAGGACTTCCTGCCGGAGCATGATGTTTATTTCGCCTTCTCCGGCGGCGAGGAGGTCAACGGCAAGGGTGCGCCCAACATCGTCTCCTGGTTTGAAGAAAAGGGCATCACCCCCGCCCTGGTGCTGGATGAAGGCGGCGCGGTGGTCGAAAACGTTTTTCCCGGCGTCAAAAAGCCCTGCGGACTCATCGGCATCGCTGAAAAGGGCATGATCAACGCCCAGTTTCGGTGTACCAGCGCCGGCGGCCACGCCTCCGCCCCCAAGGCTCACACCCCCGTGGGCATTCTGGCAGACGCCTGCGTGAAGGTGGAAGGCCATCCCTTCAAAATGCACCTGACCAAACCGGTGGCTGAGATGTTCAACACTCTGGGCCGCCACTCTACCTTCGCGTACCGGCTTATTTTCGCCAACCTCTGGTGCTTCGGCTGGGTACTGGATCTGATGGGCAGAACCTCCGGCGGTGAAATGAACGCTCTGATGCGCACCACCGTGGCCTTTACCCAGATGGAGGGAAGCTCCGCCCGAAATGTCATTCCCCCCGAAGCAAAGATGGTGGCTAATATGCGCCTGAATCCCGCCGACTCCGTGGATTCCGCCCTGGAATACCTGCGCAGAACCGTCAACAACAGCGACGTTGAGATTACCGCCCTGGAAGCCTTCGAGCCCAGCCCCATCTCCAGAACGGACTGCGCCGGCTGGGAGAAGGTGGCCTCCTCCGTGGCCGCAACCTGGCCCGGCACCATCGTCTCCCCCTATCTGATGGTCCAGTGCTCCGACGCCCGGCACTGGGGACGGATCTCCGACCGGGTCTACCGCTTCTCCGCCATGGACTTAACCTCCGCCGAGCGGGCCAGCATCCACGCCAACAACGAGCGGATCCGCATTCCGTGCGCTGAGAGGGCTGCGGAATTTTACATCCGCCTGTTGAAACAGTGCTGAAAAGGTTTACAATTTATCATTTTCGCTCCGCGGCCAGTTTTGCCGCGGAGCTTCATCTTTCCCCATTGGGACAAATTAACCCCGGTTGTTCCCGAAAAACTTAGTCGTTTTACACAATTTTTTGACAACATCATCGTAGGTTCAGATACCAAATACTGATTGCAATTTACCACATTCCATGCTAATATAATATCTGGTAGGGTTTGGATATCCTGCCGCCCGGATATGTTTTATCTTTTATTAATATATTTGTAGGAGGATTATCATGCAGTACTTAGGCGTTAATTACGACATCAAGCACATTCCTGTTCTGGATCCCGGCTACATTCCCTTTGGTGTATGGATGCAGGCTTACCTGAAGGGCGCCCAGAAGCCCCTGGCAATCGCTGTCGAGCGTACCAACGGCCATATCACAGTTCGTCACACCATGATCCACGGTACCCCCGAAATGCGCGATGCTGACTACCGTTACGTTGAAAGAATCGTCAAGTTCCTGCTGTGGTCCGTCGGCGGTTTCAAGGTCTACATCTGTGGCTGCTCCGAGCTGGCACAGAAGCTGCAGGCCTCCTATAAGATCGGCGGCGAGCGTGAGTTTGACTTCACCTTCGTTGATCAGCTGTTCGAGAAGACTCTGGAAGTCATCGACCTGCCTCTGGAAGAGTGCCCCATTGCCAACGAGCAGCCCGAGCCCATGGGCGGCTACATGGACGGCTGCCGCATCGGCTTCGATGCCGGCGGATCTGACCGTAAGGTCTCAGCTGTCATCGACGGCGAGTGCGTCTACTCCGAAGAAGTCGTCTGGTTCCCCAAGCTGAACGAGGATCCCGACTATCACTACGAGCACATCCTGGCTGCATTCCAGACCGCCGCTTCCAAGATGCCCAGAGTTGATGCCATCGGTGTTTCCTCCGCCGGTGACTACATTGATAACGAGCCCCGTGTTGCTTCCCTGTTCATCAAGGTTCCCCGCAACAACTGGGATAAGGTCAAGACCATCTACACCCGCGCTGCTGCAGCCATCGGTGATGTTCCCCTGGTCGTTGCCAACGACGGCGACGTCTCCGCTCTGGCAGGCGCCATGGGTCTGGGCAAGGGCAAGCTGATGGGCCTGGCTATGGGTACTTCCGAGGCTGTCGGCTATGTCGATGCCGACCAGAACGTTCTGGGCTGGATCAACGAGCTGGCATTTGCTCCCGTTGACCTGAACCCCGATGCCATGCAGGACGAGTGGTCCACCGACTTCGGTGTTGGCTGCAAGTACTTCTCTCAGGACGCCGTCATCAAACTGGCTCCCGCTGCCGGCATTGAGCTGGACGAGAGCCTGTCCCTGGCCGAAAAGCTGAAGGCTGTTCAGAAGCTGATGGAAGCTGACGATCCCAGAGCTCAGAAGATCTTCGAGTCCATCGGTGTTTACTTCGGTTACACTGTGGTTCTGTACTCCCAGTTCTACGATCTGGACTACATCATGCTGATGGGCCGCGTCATGTCCGGTAAGGGCGGCGATACCATCCTCCGGGTCACCAACGAGATCCTGGCCGATGAGTATCCAGAGCTGGCTGCAAAGTGCTGCGTCACTCTGCCCGACGAGAAGATGCGCCGTGTTGGTCAGGCTGTGGCTGCTGCCAGCCTGCCTGAGCTGAAAAAGTAAGATCTCACTGAAGAGGCAGCACAAATATTTGTGCTGCCTCTTGTTTTCGAAAGGAGTTTGGTTTTATGTTCTATAAGAATGCCAGAATTTACGGAAGCGATTTCCAGTTCCATAACGGTGCTTTCGAGGTTACCGCAGACGGCCGCTTCGGCGCTGTGTGCCCTGAAAATGTTCCTGCTGACGCCATTGACCTCAATGGTGCCACTGTCATCCCCGGCCTCATCGAGGTCCACAGCCACGGCAACTCCGGCTACGACTTCTCCGACGGCGATTACGAAGGCCTGAAGAAGATGGCCGAATTCTACCTGTCCTGCGGCGTCACCTCCTTCGCTCCCGCTTCCATGACCCTGCCTTATGACGTGCTGGAGAAGGCATTTGCCACCGCAAAGCAGCTGGTAGAAGAAAAGCCCGCCGGCTGCGCCGTGCTGCGCGGCATCCAGATGGAAGGCCCCTACTTCTCCTACAAGAAGCGCGGCGCTCAGAACGCCGACTACCTGAAGGAGCCCGATTTTGAGGGCTTCAAGAAGCTCTTCGACAGCTGTGGCGGTCTGGTCCGCATCGTGGACATCGCCCCCGAGCTGCCCGGCGCCGTGGAATTCACCAGGGAAGCCAGCAAGCTGTGCACCGTGTCCGTTGCACACACCGACTCCGACTATGACCACGCCAGAGACGTCTTCGCCAACGGCGCAACTCACCTGACCCACCTGTACAACGCCATGCCCGGTATCAACCACCGTAATCCCGGTGTCATTCCCGCCGCTGTGGAAGCTCCCCAGGTCCGTGCCGAGATCATCTGCGACGGCCTGCACATCCATCCCGCAGCTGTCCGCATGGCCTTCTCCATGTTCGGCGGTGAGCGCATGATCATCGTCTCCGACTCCGGCCGCTGCGCCGGTCAGACTGAGGGCTACCAGTTCGATCTGGGTGGTCAGATGGCTGAAATCCGCGGCGGTGTTGCCAAGCTGGTGGGCACTGAGACCATCGCCTGCTCCGCCACCAACCTGTGGCAGTGCCTGGTCAACTGTGTCTCCTGGGGCATCAAGGAAGAGGACGTGGTCCGTGCCTGCACCTACAACCCTGCCTGCGCACTGGGCGCTCAGGGCGAAGTGGGCTCCATCGAGTCCGGTAAGGCTGCTGACTTTGTCATCTGCAACGCCGACTATTCCGGCCGCCGTGTCTTCCTGGCCGGCAAAGAAATCTAAGGAACAACACCAAGGGCGGGGACTTGTCCCCGCCCTTTTTCTGTGTTATGATACAGCTGTTCAAATTACAGGTTAATTGTGGAGTTTTCTTCGAAAACATTTTAAATCGTGCGCTTCGCGCACACCATAATTCTGCATTTTGTATTGTGCTGCTATTGGCAGCACGTTAAGCTGTCATTTGAAATACTTCCCCATCCATAGAGGTCATTATGTTTCGTAAATTCATCGGCGACAGGGCATTTTACCGCCATGTGCTGGCCATCGCCATTCCCATCATCATTCAAAACGGCATCACCAATTTTGTTTCTCTGCTGGACAACATCATGGTGGGCCAGGTGGGCACCGCACCCATGAGCGGTGTGTCCATCGTCAACAATCTGCTGTTTGTCTTTAATATGTGCGTCTTCGGCGCCACCTCCGGCGCCGGCATCTTCACCGCCCAGTTCCATGGCTGCCGGGATCAGGAGGGCATCCGCCACACCTTCCGGTTCAAGCTGCTGATCTGCCTGGTGCTGACCGCGGCCAGCATCGGCCTGTTCCTCACTTGGGGCAGGGATCTGATCCTGCTCTATCTCCAGGGCGAGGGCGATACATCCGCCATCGCCGATTCCCTGCACTACGGAATGGGGTATCTGGGCATCATGCTCTGGGGCCTGCCGCCCTTTGCGCTGAGCTATGCCTATTCCAGCACTCTGCGAGAAACCAACGAAACCGTCATCCCCATGATCGCCGGCATCACAGCGGTCTTTGTCAATCTGGCGCTGAACTATGTGCTGATCTTCGGCAAATTCGGCGCACCGGCACTGGGCGTCAACGGCGCGGCCATCGCCACTGTGGTGTCGCGCTATGTGGAACTTGCCATCGTAGCCCTGTGGACCCACCGCAACAGCGGCACGCATCCGTTCATCACCGGCGCGTTCCGCTCTGTCTACATTCCCGGCAGGCTTTTCCGGCTTATCAGCATCAAGGGCTTTCCCCTGCTGGTCAACGAGTTCTTCTGGTCCACCGGTATGGCATTTCTGAATCAGTGTTACTCCATCCGGGGTCTGGATGTGGTGGCTGCCTTCACCATCGCCACCACCATTTCCAATCTGTCCAGCGTGGTGTTTATGGCCATGGGCAATTCCGTCGGCATCATCATGGGCCAGATGCTGGGTGCCGGGGCCTCAGCCGGGGCGGTCCGGGATTCCAACCGGAAGCTGATCTTTGTGGCCGTGGCCTCCTGCGCCGTTTTCGGCGGACTGATGGCGGCGGTTTCCGGCGTTTTCCCATTGCTGTACAACACCACCTCCAGTGTCCGGAGTATCGCAACGGCACTGATTCTGGTCACGGCGGCCATCATGCCCTTCAACGCCTACACCACCTCCGCCTATTTCACCCTCCGCTCCGGCGGCAAAACCGCCATCACCTTCATCTTCGACAGCGGCTTTGTCTGGTGCATCATCGTACCCCTGGCCTTTGTACTGAGCCGCTTCACAGCGCTGCCCATCGTCCCCCTGTACGCCGCCTGCCAGGCCACGGACCTGATCAAATGCGTCCTCGGCCGCTGGATGATCAAAAGAGGCAGCTGGATCCAGAACCTGACCACCTGACAAAAAAGGCCACCCTCGCGGGTGGTCTTCTTTTATTTTATCGTGCTGCTGGAATTGAGCACCAGCGTGCTGTAGAGGAACAGCACATCCTGTCCGTGGAAATCCACGAAATTGCCCAGCAATTCACTGGAAAGATACCGGATATCCACCACCGTAACAGTGCTGTATCCATCCAGCAGCAGAGGTACAATGCTGCTGCCGAAGGAATCCCGGAAGACAATCAGCTCCCGGTCCGGATCTCCCTGGGGGTTTTCAATGGTCAGCAACGCTGCTGCGCCTGACAGATACACCTCATACAGATCCCAGCCCCCCAGCTTTTCCAGGTCATAGATAGGCGTGGTTTTTCCGGTTTCGTGGTTGTAGACAGTGCAACCGTCCAGTATGGGGCTGCGCAGCAGATACATGATGTCCGCATCCATCGGAATGGCCGCCTGGCCGCTGTACACCCCATAAAAGGGCTGTTCCACTTCCTCGGCGGTATAATTCTCAGCTTTCGGAACCGTCGTTCCCAGGGCCTCACAAAGCCGCTGGGCCACATTGACGATCTGTTCCTGCCGCCAGTGGGTATCGGTGGCGTAATAGCTCTCGGTGCTGAGCAGATCCGTAATGTCCACGAACTGCGCCCAGGATGTTCCCTCCCGAACCAGAGCAAACAGTTTCTCATAGTCCATGGCCGGATAACCGTTGGCCTCTGCCAGATAATAGCCCTTGTCCGGCACCACTGTCACTGCGACGCTGCTTCCGGTGCCTTCCAGATACTTGCGGTAAATGGCGTCAAACTTTTTCACCGCATGGCTTATAGAGTCCTCATTCAGCGGGTATTCCAGCTTCGCGGCGCTGCCGTCTGCCAGATAGATGCCATTGTTATCCTTCTGGCCGAACAAATCATAATGAACCAATGCCTTCAGCTGCCGGAACGCATCCCGCAGCGGAAACTGGTCCAGGGTATAGCTTTCAAAATCCTTCATAAAGCGGCCGTCCAGAACCGTCTTCACGGAAACGGACGGCAACTGCGCCAGCTTTCGCCGTTCCGAAACGGAAATTTCCTCCGCCGGATCCAGCCATGCGCCTAAGGTAAGCGCCAGCCACACAGCCGCGACACACAAGGTGCCAATGATTCGTGTTTTCTTCATATCAGCACCCCCTTAGAACCGGAAATAGAGGAAGGGATTGAAGGACCCATCCACCAGATAGGCGCTGCACACCAGCAGCAGCGCGATCATCGCAATCGGCTCCAGCACCACCGCAATCTTCTCCGGGATCCGGTTCGACAGATTCCGGACCAGCGGGGCAGCGCCCAGGATGCTCAGTGCCAGAATTACGGCGTAGCTTCTGAGATAATAGGCCGTCTGCACCGTCATCAGGGGCAGTCCTCCGGCACCGAACATGCCCAGGATATCCTGCCATGCCTGGCCCAGGTTCTCGCCGCCGAAGATCACAAAGCTGATGACCACCGCCAGAACCACATAGCCATGGCGCACAAGTCCCGGCAGCCGCTCGGGCTTCAGCCATTTTTCCAGCATCAGAAGCAGACCGAAGAACAGACCCCAAACCACAAAATTCCAGCTGGCGCCGTGCCACAGACCCGTCAGCATCCACACGGTCAGAATGTTGCACACCCACCGGCCCCGTCTCACCCGGCTGCCGCCCATGGGAATATAGACATAGTCCCGGAACCAGGTGCCCAGGCTCATATGCCAGCGCCTCCAGAATTCCGTCACGCTTTTGGACAGATACGGATAATTGAAATTCTCATTGAAGTGGAAGCCCAGGATCCGTCCCAGGCCGATGGCCATATCGGAATAGCCGGAGAAATCGAAGTAGATCTGCAGCGAGAAGGCGATGGCGTACATCCAGCAGAAGACTAGAGACTTTTCTCCGGAAGCACGGTAAATACCCGCCAGCTCGCCCAGCTGATTGGCAAGAAGGATTTTCTTACCTAGGCCTACCAGAAAGCGCCGCAGGCCAATCTGCAGATCCTCCCAACCGGCATGCCGGTTTTCCAATTCCCGGGCGATGTCCGCGTAACGGACGATGGGGCCCGCGATCAGCTGGGGAAACAGCGCCACATAGGCGCCGAAGGCAATGGGGCTTCTCTGCGCCGGTACCGTTCCCCGGTACACATCCACAACATAGCTGACACACTGGAAGGTGTAAAAGCTGATGCCGATGGGCAGCGCCAGCTTCAGCAGGGGCAGATTCAGTCCCGTCATGGCTGCAAAGTTCTCCACAAAGAAATCCGCATACTTGAACACCGCCAGCAGGCCTAATCCGATGACCAGCGACAGAATCAGGAGGACTTTACGCTGCCCGGCGCCTTTTACCCTGCCGACGCCAAGACCGCAGACATAGAAAACCAGAATGGTTCCCACCATCAGCAACAGATACCTGGGCTCACCCCAGCCATAGAACACCAGGCTGGCCATCAGCAGCACCGCGTTGCGCCAGCTGCGGGGCACCAGGAAGTACACCGCCAGCACCACCGGCAGGAAATAGTATAGAAATGGAATACTTGAAAAGAGCATAACATGTTCCTCGTCGAAAAATGGCAGCGATCACTCGCTGCCATTTTTGTTTGATTAGCCTGTAATTGCCTCGCTGTACAGAACGTTAACGCCGGGGTAAGCCTCAGCCAGCTTCGCCTCGAAGGTGCCCATGGCATCGTTGACGCCCAGAGCGATCAACAGATAATTGCCGCCCAGATCCGCAGCGATCATCTTCTCAGGAGAGCCGCACAGCCACTGGCCATTCACAATGGCGTCCCTGGCGGTGGCAGCAAAGTCAGCAGCGCTGACGCCTTCCTTCAGATGGACCACAGCACCGGTGAAGGTGTTGGAGTTCATCATGTGGATCATGGTGGCAGCTTCATCGATGTTTGCGATGTCATCAGCAGTCAGCTGCAGGAAGGAAGTCAGGCCCTCCGCATAGGTCAGGTCCCAGTTTGCGGGAGCGTCCATGACGCCGCCCTCGGGATTGCCGCCCATGACGGGGAACTTCTCGCTGTCAGCGTACAGTGCCCAGATATTCTCCAGCACTTCCAGCGCGGAAGCGGGTGCATCCGCAGTGGGTGCGACGGTTTCATCGGTTCCGGCGCCGGTGCAGGCAGTCAGGCCAAAGACCATGACCAGAGCCAGCGCCATGGAAATAAACTTCTTCATATTGTATCCTCCAAAAAGTTACTTGCCGTGTAAGTTTCTGATGAGAGCATGTCCGATTATCAGGAAAATCATACCTGCGGCTGTGCCGCCGGTATCGATCAATACATCCAGGATTCCCGGACCCCGATCCACAGCAAAGATTTGGATCGTCTCATCAATGCATGCCGCAGCGAAGCCACCCAGCAGCGTCAGCGCCGCCAAAGGCCTGCCCCGCTTTCCGGCGATGGTCAGATGCCAGTACAGCAGCATACCCAGGCATGCAAATTCCGTAAAATGAGCCAGCTTTCTCAACAGGCCGTGGCCGCCCTCTGTTTGTATTTCCGGCTGGTTCAGGACCCCCTCCAGCAGGCTGCTCACCCACTGGCTGATCTGCCGCGACACATCCCCGGGCATCAGGGAATTGCCCCAGATGAAGGCCAGATTCAGGCACAAAAGCGCCGTGCACAGCCTGCTCCATCTTCCGGTGCGGTCCATTACAGCACTCCCAGATGCTCCAGCAGGATCTTCGTGCCCAACAGGATCAGGATGATGCCGCCCACAGCCTCTGCCTTGTGCTCATACCGGCTGCCAAAGACGTTGCCGATCTTCACGCCGATGGAAGAAAGCACACAGGTGGTCAGGCCGATGAAGATCACGGCAGCGAAGATGTTGACATTGCCGGCCATGGCCAGGGAAATGCCCACCGCCAGAGCGTCAATGGACGTTGCCACCGCCATGATGAACATGGTCTTCACGGAAAGATCCGCGTCGTGGCATTCTTCGCACTCGTCGCTGCCGAAGGCCTCCCGCAGCATGTTCACGCCGATCAGGGCCAGCAGGCCGAAGGCCACCCAGTGGTCGAAGGCCTCAATGGCCTCGGCAAACATGGCGCCCAGGAAAAAGCCGATCAGAGGCATCAGCGCCTGAAATCCGCCGAACCAAACACCGCAGGTCAGCGCGCCCTTCAGCGTCGCCCGCTTCATGGCCAGGCCCTTGCACACGGACACCGCGAAGGCGTCCATACTAAGGCCCACCGCCAGCAGGAATAATTCCAAAAATCCCATAAAAAAGAACCTCCGTACTGATTCTCAATCGGTCAGCACAGAAGTCTGTAAAGAGACTGAGAGCCGGCCGCAAAGTCTCGTCATTTCAGTCCGGACCAGAGATTGCTCTCAGTATGTTGACCCGGACCCGCATATCGCGCCGACTACTCCCTCTTCGGCGAGTATTATAGCAAAAGCCCCCCATTCTGTCAAGCAAAACGGAAAAAATGACACATAAACTTAACAAACGGAACCGGGGCGCCCCAAGGGACGCCCCGGTTGTGTTATGCTTCTTCCGCTGCGGTTTCTGCTTCATCAGCCTTTTTCTCGGGCTCTTTCTTCTCGATGGTCGCCCAGTTGAAGCGGTTATAACGCTTGCTGAGCATGATGATCTCGTCGCGGACCTCGTCGGTCAGGGAGCCGGCGGCCATTCTCCAGCGCCAGTTCTTCTTGACGGTGCCGGGCTGATTCATCCGGGCGGTGTTGTCAAGCCCCAGATAGTCCTGGATGGGAATGATGCAGATTCTGGCGCAGGTAGCCATGGTTTCTGCCAGGACGGTGTGATAGAGCTCCTTCACGGGAGTATGCTCGTCCCGCAGATAAGTACGGACGGTCTTCAGAAGCTCAGGGGACATATCCTCCAGCCAGCCGGAGGTGGTTTCATTATCGTGGGTGCCGGTGTAGACCACGCAGTTGGTGCCGTAATTGTGGGGCAGGTAGTCATTGGCGCCGCCGATGTCATTTACATCAAAGGCGAACTGGATCACCTTCATGTTGGGGAAGCCGCTGTCCCTGACCAGCTTGCGGACGGTGTCGGTCATGTGGCCCAGGTCCTCGGCAATAAACTGCTTGTCACCCAGCTTCCTTACCACAGCATTGAACAGGTCCATACCGGGGCCCTGCTCCCAATGGCCGTTCAGCGCAGTCTTGCTGCCATGGGGAATGGAGAAATACTCGTCAAAGCCGCGGAAATGGTCGATTCTCACCGCGTCATAGAGCCGGAAGCTCTGATACAGCCGGGAGATCCACCATTCATAGCCCGTTGCCTTGTGATAATCCCAGCGGTAGAGGGGGTTGCCCCACATCTGGCCGTCGGCGGAGAAGGCATCGGGAGGACAGCCCGCCACGGCGGTGGGGGTGTTGTTTTCGTCCAGCTGGAACAGCTCGGGGTGTGCCCAGACATCGGAGCTGTCGGGAGAAACGTAAATGGGAATGTCGCCCACGATCTGAATGTGCTTGCCGTTGGCATATTCCTTCAGCTTCAGCCACTGCTGGAAGAACTTGAACTGCATGTACTGCTGGTATTCGATGTCGAAATACAACTCCCGGCGGTAGTAATCCAGGGCGTACCAATAGCGCAGGCGAATATCCTCAGGCCAGGTGGTCCAGCCGGCATCCTTGAAGCGGCCCTTCAGCGCCATGTACAGAGCGTAGTCGCTGAGCCACCAGTTGTTTTCCTCCAAAAACTTCTGATACTCGGGGTCCTGGCTGATGTTGCTGCGCTCATAGGCCTTGCGCAGCAGGGCCCAGCGGTGCTCATGGAGCTTGTCAAAGTCCACATTGCCGGAGCCAAAATCCACGGCGTCACATTCTTCCTTGGTCAGGACACCCTCCTCGATCAGATCCTCCAGGCAGATCATGTAGGGATTGCCCGCAAATGCGGAGAAGGCCTGATAGGGGGAGTCGTCGGCGCCGCCGTAGCTGGTGGGGCCCAGGGGCAGGATCTGCCAGTAGGTCTGACCGGCAGAGGCCAGCCAGTCCACGAAATCGTAAGCCTCCTTGGAGAAGCAGCCGATGCCATACTTGGAGGGAAGGCTGGTGACAGACATCAAAATACCTGCACTGCGATTCATAAGGGAACACTCCTTTTCTCTTGTTGCGTAGTTTGGTCTTCCTTAATAATAAAAGATTTGCCCGCCGCCGTCAAGGCATAAAAAGAGACACCCGCAGGTGTCTCTTGATTTATAGTAGGCTGATGATCCGCTCGATGATATACACCGCCGCACAGCTGGCCAGGGAGACCGTCAGCAGGCTCTTGCCCCGGAAGGCAAGGATCACCGCGATGATCAGCGCACCCAGACCGCTGAGTATGGACTCTCCCGAATAGAGAATCGCCGGGAAGGTCATGGCCGTCAGACAGGCATAGGGCACATAATGCAGGAAGGACCGGATAAAACGGCTCTTGATAGGCTTTCGGAACACCGTCAGGGGCAGCACCCGGATCAGATAGGTAGTCGCCGCCATGGCGATGATGTAGGTATAGATGCTCACTGCGCCACCTCCTCATCGGGAATCGGGAACAGCCAGGCGCAGACTGCCGCAGCCGCCACCGTGCAGATAACGATGGAAATACCCGCAGACACCGTGTTCAGCACCGGCACCCAGGTAAACAGGCAGCTGAGCACCAGCGCCAATGCAGCTGTGACCAGAACAGGCTTTTCCTGCCGGGCGGGAGGCACCACGATGGCGATGAACATGCCGTAGAGCATGACGCCCAGTGCAAGCCGGATGGATTCCGGCAGCACGGAGCCCGCCAGGGCGCCGCAGAGGGTGCCGCTGGTCCAGCCCAAAAACGGTGTCAGCCCCAGTCCCAGCAGGAACGGCACCGTCAGCGGCTGTTTTTCCGCCATGGCAAGAGCGAAAATCTCATCGGTATTCATAAATGCAATGGGCAGCCGTGGCAAAACGCCGATGCGGGTACCCATTTTCTGGCTCAGGGCCAGGCTCATCAGGGCATAGCGGCTGTTGATCACCAGCTGGGTCAGAATGATCTCCCACAACCCCGCCGATGCCAGAATCAGCGTCAGACCCGCAAACTGACCGGCGCTGGTGACATTGCTGGCGGAAATCAGGGTCGCATCCAGCCACTTGATGCCGTTGGCCACCGCCATGGCGCCGAAGCCGAAGCTGACAGAGAAATATCCCACGCCCACGGGCACGCCCCGCCGGACGCCCCGGCAGTAATCTTTCCATTTCATAATCTCATCATCTCGATCTTAATCATTATTCAGCATAATTTCCAGAATGGTACGGTCCGTCTCCCGCATGCCCTCCCGGGCCAGGATGCCCACATTTCGAACAGTCTTGTCCACGCCCTTGGTGACGATGCCATCGCCGCCGTAGAACTGCTGGCCGTCCAGATACATGTGGTAGCCCAGAATGCCCGCGTCCACCGCCGCGGCTATTTTTGCAGCGCAGGAGGGCTTGGCGCCGTCGCAGATGGTGCCGGAGAGGATGGCGATGGCATTGACCAGAATATGGGCCACAGCCTCCTCACCGCCGCCCTGGAGGTAAGCGATGCCCGCCGCCGCACCGCAGCCGGCGCTGATGGCGCCGCAGTAGGCGGACAGGCGGCCAATGCCGGCCTTCTGATGCAGCGTCACCAGATCCGACAGCGCCACCGCTCTAAGGAGCTTGTCCTCGGAAACCTCCAGACCTCTTGCAAAGACCACCACCGGCACGCTGGCGGTGATGCCCTGATTGCCGGAGCCGGAGCAAATGATGACGGGCATTTCGCAGCCGCTCATCCGGGCGTCGGAGCCCGCCGCCGCATAGGCGCTGGCCTTCTTCTCAAGGTTCCCGCCCTGATGGTGCAGCATGACGGTGCCGATGTTGGCGCCCCAGTGGCCGGACAGGCCCTCTTCGGCGATGGCCATGTTGTACTCGATCTGGCGGCCCACCAGCGGGCGGATATCTTCCACATCCACGCAGTCGGCAAACTCCACGATCCCCGCCACACTGAGGCAGGACTTGTCTGTCAAACCCTCTTCAGAGGAATCGCTGATGGGCTGCTGCAGGAGGACTTCACCATTCTTTTCCAGCAGAACGATGTTGGTATGGTTGTTGACAATCCGGATGCGCGCCTTCTGCCCCTGGGCTTCCAGGGTCAGATCAATGTCGAAAACCAGGTCAGAGGAGGCAGGCTGGATGTTCAGCTCTACCCGATTCATGTAGTCCCGGATAGCGGCGTGGGCCTGCTGGGGCACCTGGCTGATAACCTCCAGCTCCCGGTCCGCGTCACCGGCCACGATGCCGGCACAGACCGCCGCGGCCATGCCGTGAAGGCCCCCCGTGTTGGGCACGATGACACTCTTGACATTTTTGATGATGTTGCCGCTGACCAGCAGATCGATCTTCTCCGGCAGGCAGCCGAGGATCTGTCTTCCCTTGGCAGCGGCATAGGCCAGGGCGATGGGCTCGGTGCAGCCCATGGCGGGCTTCAGCTCCTCTGCCAGGATGTTCAGATACTGCTGATACAGGATATCTCCTTTTTTCATGGGGCGTTCTCCTTACAGTGACAATTTTTGCTATATATTATACCAGCCGATCCGGGCGAAATCAATATCGCGCCCAAAAATCATCTCTTTCAAATCGAAAATCAGAGCCTTGGAGGGAAGAAGATATTACAAATTATTGACTTTTCAGAAGGTTTGTGAAATAATAAATGGGTTAAAATTATAGAAAAATAAGAGAGGGAAATTCATCATGACCCAATCCAGAACTCATAACTGCGGCGAGCTGCGTATCAGCGACGCCGGTAAGAAGGTCACCATCGTTGGCTGGCTGGAAAATGTCCGCGAGGTCGGCTCCAACTTTGCTTTCTGCGTCGTCCGTGACTTCTATGGCACCACCCAGGTGGTTGTTGAGAACGAGGAGATGATGCAGGTCGTCAAGCCCATCACCAAGGAATCCACCATCTGCGTCGAAGGCGTCGTCCGCGAGCGCGAGAGCAAGAACGCCAAGCAGGCCACCGGCGACATCGAAGTCGTCCCCGAGAAGATCACCGTTCTCGGCAAGTGCCGCCATGCTCAGCTGCCCTTTGAGATCAACAAGTCCAGGGATGCTGACGAGAACGTCCGCCTGAAGTACCGTTATCTGGACCTGCGTAATCCCGCTGTCAAGTCCAACATCGTTCTGCGCTGCCAGGTCGTTGCCGAGCTGCGCCGCCTGATGACCGAGAAGGGCTTCCTGGAGATCACCACCCCCATCCTGACCGCTTCCTCCCCCGAGGGCGCCCGTGACTATCTGGTTCCCGCCCGTAACCATCCCGGCAAGTTCTATGCCCTGCCCCAGGCTCCCCAGCAGTTCAAGCAGCTGCTGATGACCTCCGGCTTCGACAAGTACTTCCAGATCGCTCCCTGCTTCCGTGATGAGGACGCCCGTGCCGACCGCACTCCCGGCGAATTCTATCAGATGGACATGGAGATGGCCTTTGCCAACCAGAACGACGTCCTGACCACCCTGGAAGAGGTGCTGGTCCCCGTCTTCGAGAAGTTCGGCAAGTACAAGAGAATTTCCACCGCTCCCTTCCGCCACATCCCCTTCAACGAGGCCATGGAGCGCTACGGCTCCGACAAGCCCGACCTGCGTATCGACCTGGAGGTCCAGGACATCACCGCCGAGGTCCAGGGCTGCGGCTTCGGCCCCTTCCAGGACGCAACCGTCAAGGCCGTCGTGGTTGACAATTTCACCCAGGCCCGTAAGTGGATCGACAAGCTGCTCCTTGACGTGGAAGTCCAGACCGGCAACAAGGCCTGCTGGGTCAAGGTCGACGATCAGGGCAACCTGACCGGCGGCGTTTCCAAGTTCCTGGCCGATTGCAAGGACGCTCTGACCGAGAAGCTCTCCCTGAAGCCCGGCTCCTTCGTCTGCATGGCCGCCGGCAAGAAGCTGGCCGCCCAGAAGACCGCCGGCGTCATCCGCACCATGCTGGGCAAGCGTGTTCCCGGCCACTTCGACGAAGAGCAG
>JAGARK010000016.1 GCA_017622295.1 Oscillospiraceae bacterium
GTCATGATATAAATATCTAGCGTTTTGAAGACATTGTAATTCAAACACCGTGATTTGTCAAAATAAATTAACCTAATTGGAGGAAGTATTCATGTCCACTACTCTGCTGAAGAAGGAGACCCTGGAGCGCAAGTGGTACGTCATCGATGCAGCCGGCAAGCCCCTGGGCCGTACCGCTGTCATCGCTGCCAACATCCTGCGCGGCAAGCACAAGGTCGATTTCACTCCCAACGTTGACTGCGGCGATTACGTTATCGTCATCAACACCGATAAGGCTATTCTGACCGGCAAGAAGGCTGACCAGAAGAAGTACTACCGCGTTTCCGGCTGGATCGGCGGTCTGAAGGAAACCAAGGCTCGCGACATGATGGCTAACCGCTCCGACTACGCTATGGAGCTGGCTATCAAGGGCATGCTGCCCAAGAACACTCTGGGCAAGAACGCCATGGGCCGTCTGCACCTGTACAAGGACGCTGAGCACGCTCACGCTGCTCAGAAGCCCGAAGCCTGGACCCAGGACTAATTTGGAGGTAACAGATTATGTACGAGAGCAAGAAGAAGTATTTTTACGGCACCGGCCGTCGGAAGTCCTCCGTCGCCCGTGTCCGCGTTTATGAGAACGGCACCGGCTCCATCATCATCAACGGTCGTGACATCGACGACTACTTTGGTCTGGAGACCCTGAAGCTGGTCGTTCGTCAGCCCCTGAACACCACCGAGCTGGTTGGCAAGGTTGACGTTGTTGTCACCGTCGCCGGCGGCGGCGTTTCCGGCCAGGCCGGCGCTATCCGTCACGGCATTTCCCGTGCTCTGGTCACCCTGAATCCTGAGTACCGCGCATCCCTGAAGGCTGCCGGCTTCATGACTCGTGACCCCAGAATGAAGGAAAGAAAGAAGTACGGTCTGAAGGCCGCACGTCGCGCTCCCCAGTTCAGCAAGCGCTAAACGAGAACTTTTTCGGCAAAAGAAACCTATCAAAAACCCTGAAATCATCCGATTTCAGGGTTTTTTCTTTTTGTTTTGACTCATTCTGATAGATTTCGACCCTTAAAAATGGGTGACGGGACCACCCTTTTCTCCCCCCTTTAAGCTGGCATTCTCGCATACTATGTGATCCTTGACGGTGTTGCTGTTTACCGCAGAAAGAGATCAGCAGAATCATTTATAGTTTTTTAAGAATTATTCTCAATTCCCTTATTCCTTTGTCATAACCAGGGATTATCCTATATTTATAAAAGACAGCGGAAGCCGTGTCTGCTGGTCTTTCTCCTCTTTTCTATCTTTCTTTATTCCAAACCAACATGAGCACCCCGCTGCACAAGCAGCGGGGTGCTTCTTTGATTTGCTCCTTCTTGTCTGGATAAAGCTATGCAATTGGGCAATCATAGCGGATATAAACATTGAATCCGCTGTGATTTGTTTCGCCTTTCTCGCCGACTGGTGCCGTATGCCACTTCGTAGCCACCAAAACAACATCCGGATCCGTGGGGTTCACGTAGACCTCGTATTCTCCCTCATTGCTGACCAATGCACCGCGAGGAATCGTGTCATAGCCAGAAAACTCTGTAATCCCTGCAGAAACGAATCCAGCAGGAGCATCACCTTCAGTCCGGATGCCGTAGGTGTTTTCCATCTTTTCGTAGTATTCGTGGTTGACATCGGGGTACGTTCCATAATCTGCAGCACTCCACATGGAGATGTAATACTCGCCATTATAGCAAACAAGGTCTTTTCCGCGGAGCCGTGCATCGACATAGCGAACATAGGCATTGTGCGGCTCTGTTCTGTTCAGCGTTCCAGTCGCATCAACCTTTCCGTCGGTAGAAACTTCGTGATACACATAGATCCATTCCGGCATATCTGGATTGGTATAGTAGGGACATTCTTCGAAACCACCAACACTGGTTTCTCCAGCAAGTTCAAATCCATCTGGCAATTCATCAGATACTGCAAGGTACGAAGA
The DNA here is from genome assembly GCA_017622295.1 of Oscillospiraceae bacterium. GTDB lineage: Bacteria > Bacillota > Clostridia > Oscillospirales > Oscillospiraceae > Faecousia. Next base: position 1,964 of record JAGARK010000016.1, read on the forward strand.
AATATAATAATCAATCCCGTTCACGATAAGTGATGGAGGACCATCACCGGGAGCCATCGTCTCTTTGGGGGACTCTGGTTGATGAAAAAATATAGTGGGTATTGCAAGGGCTATCACCAGAAACAGACAGGCTGCAAAAGTTCCCCATTTGAGCCGTACCGGATGCCTGTATTTTCGACGTAGGGCTTCTACAGTCTGAATCATATCATCATCGATCCCGGCAAGAGAATCAATCACTTTATCCTTATTCATAAATCAAACCCCTCCTTTGCGAGATATGCCTTGAGGCTTTGGCGGGTACGGTACAGCATACTCTTGGCTTTTGATTCGCTCATTCCGCAGTATGCAGCGACTTCTTTGAGCGAGTCAAAGAAATAGTACCTGCCTATGAATGTGTTTCGGCTATCATTAGGAAGTGTACGCAGAAATCGATTGATCGCATCGACCAGCAGTTTGGCTTCCAGTTCCTGTTCCGGAGTGGTAGCGTCAGAAAAACTGTCGCCCAGTTCTTCCAGAGAAATGGCATACTGGGAAGCGTAGCGTTTCAAACGGTTCTTCTTTCGGAACATATCAATGGTTATCTGCCGGGTGATTTTGCTTAGGTATGTGGACAAAACACTCGGTCTATTGGTTGGCATAGAGTTCCATGCTGCAAAATATGTATCGTTGACACACAACTGGCTATCCTCATAGTCTGCCAGAATGTTATATGCTATCTTCGCCAGATATGATCCGTATTTCATTTGAGTCTGGTGTATCGCATCTTCATTACGATCCCAGTAGAGATTAACGATCTGCTCGTCTTTCATAGGCGCACCTCCCTTCCCGTTTGTTTCTTTTCAGGCGCCTTTACTATATATCCCGTCATCGAATTTGTTTGGTTTTATGATTTCAAAATAATTTTCATACTTATGTACCTCATCAATGATCTTATCTACTGATGGTATTTGTTTGGATCCATACCACATCCGCTCCGCGGCACACTATGCACCCCAAAAAGCGGCATTCACGCCACCATACGATTCTCGGTCGTAAATGCACGGTTTCGGGATTTTTTCTTCGCTCTTTTACTAAAAAGCAGGGATGGGAATCGTTGATTCCCATCCCTGTGTGTATTATGTATCTCAGATGTTCAGCAGATCGCTGTAAACCTTCAGTGCGCCGTCGGTGTTGTGGGCCAGGACCTTCTTTGCAAGAACCTTACCCAGCTGCACGCCTTCCTGGTCGAAGGAATTGACGTTCCATGCGAAGCCCTGGAACATGACCTTGTTCTCAAAGTGGGCCAGCAGCGCGCCCAGTGCCTTGGGGGTCAGCTTCTCGCCAATGATGATGCTGGAGGGACGGCCGCCGGCAAAGCGCTTGTTGGCATCATCGTCTTCCTTGCCGCAGGCAAAGGCCACGATCTGTGCTGCCACATTGGCACAGAGCTTCTGCTGGCTGGTGGAGCCCTGGATCACAACGTCGGAGCCCATCTGGCTGTTCTTGAAGCCGACGAACTGCAGAGGAACGATGTCGGTGCCCTGGTGCAGCAGCTGATAGAAGGAGTGCTGACCATTGGTGCCGGGCTCGCCGAAGATGATGGGACCGGTGGCATAGTTCACGGGCTCACCGAAGCGGTTGACGGACTTGCCGTTGGATTCCATATCCAGCTGCTGCAGATGTGCGGGGAAACGGCTCAGAGCCTGGGAGTAAGGCAGCACAGCGGTATTCTGCATACCCAGAACATTTCGCTCGTAGACACCGATCAGGGCGTCCAGCATGGCGGGGTTCTTCAGCAGGTCCTCGTTCTTGGACAGGGCATCTGCTTCGGCAGCGCCGTCCAGGAACTGGGAGAAGACATCGGGGCCGAAGGCCAGGGACAGCACGCAGCCGCCGACGCCGGAGGAGGAGGAATAACGGCCGCCGATGTAGTCATCCATGAAGAAGGCTGCCAGGTAGTCGGCAGAAGCCGCCAGAGGAGAGGTCTCGGATGTGACAGCCACCATGTGGTTGGAGGGATTCAGTCCGGCCTTGATCAGAGCATCCTTAACGAAGGACTCGTTGGTCAGGGTCTCCAGGGTGGTGCCGGACTTGGACACCAGAACGAACAGAGAGTGGGCCAGATCCAGGGTGCACAGAACGCCTGCGGCATCATCGGGGTCAACATTGGAGATGAAAGCGGCCTTCATCTTCAGGGTGCCCTGCACCTTTGCCCAGTTTTCCAGAGCCAGATAGATTGCCCGGGGGCCCAGGTCGGAGCCGCCGATGCCGATCTGGCAGACGGTGGTAAACTTCTCGCCTGCAGCGTTGGTGATCTCGCCGTTATGGACCTTGGCAGCAAATTCAGCGATCTTCTTCTGCTCGCCCATGTAGAACTCGCGCTTGTCAACGCCGTCGGCGATGACAGCCTCGCCCAGCTGACCGCGGCACATATGGTGCAGCACGCGGCGCTTTTCGCCGGTGTTGATGATTTCGCCGTTGTACAGAGCGGCGAACTTCTCAGTCAGCTGTGCTTCCTGGGCAAACTTGGAGAGGATGGCAAGGATCTTGTCATCAACAGGTCTTGCGCCGTAGTTGAAATCAAGGCCTTCGCCCATGGGCGCGGAATAATTCTTCACGCGGTCTGCGCCGTTCTCGCCGGACATGGCCGCGACCAGATTAACACGCTCGGCGTTCAGAAGCTCCTGATAGGAAGTCAGGGTGTCCATGTTTTTCCAGGTGATCATGTGGATTTCCTCCTCAAAATATGTAAGTCAGTTTTGCTTTTGTTCAATCCACATAATTATACAATCAATTTCGGGAGATTTCAAGCACACGCTGTATTTCTTTTAAAAAAGGATGGCATTTTTTATTCTATTCTTGTACAATAGTAACAGGAATCATCAAAGGAGGTACTACTTATGAAAAAACTAACACTCCTGCTTCTTATGCTGGTAACGCTTTGCTGCCTACTGCCCCTGACGGTTTCGGCAGCAGAACAGAGCGGCACCTGCGGCGAGAATCTGACCTGGACACTGGATGACGCAGGAACCCTGACCATCTCCGGTACCGGCCCCATGGAGGAGTACCGGCATTACCCTCCCTGGGAAGGCAGTGCTGCCAGTGTGACTTCCATTGTAATTGAAGAAGGTGTTACCACGATCTGCGGCAGTGCATTTTATAATTGCTCCAATGCAGTCTCCGTATCCATTCCCGATGGCATTACCTCCATCGGCAAAGGCGCGTTTTCCCAATGCGCCGGTCTGACCGGGATCACAATTCCTGACAGCGTGCTCACCATTGGAGAATCTGCTTTTTACGGCTGCAGCAATCTGACTGACATTACGCTTTCCAGTTCCCTCTCTGTCATTGAAGAAGCGGTATTTCATAAATGCAGTACTTTGGCAGGAATCCGGATTCCGGACAGCGTGACCACCATCTCCAGTCAGGCCTTCAGCTACTGCAGCAGTCTGACCAATGTGATCCTTGGCGCAAACGTCGCGGAAATCGCTCCCAATGCTTTCAATGAATGTAATCATCTGGTAAACTTCAGCATCGGTAGCCCCAATCCCCTATTATCCGCCCAGCATGGTGTGCTTTTTGATGCCGATCTGAGTACCTTAATCCTTGCTCCCCGGGGCATTCAGGGTCACTATACCATTCCGGAAACTGTCATCGACATCGCTGATTCCGCCTTCACGGAATGTAATGGCCTGAGCGGTGTGACCTTTCACTCCGATGTCAGCTCCATCGGCAGCAATGCATTTGCATACTGTGATAATCTGAAGGATGTGATCATCGCAGAAGGTGTTGACGCCATCGGAGAGCGCGCTTTCTTCTCGTGCAACGCTCTGACCAGCATCACCATCCCTGGCAGCGTTCTGACGATCGGAAAAAGCGCTTTTGAAGACTGCACCGCTCTGACGGATGCGACCCTCTGTGAAGGCATCCTCACCATCGGCTCAGATGCCTTCTACAATTGCGAAAGCCTGCGTGAGATCACCATCCCCGACAGCGTCACAGAGCTGGGTTTCGGTGCATTCTGCAAATGCTACGATCTGACCAGCGCCACAGTCGGATGCGGTATCACTGCCCTCCAGTACTCAACCTTTGAGCTGTGTACTGCGATGAAGGAAGTGACACTGCCTGACGGTCTGCTGACCATTGGCAGGTACTGTTTCCAGGACTGCGGTCAGCTGACCCAGATCACCATTCCCGACAGCGTGACGACCATTGAATACAACGCGTTTTCCACTTGCAGTGAGATGAAAACCGTAATCATCGGCAGCGGTGTTTCCGAGATCCAAACCAAAGCATTCCAACTGTGCCGGAATCTGGAAAAGGTTTATTTCACAGGTAATGCCCCCTCCTTCCCCAAAAACGGTAAAGGTGCATTCGATACCGTCACAGCGACTGTCTATTACCCCGCCGGCAACATCACCTGGACCGAGGACGTTATGTCCCAGGCATCCAAAGGTGCCACCCTCACCTGGGTTCCCAATTTTGGACAGATCCACCCCGGTGATCTGGACGGCGACGGCATGGTAAACGATGTGGACGTGGCTCGGCTGCTGTGGTATACCCTTTTCCCGGACAGCTATACACTCAACGGCAATGCCGACTTCAATGGCGACGGCATGGTCAATGACGCGGACGTCGCCTACCTCCTGTGGCATACCCTCTTCCCCGATCAGTATCCCATCAACTGACAAAAAAGAACCGCCCACCGGGCGGTTCTTTTTTGCGCTAATTAGTTGACCACAGCGTTGTACTGGATGGAGTTGACCACGCCGTTTTCCAGGATCACGGTCAGGGTGCAGTCGCCGGAAGTCACGACGTAGGCGTTCTTGCCGTTGAAGTTTTCAGCGCCGTAGGCCTTCTCAACCTCGGCCTGGGATGCGCCAATGTAGATGCCCTCCTCGGTCTCCACGCTGTCATCCACCAGCCACAGGCAGTAGACATAGTCGGTGTCGCCCTCAGGATAGGTCTGCAGGTAGAAGCTGCCGTAGTAATAGGTCTTGTCCAGACCCTCAAAGGCGCAGCTCTCTTCCTCGGTGTACTTTTTTGCCTCGCCCAGGGCCTCAACGATGGGGCCGGCTTCGGCGTTCATGGCGATCTTGGTGCCGCCATAGGTGAAGGTGTAAGCTTCACCGGCAGGAGCGGCGTTTTCTGTAGGAGCATCGGTTGCAGCGGCATCACCATTGGAGACAACGGCGCCGTTGTTGACGGGAGCATTGGTGGCTGCGGGATCTTCGGTTTCCTTGCCGCCGCAGGCAGCCAGGGTGCAGATCATAACCAGCACCAGCATCAGGCTGATAAATTTCTTCATAATGGGTTCCTCCTAAAAAATATCACTTTTGGGCAGCGTAGGCTGCCTCCAGTTCGGCTTTTTGTGCGTCGTAGGCCGCGGTCTTCTCCGCCCAAAGGGCGCTGAGCCCGGCATCACTGCGCCGGTCTGCAACGCCGCATTCCTCGGATAGGATTCTGCCGAAATAAGACGACAGCTTCTCCGCACCGTAGACATTCAGGTGCAGGCCGGTGTCATAGGTATCGGTATTCCAGTCGATACCGATTTCCTCCTGATGATTCAGGAAGTTGATGTACAACAGGTCATTTTCCTCGGCATAGGCAACCATCTGCTGGTCCCATTCGTCCCACCACACGGGAGACAATGACGGGGCCTTGATGAGTACCAGCTGGGTGCCGTGGGCCTTGCAAAGCTCCACCATCCGGTCCAGATACTCGTAGCAGCTGGGAGCGAATTCATAGTCCACCAGAGGCCGCTCCACATGCTCGTCCTCCAGGGGCTTGACCCCCACCTGCATCAGATAGCCGTTGTGGGAAACGGTGTCCCGCTTCAGCCAGTACCGGAAGTCCTCGGCTGTCAGCTCGCTCCAGCGGTCGTGGTAGCGCAGCAGCGGGAACAGGTACATCCACATGGCTTCCTTCTCCCGCTCCTCCTGAGTCATGGAGGCCAGAATGGAATTGACTTTGGAATCAGACCAGCGCATACCGTCCAGGGTCATGCGGTTGTAGGCCTCTCTCTGGCTGGAGCTGCCGGTACTCTTGGGGGTGTCGTACTTCATGGAGAGCACGTTGAAGACGATGACATCGGGGGTTTCGTACTTGAAGGTCTCCTCCATCAGATAGTAGGACTGCCAGATCAGCTGCTGGGCACTGCCCCGGATGTAGGACGTGATGCCATACTCCTCCCAGAGAGTGATGGGAGAGAAATTCTCATAGACCTCACAGTCGCCGATGAAGACCACGTCATGGTTGGGCTCTTCTTCATAGTACTCGGCGATCAGGGCGCCCTCCCTGACGTCGGTCATGTACTTGGGCACAAGCAGCATCTGCAGCAGCCACAGGAGCACTAGTCCGATGGCCAGCGCGGCCGCAAAAATTGCAATGGATTTCTTTTTCACGGCTGCCTCCTCAGAACTGATTGTAGATAAAATTACTGGCGTCGTAGCCGATACCATAGCTGCCCATCAGCAGCACCACGACCAACAGGATGAAGATCAGGCTGTAGCGCAGCGCAGCGGGCTTGGCATACAGCCGTTCCCGGATGGGGCCCTTCTCCTGCAGCAGGTCCATGACGAACCAGGTCAGGCAGCCGCCGAAGATGATGGCATAATCCAAAGCAGTCAAGCCGATGTTCATCAGCGTGCCGTCCCACAGGATGTGGAAATTGAAGGTGGTAACGATGCTGCCCAGTCTGCGGAAATAGTCCCCCACATTGGGGAACAGATCGCAGGCCCGGATCAGGTTCATCAGCATGAACATCCGCAGGATCTCGAAGCCGCCGTACCACTTCTTCTCCTTCAGGTGGAAGCGGTCATGGAACTTGGCATAAACCGGCATCAGCTCCTCGCTCACCACGATGACAAAGCAGTTGAGCATGCCCCAGACGATGAAATTGGCGCTGAAGCCATGCCAGATACCGGTGCAGAACCAAGTGGCGACAGAGGCCACATACACCGGCACCCGCTTACCGAAATTGGGGAATTTCGCCCGGGAAGCCTTGGAGAGCTTACGCATGGGCTCGGAAACGGAGATGGGATAGAAGATGCAATCCTTCATCCAGACGCCCAAGCTGATATGCCAACGGCGCCAGTATTCCGCAATGTTCTTGGAGAAATAGGGACGGATGAAGTTTTCGGGCAGTTTGATGCCCATTGCCTCGGCAAGACCGATGGTCACATCGATGCCGCCGGTGAAGTCGCCGTAGATCTGAATGGCATAGAACACCGTCAACACCAGAAATGCAATGCCAGTGTATTCCTCACCCTTCAGAGAACCGATGGCCACGGCGATCCGGTCCGCCACCACCAGCTTCTTGAAGTAACCCCAGAGCATCCGCTGTAGGCCGAAGGAAACGGCCTTGCCGTCAAACTTGTGGGGGGCATAAAGCGTGGGGGTAAGCTGGTTAAACTTGCTGATAGGGCCCTGGATCAGCTGGGGGAAGAAAGAAACGAAAAGGGCCAGCTTGAAGGGGTTGCGCTCTGTCTTCGCTGTCTCCCGGTACACATCCACCACATAGCCCATGGACTGGAACATGTAGAAGGAAATACCCAGAGGCAGGCCCACCGTCAGGAAGGACAAGGTGCCGCCGCTGACGGCCGTGCGCACCGGGTCGATGAGACAGGCCTTGCACAGCGCCAGAATGCCGAAATTCAGCACAAGGCAGGCTACCATCCAGACCTTATTGCCGGACTTGATCTTTGCTTTGTATGCCTTCTTCTCTTCCCGGGACATCTCCGCCTTGTGGGCCGCCATGTAGACGTCCCGCTGCTTCAGGCGGTTGTCCATCAGGATCGTGGTAGCATAGGTACTGAGCGTGGTCAGCGCAATGAAGACCAGATACTCCGTGCCTGCGCTGATGTAGAAGAAGCAGCTCGCAATCAACAGAAGCGGCCACTGCCATTTACCCGGAATGATGTAATAGACTGTCAGCAGCACCGCCGCAAACAGAAGAAAGGAAAAAGATGTAAACTGCATGGTTTTATTCGTCCAGCAGCTTCTCGATCAGCGCATACAGCGCCTGGGCGGAGTTGAAGTTCTCGGGAACCAGCTCCTCGGCGGGGATGGCAACGTCATACTCGGCGTCGATCTCAGCCACCAGGGTAACGATGTCGAAGGAATCGAGAATCTTGTCGTCGATCAGAGTGGTGCAGGTCTCGAAGTCAACCTCGGGATGCAGCTCGGACAGAATGTTCAGCAATGCTTCCATGATAATAATCTCCTTTGTGTTTCAATGATTACCTGCCAAAATCGGACTCTACGATCTCTTTTGCAGCAGCGATCAGAACGCGCAGACCACTGTCACTCATTTCATCCAGAAGATGATCCAGATAGCGCCGTTCGGCAGTCTTGGTGGTGGATTTGTTTGGAAAGAAATACTGGTCCACAGAAATATCATAACGGGAAACCAGCTCATAAAAAATCTGCAGGCTGGGATGTTGGCCGTTGTTTTCGATATTCGCAAGATAACGGGGAGAAAGATTCATCTCATCGCAAACTTTTTTGCGCGACTCATTTCTCCCCATACGCGCGGACTTTATTGCTTTTCCCAAACAGCTAAAATCATAAACTGGGACTTGTCTTTTCATTGCATATTCACCCTATGATATTTTACTGTTTTCATCTCCGTTTGGATATGTCTACACAGTTCCTATAACTCGCTCAAATAATGCCTATTTTATGAAATATTAATACAAATTTAAAATAAAAAAAGCAACGGTGAAGTCTCATTACTTCACCGTTGCTTAAAAAATGCAATCAGCCGTTTTTATTCATATACATCTGCTTGAGCAGATTGCGGTCGATTTTTCCGTTGGGGGTCAGGGGCATGGTCTCCAGCTGGCGGATCACATGGGGCACCATGTACCGGGGCAGCTTGTCCTTGATGTAGGCGGTCATATCCTTGAAGTCCAGGTCGCCCACATAGTACAGAACGATCTTTTTCTTTTCGCCGTCAAAGATGCAGCAGGCGCTCTTGACGTCGTCGTGCATGTTGGCGATGACCTCGATCTCGCCCAGTTCGATGCGGTGGCCCATGTGCTTGATCTGGAAGTCCTTACGGGACAGGAACACCAGCTCTCCCCGCTCATTGTACTTGCCGATGTCACCGGTGCGGTAGATCAGCTCGGGGTACAGATCGTTCAGGGGGTTCTGGACGAAGGCCTTGGAAGTGACCTCCGGATTACGGTAGTAGCCCAGGGTCAGCCGGGTACCGCGAACGCAGATCTCGCCCTGCTGGCCGGGACCTGCCAATTTATCATTCTCGTCCAGCAGCATGATCTCGGTATTGCGGAAGGGACGGCCCACGGGCAGCACCTCATCCAGACCGAATTCCCGGTCCACCTCATAGTAGCAGCAGATGCCGGTGGTCTCGGTGGGGCCGTAGAGGTTGATAAACCGGGCCTGGGGCAGTGCGGCCCGCCACAGGTTGAACTGCTTGATGGGGAACACCTCGCTGGCGAAGGCCACAGTATGCAGGTACTGAGGGATCACCTTGTCGAAGGTCTTAAAGGCGGAGATCATGGTCAGGGCGGAAACCACCCAGCAGACCGTGTTGATCTTCTTCTCGTTCAGGAACTCCACCAGCTTGATGGGGAACATGAACAGCTGCTTCGGGATCAGAATGGTGGTGGCGCCGTATTTCAAAGTGGGCATGACCTCCTTGAGGTATGCGTCGAAATACAGGGGCGTTTGATTGCCGAAAACGCTGTTTTCATTGAACCTCAGCACATCACACAGATTCTCCACATAGTCCAGCACGCTGCGGTGGCAGGCGGTGACACCCTTGGGCACGCCGGTGGAGCCGGAGGTGAAGACGATGTAGATGGGGTCAATGTCCAACTGGCGGTCCCGGATGGAAGCCAGGGCATCCTCCGCCACGGCAGTTTCGCAAATCTCGCTGTAAATATAGGTTTTGCCGTGATAATCGAATTCCTCCACCAGGGGGGCAGTGGTCTGATCGCAGATCATGGCAGCGGGATTCAGGGTCTTCAGGATCAGTTCGATCCGGTGCCGGGGCATTTCATCGTCCAGGGGGACATAATAGCAGCCGGCGTAGATGGTGCCGAAGAAGGACACCAGGGTGGTGGGATGCTTCTTCATGAACACCACCACGGCTTTTTTATAGAAGCCCTCGTTATGAAGGAAGGAGCCCACAGACCGGGCCTGGTCATAGACCTGCCGGAAGGTCAGGCCCATTTCCTCATTGGCAAAGGCCACCTTCTCCGGCACCCGGGTCACAGTATGCTCCAGATATTCCAATACATTCGTCTGCATGAAAATTCTCCTTACTTGGTAATCAGACAGTCGTAATTCTTTTTCAGGGGGGCGCCACAGCGCACAACCGCCTGCTGAGCCAGCACTTCCAGTGCATCCAAAAATCCGGCACCGATATAATGATCCCGCTTGATCAGCGACAGCTCAGTGCAGCCGAGAATGATGACTTCAGCACCGTTTTCCCGGAGCTCCTCCGCCACCTGGCGAAACCGCGCCATATCGGCGGGGCGGTTGGCCTTGATGCACTCAAAAATCAGATGCATCACATCCTTCTGGCGCTCTTTCGAGGGAATCACACGGGTGATGCCCCGCTTTTCCAACTCCTTCTGAAAAATACCGGAGGACACTGTACCGTCGGTGGCCATGATGCCCACAGTGCGGATTCCCGCATTCTGCAAATGAATGGCCGTCTCCTGGGGCGCATGGATAATGGGGACGGATATGGCCTGACTGAGACTCTCGTGGAAATAATGGGCGGTAACGCAGGGAATCGCGATACAGCCCACCCCCTGCTCCGACAGCCGCCGCCCCAGATCGATCATGGACTCCAGTGGGCTGGGCAGCGTGGGGTCCAGAATAAAGCTGCTACGGTCCGGAATGGAGGGGGTGTGATAAATCACCATATCCAGATGCTGCTGATCCCGCTGGGCATCCGTCATGCGGATCACCAGCTCCATGAAATGGGAAGTGGCAATGGGGCCAAGGCCGCCGATGACACCCAAAGTTTTCTGTTGTGCCTGGGTCATGTTATTCCTCCGGGGTTGCGGGGTAAAGACTCTTGTCATAGGTGTAGTAGTCCACACAGTGGCCGTTGAACCACTCCAGGACCGCATCCGTCACCAGACACATATTCCGTGCAGGTCTGGGATGGGGACAGGAGTCAAAATGGTAGAAAGTCTCACCGCCGTCCACGCTGACCATGCTCCAGTAATGGGTGGTGGTCCGGGCGGTGCCGGGAGAACGCTGGATGGAAAGATTGGGCAGGCCCAGCCGCTCGAACATCAGCCGGCACACGGCGTAGAAGCCGAAGCAGTCACCATAGCCCTTGTCCAGCATCTGGTAAGCAGCCTGCATCCAGTCAGTCTTGTCGCAGTCGCTGGAATACCAGCACTCGTTGAGGACCCACTTGTAGATGGCCTTGACCTTGGCGGTGTCGGACATGCTGCTGTTGGTGATTCTTGCCAGGACCTTGTCGGCGGCGGCATAGATGGTCTCCTGATCCGCCAGTTCCTTGGAAGCCTCGCTGACGGTGATGGTGGTCTCCATGGAAACTTCATTGCCGGCACCATCCTTTGCGGTGTAGACCACAGGGTAAGTGCCGGGGGTGCTCAGGTCCACCTGGCTGGAATCGATGGACAGCTTGGGATTATCGTCGATGTCATCTCTGACGATGACGTCACTGCGGTAGGAAATCGTGCTGCCCACAAAAACGGACAGATTCCGAACGCCCAGAAGCTGAGGAGCCGTATCATCCTTGACCACGGTGACGGTGGTGGTGACGGAGGTCTCATTGCCGCTGGCGTCAACGGCGGTGTAGGTCACATCATATGTACCGGGCGTCTCCAGATCCACTTTGCTGTCGTCTACGGTCAGCAAAGCCTCGGGGTCCAGATCGTCGGTGACAGTGACGCCCTCCAGCAGACCGGCCTCCATACCCAGGAATACAACCCGCTCTTCGGCGCCGGTGATTTCAGGGGCAGTTTCATCGTGGAGGATGGTCAGGGTGGCTGCAAATCTTGCGGTGTTGCCGCCCAGATCCGTCAGCACGATGGTAACCATCTGGTCGCCTTCCAGAGAGGTATCGGGTTCATGGGAGAAGGAAGCGGTGACCTGGGTCATATCGCTGACGCTGGTGACAAAGTCCGCCGCGGTGGGGATCTTGTTGGAAAAGGCAGTGATGTTCTGCACCGTACCGGTGGGAGCCACGGTATCCTGCACCCGCAGGGATGCAGGAATGGGAATGTAACAATACTTGACAGTCACCCGATGCTCACCGGGCACATTCAGATCGAGGGCAGAAAGATCCGTCTGAATCTCTGCTTCCAGGCCCATATCACTGATGATAAAGTCCTGGGCAGTGACGGACTGACCGACTTCCATGGTCACTTCAGACCTGACATTTTGAATGATATATTTCCAGAACAGGAAACCGCAGACCAGCACCAGTGCCAGAAGCACCAGCAGCACAATCTTGCCGGCGGGGCCTTTTTTCGGCTTCTCTTTCAGGTATTTGGGATGATGTTTGCTCATGGTCATTCTCCTTTTGACAGGAAGCTGCCCGACGAAAACCGGCAGCAAATTCTGACATTTTCACGGGGCACAGTGGGAAAACGCCCAGATTCTCCCTTGTACCCATCTTAGTATTATACACACCTGTGCGCTGCTTCGTCAAGCAGAATGTCATTAAATTCATCTTAATTCTCAAGGAAAAACCCGGTAACAAACGTTACCGGGTGGAGTATGTCAGAAATCAGGGATTATGTCCGGCTGTTTTCCCGGGGTGTGAAAACATGCTTCTTCCAGAAGTCCATAGCAGGACCGAAAATCAGGGCGGCAATGATGGTGCCCTCCCGGAGGGTCCATTCGGTTCCGAAGATTAAGGTCAACACCACGCTGATCAGGACCAGCACAATGTCGATCTTCTGCCGGAGCTTGCCCATGGTGGTACCGATGCGCTCGGCGATCATCTGGATACAGCCCTCCATGGGGGTGCGCATCAGATGGGTCTCCAGCACCAGGGTGCAGCCGAAGGCGCTGACCAGGAAGGCAATGACCGTGACGATCAGACGGACGGGATAGAAGGTGAAGGTCACATCCTTGAGGATCGTATACAGGAAGAAATTCAGGACGCTGCCGCCCAGGGTGATATACAGCAGCTGCAGATACTCCGTTTTACGAAAATTCTTCCGCTCCATGGCGATCTGCCCCAGGAAGAAGGAGCCGTGAAATATCATGGAGAAGGTGCCGACCCTGATGCCGATACACTCGGCGATGGTGGCAATGGCAGCATCCACAGGTAGTACGCCGATGGCCGCCTTGATGGCAAAGGCCACAGAGGCATACACCAGAATGATGCCCAGAATGGTAAGACCGATTTTCTTTGTCATAAAATGTCCTCCTTTTTAAAAAAGGGTAATCTGTTCCGGAAGATCGTAAAAGGAATCCAGAGCGTTGATCCCAATGAGATTGGCTCCCATCTGGCCCAGAAGGGCCGCTCCCTCGCTGCCGTCATCGAAGCAGTAGACACTGCTCCAGCCATGGCGCAGATTCTTTGCGGTGCCGGCCCAGGTTCCGCCGGCCGCAAGGCCGGTCTGGGCCACGAAGGTTTTCAGACCCAGAGTGTGGATACAGCGGTTTCGGCTCAGGGCCCGCTGGGCGGAAAACTCCTCGTCATAGCCATCTTCACTGAGATAGAGCACATTTTCCCGCAGGGGATGCTTCCAGAGGGCGTCGGGAACAATGCTGACGATCTTGCCGCCGGAGGCCAGGCAGGCCTCCTGGGCCGCTTTGTCCGCGCCCCGGGCATTGCCGGAGATCAGCACATAGCCCTGCAGCGCAGCCTGACGGCCTGCTTCCGCCGCAAAGCGCCAGTTTTCCTCCCGCAGCTCCCGGCTGCCCACCAGCGCAACGGCAGGCTGGGCCAACAAGGACACATTTCCCCTGGCCCACAGGCATCCGGGGGCCTCCGCCCCCAGCCGTCTGCGCAGCAGCGCCGGATAGTCGTCACTGACCCGGGTGATGCAGACACAGCCGAGCTTTGCGGCCTTTTGAAGATAGTAATCCAGCCGCTCTTCTTCGGAAAGGAGCTTCACGATCCGTCCGGCCATCTCCGGGCCATAGCCCAGGGCCAGCAGATCCTTCGATTCCAGCTCCCGGTCCTCCATTGTTCTTTCCGCAGAGGCCATACGCTCCGTAAGGATCCGGAACTGGGCCACAGTCAGGGGCTTTCGCCGAGGGTCTCCCAGATGGCTTGTCAGCAGCAGGAAGCCCCGCTCTGCGGCTCTCAACGGTAACGCTTCCTGGGAGGTGCCGGCGCTTTGACCACTTCGGCGGTCAGCTGCCCGTCCTCGCCCAGAAGCATAGGCTGAACCGTGAAATTACAGAACTTGCAGATCTCATCCAGCTTGGCCTTTTCGGGGAAATTGCCGATGATGCTCCAGGCAACACCCTTGCGCTTGGCCCGTCCGGTGCGGCCGATCCGGTGGACGTAGTATTCATTTTCTTCAGGAATATCATAGTTGATGACGCAGTCCACATCGTCCACGTCGATGCCTCGGGAGGCAACGTCCGTGGCGATGAGCACCTGCAGCTTGCCGTCACGATAGCGCTGCATGGCCTTTTCACGCTGGCTCTGACGGATGTCGCCATGGATGCAGTCGCAGTCCAGACCGGCCCGCTTGAAGTCGTCACACAGCCTCTGGCACATGTGCTTGGTGTTGCAGAAGATCATCACCCGCTCATAGCCCTGGCTGCGGATCAGCTTCAGGGTCCGCTCCGCCTTCTCGAGAGGCGTCACGGTCATGCAGTACTGGTCAATGTCGGGACGATCCTCCTGCTTGGGCTCCACGGTGATCTCCACCTCGTCACGCTGGTACATCCAGGAAACGGTCATGACCTCCTGGGAGATGGTTGCGGAAAACAGGCCCAAGTTCTTACGGTTTTTGACCTTCTCGATGATCTTGGTCACATCCTTGAAAAAGCCCATGTCCAGCATCCGGTCCGCCTCGTCCAGCACCACGGTCTGAATCTTATCCAGCCGGATGGTATGCCGGTTGTAGTGGTCCATCAGGCGGCCGG
The DNA here is from genome assembly GCA_017622295.1 of Oscillospiraceae bacterium. GTDB lineage: Bacteria > Bacillota > Clostridia > Oscillospirales > Oscillospiraceae > Faecousia. Next base: position 17,018 of record JAGARK010000016.1, read on the forward strand.
GAGTTGCCACCACGATCTGGGGCTTGCGTTCCAGCTGCTTGATCTGACCGCCGATGCCGGCGCCGCCGTAGAGCACCGCCACGCGGATTCCGTTATAATAGGTCAGCAGGCCCCGCAGCTCATCGCCGATCTGAATAGCCAGCTCCCGGGTGGGGGCCAGAACCAGACCCTGAACATCGGAGCATTCGGCATCAATATGCTCGATCATGGGGATGCCGAAGGCGAAGGTCTTGCCGGTGCCGGTGGGCGCCTTTGCAATGACATCCTTCCACTGCATAAAATGAGGAATTGCCTCTGCCTGAATGGTGGTGGGATAGCCGTAGCCCTTCTTCTCCAGGGCCTTCAGCATGGCGCCGCTCAGTCCGAGACTCTCAAAAGTTACTTCCATGTTTCTCTTTCCTTTTTCTTTATATTCATAGATTTTTCTATTTTAACAGATATCCGGGAATTATGCAACTATTCTGTATGATTCAAATTGCAGTTTATCGTACTGACGCGGGAGCACCTAATGCTTCCCCTGGGAGAAGGCAAGGGGCAATGTATAACAGAACGATCAACTGCAGTTTTCATTGTTTCCAGAAATTTAAGAATTCCGTCAAATCCCAACGGTGGACAAAAGGACGTAAATGTGGTATATTGTAGGCTATGATAATATGTCCGTACTATAAGGAGATTTTTTATGGGCAAACTAATCGTCATCGAGGGTACTGACGGCTCCGGCAAGTCTACCCAGTTCAAGCTGCTGACCGAGCGCGTGGCAGCGGAAGGCCATGAGTTCCGCAAGCTGGTATTCCCCCAGTATTCCGAGCCCAGCTCCGCATTGATCCGGATGTATCTGGGCGGTGAATTCGGCACCAATCCTGCCGACGTCAACGCCTATGCCGCTTCGGCCTTCTACGCAGTGGATCGCTATGCATCCTATAAAAAGGTTTGGGGCGAGTGGTACGAGCAGGGCGGTCTGGTCCTGTCAGACCGGTATACCACGTCCAACGCCGTCCATCAGGCCTCCAAGGAGCCGGTCGAAAAACAGGGCGAATTTCTCAAATGGCTCTATGAATTCGAATACGACCGAATGGGCCTCCCCTGCCCTGATCTGACCATTTATCTGGACGTTCCCACGGACTTTACCGAAAAGCTCATGCGCTCCCGGGAGGCTGCCACCAATACGTCTGCGGACATCCACGAAAAGGACCTGGCGTATCTGGCCACCTGCCGCCGCACCGGCAGAGCCGCCGCCGAATTCTACGGCTGGACCGTCATCGACTGCGTCAAAAACGGCTCCATGAGAAGCATCGAAGACATTCACGAAGAAATCTACCGCCATGTGACAAAGTGTTTGGAGGATTAAATTATGGTATACATGCTGCTGGGTACCGGCTTTGAAGAGACCGAAGCCATCGCTCCCCTGGATCTGCTGCGCCGGGCAGGCGTCGAAATTATGACCGTCGGCGTTAACGGTAAAATTATCCGCGGCAGCCACAACATCGGCGTGGAAGCCGATATTGAAATCGGCCAGATGGATCTGACCAATCTGGAAATGATCATTCTTCCCGGTGGTCTGGGCGGCGTCACCTCCGTCCGTGCCAGCGAGGAAGCCATGAACGCCCTGAAATTCGCCTGGGACAACGACAAGTTTGTCGCCGCCATCTGCGCCGGCCCCACAGTGCTGGCGGATCTGGGCATCACCGCCGGCATGAACGCCACCTGCTATCCCGGCTGCGAAGGCGGCATGGGCAGCGCCTTTGTCATTGAAGACGCTGCCGTCGTCATCGACGAGAAACTCATCACCGGCACTTCTGCCGGCTGTGCAATCCCCTTCGGTCTGGCTCTGATTGAAGCCCTGAAGGGAACCGAAACCGCGGAGGCTGTCGCAAAGCAGATCGTCATCCGCTGAACGGAGGTAACACCATGAACGAAAACAACATCCCCGAAGAAAACGACGTTCTCCAGGAGAATGCCGTTTTGCCCGAACCCGTGGGAGAGAACGCTGAAGAGCCTGCCTTTGACGCGGCAGCTTTTGAAGAGGCATATGCTGAAAAAGAGCAGGAGTCCGTCTTCGATCAGTCCGCTTTTGAGGAGGCCTACGCCGAGAAGGAGCAGGCCGAAGAGGCACTGAACGAACAGCTGACTGCACAAACGCCTGTCGACAGCGCCGGTACCGTCTCCCACGAGCTGTTGCAGCACCCCGAAGTCCGGGAAGAACTGAACGCAGCAGAGCACGCCATGTACGATGCTGGCCTGGTCCATCCCGATGATGTGGACTTTATTGAGCCCCGCCAGAGCGAGATGCCTCAGGAGCCTGCACCGGCCCATCACGATGCCGAATACCGGGATCCCGAATATCAGCAGATACCGGAAGAGATGCAGATCCCCGAAGAAACCTATGAGGATTCCGAATCTGACGCCGAGCCTGAGCTTCCCGTCCGCAAGGGCCGTCCCAGACGCAAGAAGGGCTACGGCTTCCTGGGCATTCCCCACCTGATCGCCACTGTGATCTGGCTGGCCATCATCGTGGCCATCGGCGTGTCCATGGGCCGTCTGATCTGGGTCTGCGCCGCTGATGTCCTTGCCTTCGGCCGGGAAGAGCAGCTGGTCACCGTCACCATCACCTCTGAAGACGACATCGACACCATTGCCGCCAAGCTGAATCAGGCCGGTCTGATCCGCTACCCTTCCCTGTTCAAGCTCTATGCAGACCTTGCCGTGGACGAGGGTGAGATTTCCACCGGTACCTTTACCCTGAATACGCTCTACGACTACCACGCACTGGTCAACAGCATGTCCGCCAGCTCCAGCACCCGAAAGGTTATTGAAGGCGTGCTGATCCCCGAAGGCTTCACCTGCAAGCAGATCTTCGCCCGTCTGGAGGAATACGGCGTGTGCAGTGCCTCCGAGCTGGAAGCCTACGCCGCCGAGGGCGAGCTGGACGAATACTGGTTCCTTGAAAATCTGGAACGGGGCGACAAGTACTGCCTGGAAGGCTACCTCTTCCCCGCAACCTATGATTTCTACGAAAACAGCTCTCCCAAGCAGGCTCTGGAAAAGATGCTGGATGCCTTTGATGCCTATTACTCCGCCGAGATGCAGGAGCAGCTGGCAGCTACAAACGAGCGTCTCAGCGCCATGATGCTTGCAAACGGCTGTACCCAGGAGTATGTGGACGCACATCAGCTGACCGTCCGGGATATCGTCACCGTGGCCTCCCTGATCGAAAAGGAAATGGCGGGTGAAGAGGAGGCCCGCACCATCGCCTCCGTCATCTACAACCGACTGACCCAGGACGAGGAGCACGAGCGCTACCTGAACATCGACGCCGCCATCTTCTATGCCCTGGGCGAGCACAAGGAAGCTCTGACCTCCGAGGACCTGCAGGTGGACAGCCCCTACAACACCTATCTCTACTCCGGTCTGGTTCCCGGCCCCATCGCAAACCCCGGTCTTGCCTGTCTGAAGGCGGCGCTGGATTTCGAGGATACCTCTTATTACTACTATGTCCTCAATCCCGAAGTCGGCGAGCATGACTTCTCCAAGACCTACGAAGAGCACGACAAGAAGGTACAAAAATACTACGGACAGGACGGAGAAGGATAAGCTATGTGTAAACTGGAATTGTTGAGCCCTGCCGGTGATATGGAACGGCTGAAAATGGCCGTTCTGTACGGCGCGGACGCGGTATATCTGGCGGGCACCACCTTCGGTATGCGTGCCTTTGCCGGAAATTTCACCCCTGAGGAGCTCCCTCAGGCGGTGAAGTATGCCCATGACCACGGTGTCAAGGCCCATGTCACCGTCAACATCATGCCCCGCAACGACGAAGTTGCCCGGCTGCCCGAATATCTGGAGCAGCTGGACGACGCCGGTGTGGATGCCCTGATCCTGGCGGATCTGGGTGCCTTCACTCTGGCAGGCAAATATGCCCCCCACTGCCAGCGGCATATCTCCACCCAGCAGTCCATCGCCAACTATGAGTGCGCCCAGGCCTGGTACGATCTGGGCGCTCAGAGAGTGGTTCTGGCCCGGGAATGCAGCCTGAAGGAGGTGGCGGAAATCCGCCGCAAAGTCTCCCCCGAGCTGGAGATCGAAACCTTCGGCCATGGCGCCATGTGCGTCAGCTACTCCGGCCGCTGCCTGCTGAGCAACTACATGACGGGCCGCGACAGTAACCGCGGCGCCTGCGCCCAGCCCTGCCGCTATCAGTACGCCCTGATGGAGGAAAAGCGTCCCGGGGAATACTTCCCCGTCTACGAGGACGAAATGGGTACTTACATCTTAAATTCCCGGGATATGTGCACCATCGACCACCTGAAGGATCTGATGGATGCCGGCATCGACTGCATCAAGATCGAAGGCCGGGCCAAATCTGCCTACTATGCCGCCATCGTCACCGGCGCATACCGCCACGTGATCGACGATATCTACGCCGGCCGCCCCATCGACAAGGTCTGGCGGGACGAGGTGGATCATGTGTCACACCGGATCTACTCCACCGGCTTCTACTATGGCGAGCCGGGGCAGTACACCGAAAACTCCCGCTACATCCGGGACTGGCAGATCTGCGCCAAGGTGGAATCCTGTGACGAGAATGGTCTGGCCCTTTGCAGCCTGAACAACAAGTTCCACGCAGGCGATGTGCTGGAATGCGTAGGTCCCGATCTGTGCCCCTTTGAGTTCACCGCCGAGGCCATGACCGATGAGGCGGGCGGTCCCTTGGAAGAGCCCCGGACGCCCCAGATGAAGTTCTATCTGCAGCTGCCGAAGCAAGTCCCCGCCCTGAGCATGATCCGTCGGAGTGTGGATCTTTCCGCAAAGTAATGCTTTTAAAAATGCACCGGACATTTAGAGCATATCCTTAACGGAAAAATGGATATAGTCTTTTTGTAGGGCGGGGCTTGCTCCCGCCGCCAATCCAAATAAACTGCCGCAGCACCCACATTGAGGTGCTGCGGTTAACTATTCGACATATTGTAGTTTGTCAAATTGATTATACCACGAAGACAACGCGGTTTTCAATATCTGTGGTGTGATTTCGGCAGGAGCAAGCCCACGACCTACGATAAGCGTACATGGCGAGCAGAGCATCCGGCTGTCCACCGGATGCGTAAACCGGGCAGATGCCCCAACCCACAAAAATACGAAAACTGGCAGATCAAGCTGATCTGCCAGTTACTTTATGCTATTTCTCCGTTAAAGACATCACGCATTCCTCCGGTGCATTTTGTTTTTCTATTGCATTCTTCTTCCTGTTGTGCTAAAATGTGACCGATTTTTACAAAGAGGTTTCGCTATGGATAAGTTTTTTGATATTGCTTTGGTTGTTGTCCCGATTCTGTTTGCAGCCGCCCTCGGCATCTTCGCCCGCAGGAAGGCTCTGCTGGGTACCGAAGAGGTCCGGGGCCTGCAGCAGTTTGTAATCAGATTCGGCCTTCCCTGTCTGCTCTTCAATTCCTGTCTGACGGCTGAAATCAGCCCGGAGTCCGTCAGTACCATGGTGATGCTCATTCCGCTGGCCTTTGTGGCTGCCCTGTGGGGCTTCCGGGCCCGGAAGAAGCTGCATCCTTACCACAATCTGCCTCTTCTCATCAGCGGCAAGGAAACAGGCATGCTGGGCATTCCGCTGTTTATCGTTCTCTTTGGCGCCGCCCAGTCTTACCACATGGGCGTTCTGGATCTGGCACAGGGCGTGATCACCATTCCCGTTGTGTCCATTCTCTCCGCCAAAGCCGACGAGAATCCCTCCCCTGCCAAGATCACCAAGGAGGTCCTCACTTCCCCCATGCTGGTGTGCAGCCTGCTGGGTCTTGTGTTAAATCTGACCGGCATCCGGGATTATCTGGACAGCTTCGGCATTATGGGTGTCATCACCGGCTGCACCGGCTTCCTGGGACAGCCCGTCAGCGCCATAATGCTCTTCAGCGCCGGATACAATTTCTCCCTCTCCAGTCAGAATCGCAGAGCCATTTGGACTCTGTCTGCCAAGCATCTGGCATTTCACGGCATCTTCTGCATCATCGTGCAGCTGCTTCTGTGCCTGATGCCCAATGTCAACCCCATGAGCCGCTGGGCAGTTCTGATGTACTACACTCTGCCCGCCTCCTACCTGGCCCCCAGCCTGGGACACTCCGATGACGAGCAGGCCATCGCCTCCAGCGTCTGCTCCGTGCTCACTGTCATCTGCCTCATCGTCTTCTGTGCGATGGCGTTCATGGTCGTTTAACGCAATAAAACCGTCATGACCGAATGGTCATGACGGTTTTTCATTACTCGAGGGCTTTGATCGGGGTTGCCGGATAGAGGCTCTTGTCTCTTGCGTAGTAGCCGCGGAAAATATGGGTATCGTAGTAGTCCAGATATTCATCCGTCACCAGACAGAACCGATAATTTCCGTTGGAGTGGGGCGTGGTGTCCACATGGTAATAGGTCTCGCCGCCGTCGATGCTGACCAGGCTCCAGTAATGTCTGGTGGCCCGGTAGGGATTGTCGCAGCGGGTGACGGTGATGTTGGGAATCCCCAGCCGGTCCAACAGCAGCTTGGTTACGGCATAGAAATTAAAACAGTCGCCCATTCGGGTGGTCATGATGGAATAGGCTGCCTGCATCCAGTCGGTCTTGTCCGACGCGCCATAGTAGCTGAAATTGCCGGTAACCCACCGGAAGACTGTCTCCACCTTTTCCCGGTCCGTCATTTCCTCCCGGATGATGACGGCAAGGACCTGGTCCGCCCGGTCCAGAATGACGGATTCTTCCACATATCTTCCCGTCTTCTCCTTCACCGTTACCGGTGCAGTCACACTGGAAGAATTGCCTGCGGCGTCTGTGGCGGTGAAAACAATCTGATATTCACCCGGCTGGGTCAGATCCACACCGGAGCTGTCGATGCTCAGCCGGGGACTTTCATCGATATTATCCCTGACCACGATGCCGCTGCGGTAGGATACGGTGCTGCCCGCATACAGAGAAATGGGCTGCACGCCCAAAATGGCAGGAGCCTCCTCATCCACAATGACCGTCAGGGTCGCCGTCTGGTGGACAGAATTTCCGGAAGCATCCATGGCGGTATAGATCACCTGATAATTTCCGCCCTGGGTCAGATCCACCCGGCTGTCGTCCACGGTCAGAACCGGGGCTTCATCCAGATCGTCGGAAATTGTCACGCCGTCCAGATAATCCGGCTCCTGACCGCGATAGATGCTCATATTCTGAACGCCCTCGACGATCGGCGCACTGGTGTCAAAAATCACCGTCAGGGTCGCTTCCAGCAGAGACGTGTTGCCGCCGCCGTCTGTCAGAAGCACAGATACAATCTGCTCTCCCGGCTGGGTCATGTCCGGCAGCGTCTCATAGCTGACCGAAACCTGGGTCACATCCCAGATCTGCGAAATAAATTCCTCAGGCTCCGGTATCCGGATGGACAGTGTTGTCACATCCAGCAGTTCCGCCTTGGGTGGGATTGTATCTCTGATGCGAAGCACAGAATCATAGATCCGGTCCAAATACAGCAGCTGCACCGGATAATCTCCCGGCATATTCAGGTCGATCGCCTCTATATCCGTGACAAATTCCACCGGAATGTTCCACTGCCTGATCCGGAATCCGTTCGGGTCCACCGTTTCGCAGCCTGCTTCAACGGTGACCTCCTCAGCGATGTTGCGCACCACAAAGAACCAGAAGCCCGCTGAGAGAACCGCCGTCCAGGCCAGCGCAACCGCCAGCACAACAAGCAGAATTCTCTTCTTAGAGGAGGATTTTTTTGCGTATTTATTGGATTTCATCATAATTAAGTATGCTGTGACCAAGCCGTTTTCACGGCCGGTCGGGAAAAATCATCTTAAAGCCGTCAGTTTTTCAGACTCTGAAGGGGTGCGGGAATGCGGCCGCCCCGGGCAATAAAGTCTGCGCTGGATTTGTCATGCACCGGCATCACCGGTGCGCTGCCCAGCAGTCCGCCCATTTCCACCCGGTCGCCCACCACCTTGCCGGGGGCGGGGATGATGCGCACGGCGGTGGTCTTGGAATTGACCATACCAATGGCAGCCTCGTCGGCAATGATGGCGGAGATGGTCTCGGCAGAGGTATCGCCGGGAACGGCGATCATGTCCAGACCCACAGAGCACACACAGGTCATGGCCTCCAGCTTATCCAGCACCAGGGTGCCGCACTCGGCAGCGGCGATCATGCCCTCGTCCTCACTGACAGGGATAAAAGCGCCGGACAGGCCGCCCACATGGTTACTTGCCATGACGCCGCCCTTCTTGACAGCGTCGTTCAGCATAGCCAGGGCCGCGGTGGTGCCATGGGTGCCACAGACCTCCAGACCCATTTCCTCCAGGATCCGGGCCACACTGTCGCCCACGGCGGGTGTGGGAGCCAGGCTCAGGTCCACAATGCCGAAGGGAACGCCCAAACGCTGAGAGGCCTCCCGGCCCACGATCTGGCCCATACGGGTGATGCGGAAGGCGGTCTTCTTGATGGTCTCCGCCACCACATCAAAGGGCTGACCCTTGACGCTTTGCAGGGCGTGGTACACAACGCCGGGGCCGGAAACGCCTACGTTCAGGACGCATTCGGGTTCGCCCACGCCATGGAACGCGCCGGCCATGAAGGGATTATCCTCCACAGCATTGGCAAAGACCACCAGCTTGGCACAGCCCAGACCGTCATTGTCGGCGGTGATCTGGGCAGTTTTCTTGATGATGCGGCCCATTTCCGCCACGGCATCCATATTGATGCCCGCCTTGGTGGAGCCCACATTGACGCTGGCGCAGACCTTATTGGTGCAGGCCATGGCCTCGGGGATGGACCGGATCAGTGTCCAGTCGCCCTTGGTGCAGCCCTTCTGGACCAGTGCGGAAAAGCCGCCGATGAAGTTGACGCCGCAGGTTTCGGCTGCCCGGTCCAGAGTCTGGGCGATCTTCACATAGGAATCCGCCTCGCAGGAACCGGCCACCAGAGCGATGGGGGTGACAGAAATGCGCTTGTTGACGATGGGAATACCGAATTCCTTCTCAATCTCACAGCCCACCTTCACCAGATCTTTGGCATAGGCGGTGATTTTGCGATAGATCTTTTCGCAGCATTTATCCAGATCCGCATCGCAGCAGTCCAGCAGGCTGATGCCCATGGTGATGGTGCGGATGTCCAGATGCCGCTTGTCGATCATATCCTGAGTTGCTAAAATATCCTTCTGACTAAACATGCCGCCACCTCAGATCCGATGCATGGCCTCGAAAATATCTTCTCTCTGAACCCGGATGGACAGACCCATACCCTTGCCCATCTCATCCATCAGGCTCACCAGATCTGCCAGAGGCACGGTACAGCCGGTAACATCCACCACCATCATCATGGTAAAGTAACCCTGCATGACGGTCTGGCTGATATCCAGAACATTGACATTATATTCGGCAAGCTTGACACAGACGGCAGCAATGATGCCCACCTGGTCCTTACCGACAACGGTAACAACTGCTTTCATAATTGCTTCTCCTTAACATTCATAGTCCGCAGCCATTCGGCCACCCAGCAGATGCCAGAAGCAGTCCTTGGCCTGGACATGCAGCGGATGGTCCGCATAATTTTCCAGCGCCCGGTGGCTTTCAAACTCGCTGTACAGCGCCACATCTGCACCGGCAAAGCTTTGGCCCACTTCCAGATGTAACAGACCCGGAATCCGGCCAACCAGAGGATCCAGCACCGAAGCCATCAGCTTCACCGCCTCTTCCTGATCTACGCCCTCCTTCAGGGTGAACAGAACGATATGCTTAACCATCTTGTTCCTCTTTCCTTCCTTTGATGTATTTCACGATCTGGCGGATCCCCACAAAGGCAAACACAACTGCAATCAGGATCCAGCTGCCGTTGGGTGACCGGGTTGCGGCATTGAAACAGGCAAATGCGGCAGCAATCAGCCAGATCAGTCCGTTAATCAGCATGAAATCACCTCACAGAATTAAAAATACCGGGGTCGAAATTTTCGGCCCCGGTATTTTATTTAGAAATTACTCAGCGTCCTCAGCGGCCTGCTCCAGCAGAGCGCGGATGGACAGGGAGATGCGCTTGTTTTCAGCGTCAACATCGGTGATCTTGACCTTGACATCCTGACCCTCGGACAGAACATCCTCGGGCTTGCCGATGCGGCGGTCAGCGATCTGGGAGATGTGGATCAGGCCATCAACGCCGGGCAGGATCTCTGCGAAGGCGCCGAAGGTCATCAGCTTGACAACCTTAGCATCGACGACATCGCCGACGTTGTAGTTGGTCATGAACTGGTTCCAGGGGTTCATCTCAGCGGTCTTGTAGCCCAGAGAGATCTTGTGCTTCTCAGAGTCGAAGGAGATGACGTAAACATCGATCTCGTCGCCAACCTTGACCACCTCAGCGGGGGTCTTGATGTGGTTCCAGGACAGCTCGGAAACGTGAACCATGCCGTCAACACCGCCGATATCGACGAATGCGCCGTAAGAAGTCAGGCTCTTGACAGTACCGTGGTACTTCTTGCCGTTCTCGATCTCAGCCCAGATCTTCTCCTGAGCAGCCTTGCGGGCTTCGCTGGAAACAGCGCGGATGGAGCCGATGACACGGCGGCGAGCGCGGTTGACCTCGGTGATCTTCAGCTGAACGGTCTTGCCGACCATACCGGCCATGTCGCCGCCCTTGGCGATGCCGGACTGGGAAGCGGGGATGAAGACGCGGATGCCCTTAACGGTGCAAACCAGGCCGCCCTTGTTCTCCTCGGTGATGGTGCCTTCGATGGTAGTCTTCTCTTCGCACCATGCAGCCATGTCGTCCCAAACCTTCAGGCCGTCCAGCTTCTTCTTGGACAGCTGAACAGTGCCTTCCTGATCGTTAACGCGAACGACGAAAACCTCGATCTCGTCACCGACGTTCAGGATATCCTCAGGCTTCACAGAAGGATCGGCGCTGACTTCGTCATAGGGAATGTAACCGGCATGCTTGGTGCCCAGGTCGACCTGGATCTCGGTGTTGCCGATATGGGTGACGGTGCCCATGACCTTATCTCCTGTATTTAAAGTCTTGATGGACTGTTCCAGAAGTTCTGCAAAATTCTCCTCCTGTACAGCCTCAACATTGATAATTTCGCTCATAGTCTTGTTGACCTCCTTTATAATCCACGCCGGTGTCGACGCACCGGCCGTGATACCAACATCAGCCACACCGCGGAAAAGTTCGGGGTTAAGGTCGGCAGCATTGTCCACCAACGCGACTCTTTCGCAGTGCTCCCGGCAAATCATAGCGAGACGGCCTGTGTTGGAACTCTTGGGGTCTCCGACAACGACCATTGCCTGGGCGGTTTTGCTCAGTTCTGCTGCTTCGTTTTGCCTAATTTCAGTTGCTCTACATATTGTATCAAAAATTTTCAAGTTAGTAAACTGTTTTTTTGCGATTTTACCGCACATTTTCCACAAAAATTCAGTGGAAGTTGTCTGCGAAACCATACAAATTGGCATATCGCGGGCCGGATCAGCAGTTTTGATCCAATTTTCCAGCTCCTCGGGGCTCTCAAAAATCAGGCATTCACTGCACCATCCGGCGATTCCCTCAACCTCGGGATGGGCCCGGGTGCCGATGATGATCGGGAGTCTGCCCTCCCCGCAGGCACGGCTGACAATGCCGTGGATCCGCTTGACAAAGGGGCAGGTGGCGTCGATGATCTCGCAGCCCTGTGCTTCCAGCCGGCGGTAGACATCGGCGGATACACCGTGGGAACGGATGATGACCGTATTGCGCGCATCCGCCTCCTCCGGCGTTTCAATGACACCCACACCCATGTTTTCAAACTTGCCTACCACATGACGGTTGTGGATAATGGGGCCCAGTGTTACGACCCGCTTGCCCTCCCCGGCGGCCTTCTCCACCAGCTCTACCGCCCGGCTGACACCGAAGCAGAAGCCGGCGCTCTTCGCTGTTCTGACGCTCATACGGTGATCTTCTTTCCGACGATAGCCTTGATCTCAGCGATGACCTGCTCGATATCCATGTCGGAGCTGTCCACCTTCACGGAGTCCCGGCACATCTTCAGCGGCGCGATGGGACGATGGGTGTCCTGATAGTCACGCTGCTGAATGTCCTTCAGGGTCTGCTGGAAATTGGCCTTCTGTCCCTTGGCAAGCATTTCATCGGTACGGCGCTGGGCACGAACCTCGGCAGAGGCGGTCAGGAAGATCTTCACATCAGCCTTGGGCAGTACCACGGAGCCGATATCCCGGCCGTCCATGATGACATTGTTGTCCCGGGCAAGCTCCCGCTGCATATCCAGCAGCATCTCCCGGACGCAAACGTGGGCAGAAACGAGACTTGCCTTCTGGGAAATATCCTGGGTGCGGATCTCGTTGGTGACGTCCATGCCGTTCATGATCATGTGCTGCAGGCCGTCTTCATCATAGTAGATGTCGATAGTCAGCTCGTCGATGTAGCGCTCCACACCGTCCACGTCCTTGGGGCTGACACCCAGCAGATCCAGAAAGTATGCCACGGTGCGGTAGATCGCGCCGGTATCCACATAATAATAGCCCAGTTCCCTGGCCAAGCGCTTGGCGATGGTACTCTTACCGGCACCGGCGGGGCCGTCAATAGCGATGGAATAGGTTTTAGCCATAATTCATTCCTTCTTTCTTTGTAAATCAGCTGCGGCGCAGCTTTGCCAGTGCGGCGGCTTCTTTTGCCACCACTTCTTCCGGCGTCAGGGCCAGCCTTCTGCCGGTCTCCTCGGGGCTCATGGGGCGGCCGCCCTCCAGGCCGAAGCGCAGGGTCAGCAGCTTGGCGTCTTCTTCGGACAAGTCGGCCAGCAGATCCGCAATGCGCTGGCGCATCTGGAAATAGGCGGTGTCCTCCACAGCCTGCTGATCCTCGGGATCTTCCGCTTCCTCCGGTTCCTGGGCGGGCTTCACTCTGTCCATCAGCCGGATATTTTCCATCGTGTTGGCGATGATGGCAGCAGCCTCGGGCTGAATATGCAGCTGCTCCGCAATTTCCTCCACCGTGGGGTTCCGGCCCAGTTCACCCAGCAGCCGCTCGTCTACAGCCCGGTAGTCCTCCAGAGCCTGGCGCATCTTCTGTCCGACGCCGTTGGAGCGGGCCTGGGTCACAACGGCCCATGCAATATACGCTCTGATCCACCAGTCCCGGACCTGCTCAAAATCCTCACCCCGGCCAATAAAGCCATCAGTAGATCTCCACAGGCCCAGGCTGCCCTCCTGGATCAGGTCCATCAGCAGCACACCCCAGCCCGTATACTGTCCCGCAACCTCCACAACCCGGCTCAGGGACAGATTCACGATCTGCTCTCTGATTCTTTCATTGGGTTTTCCGGCATCATTGGCCTGGGAAAGCTCCTCCGCCAGGACGCAGATGTCGCCGCAGACCGGAATGGAGGCCAGCTCTTCCAAATACAGCCGCAGCGGGTCCGTATCCTCCAGATGCTTCAAAAGCTGCGCCTTTCCGGACAACTCTGCCTCCCGCTTCAGCCGGAGGCCTGTCTCGCCGGTGATCACCGGACGGGGCATATCCGAAAGATCGATCTCAGCCCTCAGCTCTTCCAGCTGCCGGAATGCGTCCTCGAATATTTCGTCGCTCTCCCCCTCCAGCAGCGTCAGGATCTGGGAGGCACTGACGATGTCGTGATCCTCCAGCCGGGCCGCATACTGCTCCCAGGGGGAAGTTTCAAAAGTAAAATCCAAATTATTCATTCAGGAAATCCTCCAATCCCATGCTGGCTCCCAATTTCTGGAGCTTGTCCATAGCCTGTTTTTCGATCTGACGGACTCGCTCCTTGGAGATGCCCAGGTAACCTCCGATCTCTTCCAGGGAGTGACAGCTGCCGTCTTCCATGCCGAAATGGAGGCGCAGTACCTGCTGCTGGCGCTCATTGAGCATTCCAAGCAGCCGGTTCATGGTCTGGTTCAGCTCCTCGCGGATCAGCTCCTCATGGGGCTGGGAGGCCTGCAGATCCTCCAGCAGAACGCCCAGCGTCCCATCCTCATCCCCTGCCGGGGCATCCAGACTGCAGATCTCCGGGCTCAGCTGCAGCAGCTGCCGGACCTTGGCCGCGGGGATCTCGCAGCGCGCTGCAATCTGCTCCTCCGTGGGCTCCACGCCAGTCTCCTGCCGCAGGGCGGTCTTTGCCTGCTGGATTTTTCGCATCCGCTCCGCGGTGTGCAGCGGCACACGAATGACGCCACTGTGGTTCATCAGGCACCGTGTCACACCCTGGCGGATCCATTTGGTGGCATATGTAGAAAACCGGAAGTCCAGGGTATAGTCAAATTTCCGCGCTGCCACCAGCAGGCCGATACTGCCCTCCTGAATCAGATCCAGAAGCGGCACCCCCCGGCCCGCATATTCCTTTGCGATGGACACCACCAGGCGCAGGTTGGAATTGACCATCTGTCTGATGGCATCCGCATCGCCCTCGGCACACCGCTTGGCCAGATCCCGCTCCTCCTCAGCCGTCAGCCGGGGATAGCGGCGGATCTCGCTCAAATACTGCCGGACGTCATCTTCGCCGGCGCTGACAGGAACTTCCGCCTCCTGATCTAAAGGATCTAACGTCATTTTTTGATTCCTTTTCTTTCCTTGTATCTGTCCCGCAGGGCCATCAGATCGTCGGCGGAGTCCACCGACGACGCCTGATGCTCGGCGTGGATGGTGCGGATGCAATCCTGGAAGGCCTGCTCATTCACAGGTCCCTGCTGGCGCTGGTAGATACCCGTGATATGGGACATCTCCTCGGCTGTCAGATACGACAGCACTGCCAGGGATACATCCAGCCCCTGGTCATGGCGGCTGCGCAGCTGCACATACACACTTCCCAGAAGCCCGGAGGAAAATTCCTCCGCTCTCAGGTCCCGTGCCTCATCCAGCAGCGCGGGTTCCTTCAGCGCCATGGCGATGATCGTCTCCTCTGCCATGGCGGATTTCATATTGTCGTACCGAATGGAACGGGCCCTGGGCTGCAGCGCCTGGGCGGGGGCCAGGTCGATCTTCTCCTGGCGCTTTTTCTCCCGGAAGAGGCGGCGCTTATAGGCCTTGTTCACTTCGATCTTCATTGCGTCGTAACTGATTTTTGCCGCATCCGCCACCCGGTGGCCATAGACCTCCCGCTGGACGGCGTTGGGCAGGGTACTGATGAATTCCGCGGCCTCGCCTATAAATTTGACCCGCTGCTCGTCCTCCCGGATGTCGTACTTCTTCCGAATGGCATTGAGCTGGTACTCCACCCGGTTGGAGGATTCCTCCAGCAGGTTCTTGAATTTATCTGCGCCGAATTTCTTCAGATATTCGTCCGGGTCCTTGGCATCCTTCATCTGCAGGACCTTCACCTGAAGGCCCGCCTTTTCCAGCATGGGGATGGCCCGGCGGGTGGCCCGCTGACCAGCCTCATCGCCGTCGTAGATCAGCACCACATTCTCGGTATACCGGCTCAGCAGCACCGCGTGCTCCTCAGTAAGGCTGGTACCCAGGGATGCCACTGCGCAGTCAAAGCCATACTGGTGCAGCGCCACGGCATCCATGTAACCCTCCACCAGGATCAGGTAAGGGTACTTGGTCTTCTTCGCCAGATTCAGCGCAAAGAGGTTCTTGCGCTTGTTGAAGATAATCGTTTCAGGAGAATTCAGGTACTTGGGGGTGGAATCATCCATGACGCGGCCGCCGAAGCCGATGACATTGCCCCGGACGTCGATGATGGGGAACATCAGGCGGTTGCGGAACCGATCATAGATCCGTCCGTTCTTCTGGGATACGGACACCAGGCCCGACTCCTTCAGTTCTTCCTCGGAGTAGCCCTTGGCCCGCATGGCGTCAGTCAGAGCCGTCCACTCGTTGGGGGCGAAGCCGATACCGAATTTGGTCAGGGTTGATTTGGGCATACCGCGTCGGCGGGCATAGTCCAGTCCCTCGGCGCCTGCCGGTTCATAGAGCTTGGCCACAAAGAAGCGGGCAGCCTCCTTTGACAAAGCCCAAAGCCGTTCCTGCTGGCGGTAGCGGGACTGATACTGCTCATCCTCCGGCACCTCCAGCCCGGCCCGCTTGGCCAGGGCCCGGACGGCGTCGGGGTAGCTCAGCCCCTCGATCTCCATCATGAAATTGATGGGGCCGCCGCCCTTGTGGCAACCGAAGCAGTAGTAAATGCCCTTATCGGGAGCCACAGAGAAGGAGGCAGTCTTTTCCCCATGGAAGGGGCACAGGCCAAAGAGATTGGAGCCGGAACGCTTCAAACTCACATACTGGCCCACCACATCCTCAATGGGGTTTCTGGCTACCAGTTCATCCAAAAATGACGGCGGAAAGGCCATGATCTGTACCTCCTTTCAAAAGATTAGGGTATATTATATCACATCATCCCCGTACATGCCAACCGATGGGAATGAAAATTTCTGTGAACTTATCCACAGCGTACTTGTCGGTCATGCCCGCGATATAGTCGCAGACCGTCCGTTCCAGGCCGTCGAAGCTCATCTGGGGCTGAAAATCCTCCGGCAGCATCTGGGGGTGTTTGTAGTAGTATTCATACAGCCGCTTCAGCATATCCTTGGCCTTGGCCTCCTCCCCCTTGGCAATGGGACTGCGGTAGACCCGCTCGAACATGAAGGCCCGCAGGTCCTTCAGAGCCTTGTCCACTTTGGGAGAAAGCATGATGTCTCCCGCCTCCCGGGAGGTGTTGATGGCGTCGCAGACCAGAGTATCGATGCGGTCTGAATGGTTATGTCCCAGCACGGCGGAGATATCCTTGGGAATGTCGTCATCCGTCAGAATTCCCGCTCGGATGGCATCGTCGATGTCGTGATTGACATAGGCAATCTGGTCACTTCTGCGAACAACCTTGCCCTCCAGGGTCTCGGGCCAGCGTTCTCCGGTGTGCATCAGGATACCCATGCGGACCTCAAAGGTCAGATTCAGTCCTTTTCCGCTGCGCTCCAGCTCGTCCACCACCCGAAGGCTCTGTTCATTATGGCGGAAGGGCTTTTCCATCACGTCGGACAGGGCCGCTTCACCGGCATGGCCGAAGGGCGTGTGTCCCAGGTCATGGCCCAATGCAATGGCCTCCGCCAGATCCTCGTTGAGGCCCAGGGTTCGGGTGATGGTCCGGGCGATCCGGGAGACCTCCAGGGTGTGGGTCATCCGGGTACGGTAGTGGTCGCCCTCCGGGCAGAGAAAGACCTGGGTCTTGTGCATCAGCCGCCGGAAGGCCTTGCTGTGGACAATCCGGTCGGCGTCCCGCTGGTAACAAGTACGCACATCCTCATCCTGTAAGTCCTCCGCATTGGGACGGCCTCTGGTCTGGTCAGAGAACGCCGCTCTGGGGTTCAGCCTGCGGTGCTCCAGATGCTCCAGTTGTTCCCGAATGGTCATGCTCACCACTCCTTTATCTTTAAATGGGAAATGCCCGGTATTCCTGTCCTGTCTCCATACCCTCCACGGTGGCGGCGGTCATATCCGTCAGCCGTTCCAGGAAGGGCTGTGCCTGGGCTTCGGGGAACAATATCTCCAGTTCCACCTCCGCGCCGAAATCCGTGGTGCGGATGATGCCGCCAAAAGCGGCCACTTCCAGCTTCACCCGCTCGTAATATGTATAGGGGCATGGGACGTAGAGAACCGTCCACACCCGCTTCATGCTCTTGCCCGCCGCGTCAACAGCGATCTTGGCACCCTTGGTATAGGCCCGGACCAGGCCGCCGGCACCCAGCAGAATGCCGCCAAAATACCGGGTCACCACGCACACGATGTTATACAGCCCCTCTCGCTGCAATACCTGCAGCATGGGCATACCCGCCGTACCGCCGGGTTCCCCGTCATCGGAAAACCGGACCGCGCCGTCCTTGATGATATAGGCCCAGCAGTTGTGGGTGGCATCGTAGTGCTGCTTTTTCATTTCCTGGATCTTCTCCAGCGCCGCCTCTTCCGTGTCCACTGGCCAGACTCTGCCGATGAAGCGGGACTTTTTCTCAATAAATTCATCCTCACCGAACTGAGTCGGCACCAGATATTCGTCCAAGGGTCAGCACTCCTTTGTAATATAGTCTCTTAGTCTTCCGAGGAGGATATCATCGAGGACCGTCTCGATCTCGATGCCCTCGGCGGTATAGTCCACATTCAGTACCTGGGCGTTGTTATGCAGCGTCTCCACCATGCCGCCCATGGAATAAGGCAGTGTTACCACCACATGGTGCAGCTTCGCGCCCACGGCCTTCTCGATGGCCTGCATCAGCTTGTCCATGCCGCGGCCGCTTCTGGCGGAAATGGCCACCACGTCCTCGCCCACCGGGATCTCCTCCGGGGTGACAAGGTCTGCCTTGTTATAAAGGTTCAGCACCGGCGTGCCGGGCTTTGCCAGTTTGGAGATGAGCTTTTCCACAACGGCGATGTGCTCGTCCCGGTGCTCGTCAGAGGAATCGATGACATGCAGCAGCAGATCCGCGTATTCCAGCTCCTCCAGAGTCGCCTGGAAGGCATCCACCAGATGGTGGGGCAGCTTCGCAATAAAGCCGACGGTGTCGGAAATCACCACATCCAGATTATCGGAAACAGTAAGCTGGCGGGAGGTGGTATCCAGGGTGTCAAAGAGCCGGTTGTTGGCGGGGATGCCCGCGCCGGTCAGCTGATTCAGAAGCGTAGACTTACCCGCATTGGTGTAGCCCACAATGGCCACCACGGGAATGGAATTTTTGATACGCCGCTCCCGCTGGACGCTTCGCACCTGGCGCACCTGCTCCAGCTCCTCCTCCAGCCGGTGGATCCGTTCCCGGATGTGCCGGCGGTCGGATTCCAGCTTGGTCTCACCGGGACCCCGGGTACCGATGCCGCCGCCCTGACGGGACAATGACTTACCCATGCCGGAAAGCCGGGGCAGCAGATATTTGTACTGGGCAAGCTCGACCTGCAGGCGTCCCTCCTTGGTTTTGGCCCGCTGAGCGAAGATATCCAGAATCAGGGCGCTGCGGTCGAGAACCGTCACACCGATGATCTCTTCCAATGCCCGGATGTTGCCGGGAGACAGTTCGTTGTCAAAAATGACCATGGTGGATTCGGTGAATTCCACCAGCATCCGCACCTCCTCGGCTTTGCCCTCGCCGATAAAGCTGTGGGGATCCGGGGCATGGCGATTTTGCAGGATCTTGCCGGTGCAGAAGCCGCCGGCAGTCTCCAGAAGGGCTTCTAATTCCTCCAGCGTCTCGTCGGTGGCGATCTGTTCTTTGGTGAAGCAGTCGGCATTCAGGCCAACCAGCACCGCCCGCTCCTGTTTTGTTTCAAATGTCGCTTCCATACCCAGTCCTCCATCTTTTTTCTCTATCTTATAATATACCACATAACCGCCTGTTCAGACAACAGGAATCCTGTCAAATTCCGTAACTTCTGAAAATAAAAAATCCGCACCACGGATTTCCGTAGTGCGGACTTTGTTTCTTACTTCAGGCCAAAACGCTTGTTGAACCGATCAACACGTCCACCGGTGTCAACCAGCTTCTGCTTGCCGGTATAGAAAGGGTGGCACTTGGAGCAGATTTCAACACGAATCTCCTTCTTGGTGGAGCCGGTGGTAAAGACGTTACCACAGTTGCAACGGATCGTGGTCTGTTCGTACTTGGGATGGATACCTTCCTTCATTCTAGTTCACCTCTTTCTTATCAAGTAAAAGGGCATAGTTTGCCCGAGCAATCTTCAATCGCTCGAATATACTATCACATCCGAACCAAGAATGCAAGTGTTTTTTTCGCTTTTTTACAAGTTTTTTCAGAAAGCCCAGTTGCCGTTTCTGAAAATAGGCACCACCTTGCCGTCAGCGCAGTGCGCGTCGATATTCATGGTGTCGCAGCCGATCATGAAATCCTCATGGATCATGGAATCGTTGATGCCCAGAGCGCGGCACTCCTCCAGGGTCTTGTTGTGATGGTCCTTGATGGTGTCAGCAAAGCCCATGCCCACTGCCAGATGGCAGGCAGCGTTCTCATCAAACAGGGTGTTGTAGAACAGAATGCCGCTTTCGCTGATGGGGCTAGCCTGGGGCACCAGAGCGCACTCGCCCAGGTAGGAAGCGCCTTCGTCCATGGCCAGCATGGTGTTCAGCAGCTCGTCGCCCACCTCGGCGTGAGCCTCCACCACCTTGCCGTTTTCAAAGCGCATATAGAACTTGTCGATGAGCTGACCGTTGTAGCTCAGGGGCTTGGTGGCGTAGACGATGCCCTCTGCCTTTCCCTTCATGGGAGAGATGAAGCATTCCTCGGTGGGAATGTTGGGGTTGAAATAAACGCCGGACAGGACGGTCTCACCGCCGCCGCAGAACTGGGCCTCGGGGATCATGCCCACGGTCAGGTCAGTGCCGTTGTCAGCGGTATAGTGCAGGGACTCGATGCAAAGGCTATTCAGGTAGGCGCAGCGGTCGTGCAGATCGGCGTTGTGCTCTTCCCAATTTTTGATGGCGTCGCCGTAGACGCGGGAGGTGGACAGGATTGCCTCCCACAGCTTTTCGACTGCCTTGCCCTTGGGCAGGCCGGGGAACACCTTCTTGGCCCATGCCACACCGGGAACGGCGGCAATACACCACTGCTGCTTGTTCTCCCGCTGGTCGATATAGCCCTTGAGGATGGGATAGCTCAGCTGACGAGCCTGGGCCATCTTCTTCAGGTTCACGCCTCTGAGGCCATCGGGATCCTCGGAGATCAGATGCAGACGGGCGGGCAGGGCATCGCAGAAGTGCTGCTGCCGTGCCTTCTGCCACTCCTCCACAGCACCCAGGGTCTTGACAGACTGGTAGCGCACATGGACCTTCTGCAGAGGCTGGTAGTTCCACTCCACAATGACCCTCTTGGCCTTGGCCTTGTAGGCCTCCTCAACGACCATCTGGACAAATTCAGGCTGATCCAGATCCGCGTACACCAGGACTTCCTGGCCCTTCTGAACATTGATGCCGCAGCGGACGATCAGCCGGGCATATTCTCTTAAAACAGTCTTTTTCATGACAGTACTCCTTTTCGTAAACTTTCATCATTTTAGCAGATGATTTATCTTGCGTCAATCCTTGTTGCATTATTTCAGAATATGGGCTATAATTCATCTCAAAGATGAAAACAGGAGTGATCTTATGCTCACCAAAGAAGAATTTCAGGCTAAGCTTGCGGGCGGCCCTCTGTTTCTGGATGGTGCCACCGGCTCCAATCTCCAGAAGGCCGGTATGCCCAAGGGCTGCTGCACCGAGGAATGGGTGCTGAATAACCCCGACGCGCTGGTCGCGCTCCAGCGCCGTTATGCCGCCGCTGGCTCTGATATCATTTACGCCCCCACTTTTCAGGCCCAGCCCATTGCCCTGGAGCGGGTCGGTCTTGCCGGCAAATGTGAGGAAATCAACGCAAGGCTCGTGGAGCTGTCCCGCAGCGCCGCGCCGGACTGCCTCATCGCCGGTGACCTGACCACCCTGGCCACCTTCTGCGACAGCTGGGACGAGGGCAATTTTGATCTGCTGGTGGAAAACTACTCCCGTCAGATCCGGGGGCTTCTGGCCGGCGGCTGTGATCTGCTGGTGGGCGAGACATTGCTGTATCCTCAGGAAGCGGAGGCCATCTTCACCGCCGCAGAGATGGAAGGAGCAAGCTGCGCCATGTATTCTTTCACCATGCAGTCTGACGGCTCCCTCTTCTCCGGCCGGGATGCCGGCCCCGTGCTGCGTGAGCTGGAAGAAACCGGCGCTGCCGCCGTGGGCTTCAACTGCGTCGCCGCTGACATGATGACCCCCTACCTGATCACCAAGCTCCGCCGGGACGTCAAGGGCCCCCTGATCTGCAAGCCCAATGCAGGCGTTCCCGTCATCGGCAGCGACGGCATCCCCTTCTATCCCCAATCCCCGGAGGAATTCGCCGCCATCGTCCGGCAGTGCCATGCCAACGGTGCCAACATCCTGGGCGGATGCTGCGGCACCGCACCGGATTTCATTTCCGCTGTCAAAAACAGCCTGTAAGACGCCTTTGCCCCCTGCTGATGCAGGGGGCATTTTTTGCAGCATTTTTAAGAAAGTTGTCGAAATCAAACATTGCCAAAGCCATAAACCTCTGATATAATGAGCATGTTATGGAAAAAAGAGTACATTTGTATGTCAGCAGCAAAAACCTGCTGACCTGGCTGATGGCGCTTTGCATGATCGGCTCGGCAGTGGCCCGCATTGTATTTTCCTCCGGCGTGGAAGGAGCCGGAGTGTGGAGCCAAATCGTTCTGCCCATTGCAGCCGTGCTGCTGTATGCGCTCATCGCCCTCACAAACGGAAAAGAAATGTTTTACAAAACCGCGATCCCCGTCTGGATGATAGCGATCTATTCCGGCATCTGGGTTTCCCAGAACGTGGACGACGGCCTGATCACCTGGCTGTTCTGGATCGCACTGGTCTTCTTTGCATTCCTCTATACCCAGATCACTTCCGGCGTGATGCGTCAGCCCTATCTGCTGGTCGCCGTCATCGGTTCTCCCCTGGCTGTAATTTGCTACTATCAGTGGGAGGTGCTGAAAGCCGGTAACCTGACAAGCCTTGCAGACATTCTGATGCTCTGCGGCGCACTGGTTCTGGTTTTTGCGCTGCGCATCCACACCGACGGAGAGTATCATCCTACCTGGGGCGACCGCATCGACGGCCGCAAGGTTCGCACCCTGTCCCCCATGGCCCAGATCACCTCCTACTTCCAGGTAGAGCGAAACACCTGCTCCAACCTGTTCGATGAGTCCTTTGAGATCACCCATGTGGACCGCTACATCCGCCAGAAACGCCGGGAGGGCATGACCGATTTCGGCATCACCCATGTGCTGCTGGCAGCTTACGTCCGGGGCGTGGCCAAGTATCCCCAGCTGAACCGCTTCATCAACGGTCAGAAGGTCTACTCCCGTGGCAACGATATTCAGTACTGCATGGTGGTCAAGAAGGAGATGAGCGTGGATTCCCCCGACACCTCCATCAAGGTCCACCTGACCCCCTACGACACCGCCAAGGATGTCTACGAAAAGCTCAACGCCGCCGTCGAAAGCGTCAAGGCCACTCAGGAGCTGGATTCCAGCCTGGACAGCCTGATCATGTATCTGAACCTGATCCCCAGCGTTCTGATGAAGTTTGTGGTATGGCTGCTGAAGCTGATGGACTATTTCGGCCTTCTTCCCAAATTCCTGCTGGAGCTGAGCCCCTTCCACGGAAGCCTCTTCTTCACCTCCATGGGCTCTTTGGGTATCCGTCCCATCTACCACCATCTGTACGACTTCGGTAATCTGCCCGTTTTCGGTGCCTTCGGCTGCAAGCGCCGGGCCAACGAAATTCAGGATGACGGCACTGTAGTCCAGAAGAAGTACATCGACGTCAAGTTCGTTCTGGACGAGCGCATTGTGGACGGCTATTATTATGCCACCTTCTTCAAGTATTACCGCAGCCTGCTGCGTCATCCCGAGCTTCTGGACAGCCCTCCCGAAACCGTGGCTTCCGATATTCCCTGAGCTATGAAAACACAGATTTTGCAAAACTTACCGGAATCCTGCCCATGGCAGGATTCCGTCCTTTATTTCGAGTCCACCGACTCCACCAACACCCGAGCCAAGGAGCTGGCTGCCGCCGGCGCGCCCCATGGCACCGTGCTGATCGCCGACCACCAGACCGGGGGCCGGGGACGACTGGGAAGAAGCTTTCTCTCCCCTGCCGGCACCGGCGTGTATCTGAGCGTGATTCTGCGGCCCCACTGCCCTCCGGCACAGCTGATGCATCTGACCTGCGCCGCGGCGGTTGCCCTGTGCGATGCCGTGGAGGATACCGCCGGTATCCGTCCCGGCATCAAATGGACCAACGACCTGGTATACGGCGGCAGGAAGCTGGCGGGCATCCTGACAGAGCTGCGGCTCACCCCGGAAGGGCTTGCAGAGTATGCCGTGGTCGGCGCAGGCATCAACTGCTGCCAGCAGATTGAAGATTTCCCCGGGGAGCTGCAGGCCATGGCAGGCTCTCTGTCCATGGCTGCGGAGAGACCCATCGACCGGGCAAGGGTAGCCGCAGCCATGATCCGCTCGCTGTATGAAATGGACCAAAAACTGCTGACTGAAAAGGAAGCCATCATGGACCGTTATCGCCGGGACTGCATCACGCTGGGCCGGGAGGTATCGCTCTTAAAAGCCGACGGCTCTGTCCGTTATGGCACCGCCCTGAATGTTGACGATGAGGGTGCACTGGTGGTTCGCTTCCGGGACGGCAACGTGGAAGCCGTCAATTCCGGCGAGATCAGTATCCGTGGAATGTACGGTTATACATAAAATTCGATCATTTTCACAAATTATGATTGCATTTTCTTCCATCTTTGGTTATACTGAAAGTAGCAAAATTTTAGGAGGTTAACCAAATGAAAACTGCTCTGAAAATCCTGACCGCTCTGGCCGCCCTCGTTGGCGTTGCTTATGTTATTGCCACCTACGGTGACAAGATCGTCGAATGGTGCAAGAACCTGCTGAACTGCTGCAATGCAGACGAAGAGGACTTTGCCGATACCGAGTGCCCCGCTGATGAGGCTGTTGCCGAAGAAGCTGTCGCTGAGGAAGAAGTCGCTGAAGAAGCTCCCGCCGAAGAGCCCGCTGCTGAAGAAGCTGTCGAAGAGCCCGTCGTCGAGGAAGTCGTTGAGGAAGTCGCTGCTGAGGAGACCGCTCCCGTTGCTGACGAAGAGGACTTCGCCGGCTGATCCCCAATTCAACAAAATCGCCGGGGCTGCAATGCAGTCCCGGCTTTTATGTCGTTATTCCATCGTCACGATCTCAATCAGCATCCTGGTGCAAAGCTCCATATCCTCTACGGGGATATACTCGAAGCGGCCGTGATAATTCTGACCGCCGGTGCACAGATTGGGACAGGGCAGACCCTCGAAGCTGAGCCGTGCGCCGTCGGTGCCGCCTCGAATGGGAGCGGCCTTGGGCTCCATACCCACCTTCTTCATGGCCTCCATGGCCCGGTCCACGATGTGCATGACGGGCTCGATCTTCTCACGCATGTTGAAATAGCTGTCCCGGATGGTCAGCACCACGCTCCCCTCGCCGTATTTGCGGTTCAGAAACTCCGCCGCAGCGGTCATAATGGCCTTCTTTTCCAGGAACTTTGCCATATCGTGGTCCCGGATGATATAGTTCAGGACAGAGCGCTCGATCTGACCCTCCATATCCCGCAGCATGATAAAGCCCTCATAGCCATCGGTGTATTCCGGTCTCTGTGCAGCGGGAAGCAGACTGTTGAATTCCATAGCAATATACTGGGAATTGACCATTTTATCCTTCGCTGCGCCGGGATGGATGCTCAGGCCGTTGAACTCCACTCTTGCGCCGGCAGCATTGAAGTTCTCATACTCAATCTCGCCGATGGTGCCGCCGTCGGCGGTATAGGCAAAATCCGCACCAAAGCGGGCCACATCAAAAAGATCTGCGCCCCGGCCGATTTCCTCGTCGGGGGTAAAGCCGATCTTCACAGTGGCGTGGGGCACGCCGCTGGTGATCAGATACTCGGCGGCAGCCATGATCTCAGCCACACCGGCCTTATCGTCGGCGCCCAGCAGGGTGGTTCCGTCGGTGACGATCAGGTGCTTGCCCTTATTCTTCTTCAGACTTGCATAGTCAGCCTCCCGCAGCCAGATGTCCTTTTCTGCGTTCAGGCAGATGTCACCGCCATTGTATTCGACAATTCTGGCCTTGATATCCGCGCCGGAGCAGCCGGGGGCGGTATCCATGTGGGCAATCAGGCCGATGGTGGGCAGATTGGGATCGCCGGGAATGGTACCATAGACATAGCCATGCTCATCCATGGCGGCATCTGCAATGCCGAGCTCCAGCATCTCCTCCACCAGTACCTGACCCAGCAGCTTCTGCTTGGCAGTGGAGGGGCAGGTTTTGGAGGATTCGTCAGACTGGGTATCAAAAGAAACATAGCGCAGAAAGCGCTCAGATACAGATTTCATAAATTGGGCTCCTTTTCTGGCAGGTAAATTGCAGTTTGGCTCATATCAATAAAAAAGAGCCGCCGCAGATGCGGCGGCTCTCACCGGTTTTAGTTACTTAACCAGCTCAGCGGTATCCTGAGCGATCATCAGCTCTTCGTTGGTGGGAACGATCCAGACCTGAACCTTGGAGTCGTCGGTGGAAATCTTGACTTCCTTGCCGCGGCAGTTGTTCTTCTCGGGATCGATCTTAACACCCAGGTAGCCCAGGTACTCGCAGACAGCTGCGCGGACGCCACCGTCATTCTCACCGACACCGGCGGTGAAGGTGATGACGTCGATGCCGTTCATGGCAGCAGCGTAAGCACCGACATACTTGGCAACCTCATAGCAGAACTTCTCACGGGCCAGAGCGCAGTCAGCATTGCCGTTCTTTGCGCCGTCTTCCAGATCACGGAAGTCAGAGGACAGGTTGCCGGACAGAGCCAGAACGCCGGACTTCTTGTTCAGCATGTTCAGGCAGTCATTGACGCTCATGTTGTAATTGTTGCAGATGAACTGGACAACACCGGCATCGATGTCACCGGAGCGGGTGCCCATGGGAACACCGGCCAGGGGGGTCAGACCCATGGTGGTATCCTGGCACTTGCCGTTCATGATGGCAGCCATGGAGGAGCCATTGCCCAGATGGCAGTTGACCATCTTGAACTCGGTCTGGCCGATCAGCTCAGCGGTACGGCGGGCGACATACTTGTGGGAGGTGCCGTGGAAGCCGTAGCGGCGGATGGCGTCTTTCTCATAGTACTCGGTGGGGATGGCATAGCGGTAGGCCTTGGGAGCCATGGTCATGTGGAAAGCGGTATCAAAAACAGCGACCTGGGGAGTGGTGGGCATCAGCTTCTGGCAAGCGGTAATACCCAGCAGGTTGGCGGGGTTATGCAGGGGGCCCAGGGGGATGCAATCCTCGATGCCCTTGATGACGGACTCATCAATGACGCAGGAATCAGCAAACTTGTTGCCGCCGTGGACAACACGATGACCGACAGCGTCGATCTCGCTGACGGACTTGATCACGCCGATCTCGGCGTCGACCAGAGCTTCCATAACGGATGCGATGGCCTCACCATGGGTGGGCATGGGAATTTCTTTAACAACCTTGTTGTCGCCGACCTTGTGGGTCAGACGGCCATCGATGCCGATACGCTCGCACAGACCCTTGGCGGAAACGTCGCCGGTCTGGGGATCCATCAGCTGATACTTCAGGGAAGAGGAACCTGCATTGATAACCAGAACATTCATTGGAATTGCCTCCTAAAATATTTTCTTTTTTCGTATTATGTGGTATGATAACCATTACTGAATACATTATATTGCATTGTTCACAATTTCTCAACCCCTCACGGGAAATTTTTTACAAAAAAAGGAGGGCTTATTTTGAATACAGTCGGAATCATCTGCGAGTACAATCCCCTGCATCTGGGTCACCGGAAGCAAATTGACACCATTCGCTCCGTCCATGGCGAGGAAACGTGCGTGGTCTGCCTGATGAGCGGTAACTATGTGCAACGGGGCGCTCCGGCCATTTTGGACAAATCGCTGCGGGCAAAGGCCGCGGTGCTCAGCGGTGCGGATCTGGTGCTGGAGCTGCCTGTGACATACGCCCTTTCCTCCGCCGAGGGCTTCGCCGCCGGCGGTGTGGAGATCCTCTCCGGCTTCTGTGACTTTCTTTGCTTCGGCGCAGAAACCGATGATGCCGAGGCCCTGCTGAAGCTGACCCGGGCGCTGCTGTCAGGCTCCTTCCCCACGCTGCTTCGCAGGGAGCTGGACACCGGAAAGTCCTTTCCCGCCGCCCGCCAGGCTGCGCTGGAGGCCATGCACCTGGAAGGCGCCCTGCTGACCAGTCCCAACAACATCCTGGCCGTGGAGTACTGCAAAGCTATCCTGTCCAAAGGATGCGCCATGAAGCCCATGCCTATTCTCCGGGGCGGCAATTATCACGACCTGAAAGCAGATCTGGAAAACCCATCTGCCACCTCCATCCGCTCCCTGATGCACGAGGGCCGCTACTGGAAATCCTATGTCCCCGGAAGCGCGGCGGAGGTCTTCGAACACGCGCCACTGCATAGCCTGAAGGCCGGTGAGCGGGCCATTCTTGCCCGGCTGCGAACCATGACCGATGCCGAATTCGAGGTTCTCCCCTACGGAAGTGAGGGCCTGTGGCGAAAATTCATGCACAACTGCCGCGCCTGCGCCACCCTGGAAGAGATTCAGGAGGCCACCAAATCCAAGCGCTACACGCGCACCCGACTGGACCGGATGATGCTCTGCGCCTTCCTGGGCCTGACGGCGGAGGATCTGGCCGCCCCGGTACCTTACACCCGGGTGCTAGCCTTCAACGACCGTGGAAGACAGGTGCTGAAGGACGCCCGGAACCACGGCATCTTTCTCAACGCGGGGGAAAGCGGCGAAGGTGCCTACTGGGAGCAGGAGGTCCGGATCGGAGATCTTTACGGCCTCTTTGCCGTAGACGCTCCGGAAGCCCCCGGCGTGGAAGCCCGGCGCAGAGTCTACTGCCACAAGGAGCGCTGAAGGATGCCAAAACTCAAACCAATCAACTGCATTGTCATCATCCTCGCCAGCATTCTGCAGGCCTTCGGCATCTACAATGTCCATGCCCTGTCCTCGGTGACGGAGGGCGGCGTTCTGGGTGCAACGCTGCTGCTGCAGCACTGGCTGCACATCTCCCCTGCCCTGTCCAGCCTGGTTCTGAATCTGCTGTGCTATCTGCTGGGCTGGAAGACCCTGGGAAGGGATTTTATCGGATACTCTTTCGTATCCATCATTACCTATTCCCTGGCCTACGCGCTGTGTGAGCAGTACCCGCCCCTGTGGCCCGGTCTTGCGGATCTTCCGCTGGTTGCCGCCATCGCCGGCGCGCTCTTCATCGGCATCGGCGCAGGATTCTGCGTCCGCTGCGGCGGCGCCACTGCCGGTGATGACGCCCTGGCCATGAGCCTTTCCCATATCTTCCGGATTCCCATAGAGCGGATCTATCTGGTCAGCGACCTGATCGTGCTTGCACTGTCTCTGGGCTACATCCAGCTGGGACGCATCGCCTATTCCCTACTGACGGTAATACTCTCCGGACAGATCATCGGCCTTATTCAGAAAGCAAAGCTTTCAAAAATGCAAAATGCATAATGCAAAATTTAGGAGTTTTCTGCGAAAGCAATTTCAATTGTGTGCTCCACACACACCATCATTCCGCATTTTGTATTTTGAATTTTGCATTATAAACAGCCAGAGCAGCTTCTGTTTCGAAGCTGCTCTGGTTGTTTATTACAGGTGCAGGACCCGGTCCTTGATCTCCTGGGTACGGCCCTGGTTCCAATACTGGGTGCCGATGTAGCCGCAGGTTCGTCTTGCGACGTTCATTTTATTCTGGTCGGTGTTGCCGCAGTTGGGGCAGACCCAGACCAGCTTGCCGTCGTCTTCCTTGATCTCAATCTCACCGTCGAAGCCGCAGCACTGGCAGTAGTCGCTCTTGGTGTTCAGCTCGGCGTACATAATGTTGTCATAGATGTACTTCATGACCTCCAGAACTGCATCGATGTTCTGCTGCATGTTGGGCACCTCCACATAGCTGATGGCGCCGCCGGGGCTGAGCTGCTGGAACTCAGACTCGAAGGACAGCTTGGTGAAGGCGTCGATGGGCTCGGATACATGGACATGATAGGAGTTGGTGATGTAGCTCT
Source organism: Oscillospiraceae bacterium (assembly GCA_017622295.1). GTDB lineage: Bacteria > Bacillota > Clostridia > Oscillospirales > Oscillospiraceae > Faecousia. Next base: position 46,707 of record JAGARK010000016.1, read on the forward strand.
TATCGGTGATGCCGGGCACCAGACCGAAACGCTTCTGCAGACATTTGGCGAACTTATAGGTGGTGGACTCCAGCGGTGTGCCGTACAGGGAGAAGTCAATGTTATGCTTGGCCTTCCAGCCCTTGCAGGCGTCGTTCATATGCTGCATGACTTCCAGCGCGAAGGGCTTGGCCTCAGCGTCAGTATGGGACTTGCCGGTCATGTACTTGACGCACTCATAAAGACCTGCGTAGCCCAAAGAGATGGTAGAATAGCCGCCGAAGAGCAGCTTGTCGATGGGTTCGCCCTTGGGAAGGCGTGCCAGAGCGCCATACTGCCACAGGATGGGAGCGGCATCGGAAAGGGTGCCCTTCAGACGCTCATGACGGCACAGCAACGCCCGGTAGCACAGGTCCAGACGCTCGTCGAAGATCTGCCAGAACTTATTCATATCCCGCTCGGAAGACAGGGCCACATCCACCAGATTGATGGTGACAACGCCCTGGTTGAAGCGGCCGTAATACTTGGGCTCATTGGTCTCGGGATCCACATAAGGGGTCAGGAAGGAACGGCAGCCCATGCAGGTGTAGCAGTGGCCCTGGCCGTTCTTGTCCACCTTCAGCTCCAGCATCTTCTTTTCGGAGATGTAATCAGGGACCATCCGCTTGGCGGTGCACTGGGCGGACAGCCGGGTCAGATACCAGTAGGGAGAATCCTCGGTGATGTTGTCCTCCTCCAGAACGTAGATCAGCTTGGGGAATGCGGGAGTGATCCAGACGCCCTTTTCATTCTTGACGCCCTCATAGCGCTGGCGCAGGGTCTCCTCAATGATCATGGCCAGATCCTTCTTCTCCTGCTCGGTTCTCGCCTCATTCAGGTACATGAAGACAGTGATGAAGGGAGCCTGACCGTTGGTGGTCATCAGGGTGACCACCTGATACTGGATGGTCTGAACGCCGCGGCGGATCTCCTCGCGCAGGCGGTCCTCTACGATCTGAGCGCGCTTCTCCTCAGGAGCGTCGATGCCCAGGATCTCCATCTCCTTGTCCACGGTCTTGCGGATCTTCTCACGGCTGACCTGGACGAAGGGCGCCAGATGGGTAAGGCTGATGGACTGGCCGCCATACTGGTTGGAAGCCACCTGGGCAATGATCTGGGTGGCGATGTTGCAGGCGGTGGAGAAGGAATGAGGCTTCTCAATGAGGGTGCCGGAAATGACGGTGCCGTTCTGGAGCATATCCTCCAGATTCACCAGGTCGCAGTTGTGCATATGCTGGGCGAAGTAGTCGGAATCATGGAAGTGGATGATGCCAGCCTCGTGGGCCTGGACCACATCCTGGGGCAGCAGGATCCGGTTGGTGATGTCCTTACTGACCTCGCCGGCCATGTAGTCACGCTGCACAGCGTTGATGGTGGGGTTCTTGTTGGCATTTTCCTGCTTGACCTCTTCGTTGTTGCACTCGATGAGGGTCAGGATCCGGTCGTCGGTGGTATTGGACTGGCGCAGCAGGCTGCGGGTATAGCGGTAAGTGATGTACTCCTTGGCCACCTCGAAAGCACCGTGGGCCATGATGGCCTTTTCCACCAGGTCCTGGATCTCCTCCACAGCAGGGCTGCGGCCCATCTGCTCGCAGGCGATCTGGACATGCTCGGTGATCCGCTGGATCTGCAGGGGGGTCATGCGGTATTTTTCTTCCACCGCGTCGTTGGCCTTGGTGACGGCCATCTCTATCTTTTCAGCGTCGAAGACCACTTCGGCGCCGTTTCTCTTGATAATCTTCATTGAGCTGCCTCCTTTGCAACTGTCTCAATAAAACTCGTGCAGGACATATTATACTACATATTGTGTTTTTTGCAAGTCCAAAACGCAAAATATTGTGCTTGACATTCGCCGCACCAAAAAGTTTGATTTTTCGGCCACTTCCAGAAAACGGAATTGGCCCGACGAAGTTTCAATTCCTCCGCCCCTTTCAAAAGAAAGAATTGAATTTCCGCCCTGTTTGTAGTATAATCCACATAAAGTCCAATAAAGCGTTACCAAAGCATTTTTCCCGCAAAAATGAAAGGAGTTTTTCCCATGAAAAAAAATTTCGGCACCCTGCCCTCCGGCGAGCAGGCAAGTCTGTACACCATATCCTGTGGTAACATTGTCGCCACCGTTTCCGATTACGGCGCACATCTGGTATCCCTGATGGTGCCCGACAAGGCCGGCAATGTAGCCGACGTGGTCCTGGGATATGATGACTGCAACGGTTACCGTACCGGCGACTGCTTCTTTGGCGCCATCGTGGGCCGAAATGCCAACCGCATCGGCGGCGCATCCTTCAAAATCGGCGAAAATACCGTCACTATGCCCGCCAACGAAAACTCCAACAACCTCCACAGCGGTCCTGATTTCTTCCATCTGCGCATGTGGGAAGTGGTATTCCACACCTCCAACAGCATCATCCTGCGCCTGAACAGCCCCGACGGTGACCAGGGCTTCCCCGGCAGAGCCACCATCGAGGTGACCTACGAGCTGGATCCCAACGGCGGTCTGCACATCATTTATGACGGTGATTGCGACCGGGACACTGTCTTCAATCTGACCAATCACAGCTACTTCAACCTGGCCGGCCACGAAAAGTGCAACGCCATGGATCAGCTGCTGACCATCCCCGGCGAATACTTCACCCCCGCCGATGCCCAGAGCATCCCCACCGGTGAGCTGCGCCATGTGGAGGGCACCCCCATGGATTTCCGTAAGCCCAAGCCCATCGGTCAGGACATCGACGCCGATTACGAATGTCTGAACCTCCAGGGCGGCTATGACCACAACTGGGAAGTCTGGAGTAATCCCGGCGCCATTCTGCAGGACCCCGTTTCCGGCCGTACCATGACCGTGTTCACCGATGTCCCCGGCGTTCAGTTCTATGCCGGCAACTACATCAAGCCCCACCCCGGCAAGGGCGGCGTCATCTACACCAAGCGCTCCGGCATCTGTCTGGAAACCCAGTACTATCCTGATTCCGTACACCACAGCGACTGGGCACAGCCCATCGTCAGAGCCGGCGACCATTACCACAGCGAAACCATCTACTGGTTCGGATAAAATAACCGAAGGGTCTGCCGCATCACCTGCGGCAGACCCTTTTTCTTTCATAAATGGCAGGACCGCCCTCTCGGGCGGTCCTGAATGCTTCAGTTAAGCGGATAAGCATCCGGGAACAGGGTATGCCACAGCAGGTAGGCAACGTCAGCCTCGTCAACAGCGTTGTCGGCGTTGAAGTCGGCATTGCCGACCACCGTATAGGCATCCGGGAACAGGGTATACCACAGCAGCTGGGCAACGTCAGCCTCGTCCACGCTGCCGTCGCCGTCGGTATCGCCGGGAATCTCTGCTGCTTTCAGGGTCAACACCCAGTCGCCATATCCAACCTCTTCCACATTATAAAGGCTCTGGTCCAGACCATATAGAATGTCATCCAGCCGATTGGTTTCGGGTGCTTCGGTGTCCGTAATACGAATGTAGGGGATATCCACGCTGCCGGTCTCAGTAATGTACAGCTGACCGCCGACTTCAGGCTGGATAAACAGGTCGGGAGTAACCAGCTTGCCGCTGACCTCAATGCCGGAAATAGTGGAGAAGCCACCGGGTACAGTCAGGGTAACACCCTCCGGAATCAGGATACAACCGGGATTAAAAACACAGTTTTCGGGGATCTCGATGGACTCTCCCACTTCAATAACGCGCCACATATCCCATTTGATGGTAAAAACCTGCTCGGGATCCGTGGATGCTTCCGCTCTGGCAATCGCTGCCTTCAGCTCCTCCCAGGTCGCCACAATGACCTCGTCGGAGCTGTCGGGTTCGTAGGAGACCCAGGTGATGGTTCCACCGTAGGAAGCCATTGCTTCCTCAGTCCAGGTGGCATTATTGGCAGGATAATAGGCTGTAGTCTCAAGCTCATCAAAGGGGATGTGCCCTTCCATGCAGGCAGGAGCGTCGCCGGTAAACCAAATCTCGGTCAGCGCATCAGAGCCCCAGAATAACCAATTGCCCATTTCGGTCAATGTGGAGGGCATGGTCACACTGGTCAGATTGACACAGTACTTGAATGCGGAGGCACCAATGGATTCAACACCCTCAGGAATCTCCAGAACCGTAAAGCCGTCACAGCCGGAGAACATTTCCGCGCCAATGGCTTTCGCTGTATAGAAGCTCAGATCTGTCAGGCTGTCGCATCTGCTGAACATATAAATGGAAGAACCGGGTGCATATGGATCCATAGCAGTCATGTCGATGCTGCTCAGATTGACGCAATCGGAAAACGCCGACATGCTGATGTACTCCGTACAGCAGGGCAACGTCACATGCTCCAGCGCTTCACAATCGGCAAACGAACCGGCGCCCAGATAGACTACACCCGCAGGAATCTCCAGCCGGACAATATCGCAGGCGGTGAAGGCATTGGTGTCAATTCTCTGCAGCGTAGACGGCAGCGTCACCGAAGTCAAACCGGAGTAGCAATAAAATGCCATTGTACCCACACTTGTGACACCTTCTTCTATTACAACACTCTTGATGCTGTCCTTGTAAGCGTACCAGGGTGCCGTTTCACCTTCCTCACCACAATACGGCATCTTGCCGGTGCCGCTGATGGTCAGCACGCCGTTACCGTCCAGCGTCCAGGTCAGGTTGTCACTGCAATCACCGCATTCGCCAGCTCCGTAACACTCCTCGCAAAAACCGCAGGTGCCGGAAGCGACTTCCGCCGCAAAAGCAACAGTGGGCAGCAGGCAGCAGACCATTACCAGTGCCAGAAGCATGCTTACAAATCGTTTCATGGTTAATTCCTCCTCTATATTAATCCCAATTTGATTATATAATAAGTATTTTGCAATTTCAATAAATTTCTTGCATTTTTGCAGACAGCGCTTTTCCCTTCCAGATTGTGCACACTTCCCCCATCCCGGCGCATAAACTGTCCTATAAGCGTCCTGCTTATCCCAATCATCATCGGGAGGTATCCATATGTCAGAACAAAGCATGGAAACCCTGCGCTGCGATCCGGAGGATCTGCACCAGGCCATGGCCATCCACACCCGAAAGATCACGGACTCCTGCCGTGACAAGGACTGTATCGAAGATCTGCGGGTCTACTTAACAAATGGTTCCCAGTGCGTGCTGGACAACGCCGCCGGTGCCCGGGTGCGCTGCGCGGAGCTCCTTTATACCTATATCGACGTGGAGCCGGTGGCCTTCGACCGGAATCATTACTGCATCGACGTCACCTTCTACTATCAGATCACCGGCGAGGCCATCACCGGCGCCATCCATCCGGCACCCCTCTACGGTCTGGCGGTATTCACCAAACGGGCCGTCCTCTGCGGCGAGGACAGCCGGGCCCACATCTTCCGCAGTGACACCCGCCTCCTGGGCCCCGACGGTATTACCCGGGTCCGGGCCAACCATCCGGTGGCGGTGGTGGAGGTGCTGGACCCCATGGTCCTCAGCTCCCGGATCCGGGAGGTCTGCGACTGCGGCGAATCGGGGCCCGTCCAGATCCCCGAGGCCATTGCCGGGCTCTTCGAGGAAGAACTGGTCCTCTCCTGCGACCGCCGACGGCTCTATGTGACTCTGGGCCAGTTTTCCATCATCCGTCTGGAGCGGGATGCCCAGCTGGTGGTGCCTGTGCTGGACTATGCCATCCCCACCAAGGAGTGCAGCGATATCCCCGGCCACACCGAGGATCCCTGCGAGCTTTTCAGCCGCATCCCCTTCCCCACCCAGCAGTTCGCGCCCACAGGCTGCGACCAGAATTCCTGCATCTGCGATGACTGAACATTCCCGCCGGCGGAAATCCGCCGGCGGGAATTTCACGTTTCCTCTTGACATAATGATATCACTATGATATCATTTAGATGTAAACAAACCCATACATATCCAATGAGGTGATTATCATGAAAGAAAAAGTATTGCAAAACAGGAAAAACGGCATGGTCGTTCTGCTGATCAATCTGCTGGTACTGGTTCTCTCCATCGCCGGCATCATTGCCGGCGCAGCCATGATGGATGACGGCTCCGTATTCGGCATGATCCTGATGCTCTGCAGTATCATCGTTCTGTGCATCGGCTGGATCCCCCTGTGCGGCCTGAAGATCCTGAAGCCCCAGGAGGCCCTGGTGCTGACCCTCTTCGGCAACTACATCGGCACCCTGAAGGGGGAAGGCTTCTACTGGGTCAATCCCTTCTGCTCCGCCGTCAACCCCGCCTCCGACACCAAGCTGAACCAGAGCGGTGACGTCAAGACCAAGACAGCACAGATCTCCGCCGACGGCGTTGCCGTGAATCTCAACACCGATGGCAAGCGCATGAGCCTGAAGATCATGACCCTCAACAACAACCGCCAGAAGATCAATGACTGCCTGGGTAATCCTGTGGAGATCGGCATCGCCGTCACCTGGCGGATCATCGATACCGCCAAGGCCGCTTTTAATGTGGACAACTACAAGGAATTCCTGTCCCTGCAGTGCGACAGCGCCCTGCGCAACATCGTCCGCATCTATCCCTATGACACCGCCCCCAATGTGGACACCACCGGCGACGGCGTAGCCGATGAAGGCAGCCTGAGAGGTTCCTCTGAAGTCGTGGCCCAGCGGATCAAGGACGAAATCCAGCAGCGGGTAGAAGAAGCGGGTCTTCAGATCGTGGAAGCCCGGATCACATATCTTGCCTACGCTCCCGAAATCGCTGCAGTCATGCTCCAGCGCCAGCAGGCATCCGCCGTCGTGGACGCCAGAAAGCTGATCGTAGACGGTGCCGTGGGTATGGTGGAGATGGCACTGGAGCGTCTGAACGAAAAGGGAACCGTCCAGCTGGACGAGGAGCGGAAAGCCGCCATGGTCTCCAACCTTCTGGTTGTCCTCTGCGGCAACCGGGACGCTCAGCCCATCGTCAACTCCGGCTCCCTGTATTAAGCCATGGCTGACAATCAGAAGAAACAGGTTCCCCTGCGCCTGTCAGCCAAGCTCTACAACGCCATTGCCGCCTGGGCAGAGGACGATTTCCGCAGCGTCAACGGCCAGATTGAGTATCTGCTGACAGAATGCGTCAAGCAGCGGAAAAAGAATGGCGGCTATGTATCCACGGAACTGGACAAGCCCCTGGATTTGGACTTCCTGAAAGACGAATAAATCATAACCACTAGTGAACTAGTGGTTTGCTCAGCCCCTATAAGGGTCAACACTTGCTGACCCCTAAAGGGGTCTCGAAGGCGACTATCGCATCACTATCACAGGCAGCCACTAAAAGTGGCTGCTTGTTCTTGCCTTACTTATTTCGTTCACCCGTAAACGGGTCTGCAAACTCCTTAAGTGAAATCTGATCCTTTGTATAATCTTCTTCGAGCTGATTTTTGATGTAGTTTGCGATCATCTTCTCGTTCTTGCCTACCATATCTACGAAGTAGCCTCGGGCCCAGAAATTTCTGCTGCCGTAGCGATACTTGAGATTTGCGTGTCGGTCGAAGATCATTAACGCACTTTTACTCTTGAGTGTTCCCACAAATTGTGCTACACTCATATATGGTGGTATACTTACGAGCATATGAATGTGATCTACACATGCTTCTGCTTCGATGATCTCTACCTTCATCTCGTTGCATAACTTCCGAAAGATTTCGCCTATATCTTTCCGAAGCTGCTTGTAAATCACTTTTCTACGGTACTTCGGAGCGAATACGATGTGATATTCACAACGATAACTGGAATGTGCTGTATGTTTTACCTCATTTTTCATTGTTAAAAAACCTCCATGTTTCGTCTTCGTGATGCGGTCGCCAAACCATCACTAGCGTAACATGGAGGTTTTTATATGCCAAGGCATTTTTACTTACCCCTGGTAGAACCAGGGGTTGTAGTCAAGCCTAAAGGCGCCAACACACAACCGCCGGAGCGTTTGCTCCGGCGGTCATTCTTTCAGTTACAGGTTCTTCATCATGCGCTTACGGGCGATGTTGATGGGGCCTTCCTGCATGTGGTTGATCCAGGCCAGGCTCTTGCCGCAGCCATAGGCAGTGCAGGCGTCGGGGTCGTCCGCCACGGTACAGGGAATGCCGGTGCGGTCCATCAGAAGCTCCGCCATGCCCCACAGCTGGCTGCCGCCGCCGGTGAGGGTGATGCCGTTTTCGGAAATGTCGCTGACCAGCTCGGGAGAAGTCTGCTCCAGAACCGCCAGCACCTCGTCGGCGATCTGCTTGGCGGGACGGCGCAGGACCTCATAGATCTCGGAGGAGGTCAGAGTCACCACTCTGGGCATGCCGGTCTTGACATCGCGGCCCTTGACGTTCATGGTCAGCTCGTCGGGGCGGGTATAAACCCGGCCGATCTGGATCTTCACGCTCTCAGCGGTGACCTTGCCGATGGCAATGCCGTGCTGACGGCGGACATAGCGGGCGATCATCTCGTCCAGGGTATCGCCGGCCAGCTTCAGAGAGGAGGACACGGCAACACCGTTCATGCTCAGAACCGCGATATCCGTGGTACCGCCGCCGATGTCAACGATCATATGGCCCTTGGCGCCCTTGATATCCAGGCCTGCGCCCAGGGCAGCTGCCAGAGGCTCTTCGATCAGGAACACACGGCGTGCGCCGGCCTCGATGGCGGCGTTGATGACGCTGCGCTCCTCCACCTCGGTGACACCGCTGGGAACGCTGATGACCACACGGGGCTTGGGGGTAAAGATGGAGGCCTTGGTGGCGCTCTTGAACATGGACTGCAGCATCTTGACGGTCATTTCATGGTCGGAGATGATGCCGTCCTTCAGAGGATGCATGGCCACAACGTTGCCGGGGGTACGCCCCAGCATATTCCGGGCGGCCGCGCCCACCTGCAGAATCTTGCCGGTATTCTTGTCCACAGCAACAACGGAAGGCTCCCGGACCACCAGGCCCTTGCCGTCGGCATAGATCAGCACATTGGCTGTACCCAGGTCAACACCCAGGTCATTGGAAAACATTAACATAGAATTCACCTACTGTATACTATATAAATAACGACTTCGTACTTTTCTACTTCCTTCTGGCGGCAGCGACGCTGCCGAAGTGCACTTCCTCAGCTCCCGCTGTCAGCAGCACCCGGGCTGCCTCCGAGGCGGTGGCGCCGGTGGTGATGATGTCGTCCAGGAGCAGAACCCGCTTGCCCCGGAACTGCTCCGGGTTCACCGCCCGGTAGACGCCAAGGACATTGGCCTTGCGCTGAGCCTGGCCCGTGATGCCGGACTGGGGCGGATTGTTGCGGATCTTCCGAAGGGTCCGGACAGGTTCCCTTCCCAGTTCCGCCCCCACGGCCTTCGCAAGAAGCTCCACCTGATCGTAACCCCGCTTCAGCCTCCGCAGAGGGCTGATGGGGATCCAGGTCAGCACATCGAAACCCTCGGGGTGCTGGCGCAGCAGCTTCATAGCAAGCATCCGGCCATATCCCCTTGCGTAATGCCGGGCCCGGCGGAACTTGAAGCGGTGCAGACTGCTGCGGATGTTCCCTTCATAGTACCAGACAGAAGCCCAACTGTCAAGAAAAGACAGCCGGACGGAGCTGTGAGGGAACTCCGGCGCCTCCACACGGCAGTGGTGACACAGATCCGTTTCGTCCTTACTCAGCAGCTGTCCGCACAGAAGGCACTTGGGCGGAAACAGCAGATCGGATAGAATATCGAGAATCATCACGCTTTACCCTGCAACCGCAGCTTCAGTCCGGAATAGCGGCGATTCTTTTTGGCATTTTCCGTCATGACCGCCACAGTCTCCTCTCTGCCGACGATGATCAGCAGCTCCCTTGCCCGGGTGATGGCGGTATAGAGAACACTTCTGCTCAGAAGATAGGGCGAACCGTTCCAGGCTGCCAGAATCACCGCCCGGTACTCGCTGCCCTGGCTCTTGTGGACCGTCATGGCATAGGCAGGCTCCAGCTCATTCAGCTGGGTAAAATCGTAGTCTACCTCCCGGTCGTCAAAAACCACCGTCATCGTCTCCATATTCGGATCGATGGAGGTGATGGTGCCAACGTCGCCGTTGAAGATGCCCGCGCCCACAGCGCTGCCGTCTGTTTTCTTCCACATTATATCATAATTGTTGCGGATTTGCATCACCCGATCGCCCTCCCGGAAGGAAAATTCTCCCGACTTGCGCTCTTTTTTATCCGCTGATGCCGGGTTCAGGGCCTCCTGCAGAATCGTATTCAGGTTCCAGGTGCCGATTCCGCCCTTCCGGGTGGGGGTCAGGACCTGGATCTGTTCCGGGGGGATTCCCATATTTTTAGGAAGTCTTGTGGTGCACAGTTCCCGGATGGTCTGGCACACCGCATCCTCCGACGCTCTTCGCATAAAGAAAAAGTCTGAATCGACTCTACGCAGCTCCGGCATTTCGCCCTGATTGACCCGGTGGGCGTTCATGACGATCAGGCTCTGTTGGGCCTGTCTGAAAATCTCCGTCAGCCGCACTGTGGGAAGTGAACCACTGCGGAGCATATCGCCGAAGGGAAAGCCGGGACCCACAGGAGGCAGCTGGTCCGGGTCTCCCACCAGAATCAGCCGTTTGTTGCCGGGAATGGCCTGCAGCAGACTATGCAGAAGCTGCACATCCACCATGGACATCTCGTCCACGATCACAGCGTCGGCCTTTATTGGGCTACTCTCATCCCGCAGAAAGAACATTTTGCCGGTATTCTGATCAATATTTGCCTCCAGCAGTCTGTGGATGGTGGAAGCCTCCTCCCCAGTCACTTCCGTCAGTCGTTTCGCCGCCCGGCCGGTGGGAGCCGCCAGAACGCAGCGCAGCTGCATCTGACCCAGCAGAGAAATGATTCCATTCAATATAGTGGTCTTGCCGGTGCCGGGGCCGCCGGTGATCAGCAACACGCCGCAGGAGGCCGCCTGGCGGATCGCCTGACGCTGCTGCTCGGAATACTGAAGACCGCTTTCCTGCTGCGCGATGCGCAGCATCTTTTCAAGATCTCTGGGTTCCGGAAACTGATTTTGGGCAAACTGAAGCAGCCGGGCAGTACACCCGGTTTCCGCTTCGTAGAGCTCCGGCAGATAATCCACCGTAATATTCGCAAGCTCATCCCGGACAAGCCGCTCCCCCTCCATCAGCCGTTCGATTCCCCTCTGTACGGATTCCGGCTCTATGCTCAGCAGCTGGGCCGTGGCGGCCACAAGCTTCTCCTCCGGCAGGAAGCTGTGTCCCGCCGTCAGATTATAGCGAAACTCAAACAAAATGCCCGCTTCCACCCGTCGGGGGTCGTCCGCATCGACGCCCAGTTCGATGGCAAACCGGTCCACGGAACCGAAGGGTGCATCCAGCCCATCGTCCATCAGAAGATATGGATCGTCGTACAACAGTTCCACGGTGCTCTCGCCATACAGCTTGTAAGTACGCACCGCCAGCTCCGCCGGCAGATGATGCAGCGTGAAAAACTCCATCAGCTGGCGCATTCCAACCCGCAGACGGAACTCTTCGCCGATGAGCTTTGCCTTTTCCCGGGAAATGCCGGGAACCTCCGCCAGGCGCAAAGGCTCCCGCTCCATGACCGCCAGGGTCTCATCACCGAAATGCTCCACGATCCGGGCCGCCATTTTCGGGCCGATGCCCTTGATGATGCGGCTACTGAGATAGTTCATGATCTCCATGCTGGTCTGGGGCATCAGCCGCTCCAGAAACTCCGCCTCAAACTGGCGGCCGTAGCTGGAGTGGGTGCTCCACCTGCCCGTGACCATCAGCCGTTCACCCACGGCGGGCAGCGGAATGGTGCCCACCACCGTCACCGCCTGACCGCCGCCCACATTCAGCCGCAGCACAGCGTAGCCATTGTCATAATTTTCATAAACCACAGCGCCGATGACGCCCTGGATGATTTCCATTTCCAGTTCACTCAATTTGATACCGCTCCAATTCCAAACCGGAGGTACGGTTCCCCCGGAGTACAAATTTCAATTCAGCCTTCAAACCGCCGCAGACGTTTTTATTTTCCGAAATCTTTTCATACCGAAAGAATGATTGCTTTTGAACGCTTTGGTTTGCTTTGTATTATTCTACAATAAAATACTTCGCTTGAAAAGAGCTATCTGAAACACTTTTTGTCACTTTGCTGTATGGTTTTGTTATATTGCACAAAAATCTTTTCTATTTACGTCTTTCATAAATGTTTTCTTTCAGAACAGTTACCAAGCAAAAACATCTTGCATAATTTGGTACATTGTGTTAGACTTGATATAGTAAAAATTGTAGATGGAATATGTACATCTGCACCCTCAGGAGGTTACATGAAATACCTGTCACTGATCACCTGGGTCACCCAGCTGGGCTTTTCCATTCTGTTCCCCACCTGCTTCTTTCTGATGCTGGCCTACTGGCTTCAGAACAGATTCGGCCTCGGTCCGTGGGTCATGGTGGTCCTGGGTATCATCGGTCTTCTGACCTCTTTCAGCACCACAAAATCCTGTGTGCGCTCCATGCTCAAGGCTGCGGGTGAAATTACGGAGGACAAGTCCGAGCCCCCCGTCGCATTCAACAACCACCATTAAGCAACACAATACCCGGCAAAGGAAATGATCCCCATGAAACTACAAGCTGCTTCCCGGAGGGAAGTATCCCGCATCGCCATCGGTACCCTCGCCTGCGATGCAATTATGATCGCGGGTCTTTTTTTATTGAGTCAGTTTGAGATTGGTACCTTTGATTTTATCAAAATCATTTTGGGCACCATCCCCGGCTCCCTCATCGCGATCATCAATTTCGCAATTCTGTGTCTGACCGTCCAAAGTGCGGTCAACATCGAAAACCAGAGAAAAATGAAGGCCAGATTTCAGACCAGCTACAACCTGCGTCTGACCATCCAGGCGATCTGGATCGTTGCCGCCTTCCTGCTGCGCAGCAAGATCCATTTCCTGGCAGCAGCCGCACCGATCTTCTTCCCCAAGATCACCATTCTCTATCTGCAGTTCAAAGGTAAGCTGATGCCCAAGGACGAGCCTCAGGCGGCAGCCGCCGAAGAAACCGCTTCTAACGAAGAAAGTAATTAACCGAAAATAAATGTACGACTATCAACAATCGAAGTGAGGTATTTCTATGGATATCAGCATCAATGGCGCACAAGTACTGGCACGAATTTCAGGTGTTCCCATTTTCGGAACCGTTGACATCACCATGACGCTCATCATGAGCTGGGTGGTCATGATCATCATCACCGGCGTCTGCATCTGGCTGACCTCCAATCTGAAGGTCACCGATATCTCCCGCAAGCAGGCCGTCGCAGAAATGGGCTATGAATTCATCGTCAATTTCGTCCGCGGCAATATGGGTGCCGAGTTCGACCATTACATTCCCCTGGTGTGCACCATCTTCATTACCAGCATCGTTTCCAATCTGATCTCCCTGCTGGGCGTCTGGTCCCCCACCGCAGACCTGATGACGGAGCTTGCATGGGCTCTGGTGGTCTTCGTTCTGATCACCTACCACAAGATCAAGTCCTCCGGCATCGGCGGCTATCTGAAGGGCTTCCTGGATCCCATCTTCGTCATGGCCCCCATCAATGTCATGTCCGAGTGCTTCACCCCCGTTTCCATGGCTTGCCGTCACTTCGGCAACATTCTCTCCGGCACCGTCATCAGCGCTCTGATCTACGCTGCGCTGACCGCCGCCAACAATGCCCTGTTCGGCGCACTGGCATCCAGCATGGTCGTTGCCGTGATCTTTGCCGTTGTGGGCGTGGTTCTGTTCCTGGTTGGCAAGAAGCTCTCCAAGGGTCTGTTTAAGGTCCTGGGCATCATTCTGGCAATCCTGGGCGTTCTGGCCATCATCACCATTCTGGGCGCTGATTATCCCTGGCTGACCATCGGTATCCCCGCTATCCCCAGCCTCTACTTCGACTGGTTCGGCGGCTGCATCCAGGCATTCATTTTCTGCACCCTGACCACTCTCTTCATCAAACAGGCCGCAGGGGACTGATCCCAAAGGCCATTTGAATATTCAAACGTATTTAAATTTTAGGAGGAACTATTTATGGATTACACTGTTCTGGCAAAAGGTATCGCCCTGGCTGGCTGCGGCATCGGCGCAGGTCTGGCTCTGATCGCTGGTATCGGCCCTGGCATCGGCGAAGGTAACTGTGCTGCTGCTGCCTGTGAAGCCATCGGCCGTCAGCCCGAATGCAAGGGTGACGTCACCAGCTCCATGATCCTGGGTATCGCACTGTCCGAGACCACCGGTATCTACGGCTTCGTCACTGGTCTGCTGCTGATCTTCGCTGCTCCTGGCATGTTCATGGGTTACCTGAGCTGATTTCCGGAAAATTAAGACTTATTATTTGACCGGAAGGAGGCAAATCAATGCAGTTCGAATATCAGTCCCTTGTTGCGATTAATCCCGTAACTCTGATTGCCCAGATTTGCAACCTGTTTATCCAGCTTTTCCTGGTGAAGAAGTTCTTCCTGGATAAGATTAAGGCTATTCTGGATCAGCGCCGTGCGGCTGCCGATCTGGAGATCACCGATGCTCAGGCCGCCAAGGCAGAAGCTATGGAGATCAAGGCTACCTACGAGAAGAATATGCAGGAAGCAAAAGCCCAGGCTAACGAGATTCTGGATCGCGCACAAAAGACTGCCACTGTCCGCGGTGAAGAGATCATCCGTCAGGCAAACGACGAGGCTGCCCACATCAAGCAGAAGGCAGCTGCCGACATTGCCCAGGAAAAGAAGAAGGTTCTGAACGACGCCAAGAACGAAATCTCCGGCATCGCCATGACCATCGCCGAAAAAGTGGTTGAACGTCAGCTTGAAAGCTCTGATCACGACAAGCTCATCAACCAGTTCATCGACAAGCTGGGTGATTGATTATGACAGAGATAGCAAATGTTTACGGCGGGGCATTGTATGATCTCGCCAAGGATGAAAGCCTTGCAATGGAGCTGCTGAATCAGCTGAACGCCCTGAATGAGGCTTTTACCCAGGAGCCCGATTTTTTACGGCTCCTGTCCTCCGTCGCAGTGTCCAAAGTGGAACGCTGCCAGATTATTGAGGACAGTTTCCGAAGCAATTTCCATCCCTATGTGCTGAATTTCATGAAGATTCTCACCGAAAAGGGATATATTCGGCATTTCCCCGAGTGCTGCAAAGTTTACAAGAACCGCTACAACACCGACAATGGTATCCTGCCCGTCACCGCTGTGACCGCAGTGCCCCTGTCCGATGAACTGCGCAAGAAGCTTGCAGATAAACTCACCTCCATCACCGGCAAGACCATTGACCTGGAATGCCGGGTGGATCCTGAATGCCTGGGCGGTGTTCGCCTGGACTATGACGGCAAGCGTCTGGATGATACTGTGTCCCACCGTCTGGACGCCATCCGCGGCTTGCTGAAGAACACCGTACTCTGATTTAGAAAGCAGGGACAGTATGGAATTGAAACCCGAAGAAATAACCAAAATCATTCGTAGCCAGATCAAGAACTACGAAAACAAGATGGAAGCCAGCGAGACCGGCGTTGTCATCCTGGTCGGTGACGGTATTTCCACCGTTTCCGGCCTGGACAATTGCATGGCCGGCGAGCTGATCGAGTTCCCCAACGGTTCTTTCGGCATGGCCCAGAACCTGAACGAGGAAACCGTTTCCGTCGTTATCCTGGGTACCGACCAGGGTATTAAGGAAGGCGACACCGTCAAGCGTACCGGCCGCGTTGTTTCCGTTCCCGTGGGCGACAAGCTCATCGGCCGCGTTGTCAACGCTCTGGGCGAACCCATCGACGGCAAGGGCGCCATCGAGCATGAGGCATACCGCCCCATCGAAATGCCCGCACCCGGCATCATCGACCGTCAGCACGTTGATACCCCTCTGCAGACCGGTATCAAGGCCATCGACTCCATGATCCCCATCGGCCGCGGCCAGCGTGAGCTGATCATCGGCGACCGTCAGACCGGTAAGACCACCATCGCTACCGATACCATCGTCAACCAGAAGGGCAAGGATGTCATCTGTATTTATGTTGCCATCGGTCAGAAGCGCTCCACCGTCGCTCAGGTCGTTGAGAACCTGACCGCCGCTGGTGCCATGGACTACACCATCGTGGTCTCCGCTACCGCATCTGAACTGGCTCCCATGCAGTATATCGCTCCCTACACCGGCTGCACCATGGGCGAGCATTTCATGCACCAGGGCAAGGACGTCCTGGTCATCTACGACGACCTGAGTAAGCATGCAGTTGCATACCGTGCAATTTCTCTGCTGATCCGCCGTCCCCCCGGACGCGAAGCTTACCCCGGCGACGTCTTCTACCTGCACTCCCGTCTGCTGGAGCGCGCAGCCCGTATGTCCGACAAGAAGGGCGGCGGTTCTCTGACTGCACTGCCCATCATCGAGACCCAGGCCGGCGACGTCTCCGCATATATCCCCACCAACGTCATCTCCATCACCGACGGCCAGATCTTCCTGGAATCCGAGCTGTTCAACTCCGGCGTTATGCCCGCAGTTAACCCCGGTATCTCCGTCTCCCGAGTCGGCGGTGACGCACAGATCAAGGCCATGAAGAAGGTCGCAGGCTCCCTGAAGCTGCTGTACTCTCAGTACCGCGAGCTGCAGAGCTTTGCCCAGTTCGGCTCCGACCTGGACGCCGATACCAAGGCCCGACTTGCTCTGGGTGAGCGCATCGTGGGCGTTCTGAAGCAGAAGAACAACTCCCCCGTGGAGGTTGCACATCAGGTCTGCATCATTTATGCCGTCACCCACGGCTATCTGAACGACATCAGTGTTGACGATATTCCCGAATTCCAGGCCCAGATGATCAGCTATATGGAGAACAGCCAGTACCAGAGCGTTCTGACTGCCATCCGCAGCACCGGCAAGCTGGAGAAGGATACCGAGGATAATCTGAAGGCCGCCCTGTCTGAAGTGCTGGCTGATTTCAAGAATACCAAGTAAGGGAGGAGGTTACCCATGGCTGGCGTTTCCACCAAGGAAATCAAAAACCGAATCCGCAGCATGGAAAGCACCAAGCAGATCACCAAGGCCATGGAGATGGTTGCTGCTTCCAAGCTTCGCCGGGCCCAGGCCCAGGTTGCGAATTCCCGCCCTTATTTTGAGATCCTCCGGAATACCATCAACGACATCGTTGATAACAATCTGGAGTTTACCTCTCCTTTCCTGCAGGAGCGCACCGGCAATAAGGTGATGTACGTTGTCATCGCCGGTGACCGCGGCCTCGCAGGCGGCTACAACAGCAACATTCTGAAGCTGGTGCAGTCCCAGATCAAGGAGAAGGAAGCTACTGTTCTGCCCATCGGCAAGAAGGCTCTGGACTTCTTCAAGTCCAAGAATATTCCTGTGCTGACGGAGAACTATGCCGAAGCAGCCGGTGTTTCCATCGGTGACTGCTTCTCCATTTCCAAGCAGCTGAGCAAGGCCTTCAAAGACGGTGAATTTGACGAGATTCACGTGGCCTACACTAATTTTGTCTCCGTTCTGTCTCAGACTCCCGATTCCATGCAGCTGCTGCCTCTGGTTCCCGACGGCCACGAGAAGAAGACTCCTTCCTCCGTGACACTGTATGAACCCGGCAGTGAGGAAGTCTTTGAGGCAATCGTTCCCGAGTATCTGGGCGGTATCCTCTATGGCGCCCTGTGCGAGAGCCGTGCCGCTGAGCAGGCTGCCCGCCGGACCGCTATGGACTCCGCAACTTCCAATGCCGAGGAAATGATCGCTGACCTGAGCCTGAAGTTCAACCGGGCACGTCAGGCAGCCATCACCAACGAGATTATCGATATCGTCGCAGGCTCTTAAGCCTCATTTTCACACAAGGAGTTGAATCCTATGGCCAAAAACATCGGAACTGTGATCCAGGTTGTGGGTCCTGTTCTTGACATCCGTTTTGCTGACGGCTGCCTGCCTGAGCTGCTGTCCGCTATCGAAATCCCTCTGAACGGCACCATCATCACCGCTGAGGTCGCTCAGCACATCGGTGATAACATTGTCCGTTGCATCGCTATGAGCTCCACCGACGGTCTGCAGCGCGGTGCTGAAGCTGTCGATACCGGCGCTTCCATTTCCGTTCCCGTTGGTGAGGACTGCCTGGGCCGCGTGTTCAACCTGCTGGGCCAGCCCATCGATGAGAAGCCCGACGTTGCCACTTCTGAGCGTTGGCCCATCCATCGTCCCGCTCCCTCCTACGAGGAGCAGCAGTCCGCTACCGAGATTCTGGAAACCGGCATCAAGGTCGTTGACCTGATCTGCCCCTACGCAAAGGGTGGTAAGATCGGTCTGTTCGGCGGCGCAGGCGTCGGCAAGACCGTTCTGATCCAGGAACTGATCTACAACATCGCAACCGCTCACAACGGCTACTCCGTCTTCACCGGTGTCGGCGAGCGTACCCGTGAGGGTAACGACCTGTACAACGAAATGACCGAGTCCGGCGTTATCGCCAAGACCGCCATGGTCTTCGGCCAGATGAACGAACCCCCCGGAGCACGTATGCGTGTCGCCCTGTCCGGTCTGACCATGGCAGAGTACTTCCGTGATGTGAAGCATCAGGACGTGCTGCTGTTTATCGACAACATCTTCCGTTTCACCCAGGCTGGTTCTGAGGTTTCCGCACTGCTGGGCCGTATGCCCTCCGCCGTCGGTTATCAGCCCACTCTGGCTACCGAAATGGGCGCCCTGCAGGAGCGTATCACCTCCACCAAGAACGGCTCCATTACCTCCGTTCAGGCAGTCTACGTCCCTGCTGACGACCTGACTGACCCCGCTCCCGCTACCACCTTCGCCCACCTGGACGCAACCACCGTTCTGGACCGTGGTATCGCATCCCTGGGTATCTACCCCGCCGTCGATCCCCTGGACTCCACCTCCCGTATCCTGACTCCCGACGTTGTCGGCGGTGAGCACTACGAGGTCGCCCGTGCTGTGCAGCAGATTCTGCAGCGCTACAAGGAACTGCAGGACATCATCGCCATCATGGGTATGGACGAACTGAGCGAGGCTGACAAAATCACCGTCAACCGTGCCCGTAAGGTCCAGCGTTTCCTGTCCCAGCCCTTCCATGTCGCGGAACAGTTCACCGGCTACGAAGGCAAGTACGTCCCCCTGAAGGACACCATCCGTTCCTTCAAGGAGATCATCGAGGGCAAGCATGACGAGATCCCCGAGTCCTACTTCCTGTACGCCGGCTCCATCGACGAGGTTGTTGCAAAGTTCAAGGGCGGTGAGGGTGCATGACGAGCTTCCCTCTGAAAATTGTCACCCCCGACGGCCTGATTTATGACGGCGCAGCCGAAATGGTCATCGTTCGGACCATCACCGGCGATATGGCATTCCTGGCCCGGCACATCAACTGTGTCGCCCCTCTGGGCATGGGCTGTGCCACCGTTGTCATTGACGGCAACAAGCGTTACGCTGCCTGTATCGGCGGCATGATCAGCGTCACCGACGGCAATGTGACTCTGGTTCCCACCACCTTCGAGTGGGCAGAATCCATTGACGTTGCCCGTGCGGAAGCTGCAAAGTGTAAGGCTGAGGGCATCATCCATAGGGAATCCCTGACCGACACCGAGTACCGTCTGGCTCACGCAAAGCTGGACCGTGCAATGGTTCGTATCAGCGTCGCATCCCGCGGCAGCTGGGTGCGTGGGAACAATATGGTTGATATCAACAACCTGGGCGGCAATTAACTGTTTTTGACAGAACCAAAATCCTCCGGTCGCAAGATCGGAGGATTTTTATGTCCTTTTTCCCACTGCAACTGCCGGTTGCTAAATTTTCAAGCCCGGTTGGTAGACTTTACATCGAATAAATGATATTCTGAGTCCATCACAAACAAGGAGGTACCGTTATGAACCTAGGTGAAAACATCTATCGGCTTCGCATAGAACACAATATGTCCCAGGGCGACCTCGCTGATGCGCTGGAGGTATCCCGCCAGTCGGTGAGCAAATGGGAAAATAACAATGCCGTTCCAGATCTGGATCGGTTGATCAAAATGAGTGTGCTTTTTGACGTATCGCTGGACCAGCTCGTGGGAAACGAGTCACCCGCGCAGCCGTTTCAGGATTCTGCCTGCACAGATACTCCGCCGCAAACGCTCATGTCAATCCCCAGGATTCTCGGTATCATTCTGCTGTCCTTTGGACTTCTCGCATTCCTGGTTCTGACGCTGCTGGGCGGCATCCTTGTTGCCATACCACTCTGTCTTCCTTTTGTTATTGTCGGCATCATCTGCATGGTCTGTAAAGACCATCTTCTCTTTCGGTGTACCTGGGCATTGTTCGGCCTGTATCTGCCTATTGTTATCCTTTTCGTCATGAATGTGATCGGTTATCGCTTTGCCATCACCATCATTTGCGGTGTACTTGCTTGTTTTGCAGCTCTCGCCTTCTGGACCATCGTTGGTATCCGAAGAGGTTGGCTGAACAGAGACGTAAAGAGGTTTATCGTGGTCTGCGTGGCCGTACTGCTTTTGGTAACCGCAGTCAGCACCACATTGGTAAGTATTCGTCTATCCCGTTCAGGCCTGAAGAATGCCGCAGAAGCCGAACTCCCGGCGGTCATCATTGATTCCGAATAATTCTTTGATTATTTTTCATAAAAATTTCGTTTCCCTCTTGTAAATTCCTCCAATTTGACGTATACTAATCTATATTTTCAGCAACAAGAGAGGTTAGACATATGGAACTGATTTCTGTTCGCGAGCTTTACAAGAACACCGAAAAATACGCTGACACCGAAGTTGAGATCGGCGGCTGGGTCCGCAACCGCCGTCCCAGCAAGCAGTTCGGCTTCATCATGCTCAATGACGGTACTTATTTCAACCCCGTCCAGGTGGTTTATACCGACGCCATCGAGAATTTCCTGGAAATCTCCAAGATCAACATTGGCGCTGCACTGATCATCAAGGGCACCCTCGTTCTGACTCCCGATTCCAAGCAGCCCTTTGAGATTCAGGCCAAGAACGTCACCGTTGAGGGTCCCTCCACCGGCGACTATCCCCTGCAGCCCAAGCGCCACTCCATGGAGTTCCTGCGCACCATCACCCATCTGCGTCCCCGGACCAACACCTTCCAGGCTGTATTCCGCGTTCGCAGCCTCGCTGCCATGGCTATCCACCAGTTCTTCCAGGACCGTGACTTCGTTTACGTCCACACTCCCCTGATCACCGGCTCTGACTGTGAAGGCGCTGGCGAGATGTTCCAGGTCACCACTTTGGATCTGGCAAACATTCCCCTGACCGAGGATGGTAAGGTCGATTTCTCCAAGGACTTTTACGGCAAGCCCACCAACCTGACTGTTTCCGGCCAGCTCAACGGCGAGACCTTTGCCATGGCATTCCGCAACATCTACACCTTCGGCCCCACCTTCCGCGCCGAGAATTCCAACACCACCCGTCATGCAGCTGAGTTCTGGATGATCGAGCCTGAAATGGCTTTTGCCGATCTGGACGACCTGCTGCGTGTGGAAGAGGATATGCTGAAGTATATCATTTCCTACGTTCTGGAGCATGCTCCCGAGGAAATGGCTTTCTTCAACCAGTTTGTGGATAAGGGTCTGCTGGACCGTCTGAATAACGTCCTGAACAATGACTTCGGCCGCATCACCTACACCGATGCCGTGGCTCTGCTGGAGCAGCACAATGATAAGTTCGACTATCCCGTCAGCTGGGGCTGCGATCTGCAGACCGAGCATGAGCGTTTCCTGACCGAGGAAATCTTCAAGAAGCCCGTCTTTGTCACTGACTATCCCAAGGAGATCAAGGCTTTCTACATGAAGCTGAATCCCGACGGTAAGACCGTCGCCGCCGTAGACTGCCTGGTTCCCGGCGTCGGTGAAATCACCGGCGGCTCCCAGCGTGAGGACAATTACGATATCCTGAAGAACCGTATCGAAGAGCTGGGCATGAACCCCGAGGACTATGGCTTCTACATGGACCTGCGCAAGTACGGCTCCTGCCGTCATGCCGGCTTCGGCTTGGGCTTTGAGCGCATCGTGATGTACATGACCGGTATCGGCAACATCCGCGACTCCATCCCCTTCCCCAGAACCGTCGGTAACTGCGAACTGTAAGACACTCAAGCGCGCTGCATGGCAGCGCGCTTTCTAATGTCGAAAAACCTTCGTAGGGTGGCGATGTATGCATCGCCACCCTACAATACGGAAAAGCCCCGAAGCCGAAGCTTCGGGGCTGATTATGTTATACCGGAGGGTTATACGACCAGGAAGAACTTGATGACGAACAATGCAGAAATGGCATAGGTCAGCCAGGAGACATCCTTTGCCTTGCCCTGCAGGACCTTCATGACGGTGTAGAGGATCATGCCCAGGCCGATGCCGTGGCCGATGGAGCCGGAGATGGGCATACAGATCAGCATGACAGAAACGGGAGCCAGCTGGGTCATGTCGCCGAAATCAACCTTGCTCAGGCCACCCAGCATCAGGATGCCAACATAGATCAGAGCAGCGGAGGTAGCAGCTGCGGGGATGATTGCAACCACAGGAGCCAGGAAGATGCAGGCCAGGAACAGCAGACCGGAAACCAGGGCAGTCAGACCCGTACGACCGCCGGCTTCCACACCGGAAGCGGACTCGACGAAGGTGGTAACAGTGGAGGTGCCGGTGACAGCGCCGGCAATGGTGCCCACTGCATCAGAGATCAAAGCTTCCTTCATGTTGGGCATGTTGCCCTTCTCATCGATCATGCCTGCACGGGATGCGGTACCAACCAGAGTGCCGATGGTGTCAAACATATCGATGATGCAGAAGGTGATGATCAGGGAGATGGCGGTGAACCAGCCGATTTCCAGGAAGCCAGCGAAATTCAGCTTAAACAGAGTGGTCTCAGCCATGTCAGCAAAGGGAGGCACAAAGGATGCGGTTGCCAGGGCTGCGAAGGGATTTGTACCCAGGAAAACAAACTGGCCGATCCAGTAGACCACGGAGGCAATGAGCATGCCATACAGCACAGAGCCCTTGACCTTCTTGTGGTCCAGTGCCAGAATGGCGAACAGGCCAACAAAGGTGGTAACAACGGTCAGGATCATGGCGCTGTAGCCGGAGCCCATGGCGCCTTGGATGACACTGGGAGTCAGCGCGCCGAAGAAATCACGCATCATGTAGAAGGGGCCGCCGGTCTCGGAGTAGATGCCCGCATTGGAGCCGAAGCCGATGTTCAGCAGCATGATGCCGATGGCGGGAGAGATGCCCAGGCGGATGCCCAAAGGAATGGCCTCCACGATTTTTTCACGGATGTTGAAGATGGAAAGGATCAGGAACACGACGCCTTCAACAGCGATAATAACCAGAGCAGCCTGGAAGCCGGCCACATAGGTCATTCCGGTGGCAGCGGCAATGTTGCCCACCACCACTGCGAAAAAGCTGTTCAGGCCCATACCGGGAGCCATGACGAAGGGTTTATTGGCCAGGAAGGCCATCACAAGGGTACCGATAGCAGATGCGATGCAGGTTGCCAGGAATACGCCGTTCCACAGGGCGCTTCCGGTGTCGAAGTTGGTCAGCAGATTCGGATTCAGTGCGATGATGTAGGCCATGGTCATGAATGTGGTGACGCCGGCCACGATCTCAGTTTTTACGGTAGTCTTGTTCTCAGACAGCTTAAAAACCTTTTCAAACATGAAAATCAACCTTCTTTCTGAAATTGTCGGAATTTACCGCACTTTTGGGGACAACTTGACAAAACTGGACGTATCGATTCCTTTTGCTCCATTCCCTCCTTTTCCTGTTTTGGTTACCATTTTTCAGCCACAAAACCAAATAGTACCTAATACCATTTTATCTAATTCGACTGCAATTTCAAGCAGAATCTTTTTAATTCCAAAACACAAAAAGTATGCCTGTGTTGTGTCTGCAAAAGCTTTCCTTTTTGTATCTATATGTCCCTGAACGAAGCATATGACGCTGAAAAAATGCGGCACGCCATCCGGCGTGCCGCATTGGATCATTCCGCATTTTCAACTTCTGTCTCTTCCGGAACCAGGATTCCGTGGAGGACAAACCGTGCGTTGGCAAATTCATAGCTGCAGGTGGACAGGGTCAGGATCCGGTCGGTGGTCTCCGGGACGATGTCGCACTCAAACATGGATTTTTCCGTGATGTCCTCCAGCCACTCCTCGTAAAGCGACTCCGTAAAGGAGGTTCTCCAGGCGTCCTGGCCGCTGACCTTCAGCACATATCCGGAGAAGAACACGATCCGGTAATCTCCGTCCGGCGTCAGCAGCAGGCCCTCGGGATGCTCATCGAAGTAATCCTGCTTCTTGTACTTGGCCAGGTCGGCGAACATGGAGCCGTTTCGCATGTTATGGCCATAGATGATGCTGTTGAGCTCAGAAAAATCACCGGCGCAGCGCTCATCCACAAACAGGCAGCCGGCAGTATTGCGCGTGCCGTCGAAGAGTCTTCTCAGGTAGTACATGTTGTCATATGCCTGGACAACGGGATAGTTAATCTTGGTATCTGCGATATAAAGCCAGCCTGCGGTATGCTGATTCATTTTCAGCAGGCTGTCAAAATCCACGGAAATGCCTGCCTGCTCTGCCAGTGTAAGCGGTTCGGTAGCTTCGGTCTGGTCGGTGGACTCCGGTTCGTCCGTAGTTTCGCCCGTGGTGTCCGGGGAAATCTCCTCGGGGGCCTGGGTTTCCTCGACCTCAGGTTCCGTCTGAATGGAAACATACTGGTTCAGTCCCTCATAGGCGCTGTCACCGGCTTCGTATTCGACGATGGTGGAGATCAACTGCCATGCAGCATAGGCAAAAATGCCCACAAACACAATTGTCAAAAGAGTGTATATAAATTTTTTCATAAAAACATCCTTCTTTTTGCTTCAGCAAGCAATATGTTTTTTCATAATAGCACAGCTTGCGTAAAAATGCAACGGCTTTTCTGTAATTCCCCATTGCCAAAACCATTCTTTCGGATGTATAATAACCAAAATACGAAACGGAGATGGACGCAATGGCCTTTTTTCTGCTCCTCCTCGTGCTGGGGATCCTGTTTTTTCTGATCATTCCGCTGATCTGCTTCCACATCGCCTTTTATGTACCCAGGCCCAAAAACGGGATCCGGCAGACAACTCCCCTGCCCCAGGGCGAGGTTTATGAGCCCTACCGGGAGCTTCTGGAGGGCTGGACCCAGGAAGTGAAGACCATGCCCCATGAGGAATTCCGGATCACCTCCTTTGACGGGCTGAACCTCTATGCCAATTACTATGAATACGCCCCCGGCGCGCCCATAGAGCTGATGTTCCATGGCTACCGGGGCAGTGCCCAGCGGGATCTCAGCGGCGGCGTCAAGCGCTGCTTCGCCCTGGGGCGCAGCGCCTTTATTGTAGATCAGCGGGGCAGCGGCCGCAGCGACGGAACAGTCATCAGCTTCGGCATCAACGAGCACCGGGATTGCCTGCGCTGGGTGGATTTTATGCTGGAGCATTTCGGTCCCGATGTCAAAATCATTCTGACGGGCATCTCCATGGGGGCCTCCACAGTGCTGATTGCAGCCGGACAGCCTCTTCCCCCCAATGTCATCGGCGTCCTCGCCGACTGCGGCTTCAGCAGCGCCCGGAGCATCATCAAAAACACCATCCGTGGAATGAATCTGCCTGCCGATCTGCTGTATCCCTTTGTCAGGCTCGGAGCGCGGCTCTACGGCCATTTTGATTTGGAGGAAACCAGCTCCGTAGAAGCTGTAAAAAGCTGCCAGGTGCCCGCGATCTTCTTCCACGGCGAAGCAGACGACTTTGTCCCCTGCTCCATGAGCCGGGAAAACTACGAAGCCTGCGTCTCCCGTAAGCAGCTGGTACTCATTCCCGGCGCGGGACACGGTCTGAGTTTCCCCGCAGACCAGGAAGTATATCTGAAAGCCCTGGGGGATTTCTTCGGCCCCGAGGCATCCGCCCAGTAACACAAACCGGACCTCCCAGAGGTCCGGTTTTCAGATGCTCCTCACACTATTTTTGCAAATTTCCCTTGACAAGATTACGGTTTTCGTGTATATTATAAGAAAGTTAGCATTAGCTAACCTCTTTCAATCTCCTTCTGCCGATGCAGATCGATCTCCGGAACAGCGAGGACCAAGCAGTGTTTTTTTCACTCCTCACCTCTTTCAAAATCCTTCACACTGCGGTTTGCTCCTATGAGGGACACAGGAGCACATCCTCTCTTTTTCGCCTGATATGATCCGCATGTGCATCGGCAAAATGCCCCCCAAAAGTGTGTATCTGCAAAAACAATTCCCCAACCTCGGTTGGGGAATTGTTTTATTATTTTTTCAGGAGACTTGCCGCAAATCTCCGGAATCCGCCTTTGCGGCGATTGACCATCTCAAGCAGCGCGCATACCTGCTCATCTGTCAGCACACCGGACATCCGGGCAATGCCCCGCCAGGGAAGGTTCATGATGAACATCAGATCGTTTGCCTTTTCCTTATGCCCCAGAGCCATCAGCACCTGATGGGCAGCGGAAAGCAGATTATAGATGTACTTTCCCACACCACCGGACAAATAGAACCCCTGGGAGATGGTGTCATTGAAGCCGATGGGGCCGCTGCGGTCCCATTTGCCATTGGGGATCTCCCGGCCAAGCAACGCCGCGAAGACGTCATCGGGGATATTCTGAACCTCACCGCTGTAATAGGGGGAGAAGATCGCCCCCTCATAGGGATTGACCGAAGTGGTTCCCTCTTTTGTCACCGTGCCTGTCAGCCGGATATCCCGGCTGGAAGCGCCGATGCGAAGCTCGTAGGCTCCGGGCTCCACGACCCAGCCATTTTCTGCAATGCTCCAGACCGCAAAGCTCCGGCTATCCATTGTGATGGTCACTTCCTTTTCCTCCCCGGGCTCCAGAGCCACCCGGGCAAAGCCCTTCAGCTCCTGCGCGGGGCGGAACATGCCGCCCGTCCCGGCATGGATGTACAGCTGGGCTACCTCCTCACCGGAAACAGCTCCGGTATTGCGGATGCGGAATCTGACACGATCCTCGCAGATTTCCAAAGCGCTGTATTCAAAAGGCGTATAGCTCAGACCGTGGCCGAAGGGATACTTTACAGCCCTGAGCGCCGTGTCGAAATAGCGGTAGCCCACATACAGGCCCTCCCGGTATTCTGAAGTGGCTTCCAGCCCCGGATACCAGGGTGCCGAGGGCATTTCGGCATAACACATGGGGATCGTTTCGGACAGTTTGCCGCTGAAGTTCACTGCACCGGTCAGCAGCCTCGCCATGGCCAGAGCGCCGGCCTGACCGCCCAGATATCCGTGGACGAGCGCCTTCACCTGATTATCCCACTGCATTTCCACGCTGCAGCCGCAACTGAGCACCACCACAATGCGGTCATTCACCTGAGCCAGCGCATCCAGCAGCGCCAACTGGTTTTCCGGCAGCTTCATGCTCTCCCGGTCAATACCTTCAGCCTCGCCTCCCTCATCCAGCCCCAGCCACAGCAGCACCACATCAGCTTTTTTTGCCAGATTGCAGGCCTGGCGGATCAGCATCGGGTCCATTTTGCCCCCCCGGCGGAAACCGGGTGCGTAGCCTGTCACCTTGGCTCCGATGGCTTTCAGGGCGTCCAGACCATTTTCCAGCTTTGTGGGGTTAACCCGGGAGCTGCCCGCCCCCTGATACCGGGGCGTTTTGGCGAAGCCGCCAATGACCGCAATGGTTTTCTCCTTCTGCAAAGGCAGGATGCCATCCTCGTTCTTCAGCAATACGACCGTCTTTTCCGCAACTGCGGTAGCAACAGCATGATGTGCTTCCCGGTCATAGGATTTGCCGATCACATGGGGACGGGTCACAAATTCTAACTCCAGCAGCCGGTCCACCTGTTCATCCAGAAGCCGCTCCTCCAGAACGCCGGAGCGTACCGCTTCCACAATATGGCGGTCAGTCTGGCCGTTGGAAGAGGGCATTTCCAGAGTACCGCCTGCTTTGACAGAAGCCACCCGGTCATTATTACCACCCCAGTCAGAGACCACGACACCCTCATAGCCCCACTCACCATAGAGAATCTCCCGCAGCAGATGCTCATTTTCATGGGCATAGGTGCCGTTGACCCGGTTGTAGGAAGTCATCAGACACTTGACACCGCCCTCCTTCACCGCCATCTCAAAAGCTGGCAGATAAATCTCCCGCAGGGTCCGCTCGTCCACCACAGAATCGTTGCTCATCCGCCGCAGCTCCTGGGAGTTGGCGGCGTAATGCTTGACGCAGGCGGAGATGCCGTTGCTCTGGATACCCCGGATCAGGGCCGCCGCCATTTTGCCGGCAAGATACGGATCCTCAGAAAAATACTCAAAGTTTCTGCCGCACAGGGGACTGCGCTTGATGTTGACGCCGGGACCCAGCAGGACGCTGACTCCCTCGCTGGCGGCCTCCAGGCCCAGAGATTTGCCCATTTCCTCCAACAGCGCCTCATCCCAGGTGTTGGCAAGTCCCGCCGCGGTGGGGTAGCAGGTGGCAGGTACGGACTGATTCAGCCCCAAATGATCCGCCTGGCCCCCCTGCTTGCGCAGTCCGTGGGGACCGTCGGTAAGCATCATGCCGGGAATACCCAGCCGCTCCACCGCTTTGGTATGCCAGAAATTCGCACCGGACATCAGCGATGCCTTTTCCTCCAGGGTCATCTGGGCGATCAGGTCCTGATATTTCAGACAACCCGACGTAATTCTCTTCTGTTCCATAAGCAACCTCCTCTCATATTTCCTATCATATCATATTTTAGGTTATTTGACACGAATCTGCTAAATTTTCTTTTCATCCGTTTCTGTATACCCCGTATCAGATTGGCATAATCTATCACCGGGTGATCATTGATGAGGACAAAACCTTGGAAAATCTACACAATCGGAATTCTGCTTGCAGAGGCTGTGGGCGCCCTCTCAGGGTGGCTTACCAAAGATGGCATGAAGCTGTTCAACGAGCAGATCCTTCAGCCTCCCCTGTCGCCGCCATCCTTTGTTTTCCCCATTGTCTGGGGCATTTTATATGCGCTGATGGGCATTGGTTCTGCAAGAATCTATCTGGCGCCACCATCTGCGGACCGCAGCATGGGGCTGAATCTTTATATCATTCAGCTTGCCGTCAATTTCTTCTGGAGTCTGATTTTTTTCAACATGCAGCGGTTTGGATTTGCACTCCTCTGGCTGTTGCTGCTGTGGGGTCTGGTTTTGTGGATGATCGTTGTGTTTAGCAGAACCGACCGTCTCGCAGCGAAGCTTCAGATTCCCTATCTGCTCTGGCTGACCTTCGCGGCGTATCTGAATTTTGGTGTCTGGTATCTGAACCGTTAGGAAATTGCAAAAACGACCTGCCAAAGCAGGTCGTTTTATAATGGATTCTTTCTTATACCTTTTTTACTTCATTGCATACCTGAATGATCCGCAATGCAAATATTTTCGACTTATCCAGTATTGGGCTTGCTATCCTATTCGTTCCCTTCGTTCTTTACTGCTTCACTATTACTTCCTCCAAAATCCCGAATGCTGTCGCACTCGGAATTTTGGGAGGTACCGGCCAGATTTGTTTGCATTTTTCGCCTCCGTCGAGCCGTCGGCGGCAGCGCTCATCCGCGCTGCATTTAAATCTTCAAATCTGTCCGTCCTTGATTTCTCCAAAAAGAAAACGCACACCATTAGGTGTGCGTTTCTTTTTGGAGGTACCGGCCAGATTTGAACTGGCGAATAACGGTTTTGCAGACCGGGGCCTTACCACTTGGCTACGGTACCATATGAAATAAGGAACGCGGTGCGTTCCTTATTTTGGAGCGGGTGACGAGGCTCGAACTCGCTACCTCCACCTTGGCAAGGTGGCGCTCTACCGGATGAGCTACACCCGCATCTGCGGTTCCACTTTCGTGGAACCGTGGTGCCTCCGGTCGGAATCGAACCAACGACACGCGGATTTTCAGTCCGCTGCTCTACCTACTGAGCTACAGAGGCATGTTGAGCAAGATTTCTCTTGCTCAAAACACGCAGATGCGTATTTATTTGGCGACCCCGAACGGACTCGAACCGTCGACCTCCAGCGTGACAGGCTGGCGTGCTAACCGACTGCACCACAGGGCCATATTTGGTGGTGGGAACAACAGGGCTCGAACCTGTGACCTCCTGCTTGTAAGGCAGATGCTCTCCCAGCTGAGCTATGCTCCCGTTTTCGCTTCGCTGTGCACTGCACATCTCAGCGACTTAGATATCTTACCACACACTTTTTGATTTGTCAAGAACTTTTTTCAAGTTTTTTCAACTTTTTTCAAAGCTCTTTTCAAATCAACCCGTGCGGGCTCAACTCCACCAATTATAGCAGACTTTTTCGATTTGTCAACTGTTTTTTATCAATTCCTGGATATCTTCGGGGGTGAATTTATAAACGGTATCACAGAACTGGCATTCCACAGGGAATTCCCTGCCTTCATCGGCGATTTCACCCAGTTCCTTGCGGCCCAGGCTGATCAGGGCGGATTCCACCCGCTCCCGGGAGCAGTAGCATTTATAGCCGACCTCCGTAGTCTCCATGAACACCACGCCCAGATCACCGCAGACCTGGCCCAGAATGTCCTCGGGAGTCATTCCAGCCTCCAGCATGGCGGTCACGGCGCCGGCACGCTGAATGCCTGCCTCCAGCTTATCGATAACCTCATCGGGAGCACCGGGCAGCAGCTGCAGCAGATAGCCGCCTGCCACTTTCACGGAGCAGTCCGTGTCCACCAGCACACCCAGGGCGCAGGCAGTGGGAACCTGCTCACTCTGGACAAAATAGGCCGTCACATCGTCGCCGATCTCGCCGGAGACCAGCCGGATGGAACCCACATAGGGCTCCTTCATCTGCAGGTCACGGATCACCGTCAAGGTGCCGTCGGTACCAACCGTGGCGCCCACATCCAGCTTGCCGGGGTACTTTTCCACCAGAGGAACATTGGGCTCGGCAACAAAGCCCCGGACATTGCCCACGGGATCGGAGACGCAGGTGATGGAGCCGATGGGGCCGTCACCCTTGATCTGCATGGTCATGGAACCGTTTTCCACCTTCTGCATATTGCCCATCATGGAAGCAGCCGTCAGAGCCCGTCCAAAGGCCGCAGTGGCGTTGGGGGTGGTGCCCTGAATCTGGGCGCCTCTTTTAACCATCTCGGTGGAGCGAATGGCCACGGCCTTTACAAAACCGTCCATGCTCATACCGCGCACTAAGTAATCGTTCATATCGTTCCAGCGATGAATATAACCGCTGTTTCCTCCTTTTCGAATTTGGTTTATTATACAGCATTACCATCAAAACCGCAATATAGAACACATTAATACACACACTTGTATTTTAGACTACTACAAATTATAATGAAGGACAGGGGTGATTTGATGATGCTTAAGAAAAAGGAACATTCTTTTCTTCTTGTATATTACTCGTCCGGATTTTCTTACGGAAGAGTTTTGATTCCACTCATGCCAATTATCGCCCTTGCCGTTTCTTTTGAAACTCGCCTTGAAATACTGTATTTAATTTCCTTATTTCTATATTTGATTCTATTCCCATATAAGCTGCTATTGTTTACACGCATTTCATTTGACTGCGATGGAATATGCGTTAGCATTCCGCTGCGTAAGAGATTCTCTATGTCCTGGCATGATGTTCATTTTGTTGGAACGAACAATCAAACTCCTGCAGGACAACACCAAACCATTTCCTACGTATATTTCTCAAAAATGCCGGTCAACATTCAGAAAATCCGGAATAGCATCTCCTTGCCGCAACTTACTGATGACTTTCTGTTTGTCACCATTCAGCCAGAATTGAAAGAAAGACTTTCCCAATTCATGACTGATACGCAGTTTCGGCAAGCTTTCAACAACGACAAACCTATATAATCCACTACAAAACGCATTCCGACAGTTGCCGGAATGCGTTTGTTTTTATTTTGCCGTGCGGATTGATCCCTTTCTTGCTTTGAGGTATATCCGCTGTTCCCCCGGTCTGGGGGCAACAAACTCACGGTCTGCGTATACTTCAATATTTGTAAAACCGGCATCCTTCAGGAAGCCGGTCAGCTGTTCCTGAGAATAGGCGTATTCCCGGTGCTCTTCAAAGGACCGGCGCCACAGCCCCCCTTCCCGCTGGAACAGATCCATGCCGTAGGAGCAAATATTGGTTTCCTCGTCAAATTCTCCCCGCCAGACGCAGTAGACATCGTCATCCTCGTCCAGGAATACCTGATCGTCCATGGCCCGGAGTTTTTCGGGAGTATTGACATCGAAGATGAAGATGCCGCCGGGATTCAGGGCTCTATAGGCCCGCCGGATGGCTTCTTTGCAGTCGGCAGGGTCGAGAATATAGTCCAGGCTGTCCAGGGCACAGACGGCCATATCCACCGCTCTGGGCAGCCGAAGCTCCTGCAAATACTGGCAGGAGAACATGGGCATGGGGTTCAGATCGCAGCTCTTCATGGCAGCCACGGTGAGCATCTCCTCGGACATATCCACGCCGGTGACCCGGTAACCCTTCCGGGCCAGAATTGCCGTCACGGAGCCTGTGCCGCAGGCCAGATCCACAACGGTCCGGGGCTTCAGCCCCTCCCGCTGAAGGATCTGCATATAAAAATCCACAGTGGCCTCGTAGTCCACATCGTTTGTCAGGCGGTCATAGCTTTCCGCCAGGGCTTCGTATGCTCCCATAACAATCCTTTCGTCATACAGCAAACATCCCGTCCCGGAAGGGACGGGATGTTAAATCCATCATTAGCGGCCGAAGATCTTGAAGATCTCGTCAATATCGCCGATGTCAGCGGGCTTCTCAACGGGCTTGGTCACCACGGGAGCGTCGATGTCGTCCTCCACAGGAGCCTTTGCTGCGGGAGCAGCAGCCTTCGCGGCAGCGGGGGCAGCCTTGACAGCGGGACGGAAGGAAGCCTGGTCAAAGCCGGTGGCGATGACGGTGACGCGCATCTCGTCCTGGAACTCGTCGGAGCAGGTAGCGCCGAAGATGATGTTTGCATCGGGGTTTGCAGCTTCCTGCACGATACCGGCAGCAGTCTCGACGTCGTCCAGAGTCATCTCGGAAGAACCGGTGACGTTGACCAGAACGCCGGTAGCGCCGTTGATGGCAGTCTCCAGCAGGGGGCTTGCGATGGCAGCCTGGGCAGCCTGCTCAGCCTTCTCGCGGCCGGAAGCGGTGCCCACGCCCATGTGGGCGCGGCCTGCGTCCTTCATGACGGCGGAGACGTCAGCGAAGTCCAGGTTGATGATCACATGCTCGGAGAAGCCGACCAGCTCGGAAATGGAGGCCACAGCCTGCTTCAGCACATCGTCAGCGATGCCGAAAGCGTTGGCGAAGGTGATCTTCTGATCGGTAACGTACTTCAGGCGGTCATTGGGGATGATGATCAGGGAGTCGACCTTGCCGTTCAGATCGGCGATACCCTGCTCAGCCTGACGCATACGGTTTGCACCCTCGAACTTGAAGGGCTTAGTCACGACGCCGACGGTCAGAATGCCTGCCTCGTGGGCCAGCTCAGCCACGATGGGAGCTGCGCCGGTGCCGGTGCCGCCGCCCATACCGGCGGTGATGAAGACCATATCGGTGCCTTCCAGAAGCTTGGCGATTTCAGCACGGGATTCCTCAGCGGACTTCTTGCCAATGTCGGGCTTGGAGCCTGCGCCCATACCGCCGGTGAGCTTCTCACCGATCTGCATCTTGTTGGGGCACTTGGACTTGTTCAGGTCCTGCTTATCGGTGTTGACAACGACAAAATCCACGCCGTCTACGCCGGCCTCGATCATACGGTTAATAACATTGTTGCCGGCGCCGCCGACACCAATCACTTTAATTTTAACTACGCGCTCCTGCAAAGATTCGGACATAATCTCTCCTCCTATGTATCGTTTTTCAGCAACTGCGTTTGTTTTGCTGGTTTTACGTCTATTTTTGTTCGTACCCATATATTCTATCCCGAAAAATCCTTTTGGTCAATATTAATTCTAAACTTTCAGCGTAGAATTTACAATTTTCTTACAAAATCACTCAAAGGGCGTATAGCCCACCTGGTCCTCCCAGGTGACGAAACTGACATCCAGAATGCCCGTCTGATAGTCGCTGAGCTGGGCGATGGCTTGGGTCATGCAGGTGATTTTGTAGTCGAGCCTGCCGGTATCGCCCAGACGGATCTGGTACTGATTGCCGTACCAAAGCTCGATGTTGGTCAGCGTCGTGACGTCCACACTGGCGATCAGGCCGACCATATCATTCAGCTCCAGCGCTTCGAGAATGTTCAGCGACGCGCTCAGCCGTTCGGCCGGCGTGACGGTGACGGGAGGCTCGGTCTCCAGCAGCGACGCAGTGGGCGCGGTGGAACTGGCATCATCAAAGGTGATCTCCTGATATGCAATACCCTGCTCACCGACCACGGGATGGTCCAACTCCACGCCCAGCACCTTAGTATAGCCGCTGGCCGTACCGGCGTCCGTCTGCTCCACCACACGGCCGTCAGAGGTCATCAGCCACCAGGCCGCATTCTGGTCCTTGATGGCGTAAACCACATCGTACTCCGTAATATAAATATTAACCGTATCCGGCAAAGTTATTCCGATCCGCACCGTATCCACATAAGGAAGTTCTGCTTTGATCTTGCCGCTGGCGCGGATTCTGCCGAAGGTCAGCAGCTTCTCACCGCCTTCTATGCCGGAGGCATTCTGAACAGCCCAGGGGGTATAGGCCTTGTTGCCGTAGACCACCACATTCTCCACCTTGAAGAATACGGAAAGTCCCAGGCTGATGGCAATGACCACCGCCATCACCGCCGCCAGCTGCAGCAGCAGCCGGTTCAGGTTAAAGGGCTTGGGCTGGGTGTAGACCACCCTGGGGGCTCTGGAGCGGCGGGAGGCCTGCTTCCTTCGCTCCTGGGTCCGCTGGGCGGAGCGGCGGCGCTGCTGCTCCCGCTTTGCTTCCACAGGGTCCTGCGGCAGGGGCTCAGGCTTCTTCTTTTCTTCCTGGGCGTCCATCCGGAACACCATCTCCGGTGCATCGGATGCAACCGCCTCCATCTGGCGGCGCTGCTGCAGTTCCGCTTCAGCAGCACGCTCCCGGGGACGCCGGGTGCTCTGCTCCTGACGGCGGGCTGTCCGCTGCTCCTGGGCTGCAGGCTGCCGCTTGCGTTCCGGCTGACTGCGGCGGGAACCAGATGCTCCGCCCCGGGCTGCGGTACGGCTCCGCTTTCTCGGATCTTCGGGCCGCTTCTTCTTTTTGGTATCCATATTTTTCCTCCTCCGGCGGGGTCAGGCCTTGACCAGCTCCTCCAGAATGTCACAGATCCGCTCTGTCGCGTCCACCTTCACCAGGCCCTTCAGGGCCTTGGACATTTCACTTCTGCGCTTGGAATCTGCCAGCAGCTCAGTCACTTCGCCGTAGATTTTTTCGGCGGAGCAGTCCTTTTCCAGCACCACCACAGCGCCGCCGCTGTTTTCCAGCACCCGGGCATTCTTCTCCTGGTGGTTGTTGGTCACATTGGGGGAAGGAATCAGGATGCAGGGAGTGCCTGCAGCAGCGATCTCATTGCAGGTGGCAGAGCCCGCACGGCCGATGACCACATCCGCAGCCACCATCACCAGGGGCATATCATAGATATACTCCCGCATGTCGATCTCCGGGCTGTGCTCCAGATCCACACCGTTGTGCTTGACCCGCTCCGGCATCCAGCCCCAGCCGAAGCTGCCCACGGCGTGGATGTGATGGAAGGGGAAATCATCCTTCTGCTCCATGGCAAAGAGGTCTGCCATCGTCTCGTTCATAACCTTGGCGCCCTGGCTGCCGAAGGCAGAAACCACCAGCTGGCGATTACCCAGCTTCAGCTGATTTCTTGCCTCCTCCCGGGTCAGGCTCAGAAATTCCTGACGGATGGGCATACCGACGACGCTGACCTTCTCAGGGTTCTTGTAATACTGCCGGCTCTCTTCGAAGCAGACCATGACCCGGTCGGCGATGCCTGCCGCCATCTTGGTGGTCAGGCCGGGCAGGGCGTTGGCCTCGTGGACACAGGTGGGGATGCCCAACTGATGGCCGGCATAGAGAGCCGGGAAGCTGGCATAGCCGCCGGTACCGATGATCACATCGGGCCCAAATTCCCGGATGATCTTCTTGCAGCGCCCCACTGCACTGAGGACACACTTGATGGCATTGAAATTCTTCCTGATGGCCTCCAGATTCTTCTGGCGGCTCAGGCCGGACACCGGCAGGCACTTGAGCTCATAGCCTGCGTTGGGAACGAGCTTTTCCTCCATATGGCCCGAGGCGCCGATAAAGAGGATGTTGCAGTCCGGGTGTCTTTCCTTAATCATATTGGCAACTGCGATGGCCGGATTGATATGTCCGGCAGTACCGCCGCAGGTTAAAATCACATTCATAGGATAACCTCCTGTTTTTTGACTTGGCTGCGCTGTCTGGAAATGCTCAGAATGATTCCCATCTCCCCCAGATTCACCGCCAGCGCCGTTCCTCCATAGGAGAAGAAGGGCAGCGCGATGCCTGTGGAGGGCAGCAAATTGGTTACCACACACAGATTCAGAATGGTCTGAACCGCAATGAGGGTGGTAAGCCCTGCGGCCAGCACCGTGGAAAACCGGTCTGCTGCCCGAAGGGCGATCCAGTATCCCCGCAGGATGGTCAGGGCAAAAAGCGCGATGATCAGCAGCGCCCCCACCAGTCCCAGCTCCTCGCAGATAATGGCAAAGATATAATCGTTATACTGAAAGGGCAGGTACAGGTATTTCTGCCTGCTCTTTCCAAAGCCCAGCCCGAAGAGACCCCCGGACCCGATGGCGTACAGCGACTGGAGGATCTGATACCTGGTATCCCCCGGGTCCGCCTCCGGATGGAGCCATGCCGTGACACGGTCACCGGCATAGCCCATAAAGCTGATGTAAATTATGACGAACAGCGCCGCCGCCCCGGCTCCCGCCAGGAGCCATTTGGGGCTGGTACCGGCCACATACATCATCACCACGGCCACCATGCCCATGAGCATGATCGCCGAAAGATGCTTCTCCAGCGCCAGAGGCACCAGAATCCCCATCAGGGCACAGCCGAAGCCAAGAACCCCGAAGCGGAATTTCTTTGCATCGGCTCCGAAGCGTATGGTCAGTCGGGCGAACAGCACAATCATGGTGAATTTTGCCACCTCTGATGGCTGGAACTGGATGCCCGCCAGGTTGATCCAGCGCTTTGCGCCGTTGACCTCCTGGCCGATGACCAGCACAGAAAGCAGCAGCACGATGCTGACGATATACAGAAGCCAGGCGCTGCGCTGCCAAACCTGGGCCGGAACCCGGCTGAAGGCTCCCATAGCGATGAGGCCAATCACGGCGCAGACCGCCTGCTTTTGCAGGTATTTGGTAGAAATCTGGTATCCGGTGTCATACTCGCTCTGGGCAAAGCTTGCCGAATACAGCATGGTAAGCCCCACGATCAGCAGAAGCAATACCAGAATCAGAAAGGGAATGTCCACACTTTCGCCGATATTTCGGCGGTCCTCTTTGGCATACAGAGTGCGCTCTGCTGCCATAAATGGGCTCCTTTCCTTAATATGGTTGAAAATGAATGTTATGCGATCAGGCCCTGAATGCCGAACCAGGCCAGGATGCACATCACAGTACAAACCAGGGTGAAAGAGATGACGATCTTCTCTTCCTTCCAGCCGCACATCTCAAAATGATGATGGATGGGAGACATCTTGAACAGTCGCTTGCCGTGGGTAGCCTTGAAATAACCAACCTGCAGGATCACGGAAAGGGTCTCGATGATGTAGATAAAGCCCACCAGGATCAGGATCAGGGGCATATCCAGTGCGAAGGCCAGAGCGCAGACCATGCCGCCCAGAAACAGGCTGCCGGTGTCTCCCATGAAGACCTTGGCAGGATGCCAGTTGTAGAACAGGTAAGCCACCAGGCCGCCCACCAGTGCGGCGGGAACCACAGCCAGGTCAAACCGGCCCATGGCTACGGCAGCCGCGGCAAAGAACACCATCACGGGAATCGTGACGCTGCTGCACAGGCCGTCCACACCGTCGGTCAGGTTGACCGCGTTGTCACAGCCCACCATGACAAACATGGCAAAGAAAATGTACAGCACAGGATGCACGGCGACAGACACATTTACAAAGGGGATGTACAGTTCGGCAGTCATAACGCCCTGACGGTACAGGATGTAAAGATACAGGGCGGATGCCGCCATCTGAAGCAGCGCCTTCTGCAGTGAAGTCAGGCCCAGATTACGCTTCTTCACCAGCTTGGTGTAGTCATCCAGAAAGCCGATGAAGCCGAAGCACAGGCCCACCAAAAGGGCAAAGATGGCGGAATAATCCTCCATAAAGGGGATGTTGCACAGGGTGCAAATGATTGCAGAAAGCACGAACATCAGACCGCCCATCATGGGGGTACCGGCCTTGACATTGTGCCAGGTGGGACCAACCTCCCGGATAGACTGACCGGCCTTCAATGCCCGCAGCACCGGCAGCAGCAGATAACCGATACCTGCCGTCATCACAAAACTGACCACTGCGGTAATCAGGATTCTAGTCATAGGTTTTCCTCCGTAATGTTATTTCTCTTCTTCCAGGAACAATTTCAGGACATTTTCCATATGCATACCCCGGCTGCCCTTGAACAGCAGCACATCACCGGGCTTGGCGGCAAATTTCAGAGCCTGAGCCAGAGCCTCGTGGGTATCAAAGCCTCTTGCTCTGGTTTCCGGCATGCCGCCGGTGATGGCACCCTTGACCACCCGGTCAGAATTGGGGCCATAGACAAAGACCATGTCCGCATTCTCCACGGCAATGCGGCCGATGCGGTAATGCTCTGCCCAGGCACAGTCACCCAGCTCCAGCATATCGCCCAGCACCGCGATGCGGCGGCCCGGCTTTTTGCCCAGAACCGCCAGAGCGGCAGTCATGGACTCGGGGCCGGCGTTGTAGCAGTCGCTGATAATGGTGTAGCCGTTTTTCTCATAAATCTCCTGACGGCCTGCCAGATTGCGGAACATGGACAGCCGCTCCTGAATCCGCACAGGGGGCACTCCCAGTTCCAGGGCCACGCTGACGGCAGCCAGCGCGTCGGCAACAAAATGCTGTCCCTCCAGTGCCATCTGCACCAGGAAGCGATGACACTTGGCCGCCGCATAGAAGCCCAGAATGCCGTCCTGCTCCTGAATCTCCTCCGCCCGGACACCGCAAAGAGCGTCGCTGCCGAAATAGGTGATCTCCTGAACAGGCTTCTGGGGGAGACTCCGCAGCATCCGGTCGTCACCGTTGAGGATCAGCTTCGCGTTGTGGGCCATGCCTTCCAGAATTTCCAGCTTGGCCTTGCGGATGCCCTCGATGGAGCCCAGATGCTCGATGTGCATGGTGCCGATGTTGACAATCACGCCGATATCGGGCTGGGCGATGGAGGAAAGATAGGCCATCTCCCGGAAATGGTTCATACCCATTTCCAGCACAGCTACCTCGGTATCCTCCGGCATGGCAAGGATCGCCATGGGCATACCGATGTCGTTATTATGGTTGACAGGGGTCTTGGCAGTGCGGAAGGAGCCCTCCAAAACCGTTGCCACCATTTCCTTGGTGGTGCTTTTGCCCACAGAGCCGGTAATACCCACGGCCTTGAAGCCGATGCGCTGACGCTCCTGACGGGCGATATCGCCCAGGGCGATTCTGGGGTCGTCCACAATGATGGCGGGGTAATCGCCAACCTTGCGGCTGCACAGCACCGCCGCAGCGCCCTTTTCCATTGCCATAGGAATGAAATCATGTCCATCCCGGGCACCCTGGAGCACGATGAACAGCTGACCGGGCTGGATCACCCGGGTATCGTTGTTGGCTCCGAAAAATTCAATATCTTCATACTTGGGATCCACCCAGCCGCCGCACCAGGCAGCGGCCTGCTTCAGTGTCAGTTTACCCATGAAAAGTTACCTCGTTTCCAGCAGGTGTGCCGCCACTTCTTCCCGCTCATCGAGATGGTTTTTGACGCCATTAATCTCCTGATAGGTTTCGTGGCCCTTTCCTGCCAGTACAATTATATCATCTTTTTGCGCAATGTCCATAGCATATCGAATCGCCTTGCACCGATTGGGCTCCACAACATAGTCACCCATAGAAGGATCCACGCCCTTGAGGATGTCATCGATGATAGCATTGGGGTCTTCCGTTCTGGGATTGTCGGAGGTGATGACCGCAAAATCCGACAGCCTGACGCCGATTTCACCCATGATGGGCCGCTTGATGGGGTCCCGGTCGCCGCCGCAGCCAAAGACCGCGATGAGGCGGCCCTTGCAGAAGTCCTTCACGGAGCTCAGGACATTTTCAAGGCCGTCGGGGGTATGGGCATAGTCGATCAGCACGGAGTAATCCTTGCCGGGGGTGGGAACCACTTCGATTCTTCCCTTGACGCCCTGAACAGTTTTCAGGGCATTGGCGGTATCCTCCAGAGAAATGCCCAGCTGCTTTGCGATGCCGATGACCGTCAGGGCATTGTAGACGGTGAACTTGCCGGGGATGGGCAGGCTCACATCGTAGCGCTCGTCCAGACCTGCCACCACCTCAAAGCTGACACCCTCGGCATGGTACTCAGGGTACACGCCGTTCAGGTCGCCGTTGCCCAGAAGGGATGTGGTCAGGGTGTGGTGATGAGGGGCTTTTTCCACCATGTGGAAGGAATAGAAGTCATCGGTGTTGATGACCGCCTTGTCGCAGCGGGTGAAGAGCTCCGCCTTTGCAGCGCAGTAGCCTGCCATGGTCTTGTGGAAATCCAGATGATCCTCCGTCAGATTGGTAAAGGCCGCAACGTTAAAATGAACGCCGCCCACCCGGTTCAGGGTAATGGCGTGGGAGGAGACCTCCATCACCACGTGGGTGCAGCCTGCGTCCCGCATCCGGGCAAAGAGGCCCTGAAGCTCCAGACTCTCAGGGGTGGTCCGCTCCGTGGGGATCACCTCATCGCCAACCAGATTCTCCATGGTACCGATGAGGCCAACCTTGGCCCCAATGGTCTTTTCCAGCACCTGCTTCAGCAGCAGTGTGGAGGAGGTCTTGCCGTTGGTGCCAGTGATGCCGATCATGGTCATGGCCTCGGCGGGACGGCCGTAGAAATTGATGCTGATCAGAGAAAGGGCCAGCCGGTCGTTGTCCACCAGCACATAGGGCACAGCGATTTCAGGCCTCTTTGCGGTAACCACCACCACCGCGCCCTTTTCCATGGCCATGGGGATAAAGCGGTTTCCGTCGGAAGCAAAGCCGGAAATTGCCACAAAGAGGCACTTTTCCCTGACTTTTCTGGAATCATAGGCAACATTCTCCACATCCATCTGCATATCCGCATTGGATTCGAGAACAGTTACGTCTTTCAGCAAATCATTGAGTTTCATGGATTTCTCCTTTGTCGTTAGTCTCTGTGCCCAGGTACAGGAGCACCTGGCTTCCGCCGGGTATGCGTGTTCCGGCGGCCGGAATCTGTCCGGTTACGTTCTCCCCCTCTCCCACAAATTGGGCGGTGAGAGATTGTTCGTTCAGTATTTTTTCAGCCTCACTCCGGGAAAGGCCCGTCAGGTCCTCCAGAAGGACTGTCTCTTCCTGTTCTGTTTTTTCGACACCCAGATAGGGCAGGATGTCCGACAGCACTGCACCGACGGTGGGCGCCGCCATGACGCCGCCGGAGATATACAGCCCCGTCTCCCGGGACGGCGTGTCCAGTGCCACCAGTACAATATACTCCGGATCGCTCATGGGTGCAATCCCCACGAAGGAGACAATTTTGTCCAGCACCCGGTTTCCGTTCTCATCAAAGACGTCGATCTTCTCGCTGGTGCCGGTCTTGCCACCGATGGCGAAGCCCGCCACCTGGGCATTCTTGGCGGTGCCGTCAGTGACCACGGACTCGATCAGTCCACGCATGGTCCGGGAGGTTTCCTCACTGATGGTCCGGCGCACCACCGTGGGCTCCTGTTTTAATATGGTGTTTCCCTCAGCATCGACGATTTCCGAAACCAGATAGGGTTCCAGGAGATTCCCGCCATTGACCACCGAGGCAATGGCCCTCACCAGCTGCAGCGGCGTGATCTTAAAGGTCTGGCCGAAGGAACCGGAGGTCAGGGAGGCAGTACCCCACTTATCCGTATCGGTGATCAGGGACTTGTCGAAAAAGACGCCCTTGCTTTCCCCCGCCAGGTCAATGCCGGTCTTCTCCCGGATGCCGAATTGTTCGATGTACTCGTAAAACCGCTCACCGCCCAGCTTCAGAGCAATGTGGGCGAAGGCGATGTTGCAGGAATTCTGCAATGCCTGGGGCGTCTGCTCCGCCCCGTGTCCGGCAGAGCGCCAGCAGTGCAGCAGTTGGGACCGGCCCGGGATCTGCTCTGCGCCGCTGCAATGGAATGAGGTATTCAAATCGATGGCGCCGCAGTCCAGGGCCGCCGCCATGGTCAGCACCTTGAAGGTGGACCCCGGCTCATAGCCGTCGGAAATCACACGATTGCGCCACTGCTTCAGCCGGGCCGCGGTGAGTGCCTCCTGATAGGCCGTCTTACCGGCGGTGTAGGCCTCGCTGTCTGTTGGGCTAAGCAAATACTGCAGCTTCATCTGCTCCAGCTGCGCCTGCGTTTCCTCGTTATAGATTTCCAGGTAATTATTGGGGTCAAAGCTGCCCAGTGTGGCCATAGCCAGGATCTCCCCGGTCTTGCAGTTCATCACCAGGCCAAACGCCCCGTTCAGAACGTCAAATTTTGCAATGGCCTCCTCCATCCGGTTTTCCAGACAGGCCTGAACAGTGGCATCCAGGGTCAGGATCAGGCTGCTGCCCTCGGTGGAGGAAATATATGCTTCATAAGAAAAGGGCATATCCATCTCATTGTTGCCCTTGGAGGTGATGACCTTCCCGGCGGTGCCCTCCAGGAAGCTGTTGTAAGAGGCTTCGATCCCCTCGCAGCCGGTACCGGAGTCATTGGTAAAGCCGATGACCTGGGCTGCCAGCGTCCCATAGGGGTAGACCCTCTGGGTGTTGGGCTCGAGATGGATGCCCGAAATATCGTGTTCATTGATGTATGCGCGGATCTCGGCAGCGGTCTCCTCGCTGACCTTGGAGCCCACCTGCTTGTATCGCTTGGTCAGATCCCCCGCCTGCTCCAGGATCCACTGGGGATCCTTTTCCAGGATCCGGCCCAGTGTCTGTGCGATATCCTCCAGATCCTCCCCCGCCTGCTTCAGCTCGTGGGGATCCAGATATATGTTTTCCACACCGATGCTGGTTGCCAGAATGTTCATGTTCCGGTCGTAAATATCTCCCCGGTCGGCGGAGACCTTTGTGGTGCGGGTCTGATTACGCAGAGCCAGGGAGGAATAATAATCGTATTGGGTCACCATCAGCTGATACAGCCGGCAGCCCACCGGTATAAATGCCGCCACCCCCAACGCCGCCATCACCGCCATGATCCGGTGATGATGCCCCGTGTCGGAGCGGAGTCTGGAATACTGCTTTTTTCGTTCCTTTCCCATATCATCCGGCCTTTCCAGAGAGAGTCCACAGGACATGAATGGGCAGCAAGGGAAGCGATCCCTCACTGCCCATTGCAGCTGCTATCTCATTTTATTGGCCGAAATGGGCTTTATGCAAACCACTGGGAGAAGAACCAGCAGATATTCTCCCAAAGGGTGGGTGCGGGCTCCGGCTGAGGGATATCCGCACGGATGGAAACGGTCCTGGCCTGCTCCACGGGGATCATACCCAGTGCGGTGGCTTTTTCATAGACATCATCGGCGTCGAAGCCGGCGTGATAGGTCCTGTCCAGGGCCAGATTCTCATTCTGCAGAGAAATCACATAGCTTTCCATCCGGTTATACTCCTGCTGAACGGCGGACAGCTGATAGATGCCCACGGTCATCAGAATCATCATCACGCAGGCAACGGCAATGCCGCACACTGATGCGATGTCAAAATAGATGTTGATATTCTTTTCAATCTTGGGTACGGGCAGGACCAGCTTCTGCCGCTTCTTCTTGGGAACCGGCTTCAGCTCCGGCGCGGTTGCTTCGCTGCCGTAAATATAAAACTGATGCACATACTGAATATCAGGTTTGCGATCCATGTTGTTCTACTTCCTCTCAAGACCGGAACATTCTCAGAGCTTCTGACACACGCGCAGCTTGGCGCTGCGGGCTCTGGGATTGCGTTCCAGTTCTTCCTCTCCCGATACCACGGGTTTTCTGGTAATGATTTTCACCTGAGGCTTCTTGCCGCAGACGCACACAGGGAAATTGGGCGGGCAGGTGCAGCCCTTGGCGGCATCTGCCATG
This sequence comes from Oscillospiraceae bacterium, assembly GCA_017622295.1. GTDB lineage: Bacteria > Bacillota > Clostridia > Oscillospirales > Oscillospiraceae > Faecousia. Next base: position 91,003 of record JAGARK010000016.1, read on the forward strand.
GCGTTCTTGACGATCCGGTCTTCCAGGGAATGGAAGGTGATCACCGCCAGGCGGCCACCCTTATTCAGACAGGGGATGGCATCCTTCATAACCTTTTCCACACTGCCCAGTTCATCGTTTACCGCGATTCGGATGGCCTGGAAGCTGCGCTTGGCCGGATGCTGCTTCTCCCGCAGCGCGGCGGCGGGCATGGCGGAGCGGATGATATCCACAAGCTCCAGGGTTGTTTCGATGGGCTTCTCCTCCCGGCGGCTGCAGATGGCAGCCGCGATCCGGGGGGCATAGCGCTCCTCGCCGTAGTCATAGAGGATGCGCTTGAGCTCCTCCTGGCTCCAGGTGTTGACCACATCGTAAGCAGACAGCACATCCTCGCTGTTCATGCGCATGTCGAGAGGTGCGTCTGCCATATAGGAAAAGCCGCGGCTGCCGTCGTCCAGCTGAGGGGAAGAAACGCCCAGATCCAGCAGGATGCCGTCCACGCCCTCAATTTCCAGGTCCTCCAGAACCTGCCTGATCTCACAGAAATTTGAGTGAACCAACGTCACCTTATCAGAGTAAGGCGCCAACCGCTCCCCTGCTGCCTTCAGGGCCACAGGGTCCCGGTCAATGCCGATGTGGCGGCCGGTGGTCAGCCGCTTGACGATTTCGCTGGAGTGGCCGGCGCCGCCCAGGGTGCCGTCCACATAAATGCCGTCAGGCTTGATATTAAGTCCTTCCAGACATTCCTCCAGAAGAACGGATACATGATGAAATTCTGTCATAGTCCGATTGCCTCCAGAGATGCCAACAATTTTTCGGGGGTCAGATTCTCAGCCTCAAAGGCCTCAAATTCGGCTGCGTCCCAGATCTCCGCCTGGCCTGCCCGGCCGACGATCATGACCTCCCGGGAGATACCGGCATAGTCAAGGAGAAACTGGGTCAGAGAAAACCGGAACTGCTTATCCGGATTACACTCGGTTGCATTCATAAAAATCAGGCTGGTGGCGCCGGAGCGCTGGGACAGGCTCAGTGCATTGAAATTGTCGCTGAGGTTCTGCCACTCGGCAGCGGTATAAACAGTCAGACAGCGATGACCGCAGTTGACGCCCAGGGTCACATAAAAATCCTCGCCCAGCTCACCTCGAAGCTTCGCGGGAACGAACAGACGATTCTTGTCATCCAGCTTTGCAGGGTACTTGCCGATCATTTGCGGTCACCTCCATTCCATTTCACTCCACTTTACTACCCTTTTACACCATTCATTGACAGTATAACGCTTCTTGTTTCAAAAATCAATCTTTTTTCCCGGTTTTTTTCAGGTGATGCCCCGAAAACACCCTATTTTTTGCATTTTCGAACGCTCGTTCTATAAAATCAAGCCTGAAAGCAGATCTGATCATCCTCCATCCGGGCCTTGATCCGGGAAGGCTTCCGGCCGCAGCGCAGCAGGAAGACCGCCAGAGGCCCCTCTACCCGCTCCTGTACCTGCCGCCGCATCTGCCGGGCGCCGCCTTTGCCCCGGCAGTCCCCAGCCAAACGGGCTGCCAGTTCCTTCGGCAGCTGCAGCTGGATGCCCTGGGCTGTCAGCCGGTCCTGAAGCTGCTGCAGATACTTCCGGGCGATGGCCTCCATGGCCTCCTCTCCCAGGGCGCGGAAGCAGATCACCCGGTCCAGCCGCCCCAGAAACTCCGGGGTAAAGGCCCGGCGCAGCGCTCCATCCAGTTCCTCCTGCCGTCCCGTGGGCCGGAAGCCCAGACCGTCGCTTTTTACTTCGCCCCCAATGTTGGAGGTCATCACCACGATGGCATTTTTGAAGCTGACCCTTCGGCCAGAAGAATCTGTCAGGCAGCCTTCTTCCATGATCTGCAGCAAAATCCCCGCCACATCGGGATGGGCCTTTTCCAGCTCATCCAGCAGCACCAGACAGTGGGGCCTGCGGCGGACGGCTTCTGTCAGCTTTCCGCCCTCTTCATAGCCCACATAGCCCGGAGGGGCGCCGATAAGCCGGGCCACCGAGTGCTTTTCCATATATTCCGACATATCCAGCCGGATCATGGCCTCCCGGGAGCCGAACATCTCCTCCGCCACGCAGCGGCACAGCTCCGTCTTGCCCACCCCTGTGGGGCCGGCAAAGAGCATACAGGCGACGGGGCGGTGTTCATCCCGGATGCCGGAATACCCCCGGCGCAGGGCCTCCGCCACAGCCCCCACAGCCTCCTCCTGGCCAGTTACTCCCATGCAGAGGCACTCCTCCAGCTTTAATAGCTTCTGCCGCTCGCTGGCTGTCAGCCTGCCTACAGGGATCCCCGTCCGGGCAGATACCGCCCAGGCCACATCCCCCGCCGTCACCGCCCGGGGTCTGCGGACCTCGGCGGCGTGATTCACCATTTTCTGCATCCGGTCCCGCAGCTCCGCCGCCTTTTCAAACCGGCTTTCCCGCACCGCGTTATGAAGCTCCTGTTCCAGATCCTTTCTAGCCCCACCGCGAATGGTCCCCATCTCCTCCATCCGGGCATGGGCTGCGCCCTCGTCCAGCAAATCGATGGCCTTGTCGGGAAGGTACAGATCCGGCAGATACCGCACCGAAAGCCGCACCGCCTCCTTCATTGCATCCTCCGTGATCCGCAGATGATGGTGCCGCTCCAGTCCCGGCTTTAGCCCATGAAGGATGGCCATCACCGCCTCCTGATCCGGCTCCTCCACCCGGACCGGGCGAAACCGCCGCTCCAGGGCTGGATCCTTTTCAATGAATTTGCGGTATTCATCCAATGTGGTGGCCCCCAGCATCTGCAGCTCACCCCGGCCCAGGGCGGGCTTGAAAATGTTCGCCGCATCGATGGCGCCCTCCGCCGCCCCCGCGCCCACGATGGTGTGCATCTCATCCACAAAGAGAATCACATCACCGCTTCTGCGGATCTCCGTCAGCACATCCCGCAGCCGTTCCTCAAACTCCCCCCGGTACTTGGTACCCGCCACAAGATTTGCCATGTTCAGGCTGATGAGCCGTTTGTCCTTCAGCTGGGGCGGCACATTCCCCGCTGCCATCCGTTGGGCCAGCCCCTCTGCAATGGCGGTCTTCCCCACCCCCGGTTCCCCCACCAGGGCGGGATTGTTCTTATTCTTCCGGCACAGGATGCCGATGACCATGTCGATCTCCCGCTCCCGGCCGATCACCGGCTCCATGGACGCTACCTTCAGCAGCAGGTCCTCGCTGAATTGTTCCAACAGTTTCGTCACAGTTTCCTCCTTCTTATGCCTGACCGGTGTGCTCTGCTCCCAGCGAATGTGATCCACCGTGTGGGTAAAGAGCTCTCCCCGGTCGATTCCTCCCAGCATCAATAATTCCCCTGCCCCGGTATTCTCCCGGCGGACCAGGGACAACAGCAGATGAACGGGGCCGATTTGGCGGGCCTTCTGGCTTCTGGCCTCCCGCATTGCCCCCCGGAGGATCCGCCTGGCCTCGGGCGTAAATCCCTGGGGCAGGGGCAGCGACGGCGTTCCCCTTCCGTATAACAGCACCGTACAGTCCTCCATAACCGCCGGTTCCAGCCCAAAAAGCCGCAGGATCTGCCCCGTATCCCCCGGATACTCCGCCAGCGCCAGCAGCAAATGGGCGCTGCCCACAAAGCTGTGCCCCATCCTCCGGGCCATCTTTCCCGCCTGCCGCAGCAGCTCAAGCGCTTCCGTTTCATAGCGCATCGGCACCCCTCCTATCAGGAAGATTTTCGCCGGGGTACCAAAAAAATATACAGAAGATTTCAAAAAAGGAATTGCATTTTCCGAAATCCATGCTATCATTATCTTAAGCTATTTACTTAGCTAATGATTCAAAAAAACTTTTGGAGGTAATATCATGGCTTACACTATCACCGATGCTTGCGTTGCTTGCGGTTCCTGCGCTGACCAGTGCCCCGTTGAGGCTATCTCTGAAGGCGACGGCAAGTACGTCATCGACGCTGACGTCTGCGTTTCCTGCGGCTCCTGCGCCGATCAGTGCCCCACCGAAGCTATCGAGGAAGGCTGATTCTTTTTTGAATCGTATTGGCCTGCGCACGGATTTCGTGCGCAGGCTGATTTTTTATGAGGGAGACTGCATATGGAAACACTTCCCAAGGGGCTGACACTAAAGCTTTGCGAAGGTGCCTTCCCCCTGAGCACCGATTCGATGGTACTGGCCCATTTTGTCCGGCTGCCGAAAAATGCACGGGTACTGGACCTTGGCTCCGGCTGCGGCGCCCTGGGGCTGCTGCTGTGCGCCAAGGATGACCGCTGCCAGGTCACCGGCCTGGAGCTGACGGAAAACGCCCATCTGACAGCCCTCGACAATATCCGCGAAAACGCTCTGCACTCCCGCATGGAAAGTATATGCGGCGATCTGCGGACAATTGACCAGTATTTTTCTCCCGGCACTTTTTCCTGCTGTATTTCCAATCCTCCCTATTTTTCCGGAGGCCCTGCCAGTCTGACCGTTCCCCTGGCCCGGCGGGATGACTGCTGCAGTCCGGAGGAGCTGCTGCGCAGCGCCTCCATAGCCCTCAAATTCGGTGGGGACTTTTTCCTGGTCCACAAACCGGAAAAACTGGCGCAGTTGATTGCCTGCGGCGCATCAAACGCAATGGAAGCAAAGCAGCTGCGCCTTGTCCGCCACAAAGAAGGCGGACCCATCACCACAATTCTTCTTCAGTTCCGAAAGGGCGGCAAGCCCGGACTGATCATCGACGAATTCTGCTTATTCGATTCCCGGGGCGATATGACACCCTATTACCGGGAAGTTTACCATATTTCATGAGGAGGCATATCATGGCCGGAATGTTATATCTCGTCCCCACCCCCATCGGCAATCTGGGAGATATCTCGGAGCGCTGCCGCAGGACCCTGGAAGAGGCGGATTTTATCGCCGCGGAGGACACCCGGGTTTCCCTGAAGCTCCTAAACCATCTGGGCATCAAAAAAAGCCTTGTCAGCTACTACGAGCACAACAAGGCCTTCAAGGGTGAAAAAATCGTGGAGCGTATCCTGGCAGGCGAGACCTGCGCCCTGGTTTCCGATGCCGGCAGCCCCGCCATCTCCGATCCCGGGGAGGATCTCGTCAAGCTTTGCCATCAGGTGGGCATCACCGTGTGCGCCATTCCCGGTCCCTGCGCCGTCATCACCGGCCTGAGCATCTCCGGTCAGGCAACCGGCCGCTTCTGCTTCGAGGGCTTCCTGTCCACCTCCAAGAAGAGCCGCCGGGAGCATTTGGAGTCCCTGGTCCGAGAACAGCGGACCATGATCTTCTACGAAGCGCCCCACAAGCTGCTGACCACCCTGCAGGATATGGCGGAGCATTTCGGCGCCGACCGCTCCATCAGCCTCTGCCGGGAACTGACCAAGCTCCATGAAGAGGTGATCCTCACCACCCTGGGCGCAGCCATTGAAAAGTACACCGAAAATCCCCCCAAGGGCGAGTTCGTCCTGGTGGTTGCCGGTGCCAGCGCCGAGGAAAAGCCCGCAGCCACCGCAGACGACGCCGCTGCCCGTGTGGCTCAGCTGATGACCGAAGGCCTCAGCCGTAAGGACGCCATCAAGCAGACCGCCAAGGAACTGGATCTTCCCAAAAATGTGGTATACGACGCCGCATTGCAGTAATAATGCACAAAAATGTCCCCCGGAAATTCCGGGGGACATTTGTTTATTCTCAGTATTCAGACATCTTGTTGATACATTCCTGACATACATTCTTGCCGCGGTATGTCACAAGACCCCGGGAAGAACCACAAAACAGGCAGGCGGGTTCAAACTTCTGCAGGACAATCCGGTCGTTCTCCATAAAGATTTCCAACTCGTCTCGCTCGGCAATATCCAGCGTGCGCCGCAGTTCGATGGGCAACACAATTCTGCCGAGCTCGTCCACCTTGCGAATGATACCTGTAGACTTCATAGTGGGCAGCTCTCCTCATTTTCCGATTCATAAGCCACTGCTGAGTATGTTTTGTGACTTATTTGGGTATATTATAATGGTCTTCGGCACTAGTGTCAACATTTTTTGAATATTTTGTAATATTTTGTTGGATTTTGACAAGCAAGATTTCCTCCCGTCAGCATATTGTATACCACAAGGAGGAATGGACATGGTTATGAGCTGGATTTGGAGCGGGATTGTTTTGATTTCGCTGTTTTGCGCAGTACTTTCCGGCAGCGCAGGAGCTTTGGCGGCAGCAATTCCCCAGGGTGCCCAGGCCGGCATCACGCTGGCACTGTCCCTGGCAGGCTCCATCTGCCTGTGGACAGGCATCGGAAGACTGATGGAGCGTGCAGGTATGACGCAGGCGCTGTCCCGGCTTCTCGCACCGGCGCTGCACCGGATCTTCCCCGGTACCCGCACCGATCCGGTACTGGCCCGGGAGCTTTCGGGCAATATCTGCGCCAATTTTCTGGGCCTCGGCAACGCCGCCACCCCCATGGGAATTCGGGCAGTTCAGCGAATGGTTCGGACTGAGGGCATCGCCACCGATGAAATGTGCCGGCTCATTGTGCTGAACACCGCCTCCATCCAGCTGATTCCGGCAAATGTGGCGGCGGTGCGGGCATCTCTTGGCTGCACCACACCCTTTGACATTCTTCCGGCTGTCTGGATCACCAGCCTCTGCTCCGCCGGGCTGGGTGTTACCGCCGCCTGGCTGCTGGGAAGGCTGACGCACCATGAGTGATTATATCGTTCCGCTGCTCATTCTGGCGGCGTCGCTTCTGACGCTGCACAAGAAAGAGAATACATACGACATCCTTCTTCAAGGCGGTGCAGAAGGACTGAAACTGCTGGTAACGATCATACCCGCCCTGGTGTTGCTGCTGTGCGCCGTCCATATGCTGCGGGCCTCCGGGGCGGTGGAGATGCTCACTTCCGTGCTGGCTCCTGTGTTTGAGTTCTGCGGGATCCCGAAGGAAACGGCCTTGCTGGTGTTGATTCGCCCCATCAGCGGCAGCGCCGCGCTGGCGGCGGGCGCGGATCTGATGGCCGAGTTTGGTCCGGACTCCCCCGTAGGCCGGACCGCAGCCGTGATGCTGGGTTCCACGGAAACCACCTTTTACACCATCAGCGTCTATTTCGGCGCGGCTGGAATCAACAAGACCCGCTATGCCATCCCGGCTGCATTATTCGCCGATCTGGTGGGATTCTGCATGGCCAGCTGGACGGTAAGGTGGCTGTTCTGATAAGTTAATTGCAGTTTAGCGTGCTGCCGATGGCGTCAAATGGTATGCGCGTAGCCCACGATTTAAATTGTTTTCGTAGAAAACTCCTCAATTTTGCATACGGCATTCTGCATTTCGGGCTCCTGCCCGATAAACTGTAATTTGAACTCGCCCTGTAGAACGTCAGAAAGGACGCACATTTTCGTGCGTCCTTTTCATTATTCCTTAACATTCTCCACAGCGGCCTTCCGGCGGCGGCGACGGCGGGTGGTGTGCTGTTCCTCGGGATCAGCCTTCTCCGCACGGCGGGCATATGCCTCGGCGGCCTCGGAGGTTGCCTCATAGGTCAGGCGGCTGACCCGGACCAGTCCGTTCTGCTGCTGGCTCAGCCGTACCCGGATCAGGAATTTACCATGCTCGGGGCAGGTTGCCAGATCCATATACCGGTGGCCGGGCTGGGCAAACCAGCGGGAGCCCAGCATCTTTCCATCGCAGATGGGGCACTTGTTCTCTTCGCCGGACATGGCGCTCAGAGCCGAGCGCTTGTCGGAGAAATCGTAGTAAACCTGGCGGCAGATACAGCCGGGAAGCTCCGCGCCGTGGAAGCCGTTTTCATGGCTCTTCAGTGCCTCATCATACTCTCTGGCTCCCTTCTTCAGATCCAACCGGGCACAGATCAGGGCCGTATGGTAGGCATCACCCAAAGCATCATGGGCAGGCCGGGTGGCCTCGATCTCAAACATCTCCATGGCGGTCTTCAGAGCCTTCTGGGCGGTGGAGCCGTCGGTCTGGGCGTTGAAGATCATCTGGGCATTGTACCACTTTTCGGTCCAGTCAGTCTCCAGGCCAAAGAGCTGGAGATTCTCCCGGAGGATGCCGATGTCATCAAAGCCCCAGGTCAGGAACACGATGTCCTCACCGCACCACTGCCGGAACTGCTCCATGGCATAGGGGAAAGGCACGCCCTCCTCTTTCAGCCGGGACTCCTTGATGCCCGTCAGCTTGCTGACCCGGCGGTTCAGGTGCCGATAATACTTGGGCTTGATCAAAATCTGAAATTCATCGGTAACCTGCTGGTCCTCCGTGACCCGGACGGCGCCGATCTGAATGATCTCGCCACGGATCTGAACCGGCAGCACCTTCTTGGAAGACGGGGAACCGGGCCAGGGCTGATTCCATTCCATATCCAAAACAATATATTGCATAGTCAGAAACCTCTAAATGTGTTTGTACATACTTTCGTACATAGTATCATAACACACAAGATGGCCCGCTGTAAACAGGAACTTGAAAAAATACAGCAGTTTTTCGGGCGAAAAATCCCCCGGAACCAAAGCTCCGGGGGAAAGATATCGTACAATTACAGATCCAGCAGGGACAGAGCTTCCTCGTCAGCGACGATGGTGCAGTCAGGATGCAGCTGCAGGATGGAAGCGGGAACCTTGGGATCGATGGGGCCGGTGAACATGGCCTTGACAGCCTGAGCCTTGTTCTTGCCGTTAACGACCATCAGAACCTTCTTGGCCTGCATGATACCCCAGATGCCCATGGTGTAGGCCTGGCGGGGAACATCGTCGCGGGAAGCGAAGAAGCGCTGGTTGGCGTCGATGGTGGACTCAGCCAGCTTGACGCAGTGGGTACCGGGGATGAAAACTTCGTCGGGCTCGTTGAAGCCGATGTGGCCGTTGGGGCCCATGCCCAGCAGCTGCAGGTCGGTGTGCAGCTGGCCGATCAGCTTGTCATAGTTGCCACACTCAGCCTCGGGATCGTCAGTCAGGCCACTGGGGATGTTGCAGTTAGCCTGGTCGATGTTCACATGATCGAACAGGTTGTTGCGCATGAAGTAGGCATAGCTCTGATCGTGATCCTTGCTCAGGCCAACGTACTCGTCCAGATTGACGGTCTTGACCTGGGAGAAGTCCAGCTCGCCGGCTTCATACTTCTTGATCAGTTCCTTGTAGGTGCCAACAGGGCTGCTGCCGGTTGCCAGGCCCAGAACGCAGTCGGGCTTCAGGGTAACGACAGAAGCAATGATATTGCCAGCCTTGACGCTGACGTCAGCATAGTCTTTTGCGCGGATCAGTTTCATAATGAGGGGTCCCCTTTCATGTAATTGAAGTTGGTTTTGGTTGTTTCTCTGATATTTAGTATAGCATCTTTCCCAAATCCTGTACAGTACCAATTTGAAAAAACAATCATTTTCTATAAAAACGCAATTCCATTCGACACGTCCGTCTTTAATCTGGCCTTAAATTTTATTACATATTTGGCACTGTATTTATAGCCAGTCAGATGTATAATAGTACCATAAAGAAAAGGAGGCGACCAAAATGGATCACCAAGCCAAACTCACCACAAGAAAGATCGTTTTTGTCGGCCTGATGGCCGCGCTGACCTGCATCGGCTCTTACATCCGAGTTGCCGTTCCCGTGGACATCGGCGGCAATTCTTACTTCCATCTGGGCAACATTTTCTGCGCCCTGTCCGGCATTCTGCTGGGCCCCTGGCTGGGCGGACTGGCCGCAGGTCTTGGCTCCGCCATCTTTGATATGTTCTATCCCGCATTCATCTCCGAGGCCTGGCTCACCTTCCTGATGAAGGGCGCCTACGGTCTGGCAGCAGGTCTGGTGGCCTGGACCGGCAAAAAGGAGCCGGGCGCAATCAAAGCGCTGCTTGCAACCGTCACCGGTGCATTAACCTACGCCGTGCTGTATCTGGCCAAGAGCTATTTCTACGGAGGTCTGCTGATCGCCGGTCTGACTCCCGACGCCGCCTGGCTGACGGTTCTGGGCAAGCTCCCCGCCACCATTTTCAACGCCGTGGTGGCTGTGATCTTCGCCCCCATCCTGGCAATCGCAATCAACAAAGCCCTGAAACAGAATCATCTGGCTCTGGAATAATCTGCAATCCGCTCCTCCGGGAGCGGATTTTGCGTTTTTCCCCGGGGATTTATTTATCAAATGTTAACATATCCCAATCGGGGCGTGGTATAATATTACCAACCAACAAGGAGGAGCATTCTATGTCACTGCAAGGGCTTCTGTTCAATCTTGACGCCTCCGTCAAGGATACTTCCCGGCTCCGTAAGACCCCCATGCCCGAGGGCGTCAGCCAATGCCGCAACATTTCCTACGGCTCCCACGGAAAATGGAGCCTGCTGGATGTCTATCATCCCCACAACACTACCGCGCCGCTGCCCACCATTGTCAGCATTCACGGCGGCGGCTATGTCTACGGCACCAAGGAAGTCTACCGCTATTACGGCATGGACATGGCTTCCCGGGGCTTTGCCTTTGTGAATTTCAATTACCGCCTGGCGCCCAAATGGCGCTTCCCCACTCCCCTGTGGGATACCAACACCGTCATGGAATGGATCTGCTGTAACGCCGCCCGGTATTATCTGGATCCGAAGCGGATCATTCTGATCGGCGACTCTGCCGGCGCCCAGCTTGCCAGCCAGTACGCTGCCATTGCCACCAATCCCGGTTATGCCGGCCAGTTTCACATGAGCGTGCCGGATATCAACATCCGTGCCGTGGGACTCAGCTGCGGCTTTTACAAGCTGGAGCAAATGCACAATGGTCCCCTGCCGGGCCTGGCCCGGGACTATCTGGGTCCCCGGACCGCTGCAGCCGATCCCCGGCTGAAGGTCCTGCCCGCCATCACAGATCAGTATCCTCCCTCTTTTGTGGTCACCGCTCATGAGGATTATCTGAAAGCGCACGCCGAGCCCATGTATGACCACCTGATCTGCAAGGGCGTCAACGCCGAATTCAAGTGCTACGGCTGCGAGGGAGATACCGCCGTGGGTCATGTCTTCCATACCCGCATCGATCACCCGGAAGCAATCAGATGCAACGATGACGCCGCTGCCTTTTTCCGTCAGTTCGTGTGATCTTTCCCGCCTGTTTTTCAACAGGCGGGTTTTCTTTCATTCCAGGCTCTTGTACATCGGAAGAATCTGCGATATAATCTGTTCATCCCAAACAATATCAGGAGGAACCTATGAAAAAGAAAATCAGTTCCATTCTCGCGCTGGTGCTGGTACTGATCGGCGCGTACTTTGGTTTCTTTGACGGCGGCGAGATCACCGAACTGCCCCCGGAGGAGCCCCAGATCGGCATCCAGCAAACCGCAGAAGAACTCCCGGAGGAAGCCCCGGAAGAAGATACACTCATATATGTCGGCGGAAGCTACACGACCAAAGACGATGTTGCTCTGTACATCCACACCTACGGCTGCCTGCCGGAAAATTTTATGACCAAAAAAGAGGCCCAGGCTCTTGGCTGGGAAGGCGGCGGCCTTGACCCCTATGCCGAAGGCATGTGCATCGGCGGCGACCGGTTCGGCAACTATGAGGGTCTGCTCCCCGATGCCGAAGGCCGGACCTGGACCGAATGCGACATCGACACCCTGGGTGCATCCAGCCGGGGCGCCAAGCGGATCGTCTTCTCCAATGACGGCCTGATCTACTACACGGGCGACCACTACGAAAGCTTCGAGCTGTTATACGGTGAGCCGTGATGAAGGAAATCACCATCGATTGTCTGGGCATCGACAGCGCCCAGTCCCTCCACAGCGTCCTTGCCGAGAAACTGGAATTTCCCCAGTGGTACGGCGCCAATCTGGACGCCCTTTACGATCTGCTCACCGCCATTTCCGAGGATACACGGCTGATTCTGAACCATTTTGACACCCTCGGCAGTTTCCGCCGTGGCTTCCGGATGGTGCTCAACGACGCAGAGGACGAGAATCCCCATTTTTATGTAGATATTCTCTGAAAAGAGCCACCGGCTAAGCCGGTGGCTCTTTTCAGAACATCGTCCAAATCCAATAAATCAGCCCATAAATTACACTTGCACTCACACCATACACAATCACCGGGCCGGCGATGGTGAACATTTTCGCACCGACACCCAGCACGAACCCCTCCGTTTTAAACTCTACCGCCGGAGCGGAAATGGAGTTAGCAAAACCCGTAATGGGCACCAGGGTGCCTGCCCCCGCCATCTTGGCAATGTCATCATAGATGCTGAGGCCCGTCAGCAGTGCCGACAGTACAACCAGACTCATGGAGGCTGCCGTGCCCGCGTCGGTTTTGTCGAGCCCCATGGATGTGTACCAGTTGAGAAATGCCTGCCCGATGACACAGATCAGCCCGCCGATCCAGAAGGCATTGAGGCAGTCCCGCCACATGGGCGATTTCGGACTCATTTCCTCCACCAGTTTACCGTATTCAAGTTCCTTCATTTCCATCCCTCCGGAGGTAGGATGCCCGGAGTCTTGACTTTTAACCGCCGGAGGAGTATAACAGTTTTATCGTCATCACTCGTTTGGAGGAAGGAAGTGGGGTTCATGTATTCCGGTCAGCAGTCTCTGACGGAGGGTTCCATCTGGAAGCAGATGCTGCTTTTCGCCTTTCCGGTGTTCCTGGGCAATGTGTTCCAGCAATTTTATAACGCCTTCGACTCCTGGGCCGTGGGCAATTTCATCAGCGACAATGCCCTGGCCGCCGTCAGCTCCTCCGGCAGTCTGATTTTTCTGATGGTGGGCTTCTTCAATGGCCTGGCCATGGGCGCGGGCGTCATCATCGCCAAGCATTACGGCGCAAAGGACTACAGTGCCATGGAAAAAGCCATTCACACCGATGTGGCCTTCGGTCTCGTTGTGGGCGTTTTGCTGACCATCATCGGCGTCGCTGCCACACCGGTGATCCTGCGCTGGATGGACACGCCGGAGGAAGTCCTGCCCCTGTCCATTGTCTACTTCCGGTATTATTTCTGCGGCGCCATTTTTATCGTGATGTACAATATTATGGTTGGCATCCTCCATGCCGTGGGTGACAGCCGCCATCCTCTGTACTACCTGATGATCTCCACCTGCGTCAACATCGTGCTGGATCTGCTGATGGTGGGCATATTCTTCCGGGGCAATGAGAAAATGGGCGTCGCCTCCGCAGCCCTCGCCACCACCATCTCCCAGGGCATCAGCGCCCTGCTGTGCTTCCTGCGCCTGCTGCGCACGAAGGAGCCGTATCGGCTGAAGATTCGGGAAATTGGCTTCCACTGGAAAAGCCTGAAGGACATCATCCGCTTTGGTCTTCCCTCCGGTATCCAGAATTCCGTGATTTCCATTGCCAATGTGGTTGTGCAGACCAATGTCAACAGCTTCGGCAAGGTCGCCATGGCCGGCCACGGCGCCTATGCCAAGATTGAAGGTTTCGCCTTCCTGCCGGTGACCTGCTTCATGCAGGCCCTGTCCACCTTTGTTGGACAGAATCTGGGCGCCCGGAAATACGACCGGGTCAAGCGGGGGGTAGCCTTCGGCCTGTGCTGCTCCATGGTCACGGCGGAGCTTATCGGCCTCACAGCCTATCTACTGGCTCCCCGGCTGATTGCCATTTTCAATGCCAATCCGGAGGTCATCGATTACGGCGTCCGGTACATGCGGGTCACCAGCCTGTTTTACTGCCTGCTGGCCTTCTCCCACTGCATCGCCGGCGTCATGCGGGGCGCGGGAAAGGCATCGGTTCCAATGATGGTAATGCTGATTTTCTGGTGCCTGATGCGCGTCACCTATATCAACATTGCCCTGCAATATGTCAACAAATTGGAAACCGTCGCCTGGGCATATCCCTTCAGCTGGAGCTGCAGCACGGTGGTCTTCCTGATCTACTTCCTGAAAGCCGACTGGATGCACAATTTCGACAGGCTTGATGCAAAGGCAAAAAAAGCATAAAAAATCCGCCCTAAGGGGCGGATTTTTTCAGTTCTGTTCTGCCTGAAGGCGCTTTGCCATAGCCATGGTGACTCTTGCGCAGCGGTCAGCGGCGATGGCTTCAAAGGTGGGGTAGTCCATCTCGGCAGAGTCGTCCGCCTTGTCGGAGATGGCCCGGAGGATCACGAAAGGAACGCCGTTGCGGTATGCCGCATGGGCGATGGCCGCGCCCTCCATCTCGGTGCAGATAGCCCGGGTCTTTTCAATGATCTGCTCCTTGACCTTCTTATCTGCCACGAACAGATCGCCGCTGGCAACTCTGCCCACTTTGCTGTGGCCGGGATTCACCGCTTCGGCAGCGTCAAGGGCATAGCCCATCATCTTCTCATCTGCAGGGAACGCCACCACATCCATGCCGGGCACTCTGCCCATCTCATAGCCGAAGTGGACGCAGTCAAAATCATGATACATGGCGTCACAGCTCACCACCAGGTCACCGATGTCCAGCTCGGCACACAGGGAGCCTGCAATGCCGGTGTTTACCAGATGGGTCACCTCATACCGGTCGCACAGCAGCTGGGCGCACAGGGCAGCATTGACCTTGCCCACACCGCACTGGACCACCACAGCGGGAATGCCTTCCAGAATGCCCTCGCAGAATTCCATTCCGGCGCGGGTGGAGACGGATGCGTTTTCCATTTTTTCCTTCAGCGTCGCGACCTCCACAGCCATGGCGCCGATGATTCCAAGTTTTGTCATATTCTTCTCCTTATTCCGGGTAGACCAGATGGGACCGGTCGATGTTTTCCAGCAGCTTCACATAGCGGCGGCCCAGGTAGTTTGCCATGGGCAGATTCATATCCAGATAATTGCCGCAGTCCTTGGCAGAAGCGCCAGGCACCTCGCCCCGGAAATCCCGTACAAATTCAAAACAATCCTTCACCAGTCCCAGAATATCGGCGGATTCATAGTCGCCGGTCAGCAGCAGATAGAAGCCCGTCCGGCAGCCCATGGGGCCGAAATAGAGAACTCTGTCCTTCCAGTCCGGCTCGTTGCGCAGGTAAGTGGCCGCCAGATGCTCGATGGTGTGGATCTCGGCGGTATTCATCACCGGCTCCTCGTTGGGATTGGTAACGCGCAGGTCAAAGGTGGTGACGGTCTCGGCGCCCACCTTATCCTTCCGGGAAACATACAGGCCCGGCTCCAGCTTGATATGGTCAATGGTAAAGCTTGTGATTTTTTCCATGTTGTTTTCTCTCCTCCACAGGGACAATTTGATTCGTTATGTTATATCATATCGCAAACAGTCCCCAAATGCAAGGAAAAAACATCCCCGATCCGCCTCAGTCCGGGACTGCGGCGGATTTCTGTCTCTTTTCTGGCAATTTAACTTGCAATTTGTGAAAAGGGACAGTATAATAACCTTGACTAACCATGAAGGTAGGGATAATAATGAACGTTAACGAATTCGATATTGATTTCGATTTTGAAAAAGAGTACGGTTTCGACACTCCCCCCGAAAAGGAAGAAGTTCCCGAGGCACCTGCCCAGGAGCCCGCTGCGGAGGATTTCGACCTGAGAGCTATTCTGAACTCCGATTACGGCGCCGAAGGAGATCCCGTCGGTGAGTTTAATTTTGATGAATATCTGAATGATCTTCCCGCTTCCGATCCTGTTCCCCCTGTCCAGTATGCCGAACAGGTCAGCGACGAGCCGACCATGAAATATAATGTTCCCGTGCAGTATGACGAAGCTGACGCATATATGCAGTCCGCTCAGTTTGACGGTGCCGGACAGGAGCCTTCTGTCGAAAGCCTCCTTTCCGGGGAGCAGCCCATCATTCCCAACGAGGCCTCTGATGCGCCTGCTCAGCCCCGCCGCGAGCGTACCCAGCGCAGAAAGCCCCGCAGCAAGATGCGCCAGTTCAAGGACGATCTGCTGCCCCTGATCATTGCCGGCGCCGCTGCTGTTCTGATTCTGATCTTTATCTTCGGTTCCATCGGCCGGGCCATCTCCAGCGGTAAGACCAACAATGATAAGGCATCCGACTCCCAGGCCCAGCAGAGCGCCGAGGAGCTGGAAGCCAAGCAGGCCCGGCAGATCCTGGACAAGGCCGCTGCGCTGGCCGCCGGCTATGACTACCAGGCTGCCATCGATATGCTGAACACCTTCACCGGCGACACCACCAAGTACACCGATTTCACCCTGCGCAGCTCTGAGTATGCCCAGGCCCTGACCCAGCTGGTGGCCCACAACGATCCCGATGAAGTGGCTAACCTGTCCTTCCATGTTCTGATTGCCGATCCCTCCCGGGCATTCTCCAACCAGTCCCTGGGCGGCAAGTACAACCAGAACTTCGTCACCACTGATGAATTCCAGGCCATTCTGGAGCAGCTGTATGCCAACGATTTCGTCCTGGTCAGCATGAACGACTTCATCGACGAGGTCGCCGCCTCCGACGGCTCCATCAGCTACGCCTCCAAGACCCTGTACCTGCCCGACGGCAAGAAGCCCATCATGATCACCGAGACCATGGTCAACTACTATAACTACATGATCGACGGCAACTCCGACGGCACCCCTGACGCCAACGGCGCAGGCTTTGCCAGCCGCCTGGTGGTTCAGAACGGCACCGTCAAGGCCGAAATGGTGGACAGCTCCGGCAATACCGTCGTAGGTGACTACGATCTGGTTCCCATCCTGGAGAACTTCATCAAGGACCATCCCGACTTCTCCTACCGCGGCGCAAGAGCAACTCTGGCCGTCTCCGGTTATGAGGGCATCTTCGGCTACCGCATCCAGGAGTCCGCGAAGGCCTCCAAGGGCGAAACCTACTACAATGAGCAGGTTGCCGGCGCCAAGGAAGTGGTCAGCGCCCTGCGTAACCTGGGCTATGAGATCGCCTGCTATACCTATAATGACAAGTCCTACAACAGTGCCAACGCCAACGAGATCCAGGCCGATATCGACCTGTGGACCGCTGAGATCGTTCCCGTGCTGGGCACTGTGGACACCATCGTCTACGCCAAGATGAGCGACATTGCCAGCTCCGGCGCTTACTCCGGCAGCAAGTACAATGTGCTCAGCCGGGCAGGCTTCCGTTACTTCATCAGCAACGGCACCAAGAGCTCCACGGATGTGTACAGCGAGTATGTCCGCCAGAACCGCATCATGGTCACCGGCTCCCAGATGTACTACAGCTCCTCCACCTACTCTTCCTACTTTGATTCCAAGGCCGTGCTGAACTCCCTGCGCGGCAACATCCCTCAGGCATAATTCAACACCGTGCGCCGGGCCTCCCCCGGCGCACGATTTTTACGGAGGTCAATCAATGGAACTCAAATCCGGCAAATATCGTCATTTCAAAGGCAACGAATATGAACTCATCGGCGTTGCCAGGCACTCCGAGACGCTGGAGCCCATGGTGGTCTATCGGGCTCTATACGGCGAAAGGGGGCTGTGGGTCCGCCCTCTGGCCATGTGGACGGAACAGGTACAGCGGGCTGATTACAGCGGTCCCCGCTTTGTCTACGTCGGGCCCGTGGCAGCTGATGAGAAAGTTTAAAAAAACTTAATTTGCTTCTTCTGCGGTTGTCTGCTAAGATAATCGCCGATTTTTTATTTTTCGAGGCGATGTATCATGTCCCCAAAAGCCAAATATCTCAAACGACATACCGTTTCCCCCGCCGCAGTCATTTGGGCAATCCTGCTTTTCATCGGGTATCTGTCCTTCTTTGCAGCCCGGTGGTTTGTTTCCACCTATGGCCGGCTGGGGTTTGATTCGATCCTGTTTACCCTGAATTCCGATCTCCACGGCGTCCAGAGCGGACTTCTGACCCGGTTTACCCTGCTGGCACTTCTGCCCGCTGTGTCTTTGACGGCTGTGACGCAGCTGCTTCTGCTGCGCCTCCTGAGAGGCTGGATGCGGGTTACGGCAGCGGTGATTCTGGTTCTTTTTCTCATCTGCTTTGCCGCATGGGATGTAGAGCTTGACGACTATCTGCTGGATCAGATTCAAGAAAGCGACCTCTACGAAAAGCATTATGTGGACCCTGACTCTGTTTCCATCACCTTCCCGGAGGAAAAGCGCAATCTTGTCTACATCATGCTCGAATCCATGGAAACGACTTACCTGTCCAAGGCCCTGGGCGGCGGTGTGGAAGTAAATCTGATCCCGGAGCTCCATGAGCTGGCGGCGGATAACATCAATTTCTCCCACAACAGCGGCGTCGGCGGCTTCTACTGCACCTCCGGCGCCACCTGGACCATCGGCGCCATGGTGGCCCAGACTGCCGGCATTCCCCTGAAGACCCCCACGGAGGACGTCAATGACTACGGAAAGGAAGGTGAAGCATTCCTCCCCGGTGTGACTTCCCTGACCAGCATCCTCCGGGATGAGGGCTATTACCAGGCCCTGATGGTGGGCTCAAATGCGGACTTTGGCGGCCGGCGGGCCTATTTTACCCAGCATGGCATGGATATGGTCTATGACCTTTACACCGCCCGGAAGGATGGCATTGTCCCCCGGGATTATTTCGTCTGGTGGGGCATGGAAGACCTGCACCTGTTTGAATACGCCAGGCAGGAGCTGACAGAGATCGCTGCCCAGGATCAGCCCTTCGCTTTTACCCTGCTGACGGTAGATACCCACCATGTGGGCGGCTATCAGTGCGAATTCTGCACGGACAGCATCAGCGGCGAGACCTACGATCAATCCATCTCCTGCTCCAGCCGACAGGTTGCGGAATTTGTTTCCTGGCTTCAGGCTCAGGATTTCTACGAAAACACCACCGTGGTCATCGTCGGCGACCACGAAACCATGGACAACGGCTATATCCAGCGGAACGTTGCCGACAGCTACCAGCGGATGGTCTACAATTGTTTCCTGAACTCTGCGGCGGAGGTCCAGGTAAGCAAAAACCGGAAATTCACTGCCGTGGACCTGTTTCCCACCACTCTGGCAGCTATGGGCTGTCAAATCGAGGGAAACCACCTGGGACTGGGTACCAACCTTTTCTCCTCCTCCCCCACACTGGCAGAGAGAATGGGCTTTCTCCGCTTCGATGACGAGCTGGCTAAGTCTTCCGACTATTATGAAGCCAATTTCTATTGAGCATCACAATACCACAAACAGCGGGTGTGCAGAAAAATCGCACACCCGCTGTAAAATTGTTTAAAAAGTACTTGACAAGTTAGCATTTGCTAACTATAATATGAGTACAAGGTTAGCAGCAGCTAACACCATCCAAAACACCCATCCACAGTCCGTTACCGTAAAGGAGTTGGTACGATGAGTCTGAATCATGTGGAACTGATTGGTATGGTGCTGGGCGGTCTTGTGACCGCAGCTCTGTTCGCAATGAACATCTGCTCCCTGATCCGCGGCAGACGGATCTTCCGCGGCCCCCGCTCCTGCCGTCTGAAAATGATGTGAATTCCTATGCCTCCAATGGCCCCCCGGACCTTAAGCCATGAGTCCGGGGGGCTTTTTTACTTTTTCAGGGTCTTTACGATTGCCTCCACCGTATCGAGCACCAAAGCAAACAGGATAATTCCCAGGAAGAATAACTGGAAATTCACAAATACTTCAGCAATGAATGCTGCGTCCCCTTCCATGATCTGTTCAATATGGGTGATGAATTCCCCGTTGATCAGGTTCGGTTTTGTCAGCCACAGAACCGCCACAACAACCGAGAGGCTATTGGTTACCAGAGTCGTAAGCATCACCTTACGATTGTACTGCCGTTCCAGCAGCCGCACAGTCTCCCGAACAATATCCAGCACACCATAAATCAGAATCAAATACCAGCAGCCCTGCAGAACATCCACATCAAACAGCGGGATAATCTTCTCAGCGCCCCAATATCCGAAAATGTACTGAGGGGCAGCCAGGAACAGCACCAAAAATATGACGCAGAATGCAATACTGAAAACACATTCCCATCTGGAAATCTGCTCCGTTCTTTTGGGCACCGGAGGCAGATTGTCAAAATTGAACGGTTCGCCCAGTTGCACACCCCGCCGGCAGAAGAACGCAAACAGGATCGTCACAATGGCAAAGCCCTGCAAACAACCGGACCACATCATGGAAATCCAGGAGAGCAAGGTCTCATACCATAACTGCGCCTCCACGAAGTGGATAATCAAACCGGAAACCGTCATACCCAAGGCTACACAAGCCAGAACAATCCCTGTCACCAGTTTGTAAGTACCATAATAGGGCGGGCCAATCAGGCTTCTGCCGCTGTTCTCGTCATATTTCGCGTACAGCTCCTGGGGGGTACCCAGCTCCGTCAGCACAATGCGGATATCCTTCTCAGCAGGCGCTGCATTGCCGCAGCGTTCGGTGAGCATATCTTCCACCAGTGCGTAAAGCTCCTTTTGCACATCGTCACGGATCCTATGATTCATCCGTTTGGTCACCGCGTAGATATAACGGTCGATCAGATCGTTTTTCATATTTCTCCCTCCAGCATGGCGTTTACATTCGTTGCAAAACGGCTCCAATATTCCTTCGTCTTTTCCAACACTTCCTGGCCCTCAGGAGTGATCTGGTAGTATTTCCTGGGCTTCCCTTCTCCGGTCTCCCACTGGCTTTTCAGCAGCCCCTGACCCTCCAGGCGACGCATCAGCGGATAAAGCGTATTGGCGTCCATGGGTATCTCCCGGTCGTTCAGCTTCTTCACCAGATTGTATCCATACATAGGCTCCTTCAGCTGGCTGAGCACCAGCAGAATCAGCGTCCCCCGGCGAAGCTCCAGCACCAGCCCCTGCACGATTTCGTCCGTATTCATACTGTGCCTCCTCCCTTGTTGTGTAGCATCATTATAGTGTGCATCGCACACTATGTCAAGTATTATTTTGCGGATGGCTTCCCATCCGCAAAATCCTATTTGATTCCGTTACCCCGCAGCTCGATGATCTGGTCTCTGAGCACGGCAGCGTACTCGTATTCCATCATCCGGGCAGCTTCCTTCATCTGCTTCTCCAGGCGGGCGATCTCCTTTTCCTTCTCTGCCTTGGTCATCTTCACGCCGGTGCGGCCCTTCCGCTCTGCGGTGGGAGAAGAGATTTCAATCAGGTCACGAACGGACTTGATGACCGTCTTGGGCACAATGCCATGGGCCTCGTTGTAAGCATTCTGAATATCCCGGCGGCGGGCTGTCTCATCCATCGCCGCACGCATGGATGGCGTGATCTTGTCGGCATACATGATGACCTTGCCGTCGGCATTTCGGGCGGCACGGCCGATGGTCTGGATCAAACTGGTCTCGCTTCTGAGGAAGCCCTCCTTGTCCGCGTCCAGAATGGCCACCAGACTGACTTCCGGCAGGTCAAGACCCTCACGCAGCAGATTGATACCAACCAGCACATCGAACTTCGCCATCCGCAGATCCCGGATGATCTCCATCCGTTCCATGGCACCGATGTCGGAGTGCATATAGCGGACCTTGATGCCCGCTTTCTGCAGATACACCGTCAGGTCCTCTGCCATTTTCTTGGTCAGAGTGGTCACCAGCACCCGCTCGTTACGGGCGGTACGGGCGTTGATCTCTCCGATCAGATCATCGATCTGACCGTCGATGGGCCGCACCTCCACCTCCGGATCCAGCAGACCTGTGGGGCGGATCACCTGCTCCACCGTCTGGCCGGAGCGGGTTCGCTCATACTCGGCAGGCGTCGCGGAAACATAGATCACCTGATTGAGCTTGCTGTCAAATTCGGTAAAATTCAGGGGACGGTTATCATAGGCCGAGGGCAGCCGGAAGCCGTAGTTCACCAGCGCGTCCTTACGGCTGCGGTCACCGGCGTACATGGCCCGGCACTGGGGCAGGGTCACATGGCTCTCATCAATGAACAGCAGAAAATCATCCGGGAAATAGTCCAGCAGCGTGGTGGGAGGCGTGCCGGGAGCACGTCCCTGAATGACCCGGGAATAGTTTTCGATGCCGTTGCAGAAGCCGATCTCCGTCAGCATTTCCAGGTCATAGGCTGTTCGCTGCTGGATCCGCTGGGCTTCGATGAGCTTGTCCCGGGCCTTGAACCAGGCCACCTGCTCATCGCATTCCCGCTGAATCTCAGCCATGGCCCGGTGGAGCTTCTCTTTGGAGGCAACATAGTGGCTGGCCGGGTAAATGGCCACATGGTCCAGATACCGCTCCGCCATGCCGGACACCGCGTTGATCTCGCTGATCCGGTCGATCTCATCGCCGAAGAACTCGATCCGGATGGCTCTGCCGGACCAGTAGGCGGGATAAACTTCCAGGGTGTCGCCCCGGAGGCGGAATTTATTTCTGGAAAAGTCCAGATCGTTGCGCTCATAGCGGATCTCCGTCAGCTTCTTGAGAACCTCGTCCAGGGGGTATTCGTTGCCCACCCGCAGGGAGATGACCATGCTCTTATAGTCAATGGGGTCACCCAGGCCGTACAGGCAGCTCACCGAGGACACCACGATCACATCCCGCCGCTCAAACAGGGCGGAGGTGGCGCTATGGCGCAGGCGGTCGATCTCCTCATTGACAGAGGCATCCTTTTCAATATAGGTATCCGTATGGGCAATATAAGCCTCCGGCTGGTAGTAATCGTAGTAGGAAATGAAGTATTCCACCGCGTTATCAGGGAAAAACTCCCGGAACTCGCTGCACAGCTGGGCCGCCAGAGTCTTGTTATGGGCCAGCACCAGCGTCGGCCGGTTCAGCTTCTCAACGACCGATGCCATGGTAAAAGTCTTACCGGAGCCGGTAACGCCCAGCAGCGTCTGCTCCCGCAGACCCCAGTTGACGCCGTTGACCAGACCCGTAATGGCCTCCGGCTGGTCGCCGGAGGGACGATATTCGCTCACCAGTTTAAATTTGTCCATATTATCTCCTTCCGCGCAAACTCCGGCTATACAAGAACCCGGCATTCATCGGGATGATACACATCCGACTGGGCAAGAGACACAAAATCGTCATCTGCCACAATAATATGGTCTACCAGGGTGATCTCCACCGCATCCAGAGCCAACGCTACCCGGCGGGTGGTGCTGATGTCCTCTCCGGAGGGCAGGGCCAGTCCGCTGGGATGATTGTGGGCCAGAATCACGGAACTGGCACCGGTCTGCATGGCCGCCTCCACGATCCTGCGGATGGGAACGGCTGCAGAATTGACGCTGCCTTCACCAATCTCCTTGCAGCAGATGACCTTGCACTTGGCATCAAGGCACAGCAGAAATACCGTCTCATTGCGCCGGCCGCTGAAGTAAGGGAGCAGATATTGCCCGCATTTATCCACAGTACTGAGGATCACATCGCCCTGCATGGCCCGGTTCACCTGGTAATACCGCCAGGCCTGGCTGATCAGATTCAGAAACACTGCCGTTTTTTCGCCGACACCCTCAATCTTCTCCACTTCCGCCGGGTCTGCGTCCATCACGGCACTGAAGCTACCGAACCTCTTGATCAGGCTATGTGCCATAGGGTTCGTGTCTTTCTGCCTGAACACATAAAACAGCAGCATCTCCAGGACCTGGTGCTCTTCAAAATTATCCAGCCCCTCTTCCAGGAAGCGCTTGGTCAGCCGTTTCCGATGGCCGTCATGAATCGACATATTTTTCACCTCTGCTTTGGTTTTTCCTTGCTATTTTCCAAATTCTTCGCTAGAATAGAGATAGCAATCGAATTCCGCCGAACGGATCTGCGGAAGTTTTTTTGATTTTTGCACATCATAGTGCCGTGAGGAGGCTGGTCATGGAACAAATTTCGGATCATATGGAAATGCTGCACGCGGTGGACCGCCCCGCCTTCTGTGTCAAAGGCGGCATCATTGTCAAAGTGAACGCCGATGCAGCAGGCCTCCTGATTGAAACCGGCATCCCGGTTACCGACCTTCTGGAAACCGGGTCCGAGGAGTACGCCGCCTTTACAGGCGGGTGTCTGTATTTGAATCTGTCCCTGGCCGGCCACAGCATGGGCTGGTCCGTACTCCGGATGGAGGGCTTCGATCTGTTCCGTCTGGAGGATGACGAGGATGACCGGGAGCTCAAGGCCATGGCCCTGGCTGCCCGGACCCTGCGGGATCCCCTGTCCAGCGTGATGATCACCGCGGACCGGCTCTTCCCCCTCTCCGGACTGGCGGATGATCCCCAGACCCGGGAGCAGGTAGCCCGGCTCAACAGGGGGCTCATGCAGATGCTTCGGGTCATTAATAACATGTCTGATGCGGAACGCTACCACGCCGATACCGGCGTGCGTCAGCAGATCCGGGATATCAGTGCCGTCATCGGCGAGGTCTTTGAAAAAGCCGCCTCTCTGGTGGAGCATACCGGCATTGCGCTGCGCTACGAGGGCCTCCACGAAACCGTTTACAGCCTCACGGACAGTGACAAGCTGGAACGGGCAATCCTGAATCTGCTTTCCAACGCCCTCAAGTTCACCCCCAGGGGCGGAAGCATCTGCGCAAAACTGACCCGCCGGGGTAAAAAGCTGTACCTGACCATTCAGGACAGCGGCCGCGGCATCGACGAGAGCCTCCGGGGCCAGCTTTTCTCCCGCTATGTTCGCCAGCCGGGGCTGGAGGACGGAAGCTTCGGCATCGGCCTGGGAATGGTGCTGGTGCGCGCCGCTGCCGCCCTTCACGGCGGCACAGTGCTGGTGGATCAGCCGGCATCTGCCGGTATCCGGGTCACCATGAGCCTCGCCATCCGTCAGGAATCCCCAGGGCTTATCCGCAATCATATCCTGATTCCCGATTACGCCGGGGAGCTGGATCACGCACTGGTCGAACTGTCAGAGGTTCTGCCCCATGAGCTTTATGGTAACAATTGATTTTTCACAGCGCACCGCCTGAGCGGTGCGCTATTTGTTTTACAGGTATTTCTTCAGATAATGGCCCGTATAGCTACCCTCCGCCTGGGCGACCTCCTCAGGCGTGCCGGAAGCCACCACATAGCCGCCCTGGTCACCGCCCTCGGGGCCCAGGTCGATGATATGGTCAGCCGTTTTGATCACGTCCAGATTGTGCTCGATGACCAGCACCGTATTACCGGCATCCACCAATTTCTGCAGCACGTCGATGAGCTTGTGAACGTCCGCAGCGTGGAGGCCCGTGGTGGGTTCATCGAGGATATAAATGGTCTTGCCGGTGGAGGCTCTTGCCAACTCTGTGGCCAGCTTCACACGCTGGGCTTCACCGCCGGATAGGGTGGTGCTGGACTGGCCCAGCTTCACATAGCCAAGGCCCACTTCCACCATGGTCTGGATCTTTCTGTGGATCTTGGGCAGATTCTCAAAGAATTCTACCGCCTCTTCCGCCGTCATGTCCAGAACCTGGGAGATGTTCTTCCCCTTGTACTGGACTTCCAGGGTTTCCCGGTTATACCGGGCGCCTTTGCAGACCTCACAGGGGACGTAAACATCCGCCAGAAAGTGCATCTCGATCTTCACCAGACCGTCGCCGCAGCAGGCCTCGCAGCGGCCGCCCTTGACGTTGAAGGAGAAACGGCCGGGGCCATAGCCGCGGATCTTCGCATCGTTGGTGGATGCAAACAGGTCGCGGATGTCGTTGAAGAGGCCCGTATAGGTAGCAGGATTGGATCGGGGTGTTCTGCCGATGGGGCTTTGGTCAATATCGATGACCTTGTCCAGATACTCCATGCCCTCCACGCAGTCACAGATGCCTGGCCGGGTCCGGGCGTGATTCAGCTTGCCCAGCAGGGTCTTGTTCAGGACCTCATTGACCAGGCTGGATTTTCCGGAACCCGAGACACCGGTGACGCAGGTCAGGGTGCCCAGGGGAATGTCCACATCCACCTTTTTCAGATTATTCTCCGCCGCGCCCCGGACCTTCAGGTAATTACCGTTGCCGGCTCTGCGGGCAGAGGGCACAGGGATCTTCTTAAAGCCCGACAGGTACTGGCCCGTAACGGACCGGGGACAGGCGAGAATCTCTTCCAGTGGGCCCGCCGCCACGATCTCGCCGCCATGCATTCCGGCGCCGGGTCCCACATCCACAATGAAGTCCGCCGCCCGCATGGTGTCCTCGTCGTGCTCCACCACGATCAGGGTGTTGCCCAGATCCCGCAGATGCTTCAATGTGCCCAGCAGCTTGTCGTTGTCCCGCTGGTGCAGGCCAATGGAGGGCTCGTCGAGAATATACAGCACGCCCATCAAAGAGGAACCGATCTGAGTCGCCAGACGGATTCGCTGGCTTTCGCCGCCGGACAGCGTCGCCGCCGCCCGGGAGAGGGTCAGATAGCTCAGACCCACATCCGTCAGGAATTTCAGCCGGGACTTGATCTCCCGGACGATCTGCTCCGCCACCATGGCCATATTGCCCTCCAGACGGAGCTCTTCCATAAATTTCAGCCCATCAGCGATGCTCATGGCGCAGAACTCCATGATGCCGATGCCGCCCACGGTCACTGCCCGGGCGATATCCGAAAGCCGGTCGCCCCGGCACTGGGGACAGGGCGCGCTGGACATGCACTCCTCCAGCTCCTTCCGGGCCGCATCCGACTGGGTCTCCTTGTAGCGTCTGGTGATGTTGTTCATGATGCCCTCAAAGGGCTGCTCCAGGACGCCCATGCCGTTGCCCCGGTTATAGGTCATTTTCAGCTTCTCGCCCTTGGTGCCGTAGAGGATCACATCCTTCGCCTCTTCGGAAAGCTGGGAGAAGGGAACATCCAGGGGGAAATGGTATTTCTTGGCCAAAGCCTCGAAATACATCCGGAAGACGCTGTCCGTCCGGGCACTCTGCCAGCCGGAGACCTGAATGGCGCCATCAAGGATGGATTTGCTCTTGTCCGGGATCACCAGATCGGGATCCGCCACCAGCCGGAAGCCCAGGCCCGTGCAGGAGGGGCAGGCACCGGCGGGATTGTTAAAGGAGAACATCCGGGGCTCCAGCTCCGTCAGGGAGATGCCGCAATCCTCGCAGGCATAGTTCTGAGAAAAGCTCAGTTCCTCATCGGAGCCGGGCAGCAGAATGGTCACCAGCCCACCGGAATGGGAGCAGGCCGTCTCGATGGAATCCGTCAAACGGCGGCGCAGGCCCTCCTTCAGCACAAGGCGGTCCACCACCAGTTCAATATTGTGCTTCTTATTCTTTTCGCACTTGATCTCTTCCGTCAGGTCATAGAGAATGCCATCCACCCGGACACGGGCGAAGCCCTGCTTCCGGGCATCCTCGAAAACCTTCACATGCTCGCCCTTCTTGCCCCGGATCACGGGAGACAGGACGATAAACTTCGTACCCATGCCCAGGGCCTCCACCCGGTCTACAATCTGATCGATGGTCTGGCGTGAGATCTCCTTTCCGCACTTGGGGCAGTGGGGCGTGCCCACCCGGGCCCACAGAAGACGCAGATAGTCATAGATCTCCGTCACCGTGCCCACGGTGGAGCGGGGGTTCTTGGAAGTAGTCTTCTGATCAATGGAAATGGCGGGAGAAAGGCCGTCGATGGCGTCTACATCGGGCTTGTCCATCTGGCCCAGGAACTGCCGGGCGTAGGAGGAAAGGCTCTCCACATAGCGGCGCTGGCCCTCGGCGTAAATCGTATCGAAGGCCAAACTGGATTTACCGGAGCCGGAAAGGCCCGTAAAGACCACCAGCGCATCTCTGGGGATGGTCAGATCGATGTTCTTCAGGTTATTCTCTCTGGCGCCTTGAATTCTGATTTTGTCGTTCATAAGCTGCCCTCTCTGTATCATTGGATTCCTTATATTATACCACAATACGCCACCTTACACAAGCACAAATGCAAACATAATTTCGTTATGCAGGTTGGAAAAGATATTGCAATCCCTCCATTATTTGTGCTATAATATATGAGGTGAAATTTGCGCCACTGTATTATTTTTGAATGATTGGTAGAAGATACAATGAACGAAACATGGTTAATTGTCGGCCTGGGCAATCCCGGCCGTGAATATGAAAAGACCCGCCACAACGCAGGCTTCCGGGCTATCGATCTGCTGGCGGACAGCCTGGGCTGTAAGATCGACCGTCTGAAATTTCAAGGTCTCTATGGTCAGGTGAATTACAAGGGTAAAAAGCTGATGCTGCTCAAGCCCCAGACCTTCATGAATCTGTCCGGCCGCAGCGTGCTGCAGCTGAGTGCCTACTTCAACATCCCCCCTGCCCGGATCATCGTGATGTTTGACGATATCTCTCTGGTTCCCGGCAGGCTCCGGGTCCGGGCCGACGGCTCTGCTGGCGGACACAACGGCATCAAGTCCATTATCCAGGAGGTTGGCTCCCAATCCTTCCCCCGGGTGAAGATCGGCGTCGGCGCCAAGCCCAATCCTGAATTCGATCTGGCCGACTGGGTGCTGTCCACCTTCTCCGCCAGCGAGGAAAAAGCCCTGAAGAACGCTCTGGAATGGGCCGGCGAAGCGGCCCTCGCCATCATTGACCATGGCGTACCTGAGGCCGCCAACCGCTACAACGGAAAACAGTAATTTGTCATAATCACGGAAAGGGGCGAAAGATTCCCCTTTCCGCGTAGCCATTTATTCTGTAATTCCCATTTTGTGAGGAAAAATTATGGAAAAACTTCTCTCTGTTTTAAAATCCATCCCTGAATACGTTTCCCTGCTGGATTCCCTCTCCCGGGGTGAAAGCGCGGCCATCACCGGCATCGGTCAGATCAACCGCTCCCACATGATCGCCGGTCTGACCCAGCACACCGCCGACCCCATCGTAATCATCTGTCAGGATGACATCGCCGCCCGACGGCTTCAGGAGGAGCTGAAAAGCTTCCTGGGAGAAACCGCACCCTTCCTCCCCAGCCGGGAACTGACCTTCTATGACGCATCCGTAGTTTCCCGGGCCTGGGAGCAGAAGCGCCTGCGGCAGCTCCACGATCTGGCCTCCGGCAAAACGCCCCTTCAGATCTTCACCTGGGAGAGCCTGAGCCAGCGGACCATGCCCCGGGCGGTACTGACCCGGGCTGCCTTCCGGCTGGAAGCTGGTGAG
Source organism: Oscillospiraceae bacterium (assembly GCA_017622295.1). Classification (GTDB taxonomy): domain Bacteria; phylum Bacillota; class Clostridia; order Oscillospirales; family Oscillospiraceae; genus Faecousia. The sequence continues at coordinate 119,824 of JAGARK010000016.1, forward strand.
GAATACCGCCTGGAAGACCTGCTGGACAATTTGGTGTCCTCCGGTTACAGCCGCTGCGCCATGGTCGAAGGTCCCGGTCAGTTTGCCCTGCGCGGCGGAATTCTGGATATCTACTCCCCCGCCGCCGATCGGCCTGTCCGTGTGGAATTCTTCGGCGACGAGCTGGATACCATGGGCTATTTCGACCCGGATACCCAGCGACGTACTGAGAATATCGATTCCATGCTGGTCCTGCCCGTGGGCGAGACCCAGCCCAGACTCCATCCCGAGGGCATCGCGGGTCTGTGCAGCGATATCGAGCGGCTGATCCAGCGGCAGAAGCGCCGGAAGAACATCAACGAGAGCCTGATCTCCACCCTGAGCAAGGATCTGGAAAAATACGAAAACGGTCTGCAAAATGCAGCCTCGGACCGCTATATGGCCCTGATCTACCCCGAAATGTCCACCGCCATGGACTATGTCCCCCGTAACGCCACCCTCATCCTCTGCGACCAGGGCAATCTGAAACGCGCCGCCCGGACCCGCTCCGATGAGATCGGTCTCCAGCTGGACAGCCTGCTGCAGGCCGGTCTGGTTGCCGGTGAGCTTTGCGACTATGTCAGCGCCTGGGAGGATTTCTGCAGCCAGCTTCGCGGACGCACAGCAGTTTACTTTGACTCCTTCGGCGGCGCCGCCTATCCCGAGGATTGCCCGCCCAAGGTTCTGCTGCCCATGACAGCCAAGCAGCTGCCGGGCTACGGCGGCAATATGGACACCGCCGCCACGGACCTGGCCCACTATCAGAAGATGGAATTCGGCAGTCTGGTCCTTTGCGGCACCCGCCGCCGGGCGGAGCTGCTTCAGGAGATGCTCCGGGCAAAGGATCTTTCCAGCTTCATCTGCATCCCCCTGACCACCATGCCCAAGGCTGGTCAGATCCTGCTGACCGAGGGAACCATCCCCTACGGCATGGAATATCCCAATTCCAAGCTGGCCATCCTGACAGAAGGCCAGCTCCTGGCCCGGCAGGCGCCCAAGCGGAAAGCCGCCGCCAAAAAGACCGGCTCCACCAACCGCCAGAAGCTGAACTCCTTCACGGACCTGACACCCGGCGATCTGGTGGTCCACGAAAACTACGGCATCGGCCGTTTTGTGGCCATGGAGCAGATCAAGGTGGACGGCGCCACCAAGGACTATATCAAGATCGCCTACCAGGGCTCCGATACTCTCTTCGTCCCCGCCACCCAGCTGGATCTGGTGAGCAAATACATCGGAGGCGGCAGCGAGGATACCAATGTCCGGCTGAACAAGATCGGCTCCGACGCCTGGCAGAAGACCAAGGCCAAGGCCCGGAAGGCCGCCAAGGATATGGCCGGTGAACTGATCCAGCTCTACGCCGCCCGGAAACGGCAGGAAGGCTTCGCCTTTGCCGCCGACTCCCCCTGGCAGCAGGAATTTGAGGATAATTTCGCTTATCCCGAAACCGACGATCAGCTGCGCTGCATCGCCGAGATCAAGCACGATATGGAATCCCCCATCCCCATGGACCGGCTTCTGTGCGGCGATGTGGGCTTCGGCAAAACCGAGGTTGCCCTCCGGGCCGTCATGAAGGCCATCATGGACGGCAAGCAGGTGGCCATTCTGGTGCCTACCACGGTCCTGGCCCAGCAGCATTATCAGACCGCCGTGGCCCGGTTCCGGGGCTTCCCGGTGAACATCGACGTGCTCAGCCGGTTCCGTACCGCCGCCCAGCAGCGGCAGACCCTCATGAACCTCCGGGCAGGCTCCGTGGATCTGATTATTGGCACCCACAAGCTGATCCAGAAAAACGTCGAATACAAGGATCTGGGCCTGCTGGTCATCGATGAGGAGCAGCGCTTCGGCGTCAGCCACAAGGAACGCCTGAAAGAGATCTCCAAGGGCGTGGATGTGCTGACCCTCTCCGCCACCCCCATTCCGAGAACTCTGAACATGGCCCTCTCCGGCATCCGGGATATGTCCACCCTGGAAGAGCCCCCGGCGGACCGGTATCCGGTTCAGACCTTCGTCATGGAGCATAACAACGCCATCATCGACGACGCCATCCGCCGGGAAATCGAGCGGGGCGGCCAGGTCTACTATCTGCACAACAAGGTGGAAACCATCGACCAGATCGCCTCGGGCCTCCAGAAGCGGATCCCCGGCCTCAGCGTGGCTGTGGCTCATGGTCAGATGGGCGAGGAAGCCCTGGGCGATGTGATGCACGCCATGGCCGACGGCGATATCCAGGTGCTGGTATGCACCACCATCATTGAGACCGGGCTGGACATCCCCAACGCCAACACCCTGATCATCGAAAACGCCGACCGCTTTGGCCTCTCCCAGCTGCATCAGCTTCGGGGCCGCGTGGGCCGCTCCACCCGCCACGCCTACGCCTACTTCACCTACCGCCCGGACAAGCAGCTGACAGAAATCGCCGAAAAGCGACTGAGCGCCATCCGGGACTTTGCCGAGTTCGGCTCCGGCTTCAAGATCGCCATGCGTGACCTGGAGATCCGCGGTGCGGGCAATCTGCTGGGCGCCGAGCAGTCCGGTCACATGATGAGCGTGGGCTACGATATGTACCTGAAGCTGCTGGACGAAGCGGTTCTGGAAGAAAAGGGCGAGGCACCCAAACAGCCTGACTGCACCGCCGACCTGAACGTCACCGCAAACGTCGACAAGCACTATGTTTCCCGAGGGGAGGAACGGATGGACCTCTACCGCCGGATGGCTGCCATCCGAAGCCAGGAGGACGCGGACGACCTGCTGGACGAGATCGTGGACCGCTACGGCGAGCCGCCCAAGGGCGTGCTGAATCTGATCGACATTGCCCTGCTCCGCGCCACCGCGCGGCAGCTTGGCATCAAGGACATCAAGCAGAAGGCCGGAGATGTGCTGTTCACCCTGGTGAATCTGAACTTCGACGCTGTGGGCAATCTCTGCGCAGACCCGGATTATCAGAAGCGGGTGCTGTTTGTGGCCAACGCCAAGGAGCCCACCCTGCGCCTGAAGCTGGCCCCCGGCGTGGACAGCCTGAAGCAGTCCAGGGTCTTTGTCCAGCGTTATGCGGACTTCATGAAATCTTAAGCAAGTCTATATTGAAATCTTTAGAATTTGTGGTACAATATACCCCAAATCACAATAAATGAGGAGTTGATTATCTTGGGTAAATTCTCTCAGCCCCGTGGAAATATAACCCATGAACCCGCCGTCAAGTCCGCCCCCAAAAAGAAGAAATCGGGCCGTGCCGCCGTTCTGATCTGCCTGTGCGTCCTGGCTATCGCGCTGTTGGCCGGCAGCATCGTAGGCGTCTGGTACTTCGCGCTGGGCGGCGCGGATGATGGTCTGATTCTCAGCAATGTCACCGCCGCTGGCATCAATCTGGGCGGCATGACCAGGGAGCAGGCCTCCGCCGCCCTCCACCAGGCAACGGACCTGACCTACACTTCCGAAAATATGGTCATTGAGCTTCCCGATGTAACGCTGGAGCTCTCCCCCGCCGATACCGGCGCAAAGCTTGATGTAGATGCTGTCATAGAGGAAGCCTTCAGCTATGGCCGCACCGGCACCAAGGCAGAGCGGGAGCAGGTCAAGGCCAACGCCCTGGCCTCCAAGCATCCCATTGCCCTGCTGCCCTATCTGAACCTGAACATGGATTTCATCCGTGCACAGCTGGAGGAATACGGCAGCAGCTTCAACAGCGAGTACTCCCCCTCCTCCGTTACTGTCGATGGCGAGATGCCGGTGCTGGATGCCTCCGCCGAGGACTTTGATCCCGAAGCCCAGGGCCAGACCATGACCATCGAGCTGGGTACCCCCGGCCGGAATGTGGACATTGAAGGCATCTATAATTCCGTGCTGGATGCTTACAGCTACAATGAATTCCTGGTCGTCTGCGAGATGACCGAGGAGGAGACCACTCCCGAATTTATCGATCTTGCAAGCCTGTACGAAGAGTACCATTTTGAGCCCCAGGACGCTGCCATGGACCCGGAGACCTTCGATGTCACCCCCGAGGTCTACGGCTACGGCTTTGATCTGGAAGAAGCCCAGCTTCTGATGGAAGAAGCCATCTACGGCGACACCATCGAACTCCAGCTGAACCTCATTGCTCCCGAGGTGTTGAGCGAAGAGCTGTCCGGCCTGCTGTTCCGGGATGTGCTGGCTTCCTACGAAACCGAGCACACCAACGACAAAAACCGCAATAACAATCTGACTCTGGCCTGCGCCTCCATCAACAATCTGGTACTGCAGCCCGGTGACACCTTCGACTACAACAAAGCTCTGGGCAAGCGCACCACCGAAAACGGTTATAAAGCTGCCAACGCTTACAGCGCCGGTATGACCGTCAAGGAAATCGGCGGCGGCATCTGCCAGGTCTCCTCCACCCTGTACTACTGCACCCTGATCGCCGACCTGGAGATCGTTTCCCGCAGCCCCCACAGCTATGTCTCCTCCTACATCCCCATGGGCATGGACGCAGCAGTCAGCTGGGGCGGCCCCGAGTTCCGCTTTAAGAATAACACCAATTATCCCATCCGCATCGAAGCCGAAGTGGCCGACGGCAAGGTAAAGATCCGCCTCATCGGCACCGACGAAAAGGATTACTACATCAAAATGGAGTACGAGGTAACCAGCACCGTCAAGCCCACCACCGAGACCGTGGAGATCCCCGCTGACAACAACCCTGAAAACTACAAGGACGGCCAGGTCATCTCCACCCCCTACACCGGCTACACCGTCAAGACCTACAAGCTGAAGTATGACAAGGAAACCGATGAGCTGATCTCCCGCGAATTCGACAGAACCTCTACATACAAGTACCGCAACAAACAGATCGCTTCCATCGTCAACAAAACGCCCGAAACGGAGCCCACCACTCCCCCCGCCACCGAGGCTCCCACACCCCCTGCAACAGAAGCACCCACTACGCCTCCTGTCGAAACCCCGGCACCTACCCAGCCGCCGATTACGGACAGCGGCATATCGGAAGGTTAACAAAAAAGACGCATTCAAGTGAATGCGTCTTTTTTATTCGGAAATCAGTTGTGTTTTCCCAGTCAGCCTGATATAATTGCAATATGTGCATGGATTTGGAGGGATTTCAATGTTCCAGAATATCGGTGGAAAAATCAAAGTTTTGGCCCAGGTCGTCTGCTGGATCGGTATCAGCATCTCAATCATCGCGGGAATCGCACTGATATCGGAAGGCGGATTTATATTTGGTCTTGTCATGGCTGCAGCTGGTTCCCTGGCCTCTTGGGTGGGTTCTTTCCTGACTTACGGATTGGGCCAACTGATCGAAAACACCGACATCTTGGTAGCCCTGTCAAAAAAAGCAGCGCTGCGGGCACAGGCAGCTGACGACACGCAGCAGGATGGTCCCGATGAAACAACCAGCTGCCCCCACTGCGGTAAACCAATTATTGTTCCCGCGGGGACCCTCTTTGCATACTGTCCCTGGTGCAACAAATCCATCGACCCGTAATCAACCTTACTTAAACAGCCAGCCACCTTCGTGGCTGGCTGTACTGTTTATTTTGCGCGGATATCCAGATGATAGTCCACAACGCCTGCGGCGCTGTTTTCGATGTCAATGCTGTAAATCAGATCGATCATGCCGCCCTCGGGCATGATGTCAAAGAACACCCGCTGGGCGCAGACCGTGATCATCAACGCGCCGAAATCCATCTGATACAGGGACTCGTGATACACGCCCTCCTGGAAGATCATCTGGGAATAGAGCTTGCCGGTGCGGGTCAGGGTGATCTTGCCGGGCTCCACGCGGAAGGTGGTGGTGACACCCAGCAGCCCCGTCAGCTCCGTTTCATCGTAGCTGATGTCCCAGCCGCCGTTGCAGAACTCCATGGTTCCGTCCGTCACCAGCTCGATGACGTCCGGATCTTGCTGCTCGTCATAGCTCTGTCTGCCGCAGATCGACAGCACCACGGGAATTTTCATTTGCAGGCCTCCTGGGCAAGCATCAGCAGTTCGTCGATCAGCTGGCTGTAAGGAATGCCGCTGGCAGCGAAGAGCTTGGGATACATGGAAATGGAAGTGAATCCGGGCAGGGTATTGATCTCGTTGAAGACGATCCGGTTGTCGCCGTGGGTCACAAAGAAGTCCACACGGCTCAGGCCCTGGCAGCCGATGGCGCTGTAGACCTTCACGGCCATCTCGCGGACCTGCTCTTCCACTTCCTCGGAGATCCGGGCGGGAATATAAGCGGTGGAGGTATCAGTGACATACTTGGCGTCATAATCATAGAATTCAGCACCGGAGTCAATCTCACCGCAGATGGATGCCACGGGATTGTCGTTGCCCATAACGGCCACTTCGATCTCACGGCCGTTGATGAATTCTTCAACCAGGATCTTATCGTCAAACTTGGCAGCCTCGCCCAGTGCCTTTTCCAGAGCGGTACGGCCGCCAGCCTTGGAAACACCCACGGAGGAGCCAGTGCCGGCAGGCTTGACGAACATGGGATAGGTGAACTTCTGCTCCAGAGCGGCAATCACATGATCCACATGGCTCTGCAGCTCATGGCTGCGGACCAGATGCCAGGCAGCCTGGGGCACGCCGGCGTGATCGATGACCAGCTTGGTCAGAGTCTTGTCCATGGACACTGCGGACGCAGCCACATGGGGGCCAACATAGGGAATACCCGCCAGCTGCAGCAGGCCCTGCATGGCGCCGTCTTCGCCGTTTTCACCGTGGAGAACCGGGAATACCACATCGATCCGTTCCCGGACCACGCAGTCGCCCTCAAAGCGGAACAGGCCCTGACCACGGACAGGAGAGATGGTGCCGCGGCAGTTTTTGGGGTTGTGCAGCCATGCGCCGCTGGGCAGCTCGGAATAATCGTCACCGCCGTAGATGATCCAGTCGCCATCCTTGGTGATGCCCACAGGGAAGACATTGTACTTGCTGTGATCGATATTGTTCAGGACGGACTCCGCAGAGCGCAGGGATACTTCGTGCTCCGGGCTCATGCCGCCGAAGAGAATGCAAACGCTGAGTTTTTTCAAAACAATCGCCTCATTTATTTTCAAAATTATAAATTTACAATTTCCATCTGGAAATTTGGAGATTCAGTGCTATAATAAACCCAATGTGACTGTGCAAGGGAGGAATCGCTATGCAAATTGATCTGACCGCCAAAGAATTCCGGCATCTTCTGGATATGGTATACATCGGAAACTGGGTCCTCAACTCCACCAGAGGAGACGACCGCTTCAAAGAATATGACGATATCGAAAGCAAGCTTTTCTCGCTGTGCAAGGGCACCAAGCTGAAGGTGCTTCAGGAGGACTGGAACGGCATCTGCGTTCCTTCCAGGGCCTATGCCGAAGGCGGAATCCATGAAGCCATCGGATTCTATGAAGACAACATATTCTATGAGATCCTGGCAGAGGAGCTTTCCCGCCGGGACATGGAATATCCGGTCATCAATGAGGAAAACTATGACGAGATCGTCACCAGAATGGACGGCTATATGCGTGAATTCCAGTCTTCCGGACTGGACCATCTGGTGCTGGAAGATTGAGTTTTAAAAATGTGCCGCATAAGCGGCACATTTTTCATTGTTACAGAAGTGCTTCGCCGGCCCGGTAAATATCACCTGCGCCAATGGTCAGAACGATGTCGCCTTCCCGGGCATTGCTGCGAATCCAGGCGGTGACATCCGGCAAGGTCTCGCAGAAGACGGCGCCGGGAATCTCCCGGGCCAGATCCATGGAAGAAATACCGGAGGTATTACGTTCCCGGGCTGCATAGATCTCCGCCAGGACCACCTGATCGGCCTTCTTCAGCTCCCGGACGAAATCGTCGAACAGGGCCTTGGTGCGGGTGTAGGTATGGGGCTGGAAAGCAGCGATCACGCGCTTGTAGCCCATGGTCTTCACCGCATCCAGAGTGGCAGCCAACTCACCGGGATGGTGGGCATAGTCATCATAGATGTCCGCGCCGTTGAACTTGCCCTTGAACTCCATCCGGCGGCCCGCACCATGGAAGGAAGCCAGGCCACGGGCGCAGATGTCACCGGGGATGCCCATCATCCAGGCAGTACCGGCAGCAGCCAGGGCATTGATGGCATTGTGCCTGCCGACCACACCCAGGTTCAGGTGGCAGTAATACTCATCGTCGCAGATCACGTCATAGCTGCGGTAATCATCGGTGATGTTGCGCACGTGAATCCGGTTGCTCTCTTCCAGACCGAAGCTCACATACTTCAGGCCCTTCATGGCGTCCACGGTATTGACATCGTCACCGTTTGCCAGGATGCCGCTCTTGGAGGATTCAGCAAACTGATGGAAGGACTTCTCGATATCCTGCAGATCCTTGAAGTAGTCCAGATGGTCCTCCTCAATGTTCAGCACCACAGCCAGCGTGGGGAAGAAATTCAGGAAGGAATCGCAGTATTCGCAGCTCTCCATGACGATTGTATCACCGTGGCCAACCCGATGGCCCGCGTGAAGCAGGGGCAGATAGCCGCCGATCATAACGGTGGGATCCTTCTGTGCCTCCATCATGATGTGGGTGACCATGGAAGTGGTGGTGGTTTTACCGTGGGTGCCGGAAATGCAAATAGCGTTCTTATAGGACTTCATGATCTCGCCCCAGGCCTGGGCACGCTCAAAGACCGGAATACCTGCGGCACGGGCTGCGGCAATCTCAGGGTTATCATTATGTGCGGCAGCGGTGCGAATGATGCAGTCCGCGCCCCGGATGTTCTCCTCCCGGTGCCCGATGGCAACATCGATGCCCTTGGCGATCAGCTCATCCGTAGAAACGGAAGCATTCATATCAGAGCCGGTGACCAGCACCCCCATGCCCTTGAGCACCAGGCCCAGAGGACGCATGGAAACGCCGCCGATTCCGACCAGATGGACACGCTTGCCGGATTGAAAATATGCCTCAATATTCTTATTGTGTTTAACCATTCATTCAGTTCTCCCGATAGTGGTTTCATTTTCATATAACCGTAATATTATATAGCATCCTTAAGAAATTTACAACTATTAATATTTACTTTTCTCATTTATTCTGCAAAAAATTCAACATTTTCCGCCCCAAAAGAACACTTGTGCGCCGCTTTTGGCCACTAGCACACAAAAGAGGACTCCCGAAGGAGTCCTCTTCATTTCTTAAGATCAGGCCTTTTTCTTCTGTGCGGAACGGATGGCCAGAAGAACCACGAACATCAGCACCAGGCAGACAGGCAGCACGATCATCCAGTTCTGGACAAAGCCAGCCAGAATGAAGCCCACAAAGGAGACTGCGCAGGTTGTCATGACGTAGGGCAGCTGAGTGTTGACATGGTTGATGTGGTCACACTGGCCGCCGGTGGAAGCCATGATGGTGGTGTCGGAAATGGGAGAGCAGTGGTCACCGGCAACAGCACCTGCCAGGCAGGCAGAAACGGCAATGATCATCAGCTCGCCGCTGGGGAACACGGAGCAAACGATGGGCAGCAGGATGCCGAAGGTACCCCAGGAGGTACCGGTGGCAAATGCCAGACCCAACGCAATCAGGAAGACGATGGCAGGCAGGAAATTGGACAGACCAGCCGCAGCACCACGGACGATCTCAGCCACGAAGACCTTTGCACCCAGATTGTTGGTAACACCGGACAGAGTCCATGCGAAGGTCAGAATCAGAATGGCCGCAGCCATCAGCTTGAAGCCGTCGGAAACAGAGTTGGTGAATTCCTTCAGAGTGACGATCTTTCTGGGAACGTACAGGATGGCAGTGATGACCAGCGCAATGGCAGAGCCCAGAACCAGGCCGACGGAAGCATCAGAGTTGCCGAAGGCATCGATGAAGTTCATATAGCTGCCGGACTCGGCATCGAAGAAGCCGCCGGTGTAAATCATGGTCAGCACGCAGCAGACAATCAGAGAGACAACGGGCAGTACCAGGTCGATAACCTTGCCTCTGGGGTTGCCTGCCTCATCGTTGGAATCAGCGTAGGGACGGGCAGCGGTGGTGTACAGGTCGCCGTTCATAGCGTTCTGCTCGTGAATACGCATGCTGCCGTAGTCAAAGCCCATCAGGGTGATCATAACGACCATGGCCAGAGTCAGCAGTGCGTAGAAGTTATAGGGAATGGAGCTGATAAACAGGGTCAGGCCCTCACCCTCGGGAGCGACACTGGAAACAGCGGCAGCCCAGGAGGAGATGGGAGCAATGATGCAGACAGGAGCTGCGGTTGCATCGATGATGTAGGACAGCTTTGCACGGGAGATGTTGTGCTTGTCGGTAACAGGCCGCATGACGGAACCGACAGTCAGGCAGTTGAAGTAGTCATCGATGAAGATCAGGCAGCCCAGCACAACGGTGGACAGCTGGGCGCCTGCACGGGTCTTGATATGATCCTTTGCCCAGCGGCCGTAGGCAGCGGAGCCGCCGGCCTTGTTGATCAGACTGACCATCATACCCAGAATAACCAGGAAAATCAGAATGCCCACATTCCAGGAGTCGGAGAGCTTGGAAATCATCACATCAAAAGTGTTGGTGACCATGCCCCAGACGTTAAAGTTGGAGTACATCAGTGCGCCGGACAGAATGCCGATGAACAGAGAGGAATAAACCTCCTTGGTAATCAGCGCCAGACCGATGGCAATGATGGGGGGCATCAGAGACCAGAAGGTGGCATAGGTGCCAATGGACTCCCGGATGGTAGCAATGGCAGTGCTGATATTGGCCTCAAAATTCTCGTCAACAGCCACATTGTCGGAATAGCTGTCCAGATATTCCAGGGCCATGTCGGGGTCAGTGTACTCGGATGCGGCGGCGGTCATGGCAAAGCAGCCGATCAACGCTGCAATCATGAGCAGCAGCATCAGAGTTCTTGTCATTTTTCTCATTTTTCTACGTCCTTTCTCTTTTGTGTTAAAGAAAAAACCATGAATTTGGAAGACTCCAACATTCATGGTCAGCAGGCCGCAGCCAAAGAGACAACGAATGATAGCGCTCCACTTTCGTGACAGTACGCCGGATTTTCTCCGTCGTCCCAGAATACCCTGCCCGGGAAAAGCAGAATACCCTTCGGCAGCTTGCCCCTTCCCCATGGCCGGAAATCCCGCTCCGGATGGCCTGGGTACTCATGCGCGCCGCACCTCTATCGATTCACAGTTATTTCATTAACGCTGAAAGTATATCATTTTACCAAAGAATTGTCAACATTATTCCGGGAATTTCCGCATCCTTTTAAACATTTCTGCAAAAATATCCCCTTGCGCGGTGTTGTCTACGCGCAAGGGGATAAATACGTTATTCGCTTACAGGTTCCGTGCTCTGAGGCTCGGTTTCCTGTACCGCTTCAGGCTCCGTGGCAATGGGCTCCTGCTCCGCAGGAAGCTCCTCCACAGCTTCAGCCTGCTCAGTGGTTTCTTCCTCTGCAGGCTCCGCAACGATCTCTTCCTCACCAGGATTGACCTCTTCGGTCACTTCCTCGGAAATGATCTCCTGAACGGGCTCCTCGGGGATCTGCACTGTCTGAACAGGCTCCTCTTCCCTGGCGATGAACTCACCGCAGATGATGAACTCTGCCTCCAGACAGCTGATGACAGCATCCTCGTCGTAGGAATCCACCGGCTCGGTAGCAGTGACCAGAATCAGGACCTCATCGCCCTTGCGGACTTCCATGGACACATTCTCATTCTCAGTCCATGCTTCTTCCTGCTCGTCATACTCCCAGAGAGTAACTTCCTCCTCCGTACGCTGATTGATCAGCGTTATATTGGCACGGATGTCTTTAAGCTCGTTTTCCTCGTCCAGAACAAAGGTCAGGGTGCCTTCCTCGGTGGCCTTCCAGGTGTAGTAGTAACCCACACTTTCAGCCTCCAGGGAAACTTCGACCTTTTCAAGATCCTTGTCCTTCAGCTCCAAAGGATTCTCTTCGGTACCCTCAGGCTCTTCCTCCCGGGCCGCAGCCTGCTGGACAGGTGCGGGTTCAGAAGATACAAAGGATACGGTCACAGCGCTTTCAACCGCGGGATAGCTGGCACTGTGTGCCACCACATTCAGGTAGACCACATCGCCGGCGCTGACGCTCATGGTGATGGGAGATACCGGCTTGTTGGAATCCCAGACAGAGACGGTTTCGTAGTTGCCCTGATGGATCAGGGTTGCATTGAGCACCTTGGTATCCTCCACTGCGACGGACAGTTCACCATCACTGGGAGCAGTCCAGGTGTAGTAATAACCTTCATCCTGGCCGGCGGGCAGCTGAACCAGAACATTGCCCGGCTTCAGTGCTTCGGGGTTTTCCAGATGGCCCAGCAGATACTCGAAGTCCAGGGAATAGGTCTTTGCCACATCACTGGTGGAAACCAGCATGATCTCCAGCGGGTTGTTCATATCCGTTTCGGGAGTGAACAGAGAAATCACGCCATTTGCATCTGCGCTGTAGCTGACGCCCTTGATGGTCAGAGTCAGATCCGCTGCATCATGGATGGTCAGCATCTGCTCGCCGATTCTGGTGTAAGCATAGACCGTATGGCCGGAAATCAAAGGAATGCGTACATGGTTGGAAGACATGTACAGCATCAGCTCCTCACTGCCGCTGACGCTGCAGGAAAGGGTGATTTCACTTTCTTCCGCTGCATCACCTGCACGGATGCCGATCAGTAGCTCATCCCCCGCGGAAACCAGATTGGAAACCACAGGATATCCAAAGCCGTTGACCCAGCCGTCTGCGCTCTGGGTGAATTCGACGCCGCTGGTGATGTTGCGAATGGAGACATCATAGCCCTCCACCGCTTCATTCATCATCACTGCGGACAGCACGCCCTCAGAATCAGAGGTCCAGCTGTAATAATAGCTGTCAGTACCCGCAGGAATGGTGCAGATCAGATAACTGACACTGTCAACAGCCTCGGGGTTCTGCTCCGTGCCCACAGGTGCGTCAATGGAAATAACATAGTCCGCATCAGACTCGGAATTGTTGGTAATTCCAAAGATACCGGACTCGGTAATCGTCACAGACAGTTCTCCAGTCTCGGAGGTAAATACTTCCCCATCCTGCACCACAGTCAGATCCGCGCCGGAAATGGTTGCCACCAGACCAACCGCATCGGCAGAACAATACCAGGTCTTGCCGGAAGGCACAGTGATGGTGTTCTCACCGTTTTCCAGAATGACGGGATTACTTGTGGAGCCGTAGGCAGCCTCGAAAGAGGCTTCAATCACCAGATCGACTGCAGGATAGCTGGAATTTCTGGAAGTAATATTGAGGATGACCTCCTGCCCGGCGCTGATCTCCATGGTCATGGGATTGGTAACGGTGTTCATATCCCACAGATTCACGGTATCGTAATTGCTCTGATTGCTCAGAGTCATATTGGCAAGCTTGAGATAGCTCTCACCAACCTGGATCGTCAGAATACCATCATCCTCAGCAGTCCAGGTGTAGCAGTAGCCGTCATCGTTGCCCTCAGGCACATTGACGGAGGTCTGGCCCAGCTTGAGCTGCTCGGGGTTGTACATATGACCCAGAGGATACTCGAAGGTCATGGTGTAGGTCTTTGCGGCCTGGCTGGTGCTGACCAGCTTGATCTCGACGGGATGGCGGGGATCGGATTCGGGCGTAACCAGCTTGATGACGCCGCTGCCGTCGGGACCATACTCCTCACCATTGATAATCAGCTTCAGATCTGCAGCGTCATGAACCGTCAGAATCTGCTCGCCTTCTCTGGTGTGGGCATACACCTCAATCCAGGAAGCAGCGGGGATCTTCACGGTGCCGTTTGTGATGCTGAACATCACATCACTGGTACCGCTGACAGATGTGACCGACGTGATCTGTGCCACGGTGGCGCGTTCGCCGCCGCTCACTGTCACAATAATCTGAACCTCGTCACCGATCTCAACCAGATTGGAAACCGTGGGATACACGCCGCCGCTGAGCCATCCATCGGTGCTCAGGGACATGGCGGAAGCCTTGGTCAGATTGTTGACGGTGACATCATAAGTAACGTCGGCGCTGCTGTCAGTCAGGTTGAGCACCTCCATGACATTGACGGAAAGGACACCGGTCTGATCCGCCGTCCAGCTGTAATAGTAACCCTCATAATCGGAGGATACGCTGGCAGTGGCGCTTCCAAGAGTCTCCAGAATCTCAGGATCCGCTTCGCCGCCCTGGGGATACACAAAGCTAACAGTGTAAGACAGCTCCGCATCACTGTTGTTACCGAAGACCAGCTCAACAGGCGCCTCAGCATCCTGCGCTGCGGGGATCCGCAGGTTCACGATGCCCTGTGCGTCCGCGCCATAAGTCACATTGTCGTACATGACATAGGCGTTTTCGTTTTCGATGGTCAGGGTCATGCCGCCGACATTGTACACATTGTAGTGCACATAGCTTTCGGCAGGAATCAGCGCGGTCTCGAAGCTTTCGCGGCCCTCCATATCCTCTTCATAGGGATTGGTCACAGAGCCGGGAGCGCCGGAAACGGTGCCCGCAAGCACGACTTCTGCCTCTGTTTCGGCAGGTGTGACGGCCACATGGATAATGGCCTCATCGCCGGTAAGCAGATCCACACTGATGGTTCCGTCGGCGCTGTCAGCCAGAGAAACCGTCTGTTCACCAACGGTGATGGAAACATCGTACTGCACCTCTTCAGGGGTCACGCTTTCCACCCGGAAAGCAAGATTGCAGTTGAATTCTGCCGTCCAGCTGTAGTAATAGCCGTCCGGATAATCCGCATTCAGCTTGACGGTCATGGAGGCAATATCCTCCAGAACCTCGGGATTCTGCATCGTGCCCATGGGCGCTGCAAACTTCATGGTATAAATCTCTTCAGCATCGGACTTGTTGCCCAGCTGAACAGACACAGGCGTCACTTCATCCACTGCGGTCAGCTTCACCATCACGAGGCCGTTTTCATCGGCTTCATAGGTATTGCCGTCGTAAACGACATAAGCGTCCGCATCTTCGATGTTCAGGACCATACCATTTGCCTGGTAGAAATTATAGAAGATTTCGCCCTCAACGGGAATCATAACGGAACCAACGGACACCTCAGTTTCTTCACCAACACTCAGGAACTCGGTATATGCGTTGTTCACCGTACCGGGAGCATCCACCTCCAGAACCTCAGGCTCTGTGGGCTTGGTTTCCTCCTCATCGCCGGTACCGACATCAGGTACCTCGGAACCGGTAAAGCCGCCGGTACCGCCGGGAGTGGAATTGCCGCCGGCAGAAGAGTCCTCCTCTTCCTCCTCGGGCTCCGTCTCCTCAGTGGGTTCGGTGCTCTCTTCAGTGGGTTCCGTGCTTTCCTCGGTGGGTTCCTCCGTTGCCACGGGCGCATCTGTTGCAGGGGCATTCTCCGTAACAGGAGTCGTTGCCTGCAACTCAGTATTTGTGGGCTGTTTGCCGTTGTCACCGGATTTTCCGATACAGCCAGCCAGCAGCGCCACGCAAAGAACCATACAAGCCAATCCGATCAGCAATCCGATTCGCTTTAAGTTATTCTTCATGGCTCTCTCTCCTTCATTGTTTTTGTAACAATGGCCGTAGGCCCTTCCGAGGCCGCCGAGATTACTCAGCAGCCTTCAGAGTAATGGTCAGTTCGGTGGAACCGTCTTCGAAATAGAATTCCCGCTCCTCAGTGCTGTAGGTGAAACCTGCGGGCATAGCCAGGAAGCTCACCTTATAATCGGCCTCCTGAACGTTAAACTCCGCAACACCGGATTCATTGGTCATGCCGGGGAAACAGGTATCCAGGCAAATCTGAACCATGGCGCCGGCAATGCCGTTGCCCTCTTCGTCAACGACAGTGACAGAGTAGTTGGTCAGGCCGGAGTCAGCAGCTTCAGTCTCGGGTACAGCCTCGGTGGGAGCTTCGGTTGCGGGAGCTTCAGTGGGAGCTTCGGTAGCTTCCGCGTTATTGCCGCCGCAGGCGCACAGGCTCAGAGCCATGCACAGAACCAGAAGCAGTGCAGCAATATTTTTGATGGTCTTCATAATGGTTTTTCCTCCTTCATTTCCGGCAGATTTGATTCATCCGCGGAATGAAACGCAATTTTCAGATTTCTCTGCGATCCCGGCTCCCCCGCATAGGCGGGGAAGCCTTTAAATCGCATTACTTAAAATAGCAGCATGCAAACATCCAGGCAACATTTGCATTCAGACCGGCCAGCTCGACAAACAGATAGTTTGCATTCTCTGCATCCCACCATCCGGCGTAATCGCCGCCCTGCTGGATCATGTACATCAGATCCTCATTCAGCGGATACAGACCGTAGGTCTCGTCCATAGACTGACAATATGCAGTCATCAGAGGTGCATAATCTTCCTTTCGGATTGCGACGCCCTCTTCGTAGAACACCTGCTTGAAGCCGGTGCCGTACTGGCTGGTAACGCCGAACATATTGGAGAACTGAATGTACGGAGCGGTCTGGCCCAGGTTCACATAGACCAGAGGACCGGTTGCGGAATTCAGATGGTAGTAACCATCGGAACCCAGGACCAGCGTGTGGCTTCCTGCCGTCAGATCAAAGTAGGTAAGGGTCTTTCCGGATGCACCGGTGACCTTATACACTTCTGTGGGCGAGCCTGCACCCTCGTAGACTTCTGCGGGTAGGTCACTTTCATCCAAAACAGCATCGCCGATTCGGGTGACGATCAGCACAGCATCGGAGCTCTTGGTGAGACCAATAACATAGCTAATACCCAGCATGCTTTCCTTCACGTTGATCGTAAAGGCATTATTCTCCAGATCGATGTCGTTCAGGTTCGGGAATGTGGAAGCACCCCAATAACTAACCTCTGCACTGGAATTCGCAGCGGTAATCTGGTAAGTACCGGACACCTCGGGAGTGAACAGATAGTAGTTGTAAACATTGGACTGCATGCCGGAGATATAGGTAGCGCCATCATACACATGATATGCAATACCCACGGAGCTGCCGCCGACGTGGAGCTCCTCACCCTCTGTGCCGCACTTTTCATAGGCGGTAATAGTGATGGAGGTCTTGTCTGCTGAAAGGACTGCGTCTGCGGTATTATACCAGTAAGAACCGGAGAATGCCAGAGATACGGTATAATTGCCCTCAGCCAGCTGATGGGTCACGGTACCATCAGCGCCGACCTGCTTCATGGCTACAAAGCTGCCGTCCTCCTTCAGGAAGGTGACAGACACATTCTGGATGGGCTTGCCGCTGTAGTCCACTACCTTGACGGTGTAGTCAATGCCGCTGGCGCTGTTGCTGCCGGCAGTCATGGAAGCGGTCAGCGTCGTGGCGCCGTCCTCGAAGGTAAAGCTGCCATCCACATAGCCGTCGGCGATGACATAAACGGTATAGGTATCCTTATCCAGCGTCAGCTTGATCTGGCCGGTGGCATCGGTGTAGCCCTGGCTGCCGCCCATTGCCACCAGCGCACCGGAGATGGGAGCACCGGAAGCATCAACCACCGTAACGGTGTAGTCGGTCAGCACCACTTCCTTTTTGTCCAGCTTGATGGAAATATTGGGAATGGCTTCCGTCAGGGTGAAATTGCTGGTATTTCCGGTGTAACCGGAGGGGAACTTCAATGTTACCGCATAGGTTCCGGGTACCAGTTTGGTGGCTGCCACACCGGACTCGTTGGTTGTCAGAGGAACAGAGGTGCCATCTACATCCAGGTACACCGTTGCGCCGGAAATGGGGGCTCTGCTTTCGTCGGTAATCGAGACGGAATAGATGATCTTCTCTGCCTGCTCATCATCCTCACTGCCATCATCTTCGCCGACGTAGGCATTGAAACTGAAATTACCCGAGGGATAGGAACCGCTGCTGTCCGGCAGCGTGGACACAATCAGCTGAACACTGTTGCCTGCACTGATCTTGACAGACAGAATGGGATTACCTGCCTCAGACTTTCCCGCATCCTCGCTCAGAATCCGGTAAGCACCGGTGCTCAGATTATACAGCGTATAGCCGTAGGGAACGCCTGCGGTAACGCCGGTCAGCTCAACAGTCAGAACGCCGGCTTCCTTTGCACGGTACAGATAGTAAACACCCTGGCTGTTGCCTGCGGGAACCTTCACATTGAACTCACCCAGTTCCATGGTATAAGGATTGCCGATGGTGCCCGTGGGCATTGCAAGGTTTACCTTAAAGATTTTCGTTTCCTCGCCGTTATTGCCGAAGCCTAGCACAACAGCTGAGGAGGTATCGGCAGAAGTAACGGCCAGGCTGACCGTACCGTTGGACGGTGAATAGGTCTTGTTATTATAAACAATGTATGCGTCCTTGTCCTTGATGGAAACATACCGGGTACCGGTAATCTTGTAGACATTCACATACACGACCTCGCCGGGTTCGACCTGAACCTCAAAGCTTGTTACACCGCCAACGTCAGTAGGGTTTTCGAAATCATCTTCATCATCTTCGCTCTCGATTTCTTCCAGATCCTTCACCACAGTCTGCTCATAGTCTTCCGCGGTAAAGAATGCGAAGATATCCTCAAAGGTCTCGCTGTCAGTGACGCTGCCCATGTGCATAAAGCTGATCACACCATAGCGGTCAATGACCACAGTGGTGGGATAGCCGGTCAGCTGCATGGCAGACTCCCAGGAGCTGCTGCACTGTGCCATGGGGAAAGTCAGACCCAATTCCTTCTGGAATGCTGCGATGGCTTCATCGTCCGCATTCACAGGGTTCAGCGCCAAAATCTCGATCTTGTCGCTGTACTTTTCATAAGCCTCCTGCAGCGAAGGGAATTCCGCCTTGCAGGGAGAGCATTCAACGTACCAGAAATTCAGAACAACAGCTTCCTTCTGCTCCAGCAGCTCGGAAAGCTTGTATTCTGTTCCGTCACATGCAGTGACGGTAAAGTCAAACATGGCATCTCCCAGCTTGACCTGAATGCCTGCCAGGGCATCCTCATCGACCAGCTCCATGGGCAGACGAATCTGCGTATCGGCACCGGTGATGCTGTAATATTCCTCAACCACATAGCCCGTAGGCACATCCTTCAGCACAGCCACATAGCTGCCGCTGGAAGTATCGGAAAAAGAGATCTGACCGGCATCGTCCGTCTTTGCAAACCATACCAGATCTGCCAGGGACTTATCGGTGTAAATGTACACACCGATCCCCGCCAGCGGCATTCCCTTCTCCGTGGAGACGGTGACGGTATAGTTACCATCGGGGCTGGTCTGTGCGGTGGGTTCCGGTTCCTGCTTTCGGCAGGCAAACATTGAGATGCTCATGCAAAACACAAGGCAAAAGGCTAAGATTCTTCTCAGTCTTTTCATTGTCATAACATTACACGCTCCCAACATAATAGTTGATTATGTATGATTATCCTGCAATATAGCAGCACATGAACAGCCAGGCGATCTCGGAATTAATGCCGGGGACCATATTGCCGTTCTCGTCCACAAACAGATAGGAAGAGCTGCTGGAATCGAACCACTCGGAGTGGTCGCCGCGCTGCTGAATGATGTACTTCAGATCCTCGGTCAGAGGATAGACGCCATTGGACTCATCCATGCAGGCGATGTACTCCAGCAGGCACTCGGTGTAGCTTTCCTTCTTGACGAACTCGCCGTTCTCATCGTAGAAGTACTTGCTGACGCCTGAGTTATCCAGAATGGTCTTGAAGGAATCCAGATAATTGCCGTCCTTGCCCAGATTGACCAGGACCAGAGGACCATCAGCAGAATCCAGATGGTAGAAGCCATCCTTCTCGTTCAGGACCAGATTGTACTTGCCGGTTTCGGCAGTCAGATCAAACTCCTTCAGGGAAGCGCCGGCGGGCAGCGTATAGGGAGCCAGCTCAGCGGTGGTCTCATAGATCATCCAGGGCTCATCGGCCAGAGTGCGCTCTGCTTCGCCGATGCGCTCAATGGCCAGGGTGCAGCCGTCTGCATCCGCGGCCTCAATGCCGATGACCAGGGTGGTGGTACCACTGTCGCCGGTGCCGATCATGCTGGCGCTGATGGAAACGGTAAAGGCATTGTCGGTCACCTCAGCCAGATTGTTTTCCTGAACGAAGTGGGGCGCGCCGTAGTAGCCGATCTGACCGGCATCTTCAATCACGGAAAACTCATAGGTACCGGCGATGCTGGGGGTGAACAGGAAATAGTTCATCTTGCCAGCCTCCAGATCAACTCTGGTACAGCCGGTGGAGACCCGGTAAGCGTTGTAGCTCTCATCCCGGACCACCAGGGTGGAAGCCTCAGCTGCAGGAGTGTAAGAAAGAACAACTTCCAGCTCGGTCTTGCTTGCGGACAGATTCAGATCAGCAGCATCATAATAGTAGCTGCCTTCGGTATCGGTGAACATCAGTTCAACCTGATAATCACCCTTGGCCATGACCTTCGCGGCCACGCCGTTGGCATCAACCACCTGCATGGCGGCCTGCTGGCCGTTGCTCATGAAGCGGACGATGACACCTTCGGTGTAGGGGTTGCCGAGTGCATCGGCAACCTTCACCTGATAATTTGCTTCGCCGGAGCCTACGCTGACGCCGCTTTCAGGCTTTTCGCCGCCGCAGGCACTCAGCATTAAAGCAACGCACAGAAGCATTGCCAAAACCAGCACGCTGGTTCTTCTCTTGTTAGTCATTGAAAAATCTCCTTGGGAAATCGGTGCTTAAAGATCATGCACCCAGATAGTCATAATAGTAGCACATCTTGATCCAGGAATCGTCCACGTTTTCAAAAGTGTACTTGTCCATGATCTTCTGGAGCAGCTCAGCCAGGTCCTCGTCAACGGGAACACAGCCGATCTTCTCGGCGCTGCCAGTGGTGATGACCTTATCCAGGTAAGCTCTGACCTGCTCGGTCAGGTCCTCGCCGGTACCGTGGTACTTGCCGGCGTAGACATCCTCCAGCTGATAGATCTCAGCATAGGCTTCATATTCGTCGCCCCACAGCTCACGCAGATACTCATCGGTGGCATCCGCATCACCGTCGAACTTGTCCAGGAAGGAAATGATGTACAGGTCGTCCTCGGTCTTGCTGAAATCGAAGCCGCCCAGGTCAATCATACCGGTGATCATAACGGTCTCACCGTTCTCATCCTTCTTGACGGTGCCGTCTTCATTATAAGAGGGCACATTGGAAACGGGAGTACCAAAGACGCCCGTGGCACCGGTGAAATCAGCATAGATGATGCTTCCGTACTTCTGGTTACCGTTGGCATCCTTGCCCAGATCCTCGTGGTAGTAGCCATCCTCGCCCAGGACAACATCGATACCGCCGGAGATCAGATAATACATGGCTTCGCCGGTTGCGTCGGTGTCATAGGTGAAGTATCCGGGAGAGCAGGCGCGGAACAGCTGATAAGAGGTACCCACGAACTCGATATCATAATAGATGTAGCCGACTTCGTAGACATCCCAGAATGCGATATCAATGTAGTACTTCTCCCCTGCTTCCATATAATACAGCATGGAAACATTGTCAGTATCTTCGTACATTCTCTCGCAGTGCTCATAGACCATCAGCTCTTCGCGGTTCTCGTTGAAGATCCAGCCTTCAACGCCGTCCTGGGATTCGTTGCGGGAGGTGATGCGATAGACGCCGGAGCGATCAGGAATGAACTCAGCAATCAGACCTCTGGGAATGATGGGACGGTTGTAGTAGAAGTAGTTGGA
The DNA here is from genome assembly GCA_017622295.1 of Oscillospiraceae bacterium. GTDB lineage: Bacteria > Bacillota > Clostridia > Oscillospirales > Oscillospiraceae > Faecousia. Next base: position 141,419 of record JAGARK010000016.1, read on the forward strand.
CTCCACATTCTTGCCCAGCTTTGCTTTGTAAGCAGACTGTGCACTCAGGCCCTTGATGGGGTCCTCCAGCTGACCGCCCTTGGAGCCGTAGACCTGGTAGTAGGAACACAGCTTCAGCCACTCATTCTCATCATCATCGAAGCCTGCGATATCTGCGACAGTCTTCAGCAGCTCTGCCAGCTCGTAATCAACGGTGCAAATACCATTCAGAGAAGAGTTGGAAGCATAGTTGCAATACTGAACCAGATCATCATAGTAGTTATGACCGTCAGCGACCAGATCGCCGTCGTAGGCCAGATCCCAAACAGTCTTCTCCTCATTGAACTCGGTGTAGTTCATCAGGTCAGCCAGCAGCAGGGGGCCGTTCTCCTCACCGACGTGATAGTAGCCGTCCTTTTCATTGTAGACGACGTCCACATACTCATACTCGAAGCCGTCATCCACAGCGGTGGCTGCAAAACGGGGAATATAAGACTCGGTTTCGATATCATCAGCATCGACAATACGCATATTCTTAATGTAAACGGTATCGTCACCAACATTGCCGCTCTCATCCTTCAGGTAGCACAGGGCCACTTCATAGGTGCCGTCTTCCAGGGCGACCCAGGGATAGCAGCTCTTCCACTCCTCAGAATCGGAAACGCCGGAAATCTGATAGATATCCTCATTGTCAACGATGACAAACAGCACATCGGAGGCACCCTCGGTGGAGGACAGATAATCAAAACCAACAGCCTGGCCTGCCTTCAGAGTCACATCGGCATAAAGAATTGCATAAGACTCTTCGATCTCCTGGTTGGAGGCCTTCAGGCAAGCTTCACCGTTTTTCTCAGCTTCAATGAAGGGCCAGCAGTATTCTGCGCTCTCGCCTTCTTCTGCGCGGTAAGTAATTTCGTACTCAGAGCTGTTCAGGATCGCAGCAACATTCTCGGAAGAATCCATCTCGTAAGTAGGCTTGACATTGGTGATCAGCTCACTGACGCTGCCGTACAGCTTCTGCTCGTAATCGTCACCGGTAAAGGTTTCGAAGATGCTGGTGAAGGGTCTCAGGCTGGTAATGCCGCCGACCTCGATCAGACAAATGACGCCGTAACGGTCAATGATGATAGAGGTGGGATAACCGCTGATCCCAAAGGTAGCAGACCAGGAAGCGGGGCACTCAGCCATGGGGAAAGTCAGACCCATGCTCTGCTGATAAGCGCCGACTGCAGCATTGCCTTCCTGCAGCGGATCCAAAGCAATGACGCCTGCCTTATCCTTGAACATCTGGTAGGCTTCTTCCATATAGGGGAACTCGTTTGCACAGGGACCGCAGGTGGTGAAGAAGAAGTTCAGCAGAACAACTTCCTTCTCTTCCAGCATTGCAGAAAGAGTGACGGTCTCGCCGGCAGGGGTGATGACACTGAAGTCATACATAACATCACCCAAACCCAGAGTTGCACCGGCAAGGTTTTCACCCCGGACCACGGAAGATTTCAGCTTCAGATTAGCAGAATTGCCGCTGAAGCCGTAGCTTTCTGCCACTTCATATCCCTTGGGAGCGCCGGATACAACAATGGCATAGGAATCGCTCTCGGGCATCTGGAAGCTGACATTACCGTCTGCATCGGTTTCACCATACTGTACCAGATTAGCCAGGGTGCTATCCTCATAAACATAAACATCAATTCCGGCCATAGCCATGCCGCCCATAGTGGTGACATTGACACTGTAGCCGCGGTTGGCTGCATCGCCGGTGGTTGTCTCTTCGGGGGTTTCCTCAGAACCACAGCCAGTCAATGCAGCAGCCATCGAAAGGATCATCGCCACGGCGAGAATCAACGACAGCAGTTTCTTAATATTGCTCATTACGTCCTCCTGTTTGTCTTTCGCACGAATTTGTTCCATAAATGGGCAAATTTACCCTTTTATATCCAATATATAGTAACACAGGAAGTCCGAATCGTCAATAGACAGTCTTTTAATATTTCCTTAAGCTCTTAAGAATTCTGAGTAGAAAAAACACCCCGGAATCCGAAGATTCCGGGGTGCGGATATTATTGCGTCATCCGGTTTATCGTCAACGCAGCTTCAGTTAAAACTTAAGCAACGCGCTTCTTGGAAACCAGGACGAAAGCGACAGCGGACAGAGCCATAACAGCAACCCAAACCATGATCATGGCGGTGTCGCCAGTCTGAGTCTCGGATGCGCCGCAGACGGTGCAGATGCCGTCGTCGCCGAACTCATGGCCCAGAGCAGCGATGATAACGCGCTTGAAGTTGGTCAGCTGAGTCAGTTCCTCGTTCTGCCAGACCTGCTCACAAGACTCACAGTACCAGTACTCAATGTTACCGTTAGCGGAGCAAGTGGGATCCTTAGCCTCGACGTGGATGATTTCGCAGCCAACCTCGGGAATGATGACGTTCTTCATGTTGGTCAGCTGGGTCAGAGCCTCGTCCTGCCAGACAGTCAGGCAGTCAGCGCAGTACCAGTACTCGATGTTGCCCTCGTAGTGGCAACCGGCCTCAACAGCCTCAACATGGATGAGGTCGTGGCTTGCCTCGGCCTTGATAACGTTCTTGGAGTTGGTGATCTGAGTCAGAGCCTCGTCTGCCCAGTAGATCTCACAGACGGAGCAGAACCAGTACTCGGTGTTGTAGCAGGACTCAGCAACATGCTCCAGCTCGTGGGTAGCCTCAGCCTTGATGACGTTCTTGGAGTTGGTGATCTGAGTCAGAGCCTCGTCTGCCCAGTAGATCTCACAAACGGAGCAGAACCAGTACTCGGTGTTGTAGCAGGACTCTGCAACGTGCTCCAGCTCGTGGGTAGCCTCAGCCTTGATGACGTTCTTGGAGTTGGTGATCTGAGTCAGAGCCTCGTCTGCCCAGTAGATCTCACAAACGGAGCAGAACCAGTACTCGGTGTTGTA
>JAGARK010000001.1 GCA_017622295.1 Oscillospiraceae bacterium
CATTGAGTAGTTTTTCCCGTGGGCATCAGCGTTCCCGATTATGGCATTAAAGATTATAAGATCTGTGAAAGCGAGAATATCTGAGGCTTCGTGCATAAGTGTGGGTGCGTAGGTGGGTAAATGACGGTCGTCGAGAGAGCTTGTGAGGTGGCGGGGAACCCGGTATTGGCTGGGTTGTCTGGCTTCAGCCGTCGCTCTTTCGGCTGGATCTTCGGCGATGCCTGTCACTTGCGCTCGGGGACGCGGGGAGGAGGCCGTCCCCGCAGGGGCGGCGCGGAGCGCCGAGGCCGACGAGCCGTGGCCCCGAACGGACTCCCTTATGGTGCGGCGCAGGGTTGTGAACATGTGAACACCGCCCCGGGGCCCTCAAAGGCCCGCGAGGGGCGGTCGTTCGCATGTTTGCAACCCGTGGTTATTGAGCGGAGGACCGTCGAACCGGTGCGCGGTCACTTCGTTGACACAAGACATCCGGAACTCCATAATGCAGTTTTCTACAACGCAGAAAGGAGATTCCGGATGACGGCCAAAAGATTACTAAAGCTGTTGCTCAATGTCAAGGACGCCTATGTCGACGACTACGACCTGACGCTGGACAGGAACGGCAGACTCGCCCTGACCGTGCGCGTCCACCCCTCGAAGAAGGACCAGTGGCGATGCCCCGAGTGCGGACGCAAGTGCCCCGTGTACGACTGCGTCAACGTGGAGAGCGCATGGCGCGGCATGGACTTCGGTTCGGTCACCGTCAGGATCGTCGCGAGGGTGCCGCGGATCGAATGCAAGAAGCACGGGGTGCTGACGGCGATGGTGCCATGGGCACAGTCCGGCTCCCGCTTCACGCGGGACTTCATCAGCCTGACGGCGTGGCTCGTCAAGGGCGGGCTCAGCAAGAAGTGCGTCTCCGAGCTGCTGCGCATCGACTGGAAGACTGTCGGTCGGCTCGTCAAGCTCGCATGGAAGATGCTCGAGGCAAACCCGAAGGAGCGCTACAAGGGGCTGAAGCTGATCGGCATCGACGAGACCAGCTACCGCAAGGGCCACAGCTACATCACGGTCGTCGTCAATCACGAGACGAACACGGTCGTGTGGGCGCACAAGGGCCACGGCAAGGAGGTGCTCGACCTCTTCTTCAAGGAGCTGACGCGGGAGCAGCGCGAGTCCATCGAGGTCGTCACAGGCGACGGCGCGAGGTGGATCACGGACTGCATCAGGGAGCATTGCCCGAACGCCAAGCGGTGCGTCGACCCGTTCCACGTCGTCGAGTGGGCGAACGCGGCTCTTGACGAGGTGCGGCGCGAGGCGTGGCGGCGGGCTCTCGACAAGGTGCAGCGGATCGAGGCGCGGATCGGCAAGGAGAAGGACGAGAAGCGCAAGGCCAAGCTCAAGGACAAGCTGTCGAAGGCGAAGGACTCTGCGGAGCAGATCAAGAACTCAAGGTACGCGGTCGGGAAGAACCCCGAGCACCTCACGGCCCGGCAGCGGACGAAGCTCGAACTCATCCAGGCGGAGGACGGCCCGCTTGCCCGAGCCCACGCCATGAAGGAACAGCTTCGGATTATCTTCCGCGAGACGGACGCGGACGAGGCGGAGAAGTCGCTCGACGCCTGGATCACGCGGACGCAGCGGTGCAGGATCGAGTCGTTCGTCGAGCTTCAGCGCAAGATCGCGAGACACAAGGAACACATCCTCAATGCGATCAGGTTCAAGGCCAGCAACGCGAGGATCGAGGCGACGAATAACAAGATCAAACTGCTCATCCGCGTTGCCTACGGATTCCGCAACATCGACAGCATGATCAGCCTGATTATGCTGTGCTGTTCTTCGATCAAAATTCCGCTGCCGGGGAGAGAAGCCCCGCAGCCAATGAAACAGGGGGTCAAATGAGGTTATGCCGCGAACGAATACCCACAGTCATGCACGAAGAGCCTGATATTTGAAGTCAACCCCACGAACAAATCCCATCATACGCGAAAATATCTTACGGCGCAAATCCCAGTTCATGAACTCGAAACTGCCATTGGCACGAATAATGGGCGCAGCATGGAAACAAAGATTTGCAATACCCACAGAATCCAAGTCGCGGTTCAAAGATTGGACCTGATTCTCTATCCCCACACTCTGATCATGCAAAACCAACGTCAATATATAAAATCGGGAAGAGCCATCCAGTTCGCTCAAGATGCCCGATTCATCAACAAATATGCTTAATGTCTTGTTGTTCATGCTTTAAAACGCAAGAGTGACGAGAATCGCTTCCCGTCACTCTGGGCGGAGAACATCCCCCGCATCACGACGATCCCGCCTTAAAAGCGACATCGGAGTGCATTATTGCATATCTCGGTTCACAATGCAAGAACAAATTTTGCTGGAGGTTCCCCAATTTTTTCGGGGCTGGCGGGGCACCCCCGAGCCGAGCACAGTTCACGCACTGGCGGCACGAAAAAAAAAGTCACCTCTCCTGAATGATCTTCGCTATAATGCGAAGTGCTAACACAAACAAGGGAGATGACGGCATGTATGATACCACAATCGCTGCAAAACTGCTCAACCAGCTCGAATCTTTTTTGGGGAGGATTTCTCCCCATTTCCACAAGCCGGTGGCACGTTTCATCGGTGACATGATCTACGGGATCATGGCGGAGAAAGACATCAAGCTCTCGTCCATCGTCCGTGCACTGAAGGAAAACATCACCCCAAAAAAGGTCGAAGACAGGCTCAGCCGGATGCTCTCCGCAAAAGGGCTTGAAGAGAACCTGCACGACGCCATTGCGGAGCAAGGAGCGAAAAAAGTCAGAAAGGACACGTTGATCATCCTGGACCCTTCCGACGTGCAGAAGCCCTATGCGAAGAAGATGGAATACCTTTCCAAGGTCTGGGACGGCAGCAAGGGCGACGTGGGGGACAACCTCGGATTCTGGGGTTGCATGGCGGTCGCATGCGAAAGCGGAGGGCGCAGACCGATCCCCCTGCATTTCAGGCTGTGGTCGGCGGATTCGCCCGGGTTCGTCAGCGAAAACGAAGAGGTGCAGAGCATTGTCAGAGCCATATCGAAGCACACGAAGAAGCGTGGCATATACGTCTACGACAGAGGCGGGGACAGCATCGAATTCTACAGGTTCCTGCTTTCAAACGGGCTGGATTTCATAGTAAGGCTCAAAGAGAGATATGTCAGGAGCTGGAAGCGCAAGGTCATGTGCGGAGAGCTTGCGTGGCAATGCCGGATGCTCCACAGGGAAGTTGTCAAGTTCGACCACCACGGCAGAGAGAGATGTGTCACAATCGAGTTTGGCGTCGTGCCGGTGCGCCTTCCAGACATCCCGGACAGACTGCTGCACATGGTCGTCGTCAAGGGGTTCGGGCAGAAGCCGATGATGCTGCTGACGACCCTCGCGCAGAGCACCTCGCGCGATGCCCTCTGGCAGGTGGTGGAGGGCTACATGACGCGATGGAGGGTCGAGGAGACCATCCGGCACGTCAAACAGTCCTACCGCCTTGAAGACATGCGTCTGTTCAAGTACGGCAAGATCAAGGCGATGGCAGCGGTGGTTCTTGCGGCAGCCTACTTCAGCATGACATGGATCGGCAACTCACAGAAGCATGAGGTCATCGCCCACAGCATAGTGCGCATGTCGTTCAGGATTCATGGAGTGCCAGACTTCCACTTCTACTCCATAGCGGACGGAACGAGCGACATACTGAAAAGAGGCCGCAGATGGCGAGGA
>JAGARK010000017.1 GCA_017622295.1 Oscillospiraceae bacterium
AAACTTTTTTGTAGCTCCCGAAGCTTTTCAGTTGTGTGCCGCTCTCGTGAGCGACTTGCTTATCTTAGCACATCGTTCGAAGTTTGTCAAGAACTTTTTTCAGGTTTTTCCAAATTTCTTTCCGATTCGCTTTCGTTCGCGCCGCTCTCGGCGACAGCTTGCATATAATATCACTTCACTTCCTATTTGTCAATACCTTTTTTCGATTTTTTCCACATTAATTTGTATTTTCTTTTTTGCCCCAAAACGCAGACAGAGGAGCCCCCAAAGGGGCTCCTCCATACTATATATATGATAGGTTATTCCACGTCATCGATGATGCCGTAGCCACCGTCGTTTCTGCGATAGACAACTGCGAAAGATCCACCATTGTCCTCATCCCGGAATGCGAAGAAGCTATGCTCCAGCAGGTTCATCTGCAGAACTGCTTCCTCACGGGTCATGGGCTTAAAGTAGAAGCTCTTGACACGGGTGATGCTCAGATCGTCCTCATCAACCTCAGGTGCAAAGGAGGTCTCCTCCTGTACCGTGCGGGTAAAGGCATCCTGACGCAGGCGGCGGGCCAGGCGGGTCTTGTTCTTGCGGATCTGGCCTTCAATGGTACCCACAGCTGCATCAATGGATGCGAACATATCCGAGGTGCTTTCGCTTGCCCGGAACCAAGTGCCTGCACCATGAACGGTGAGCTCCACCTTGTTCCGATCTTTTTCTACAGAAAAGACGATTAGTGCCTCCGCATTCTCCTCAAAATAGCGTGCCAGCTTCATGACCTTCTTTTCGGCATAAGCGTGGACAGAACCTGGAAGTCTGACTTTTTTCTCACTGTACTGAAATTTCATACGCGGCAGCTCCTTTCTGTTACCGGTCATCCGGTGTAGTAATACTATATCACAAAACAACAAAATATACAAGAGGGAATGTGTATTATTTCCACTTTGTTCACCACTTTGCACAAAGAGCGGCCACCGCACCGGGTGACCGCTCCGTTTTTTCAGTTGTCTGCGGAGTCTTCGTCGTCCAAAAGTTCCGCCATTGTCAGGTTATAGACCATTTCTGCCTTCTTTTCGAAGAGCTTTCCAAGCCGGACTGCCTGACGCTGATCCGGCGCCACAAGCTCCAGGGTCATCAGATTGCCCATTTCGTCATCCAGCGCCATAATCACGGAATAGTCGCCGCTCTCCCTGGGGATGATCTGAGTTTTGACAAAACTGCTGCGGCGGATCTGGCGGTTGAACTTGGCAACAGCGTTTTCTGCCCGCTGCTTGACGGTATAGGCGATGGAATCCTCCGTCAAAGAGCCGTCAGCCTTGCCCTTTTCGGTAATGGCATACTTCTGCTCATCCAGCTCCTTCAGATGGCCGGACTTGACCATCTCGGGAATGGCGGTACACACATCAAAATAACTCAGGCAATCATCCTGATAGCACAGCTCATAAATCTCGCCGCTGGTGACGGGATAACTGACCCTTGCCATCACGAACAGGATGAGCACCTTTACATCCAGCATATCATGAATAAATCCAAGTCTCTGCATAAGCTTCACCTCTTGTCTCCATTATACGAAACACCACCGAAAAAATCAAGCACAACCAAACCGGGCTGCGCATATTCTGGCAGGAAAGGGTGATGACGATGTCTATTCTGGTTCTGAAAACCAACGCCGCCATGGAGTATGCGGCGAAATATCTGAAAAAAGCCGATCTGAACATTACGGATGTGCCGGATTACGATGTGGAGCATTTGCTGCTGAGCATTCCAAGTTTCGCCGGAGGGAGCCGATACATAACGCCGATTCTTGCGTCGCTTCCTCACTCTGCCACAGTTTCCGGCGGGAACCTTGATCATCCCGCTGTGGAAAGCTATCGGCGCATCGATTTTCTGAGGGATCCATACTATCTGGCCACCAATGCGGCCATTACCGCCGATTGCGCCATCGCACTGGCCAACAGGCAATGGCAGGAGCTTCCTGTACTGATCCTGGGTTGGGGACGGATCGGGAAATGTCTGGGACAGAAACTCTCCCGACTGGGTGCCGACGTTACAATCGCCGCCCGGAAAGATGCGGATCTTGCCATGATCCGGGCTCTGGGTGCAAATAGCATCCCTGTGGATAACGCTTCGTCCTGCCTTATGAAGTACCGGGCAATTTTCAACACCGTTCCGGAAATGATTCTGCCGGATTTCGTATGTCACAAGGACTGTATCGCTTTGGAACTGGCTTCCAAACCCGGTATGGCCGGCGATGGAATTATCTCCGCCCGGGGATTGCCCGGGAAATATGCTCCGGAGGCTTCCGGAAAGCTGATCGCCCAAACCTTTGTCCGTCTGGCCCTTGGAAGGGAGGATACCTTATGAATATCGGATTTGCCCTGTGTGGCTCCTTCTGCACCTACGCCCAGGTTTTTCCTGTGATGGAAAAGCTGGCAGAAAACCACAATGTGATCCCCATTTTCTCCTTTGCCGCATCAACCATCGACAGTCGCTTCGGCACCGCTGCAGAGCATCTGGCAAGGGCGGAGAAAATTTGCGGTAGCGCGCCCCTGTACACCATCGAAGCAGCGGAACCCATCGGACCCAAAAAGCTGCTGGATCTGCTCATCATCGCCCCCTGTACAGGAAACACACTGGCAAAGCTGGCCCACTCCATTGCGGACACCCCGGTGACCATGGCGGCAAAGAGCCATCTGCGCAACGGGCGGCCCATTCTGGTGGCTGTTTCTACTAACGATGCGCTGGCAGGGGCGGCGGAAAACATCGGAAAGCTGCTGGCCCGGAAGCACTATTATTTTGTCCCCTTTGGCCAGGATGATGCCGGGAAAAAGCCCACTTCTATGGTTGCAAACTTCGATCAAATTCCCGCAGCAATGGAGGCGGCACTGGAGGGGTGGCAGCTGCAGCCGATTCTTGCCTGACAGAAAATGAGCGAACCCCCATGGGCTCGCTCATTTAATATACGATATAATTACAATTTCTCAATCTCGTCCAGCCAGATTCTTCCGCTGGCATCGCTGGGCATTCTCCAGTCGCCCCGGGGGCTCAGGGAGATGTTGCCGATCTTGACACCATCGGGCATGCAGCTGCGCTTGAACTGCTGGGTAAAGAACCGGCGGTAGAAGGCCTTCATCCACTTCTTAATGGTGGTGCTGTCAAAATCGTCCTTGAATGCCCGGCAGGCCAGAGTGTAGATCTTGGCGGGAGCATAGCTGTAGCGCACCATATAATAAAGGAAGAAGTCATGGAGAGCATAGGGTCCTACCAGGTCCTCGGTATACTGGGCGATCTGGCCCTTTTCGTCCGGGGGCAGCAGCTCCGGGCTGATGGGGGTGTCCAGAATGTCCTGGAGCACCTCCCGGGAGGCTGCGAACTGGGGCGCTTCGGAAATGGCGTCGATCATCCAGCGGATCAGGGTCTTGGGAATGGATGCATTGACGCCGTACATGCTCATATGGTCACCGTTGTAGGTGCACCAGCCCAGAGCCAGCTCGCTGAGGTCTCCGGTGCCGATGACGATGCCGCCTACCTCACCGGAGTAGTCCATCAGGATCTGGGTCCGCTCTCTGGCCTGGGCATTTTCATAGGTGGCATCGAAACAGTCAGGGTCATGGCCGATGTCCTTGAAATGCTGGGTGACCGCAGCCTTGATACTGATCTCCCTGGCGGTGATACCCAGAGTCTGCATCAGCTTCCAGGAATTGTTGTAGGTCCGGTCGGTGGTGCCGAAGCAGGGCATGGTAATGCCGTGGACATCGCTGACGGGACGACCCAGCTGCCGCATGGCTTCCACCGCCACCAGCAGCGCCAGAGTAGAATCCAGGCCGCCGGAAATACCGATCACCGCTTTTGCCCCGATAAGGCGCAACCGCTGCACCAGGCCCGCAACCTGAATATTGAAAACAGACATGCAGCGGTCCAGCCGGTCAGCCCGAGTGGAGGGCACAAAGGGCAGCTTCTCCAGATGGTAGAGGGTACCGTCGGAGCGGAGGCTGTCGCAGCCGCAGTTTACGGTGCGCATGGGCTCCATCTTGCCGTAGAAGGAGGTGGCGTCGCGGACACTCTTATTTTTCCGGCGGGCGGAACGGATACAGCCCAGATCCGCGTCGCAGGTCATCATATAATCCGTCGCGATCTGGTCCCGGTTTTCCGCCAGTACGAAGCCATTCTCCGCAATGATGCCGTGACCGGAGAACACCAGATCCTGTGTCGATTCGGTGCAGCCGGCGCTGACATAGGCATAGATGCAGTTCAGGATGGAGGACTGATGCTCCACCAGCTGGCGGCGGTAGCTCCGCTTACCCACGATTTCATTGGAGGCGGAAAGGTTCACGATCACCTCTGCGCCGTTAATGGCCAGCATGGTAGAAGGAGGCATGGGTGTCCAGAGATCTTCACAGATCTCCACGCCCAGCATGGTGCCGTCACCCATCCGGAACAGAACATCACGGCCGATAGGCACCACATAGGATTCCTCCAGGCCCACATCGGCAGAATCGATCTGCTTGAGCTGCAGGTCCTCGGAAGAGGAGAACCAGCGGCGCTCATAGAATTCATTATAATTGGGAAGATAGGTCTTGGGCACCACACCGTGGAGCTTTCCGGCGGAAAGCACTGCGCCACAGTTGTACATCTGGCCCTGCACCACAACGGGAATGCCCACCACGATCATCACTCTGGGATGCTCGGCGCTGCACCGGCCGATCTGGCGCAGGCCGGTCTTGCAGGCATTCAGCAGGGTATCCTGGAAAAAGAGGTCGGCACAGGTATAGCCGGTCAGCGCCAGCTCGGGGAAGGTCACAAGATCCACCCCCTGCTCGTCTGCCTCCGCGATCCGCGCGCAGATATCCTCCACATTCTTAGTCACGTCACCCACCCGCACCGGAGGTACAGCGCAGGCAATTCTGATATAATCGAGCATCGAAATTCCTCCAACGCAATATTTATATAGAATATCATATCACATTTTGTCCCGAATGCAACGAGAATATAAAAAAGTGGCGAAAATTCGCCACCCCAGGTTTATTCAATCGGATACGCTTTGGCATATTCGATGCCCAATATGCCGGTGCTGTGTTCCACACGCACAGAATCCCCCACATCCAGCTCCCGGTACAGACTTTGTGAGATATTCAGCCGGACTTCCCTTTCATCAGGCAGCGTAACCCAGCAATAATAGCTTCGATTTTTGCCGCTGGAGAAATCCAGCTCCTCCACCTCCAGAACATAGCTCTGGGGTTCTTTGAAATCATACACGGCGTTAATCTGTCCGCCCATAACGAAGCACCCAAACGCTCCCAGCAGCATCACCGCCGGCAGCGCCCACTTTTCGTAATGAAAATCCACCACACGCCAGTAAATGATCGCTCCAAATACGGCACCAATCGGTAATAAATACCATAGTGCTTCATAGGACAGCCAGCCGAGCCGTGCCCGCAGCAGCAGAATTACCGTCAGCACAATAAAAGATCCTTCCAGATCCCAGACGTTCTGCCTTTTGCGATTTATCGGCAAATAGATCGTGAAGTATGCAGGCATCACCAACGCAAGACCAATCTGCGCAAAGAGGCATATCAGACAGAGCGTATAAACAGCCCAGTGATCCGTAACGAGATAGCCAACACCCGCAGCGATGCTGATGATCAAAAAAGCCGGAGCCACGAACCGCAGTCTGTGAAACAGCTGCTGATCCTGCTGTTTTTTACGCCACGCCGGAGCACCCATCTCCTTCTTTTTCGGAGCCGTCAGCCGGGGAATTCCCAAAAAGAATCCATCCAGCCAGGCCGAGGTATAGTCCAGTTCCAGCGTCAGCTTCTTCTTTTCCGACTTCAGATAGAGGTACAGATTCTCTCCGGCTTCCGTGCCTGTAAACGCAACACCTCTGAGTGCAGCTTTCGGAATGTATGTAAAGCCCAGCTTCAACTCCTTCAGGAGCGCTTCCGATACACCCTGCTGCTGCAGCCATTCCTCTGTTTCATAGTCCAGATGCTTTCCCACTTCGATGAGATAATAGGCTTTTTCATCCTTTGCCAGAAGATAAACCTTCTTTCCCGTTCGGCAGGTTATCCAGGGTTCATGATAGTCCAACGTTTTCACCCTTTTTCTTGATTATTACCAAAAAAGGGAGGGCCACGCCCTCCCTTTCCAAATGATCTTTACAGGCCGGCCAGTTCCTTCAACTGAGGCACTAGGTCGGTTTCCTCCCAGGGTCTGCCGGCCACGCCGAAGTGGCCTTCTGCTGCGGTGGGGGCGTAGATGGGACGGCGCAGGTCCAGCTTGCCGATGATGCCGGCGGGGGTCATGTCGCAGACCTTACGCAGGTACTCAGTCATCTTTTCATCGGAGACGACGCCGGTGCCGTAGCTGTCCACCCGGACGGAGACAGGCTCGGCAACGCCGATGGCGTAGGCCAGCTGCACCTGGACCTGGGTAGCCAGGCCGGCGGCAACCAGATTCTTGGCCATATAACGGGCCATATAGGCAGCGGAGCGGTCCACCTTGGTGGGGTCCTTGCC
>JAGARK010000018.1 GCA_017622295.1 Oscillospiraceae bacterium
ACAGACCATATAAATTGAGGAGGTAAATCTCATAATGGAAAAGAAGAGCACAAAGATCGCGTATGGCGTAGCATGCGCGGTAGTGGTCGTTCTGCTGGTCATTTTGGGTATCGTTTTTAAGGATCGTCCCATTTTGGTCGAGGAAGCCACTACTCCTTTCGCCGGAACTATTTGGTCCCTGCTGGGCCCCGTTGTGGCTATCGTGCTGGCACTGATCAGCAAGGAAGTGTATTCTTCCCTGTTTATCGGCTGTCTGGTAGGTACGCTTCTGTATACGCAGTTCCGTCCTTGGGATACGGTCGTGTCCCTGATGACCGGTGATCTGGGCATCGTTGCCAGCGCCGACTTCTCCATCGTTCTGTTCCTGGTGCTGCTGGGCATTATGGTGGATCTGATGAACAAGGGCGGCGGCTCTGCAGCCTTCGGCCGTTGGGCCAAGAAGTCCGTGAAGTCCCGTGCCGGCGCACAGCTGATCACTATGCTGCTGGGCGTGCTGATCTTCGTCGACGACTACTTTAACTGCCTGACCGTCGGCGCCGTGATGCGTCCCGTCACCGAGTCCCACAAGATCTCCCGCGCAAAGCTGGCTTACATCATCGATGCTACCGCCGCTCCCGTGTGCATGATCGCTCCCGTGTCCTCCTGGGCTGCCGCAGTTGCCGGTTATGTTCAGTCTGACTCCGTCAACGGTATCGAGCTGTTCATCCGTCAGATCCCCTACAACTACTACTGCCTGCTGACCCTGCTGATGATCATTGTCATCTCTCTGCTGAACATCGACTATGGTCCCATGTTCACCCACGAGTACAATGCTCAGGTCAAGGATGACCTGTTCACCACCGAGCATCGTCCCTTCGCCGGTGACGACGAGTACGAGGAAGGCGCTAAGAAGGGCTCTGTTCTGGATCTGATCCTGCCCGTTATCGTGCTGATCGCTGCTTGCGTGATCGGTCTGATCTACACCGGCGGCTTCTTTGATGGAGTTTCCTTCATTGATGCCTTTGCTGATTGCTCTGCCGGCCCCGGTCTGTGCATCGGCTCCCTGATCGGTGTGGTGTTTACCTTTGTCTGGTTCTGGCTGCGTGGTGCCATCTCTTTCGAGAAGTCTATGGAGTCTATCCCTGGTGGCTTCACTCAGATGATCGCCCCCATCCTGATCCTGTGCTTGGCTTGGACGCTGTGCAGCGTGACCCGCTACGGCCTGTATTCCATGGATTTCGTCGTGAATGCTATGGAGAATGCCGGTTCTCTGCTGAACATCCTGCCCGCCATCATCTTCATTATCGGTGCCTTCATCGGCTTCGCTACCGGTACCTCTTGGGGCACCATCGGCATTATGGCTCCCATCGTCGTCAATGTGTTCAACTATGACGATCCTATGCAGCAGACCCTGTGCGTTATCGGTCTGGCAGCAGCCTGCGCCGGCGGTGTGTGCGGCGACCACTGCTCCCCCATCTCCGATACCACCATCATGGCTTCTGCCGGTGCACACTGCTACCACTTGAACCATGTGTACACTCAGCTGCCCTATGCCATCACCGTGGCTGCTGTGTCCTTCGTTTCCTTCCTGATCGCCGGCTTCGTGCAGAATGTGGTTGTCTGCCTGATCATTGCCATCGTGCTGATGATCGCTACGCTGTTGGTGATCAAGGCAATTGTCAGCAAGAAGAATGCTGCCAAGTTTGCCGA
>JAGARK010000019.1 GCA_017622295.1 Oscillospiraceae bacterium
AAAGCTTCAGCTTCTTCTTCGCCGCTTTCGACTCGTTGTGCAGACGGTCGAGGGCGGTGACCACGTATTGATACTTCACCTTGCCCTCATCGTAGGGAAGCTCGATGAACGTGTCGCGCGTGATGGCCACAATCTTCGACGGGTCGCCCAGGTTCACCTTCTCGCCGTTCGCAAAGCGATAGACCACATACTGCACGGCCTTGTCCATCTCGGTCTTCGCCTTGGGAGCCGTCCAGAAGAGCACGGGGCCCTGGAATGTCCACACCATCTTCAGCTTCTTCACCTTGCCCGGAGCCTTGTCGTCCATGAAGGGCGAAGTGGGGACAAGCGCCGGATAGCGGTGATAGTCCTTCTCCAGGAGGGTGGTGTAATTGCCCGGATTCTCCAGCAGGGCTGCTGAATACCACTGGCAACTGCCCTGCACGGTGGGGAGCGAGCGCTGCAGCTTCATCTTGGCAGGGAGCTGGTGCTGGAGCTGGTTCTGAGGGTCGGGAAACTTCACGGTGCGGTGGATGTCCTGACCGATGAAGAGCGGACGGGCCGAAGAGTGCTTCGCCCACCAGCGGATGAGGGTGTCATAGTCTGCCGCCTTGTTGCCGATTTCCCAATAAATCTGCGGGATGTTGTAGTCCACCCATCCGTTGTTCACCCACATCAGCACGTCGGCATAGAGGTCATCGTAGTTCTGGAGACCGTTGGTATTGCTTCCGTTCGGGTCGCTCTTGCGGTTGCGGTAGATGCCGAAGGGGCTGACACCGAACTTCACCCATGGCTTGCACTCGCGCACGGTCTCGTGTATTTCTTTTATCAGAATATTTACATTGTCGCGTCGCCAGTCGCCCTTGTTGGCATAGCCGCGTCCGTATTCGGCAAACGCCAAGTCGTCGGGGAAGTCCACGCCCGGAGTGGGGTACGGATAGAAATAATCGTCCATGTGGAGGGCATCCACATCGTATCGGGTCACGATGTCGCGGATAATCCGGCAGATGTACTGGCGGTTTTCGGGCAAGCCGGGGTTGAAGTAAAGCTGACCGCCATACTCCAGGAACAGCTCGGGATGCTTATTGTACGGATGCAGGGGCGAGAGCGAGGTAGTCCCCTTGGTGCGGGCACGATAGGGATTAATCCACGCATGGAGTTCCATGCCGCGCTTGTGGCACTCGTCTATCATCCACTGCAGCGGGTCCCATTGGGGCGACTTGCCCTGCACGCCCGTGAGGTAACGGCTCCACGGCTCGTAGCTCGACTGATAGAGGGCATCGGCCTCGGCACGTATCTGGAAGATGATGGCATTGATGCCTGCTTTCTTCGAGGCATCCAGTTGGGCGGTGAGCACGCTCTTCATCCGCTGGGCATCCATGCCCTGGAATTGTCCGTTCACGCACTGAATCCAGGCGCCACGGAACTCGCGCTTGGGGGCTATCGACTGGGCCGATGCCGAGAGTGTCCAGGCACAGGCGGCGATGGCCAATAAGGATTTCATTTTCATGGTCTTTTCAGAATTTCAGTTTTCAGTATTTTTTCTGTGGCAAAGATAATGGTTTTTATTTTAAATCAGGGCATAAATCACATAACAAGTATCCTCAAAAACGGGCGTGAGCGAAAGATACCCTCCCCTTATCTTCCCGTCTTGAAGACAAAGAGGATGCTCCCGCCCCATCGCCTCATGGAAACGCAAGGCCTCGCCACGCACGGGGAAATACTCGATGACATACCTGCCCGAAGCCTCGGCACACACATACCTGTCGAAGAAGAGACGAGCCACCACGCCCATGTTCATCCGCAGATTCACCTCCACACACGGATGCACGGCACAGCTAGCATCCTCCGCACGGACAATCATCATGTCCACCCCCAAATAGCCTTGATAATCACCGCACAAGACATCCGCCAACCTCGCTTCCAGCTCGCTCCGCAAACGGTGCAGCACCTCGCGGGACACATGCTCCGCCAGCCGTGCCTCTATCGCCTCGTCCCGTGCCAGCCAATTCTCCTTATATATCCCCCGGGCATCCGCCTCGAAAAACGAATAACCCACAAAGCTCACCCCTGCCTCCGTGCTCAGGAACTCCATGGCAAAGTCCTTCAGCTTGCAGTAGAAAGGCTCGCCCACCACTCCGCCCTGCGAGGCGATGATGCGCCGTGCCCACCCCTTCAGGTTATCGTCAGGCAGTCCGCACAAGGGCTGTATCCCCTTTCCGCTTCCGCTCCACGGGGCTTTGAGCAGCATCTTCTCATGCTTCGATGCAAACGAGCACACCTCCTCTACGGACGTCAGCCAAAAGGATTCGCCCACGGTGCCCGCACCCGTCCGCAGCCGGGGGAGCAAGTCCACCGCCGTTCTCCGGGACGAAAGCCGACGCACCGCCCCTACATCCACCCGGGCAGGAATATCCCCCAGCCGATGCAGCAAGGCTGCGCTCCATCCCCAAGGCATTACCTCCACCTCTTCTTCCGGCATCTCCGTCAGCCCCTTTATAAATAAGGAGAAACGACATTCCTCCGCCAACCATTCCGCCTGCCGTTCCTCCGCCAGAAGCACACAGCTTCCCCCATCGGCATACCAGGCAGGAAGCGTGGCCAAGTCTGCCGCCATCTTCTTGGCACTGGCAGGCGCCATATAATAAGGACTGCCCGAAGCCAATGCCATATCGTTCTCGGGATTGAATAGATAGAGTTTCTTCTTCATGAGGACAAAGATAGGGATTTTTTTCAGAATGTCATCTTAAATTGTCATCCAGAGCGAAGCGAAGGATCTCGGGGACATAAAACGGATGTACACGAGATTTTTCGGACAGAGTCCTCAACAACTCGTCTTCCTCCCTTCGGTCGTCTGAATGACATCTATTAAAAAAAGAAGAAAAAACACACATTTTGTAATCTCGACTTTGCAATTTGACCAACTATTTGTATCTTTGCCGCCAACATAAAAGCAACAAATGGAAGCATTCTACCGGACACACCGTTATTTAGTGGAGCATACCGACGCTCCCATCCGCCGCGGACTGATGGACGAGATAAACTGGGACGACCGGCTTATCTGCATCAAGGGCACACGGGGCGTAGGAAAGACCACCTTCCTGTTGCAATACGCCAAGGAGAAATTCGGCACCGACCGCTCCTGCCTCTACCTGAACATGAACAACCTCTATTTCACCACTCATCGGCTGGTGGACTTTGCCGCCGGATTCGTGAAGGACGGAGGACGGGTGCTGCTCATCGACCAAGTGTTCAAGTACGACGGATGGAGCCAGGAACTGCGCGAATGCTACGACAAGTTCCCCGAACTGAAAATCGTCTTCACGGGCTCGTCGGTCATGCTCCTGAAAGAAGAAAACCCCGAGCTGAACGGCATCGTCCGGATTTATTATCTGCGCGGACTCTCCTTCCGCGAGTTCCTCAACCTGCAGAGCGGACACCACTTCCCGGCATACACGCTGGACGAAATCCTGACCCGCCATCGGGAAATCGCCCTGGGAATAGTGAAAGAGATACATCCCATGGACTTTTTCCAGGACTATCTGCACCATGGATTCTACCCGTTCTATCTGGAAAAACGCAATTTTTCGGAGAATTTGCTGAAGACCATGAACATGATGATAGAGGTAGATATACTTCTTATCAAACAAATTGAGCAAAAATATTTATCGAAAATAAAAAAATTACTATATTTGTTGGCTGTTGACGGACCGGGTGCCCCGAACGTCAGCCAACTGGCCACGGAGATACAGACT
>JAGARK010000020.1 GCA_017622295.1 Oscillospiraceae bacterium
CTTCTCACGCTTCTTCTGATCGAAGCAGAACTTGGAATAGTCCATGATCTTGCAGACGGGGGGAGTGGCGTTGGGAGAGATCTTCACCAGGTCCATACCCTGCTCTTCAGCCAGAGCGTTGGCCTGTGCGGCAGACATGATGCCCAGCTGGGCGCCGTCGTTGCCGATAACACGGATCTCCTTGTCGCGGATTTCCTCATTGAGCTGATGTTCTAACTTTGCGATGGTAAGCACCTCCAATTAACAACAAAAAAGCGGATGCCAAAGCATCCGCGCAATTCCGTCATAATTTCCCCAAAGGAAAAAGTGGAATATTGACCGTTTTGCTTGATCGCTTACGGTGAGGCGGATGTTCAGCCTTCTTTATTACCCCGGTATTCTATCATAGCCCCCCCCATTTGTCAAGACATTTTTTCAGGAAAACTTAATTATTTTTTGTGTAAATTGCAGTTTATCACTCCGTTGAGCACTGCATCAACGCCTCCCCTTTGAGGGGAGCCTTTAATGACTGCCCGATAAACTGAAATTTAAACTTCATTTCCCTCCCCTGCCCGGAATATCTTATGACAGTTCCGGGCAGAATCATTCCTGAGTGCAGACAATTGTTCCTGCAAGTCCCGTGAATGCAGATAATACCTCCACCGCGATACCATGGTCCCGGGCCAGCTCCACGCTGCGGTCATGGAGAACCTGGGCGCCGTTTTCGATGAGCCGCAGCATTTTCTCATAGGAAATCCGCCCGAAGCGGATGGCCTCCGGATATTTCCGGGGGTCCCGGTCATAGACCCCGTCCACATCCGTGAAGATCTGGCACCGGTCTGCCTTCAGATACGCCGCCAGGGCTACCGCCGTGGTGTCCGAGCCGCCCCGCCCCAGAGTCGTGACGTCATCGGCGTCGCTGACGCCCTGAAAGCCCGCCACCACGACCACCTTTCCGGCCTCCAGTTCCCGGCGGATCCGGGTGGTATCTACATTTTTGATCCGGGCATTGCCGTGGACGCCGTCGGTATGGATACCCGCCTGCCGTCCCGTCAGGCTCACCGCGGGGCATCCCAGAGCTCCGATGGCCATGGCCATCAGCCCCGCAGACATCTGCTCCCCCGCGGCAAGATACGCGTCCATCTCCCGGGCCGAGCCCCGGGCGTTCAGCTCCAGAGCCTTGGAGATCATTTCGTCGGTCATCTCCCCCTGGGCCGAGACCACCACTACCACATTGCAGCCCTGCCGGGCCAGATTCGCCACCCGGATGGCCGCCTTCTGGATCCTCCCGGCGTCTCCCAGGGAGGTCCCTCCGTATTTTTGAACAATGAGCATACCACTCCCTCCTCGGCACATCGTATGTCCGAAGAATGGGAATCGTGCCGAATTTGCCGCAAAAAACCGCCGCCCCGGAGGGCAGCGGTTTGAAGTTCCATATTAACCGGCCAGAACCTCGGCCTTGACAACACCGGGGATCTCGCCCAGGGTCTTCAGCAGCTCCTCCAGGGAAGCCGTCAGATCCATGGTCTCGGCGGTGATGGTGGCAGTGGCGCTGCCATTGGTGGGAATGGTGGAATTGACCGTCAGAATATTGGCCTTTTCCTGGGCAAAAATCTGCAAAACGGAGGAAAGAACACCGGGTACATCGTGCATCAGAAACTGGAAGGTGATGATTCTGCCGGACATCATATTCTGGAAGGGCAGCACCGCATCCCGGTACTTATAGAACGCGCTGCGGCTGATATCGGTCATTCGGGTCGCTTCATTGACCGTGGAAGCCTCGCCGGTAGAAAGCAGGCGCTTGGCCTCGGCAACCTTAACAAACACCTCAGGCAGCGCAGACGCTTCAACGATGTAATATTTTGGTTTCTTTGTCATTGGAGACCTCCTAAAATAAAACATAAGTATTTTTACCGATTGTCCGCCGTTCAGCGTCAATTGTATTTTTCTTATTGTACCACACTTTTTTGAAATTGCAACCCCCGTATGACAAGATATTCCAGGGAAGGAGGCTGCCGCGTGTCCCCAGCTATGCGCAAATTCACCACTTTTACAGCATTGTTTTTCTTCATTTTTATATTATTCCGGTATTTATTTCCATTATTTCTCCCATTTTTGCTTGGCACCTGTCTGGCACTGGCGGCAGAGCCGCTGGTCCGGTTTCTGTGCGAAAAAATCCGTCTGCCGCGGACAGTTGCCGCAGGTGTGGGCGTCAGCATGTCCTTTTCCTTCCTGGCCCTGGTGATCATGCTGCTGGGGGCCGTGCTGCTGCGGGAGATCAGGCAGCTGTCGGGCATGCTTCCCCAGCTGGAGGCCGCTGCCCGGAGCGGCATGGATTCTGCATCCCACTGGATGCTGGCTCTGGCACAAAAGGCCCCGGAGGGGATCGGCACCGCCCTGACCCGGACGGCGGAGAATTTCTTTACCGGCGGTTCGGCCCTGCTGGAAAAGCTCACCGCCTGGCTGCTGAGCCTGGCCTCCGGGCTTCTGGGAAAAATCCCCGACGGTGCCCTGAGCACCGGCACCGGTATCATTTCCAGCTTTATGATCTCCGCCAAGCTGCCAAAGCTGAAATCGGCGTTATTCGCCAGACTGCCCGGGGAGCGTCTGGCGCAGCTCCGGCAGCTGCTGACCCGGCTGAAAAGCACCGTTGGCAGCTGGCTTCTCGCCCAGGTTAAGCTGTCGGGAGTAAATTTTCTGGTGATTGCGGCAGGTTTTCTGTTGCTGCGGATCCCCTATGCACTGCTGTGGGCCTTTCTGACCGCGCTGGTGGACGCCTTCCCGGTGCTGGGTACCGGTACCGTCCTGATTCCCTGGAGTCTGCTTTCCTTTCTCCAGGGGAATCGGGGCAGAGCCTTCGGCCTGCTGGGGGTCTATGCCGCGGCGGCACTGACCCGGTCCGTGCTGGAGCCCCGGCTGGTGGGCCGCCAGCTGGGGCTGGATCCGCTGGCGACACTGGTAGCGCTGTATGCCGGGTATCAGCTCTGGGGCCTGCCCGGGATGCTTCTGACTCCCATGCTTGCCGCAGCCGCCGTCCAGCTGACCAACAGCCGGGGAGAATGACATTCAAATTGCAGTTTATCGGGCAGGTGCCCGAAATGCAGAATGCAAAATTGAGGAGTTTTCTACGAAAACAATTCAACTCGTGCGCTTTGCGCACACCATTATTCTGCATTTTGCATTTTGAATTTTGCATCGTGCGGCCTTCGGCAGCACGATAAACTGCAATTTGCCCCCGACTCCTTGATTATATTAATTTCCATCTGCCTATTGTGCATCCGGCAGTTTTTTGGTATAATATTTAGAAAAAATGCGATATGGATGTGTGTGGATGTGAAATACGGAATTTGGAATGTGGAAGAACCAGAGATGGGCGCGGTGAACGCGCTGGTGCATAACGGCTATGCCCCCCTGACCGCCATGGTTCTCTCCGCCCGGGGCATCAAAACCCCCCGGGAGGCAAACGCTTACTTAGACTGCAACGCTCCCATGCCCGACCCCTTCACCATGAAGGACATGGACCTGGCCGCCGGCCGGGTGGGTCTGGCCATGGCGAGAAATGAAAAAATCGCCGTCTTCGGCGACTACGATGTGGACGGCATCACCTCCACCTGCCTGCTGACGGACTTCCTGCGCCGCCACGGAGCGGATGTGGTGTCCTACATTCCCGGCCGGCTGGAGGAGGGCTACGGCCTCAACCCCATCGCCATCCACCAGCTCAAATCCGAGGGCGTCAGCCTGATCATCACCGTGGACTGCGGCATCACTGCCGTGGAGGAGGCTCTGCTCTGCAGGAAGCTGGGCATCGACCTGGTCATCACCGACCACCACGAGTGCAAGGACGTCCTTCCCCAGGCCGCTGCGGTGGTAGATCCCCACCGGCCCGACTGCAGCTACCCCCACAAGAATCTCTCCGGTGTTGGCGTGGCCTTCAAGCTGGCTTCCGCCCTCTGCGGCAGTCAGGAGGAGGTCCTGGCCGAATACGCCGATATGGTCTGCCTCGGCACCGTGGCTGATGTGATGCTCCTGCAGGGCGAAAACCGGGTCTTCGTATCCCGGGGTCTTCAGTCCCTGCGGCATACCAAGCGCCCCGGCATCGCCGCCCTGATGAAGGAAAGCGGCTGCGTTCCCGAGCAGGTCAGCGCCTCCTCCATCGGCTTCATGCTGGCCCCCCGGATCAATGCCGCCGGACGCATGGGACAAATCGAGCTGGCGGTGGAGCTGTTCCTCACCGACGACCCCGGCCGGGCCAGTGCCCTGGCCAAGTCCCTGTGCGAGCTGAACCGCCAGCGTCAGGCCGTGGAGTCCCAGATCTACGATCAGGCCGTTTCCATGCTGCCAGAGGGCAAAATCCCCGAGGCCATCGTCCTTGCCGATGAAACCTGGCATCAGGGCGTCGTGGGCATCGTGGCCAGCCGCATCGCCGAGGAATACTGCTGCCCCACTTTCCTCATCTGTCTGGACGGGGACCACGGCAAGGCCAGCTCCCGCTCCTTCGGCGGCTTTAACCTGTTTTCTTCCCTGACGGCCCTGTCCAGCCTGCTGGAAAGCTACGGCGGACACGAGCTGGCCGCGGGCTTTACCATCTCC
This sequence comes from Oscillospiraceae bacterium, assembly GCA_017622295.1. Lineage (GTDB taxonomy): Bacteria > Bacillota > Clostridia > Oscillospirales > Oscillospiraceae > Faecousia. The sequence goes on from JAGARK010000020.1 coordinate 4,570, forward strand.
CGGCAGCAGATCCCGGCCTTCCGGAAGCAGATCTGCCAGCTGGCAGGCGCCTTCTACTGCGACGATACTCCCAGAACCATTCTGGACATCGACTGCGCCATCCCGCCTGAAATGCTGACCATCCGGGGCATCGAATCTCTGGACGCCCTGGAGCCCTGCGGCAACGGCTGTCCCAAGCCGGTGCTGATGATGAAAAATCTCACCGTGGAGCGGATCAATCTGGTGGGCGGCGGACGGCACATGCGCCTGCGGCTGCGCAGTGGCCGCTACGGCCTCAACGCCATCTATTTCTCCGCCACCCCTGAGACCGCCTCCATTTCCCCCGGGGATCTGGTGGATGTGGCTTTTACCCCCCAGATCAACGAATTCCGGGGCGAGCGTTCTGTTCAGATGAACGTCCTTGACATCCGCCCCGCCTGCAGCGCCCCATGTTCCGCGGAAATGGGTGCCTACCGGGCCATGCTGGAAAACCGGCTGACGGCGGAACTGGCAGCCGGTCTGATTCCCGACCGGGCAACGCTGGGTATGGTCTGGCGGTTCCTGGCCGCCTGCCCCTCCCCCATCCGTGAAAATCCCATGTGCCTGTGCCGGAAGATCGTCCGCTGGTCCGGCGTGAGCCTGAGTCTGGGCCAGCTGATGACCTGCATCGACATTTTCCGGGACGTGGGCCTGCTGAATACCCAGCGTCTTCACAAATACTTAGCCATCCACCTGACTCCCGGCAGCGAAAAGGCTGACCTGAACCGGAGCCAGACTCTGCAGAATCTTCTGCGTGCGAAAGAGAGCTGACGATTATGGAAACTTTTGAAGAACACTATGCGTCAATGCGCGCCACCATTCTCAAGTGCATGCCCAATGTGGACATGGCCTTGATTGACCGGGCCGTTGCCTATGCCGACGCCAAGCACAAAAATCAGCTTCGCAAGGACGGCTCTCCCTACATCATCCATCCCCTGGCCGTGGCGGAGATCGTGGCCGAAATGGGTCTGGATACCGACGCCATCCTGGGCGCACTGCTCCATGACTGCATTGAGGATACCGACGCTTCCCACGATGACATCGACAGCATTTTCAGTCCCACTGTGGCGGAATTGGTCGAGGGCGTCACCAAGCTGACACGAGCCAATTTCTCCAGTTCCGAGCAGGCCCAGATGGAGAATCTGCGAAAAATGTTCATGGCTATGTCCAAGGACATCCGGGTGGTGCTGATCAAGATCGCCGACCGGCTCCACAATATGCGCACCATGCAGTACCAGAGCCCCGCCAAGCAGGTCATCAAGTGCCGGGAGACCATGGACGTCTACGCCCCCCTGGCCCACCGCCTTGGTATGCAGAAGATCAAGTGGGAGCTGGAAGATACCTCTCTGCGGTATCTGAACCCCGACGACTATAACGCCATCCAGGCCCATCTGTCCGCCCATGCTGAGCAGGATCAGGCCTTCATGGACACCATCCAGAAGAAAATCAACGAACGGCTCCAGTCCGTGGGCATCGAAAATGCCGCCTACGGCCGCATCAAGCACATCTACTCCATCTACCGCAAGATGCAGTCCCAGGGCAAGACCATCGACGAGCTGTATGACCTCTATGCCTTCCGGGTCATCGTGGACTCCATCCCCAACTGCTATAACGTCCTGGGCCATATCCATGACCTGTTCAATCTGGTCCCCGGCCGGTTTAAGGATTACATCTCCACCCCCAAGCCCAATATGTACCAGTCCCTGCACACCACCGTCATCGGCTCCCAGGGCATCCCCTTCGAGGTCCAGATCCGGACCTGGGATATGCACGAGACCGCCGAATACGGCATCGCCGCCCACTGGAAATACAAGCAGGGTACCGGCTCCGGCGAGGAGAAGGACTTCGAGTGGGTCCGCCGTCTGCTGGAAAGCCAGCAGGATACCGACGCCGAGGATTACGTCCAGTCCCTGAAGATCGACATGTTCGACGACGAGGTCTTTGTCTTCACCCCCAAGGGCCGCATCGTCAGTTTGCCCGCCGGTTCCACCCCCATCGACTTCGCCTATGCCATCCATTCCGGCGTCGGCAACGCCATGGTGGGCGCCAAGGTCAACAACCGCATTGCCAACATCGACATGACCCTGAAAAACGGCGACATCGTGGAGATCCTGACCTCCAAGAGTGCCAAGGGCCCCAGCCGTGATTGGCTGAATATCTGCAAATCCAATCAGGCAAGAACCAAGATCAAGCAGTGGTTCAAGAAAGAAAAACGGGAAGAGAATGTCAACCACGGCCGTTCCTCCTTTGAGGGCGAAATGCGCCGGGTAGGCCTTCCCCTGTCTATCACCCTGGATCCCGAGGTGGCGCCCCAGCTGCTGAAAAAGCTGTCCTTCGACAACTGGGAGGATATGTATGCCGCCATCGGCTACGGCGGTCTGACAGCCGTGAAGGCCGTGGGCCGCATCCGTGACGACATCAACAAGGCGTTGAAGCTTCAGGCCACCGAAAAAATGCAGCAGGGTCCTCTGCGGATCAATCCCGACAGCGAGGCCGCCAAGCTCAACCGCCACGCCATCAACGGCGTCATCGTGGAGGATATCGACTCCTGCATGATCAAGTTCGCAAAATGCTGCACCCCCGTCCCCGGCGACGCCATCGTCGGCTTCATCACCAAGGGTTTCGGCGTCAGCGTCCACCGCTGCGACTGCCCCAACGCCGCCAACCGGGATCTGCCCATCCAGGCCCCCCGCTGGGTCCGGGTCCGCTGGGCCAACCAGGAGGAGCAGCCCTTCGAGACCACCCTGGAACTGGACTGCATCACAAGAGACGGTCTGCTGCTGGACGTAGCCATGGCCATGACCACCGCCCGGGTCCGTGTAAAGGAACTGACGGGCAAGGACCTCCCCGGCGGCCGCAGCCTCTTTACTATCCGCTTTGAGGTCAAGGACGTCTCCGAGCTGGATGCCATCCGCAACAAGCTGCTGAACATCCGGGACGTTGTGGGCTCCAGAAGAGGACAGAATTAAATGCAAAATGCGAAAGGCAGAATGCGAAATTTTATCATTCTGCATTTCGTGTTCATAAGGAGAAAAATATGCGCGCAGTCTTAACACGAGTCAATTCCGCATCCGTCACCATTGACGGCAAGGTCAATGGCAAAATCGGCAAGGGCTTTCTGATCCTCCTGGGCGTGGGCCCCGAGGATACCGAAAGAGAATGCCGCTATCTTGCCGAAAAGGCCCTGGGCCTGCGGGTTTTTGAAGACGAGAATCAGAAAATGAACCTGGGGCTGGACGCCGTGGGCGGTGAAGTGCTGGTAGTCAGCCAATTCACCCTCTACGGCAACTGCCGCAAGGGCCGCCGCCCCAGCTTTGCCGAGGCCGCTGGTCCCGAGCTGGGCAAGGCCCTGTACGAAAAGTTCCTGGCCGTCTGTGAGGAACTGGGCTATCCCCCCCAGCACGGCGAATTCGGCGCCGATATGCAGGTGGAGTCCGTCAACGACGGTCCTGTGACCCTGATCCTGGACACCGACCAGCTGATTTACGAGCCCCGGAGGAAATGACCATGCTGAAGATCCATACCCTCCCCCTGGGCGACTACATGACCAACACCTACATCCTCCACGAAGACGGCTCCGACAGGTGCGTCATCATCGACGCCGGCTACGAGGCCCGGACCATCCTGGAGGTTCTGAAAAAGCTGAACCTGACCGCCGAGGCCATTTTGCTGACCCACGGCCATTTTGACCATGTGGGTGCCGTCCGCCCCCTGGCAGCGGAGCTGGAATGCCCCGTGTACCTTTGCGAGGCAGACCTTTCCATGCCTCCCATGATGACCGCCGGTCCCCTGTACTACACCCACACCTACGGCGAAGACGATAAACTGGAGCTGGCAGGTCTGGAAATCACCGTTCTGCACACCCCCGGCCATACTCCCGGCTCCGTGTGCCTGCTGTGCCGGGACCATATGTTCTCCGGCGATACCCTGTTCCAGGGCTCCTGCGGCAGAACGGACCTCCCCGGCGGCGACTGGGACACCATCCAGGTGTCGCTGCGCCGTCTTGCCCAGCTGGAAGGCGAATACGCCGTCCATCCCGGCCACGGCATGAACACCGCACTGTCTCTGGAAAAGATCTACAATCCCTACATGCGCTAAAAAACGCAGGTCATTGCGAGGATTTTTATGAAACTGACACTTTCCGGTCATGACGACCGTTATGCTGTGGAGCAGCTGCTCATGTCCCTCTTCCCGGAAAAGGAAGAGAGCGAAGCTGTTTCCGCCCTTCACCGGGGCAAAACCTTCCTCACCGCCACCGCAGCCATCACCCTGGACGGCAGGACCGTCCGGGCCTCCCGCCGCATGAAGGCATCCGAGGAAACCGTCCGGCTGCGCCGGCGCATTCTGCAGCAGAGCCTGTACCGGGCTGCGGTGCAGCTGCTGCCCGCCGAGCCCGCCTGGGGTGCCCTGGCCGGCGTGCGGCCCACCAAAATTTCCACCAAGCACATCCTGGAAGGCGGCACCGCCAAAAGCGCCGACCGCCTGCTCCGGGATGTTTACTACGTCACCGCCGACCGCCGGAAATTGGCGCTGGACTGCTCCGAGTCCACCGTGGCGGCAGCAAACCTGCTGGAAAGCAGCGATATTTCCCTTTATGTGGGCATCCCCTTCTGCCCCACACGCTGTTCGTATTGCAGCTTCGTCAGCCGCTCCATCGGCAAGCGGACGGAGCTCATTGATCCCTATCTGCAGGCCCTTTTAAAAGAAATTGAAATCACCGGCAGATTACTTGCAAATTCGGGCCGCAAAGTGCGTACCATTTACATAGGCGGAGGCACCCCCACCACCCTGTCCGCTCCCCAGATGGCACTGCTTCTGGACACCATCCGGGATTCCTTTGACCTGTCCCGGTGTATTGAATTCACCGTCGAAGGCGGCCGCCCCGACACTCTGGACGCCGAGAAACTTCTGACCATCGCCCGCCACGGCGCCGACCGGATGAGCATCAACCCCCAGACCATGGAAGACCATGTCCTTCGAGCCTGCGGACGGCCCCACAAGGCCGAAGATGTGGTCCGGGCCTACCGCCAGGCAGTGGATGCCGGCTTCAAAGCCATCAACATGGACCTGATCGCAGGCCTGCCCGCCGATTCTGTGGATGGCTTCAAGCGTTCCCTGGATGCCGTAGCAGCCCTGGACCCCGCCAACATCACCGTCCACACCCTGGCGCTGAAAAAGGGCGCCGACCTCTTCGAGCGGCGGATCACCCTGCCCAGCGCGGCGGAAGTCACCGAAATGGTGGACTATGCCAACGGTGCCCTGCGGGGGTTGAACTTCAAGCCCTATTACCTGTACCGCCAGAAGTACATGTCCGGCTCCTTCGAAAATGTGGGCTGGAGCCGGGATGACCTCGACTGCCTGTACAACATCTACATGATGGAAGAGGTCCACACCATCCTCTCCCTGGGCGGCGGCGGTATGAACAAGGTCAACCTCCCCGGCGGCAAAATCGAGCGATTCCACAACCCCAAATTCCCCGAGCAGTATATCGAAATGCTCGACTCCGTTCTGGAGCAGAAGGAAGAAATGTTTGAACTTTTGAAAGGAGCTATCTAAATGGATACTCTTATCTCCAATGTCACCATCGTGACCATGAATGAGCGCAACGAGGTGCTCTTCGGCGCGTTCCTGGGCATTACCGATGGCAAGATCTCGTCTGTCACCAAGGCTGCCCCCAAGGAGCAGCCCAAAACCATCATCGACGGCACCGGCATGGTGGTCATGCCCGGTCTCATCAACTGCCACACCCATCTGGCCACCTCCATGCTGCGCAGCTACTGCGACGATCTTTCCAACCGGGAAGCGCTGGACGCCCAGCTGCAGAAGGAGGACAAGATGGATTCCCGCTCTGCCAAAGCAGCGGCGCTCCTGAGCATTGCCGAATGCCTTCGCTTCGGAATTACCTCCGTCTCCGATCTCTACTACTACCCCAACGCCACCGCCGAAGCCGTGGCGGAATCCGGCATCAAGGCCAATCTGGCCCTCAGCAGCTACCGCTTCATCGATCAGAATGAAGACTTCGACTTTGAAACCGACGAGCAGTGCCGGGAGCTGGTGAAGGTCGTGGACAAATGGCACGGCTACGACAACGGCCGCATCAAGATCGACGCCGGCATCTACGCCGAGTACACCAGCAACTACAAGCTCTGGGAAGGCCTGGCAGGCTACGCCTGCGAACAGGGCATCGGCATGCAGCTGCATCTGGCAGAAACCCAGGGCGAAGTGGACTCCTGTCTGGACCGCACAGGCATGGGCCCCGCGGAGCTCCTGAACTGCCACCGTCTGTTTAACGTCCCCACCACCGCCGCCGGCTGTGTCCATCTGGAAGACCACGAACGGCAGCTGCTGGGCAAGAAGAAAGTCAGCGCCGTGGCCATGCCTCTGGCTGCCGCCAAGGCAGGTCAGCAGACCACCCCCATTCTCGATTGCGTTAAAGCGGGTATGAATGTGGCTCTGGGTACCGGCGGCGCCATCGAGTGCGGCAATCTTGACATGTTCGAAGTGATGCGGGGCGCCTCCATGGCCGTCCGGGCAGCCTCCGGTGATCCCGCCGCTCTGCCAAGCCAGGCTGCCCTGATGATGGCCACCGTCTGCGGCGCCCGAGCCCAGGGCCGTGCCGCGGAGTGCGGCATGATCAAGGAGGGCCTCGACGCCGACCTGTGCGTGCTGGATTTCTCCGCCCCCCATCTGATCCCCTGCCATAACGTTCTCAACGGCCTGGTCTACGGTGCCAAGGGCGGCGACGTGGCCATGACCATGGTCCGGGGCAAGGTCCTGTATCAGAACGGCAAGTTCCCCACCATCGACCTGCAAAAGGTTGTGGAGGAGCTGACCACCTACGCTCTGCCCCGACTGTTTGATGAAAAAACGATTGAGTGATCGTATTGTAAATTGCAGTTTATCGCACTGGCGCGGTAGCGCCCAAGGCTTCCCCCGGGGGGGAAGCTGGCAAAAATCTCTGATTTTTGACTCTGCGCCTGCAGGCGCGTTTCGGAGCGCAACCGCCCGCAGGGCGGCTCTTAGCGCGGAGATGATGAGGGATGCGGGCGGAAATCTGAAATTATGTGCAATGTATCAGGCCTATTCCGCACATTCGTGCACGCCATCCCTCATCCGACCTCGCTTACGCTCGGCCACCTTCCCCCCGGGGGAAGGCATGCGCCTGCGGCACTAACAGTGCGCTAAACTAAAATTTGATTTCCCCACCCGCAAAGGAGCAACGCTATGTCTGAATCTCCCAAAAAGCAATCCTTCCTCTACGGCACCGCAATGCTTGCCATGGCCACCGCCATCGTCAAGGTCATCGGCGCGCTGTACAAGATCCCCCTCAACGCCATCATCGGCGAACAGGGCTTCGGCTACTACTCCACCGCCTATGAGATCTACGCCGTGCTGCTGATGATCTCCACTGCAGGCCTCCCCGTGGCCATGAGCCGGATGATCTCCCAGGCAAGCAGCTTGGGTCACTACGGCCAGGTCCGCAAGATCTACGCTACCTCCCGGGCCATTTTCCTGGGACTGGGCATCGCAGGCTCCGTGCTGATGACGGTGTTCTGCAAGCAACTGGCTGATTTCCAGAACCAGCCCGATGCCTGGGCCGCCATCGGCTGCCTCGGCCCCTGCTGTCTGCTGATCTGCCTGATGAGCACCTACCGGGGCTTCTTCCAGGGCCAGAGCAATATGCTGCCTACCTCCGTCAGCCAGGTACTGGAGGCCATCGTCAAGCTCATCGTGGGCATGCTGGCCGCCGTTGCCATTTTGTACTTCACGAAGGACGTGTCCCTGGCCGCCGGCGGCGCCATTCTGGGCGTCACTGCCAGCTGCCTGGTGTCCTCCGTCTATCTGCAGCGCTGCTTCAGCAAGTCCTTTGCCGCTCTGCCCTTAACCCAGGAAGAGGTGTACAGCACTGGCCGCACCGCCAAGCGTCTGCTGGCCATCGCCATCCCCATCACCATTGGCTCCGCAGGTCTGCAGATTCTGACCATGCTGGAAACCAAGATCTACATGGGCCAGCTTCTGGGGCTGGGCTACACCCAGAGCGAGGCAGACACCATGAAGGGCGTCTACAACATGACCCAGACCATCTTCAACATGCCCTGCGCCTTTATTACTCCCATCACCATCTCCATCATCCCCGCCATCACCAGCCATCTGACCCTGCTGGATCACAAGGGTGCCAAAGCCACCCAGGAATCCGCAGCCCGCGTCACCGGCCTGATCTGCATGCCCTGTGCCTTCGGTCTGGCCGCCCTGGCCCGGCCCGTTACCGCCCTGCTGGGCGGCTACACCGGCGAAAAGCTGGAGCTGGCCACGGTGCTGATGACTGTTCTCGGCATCTGCATCATGTTCAACGCCGTGGTGCTGCTGACCAACGCCATGATGCAGGCCCACGGCCACGCGGTGATCCCCGTCATCAACATGTTCGCCGGCGGCATCCTGAAGCTGATCATGGTCTACATCCTCACAGGCAACCGGAGCATCGGCATCCTGGGCACCCCCCTGGGTACCCTGGCCTGCTATCTGTGCATCACCATTCTGAACCTGATCTCCATGCGCCGCTGCGTCAGCGAGCCCCCTGCCATTGTGCGCAATCTGGTAAGGCCCTTCCTGGCTGCCGCCATCATGGGCGCATTCGCCTGGGGCGCCTGGTGGACACTGACCAATCTGGGCATCACCAGCCGTCTGATTCTGTGCGCGCTGCCGGTGATGGTGGGCGTTGTGGTGTATGTTGTCGCAGCCGTAGGCCTGAAGGTCATCACCCGGGCCGACTGCATGCTGCTGCCCAAGGGCGAAAAGATCGCAAAACTTCTGCGTCTGTAAGAAAATTCTCGAAATGTGAAATTTCCTCTTGCAATTCGTCCATAATTGTGATAGGTTAAAAATCCATGCGACTGAAAAGAAAAGAGGAAATATAAATGAATAAAACCGAACTGATCGCTTCCGTGTCCCAGAGCGCCGGCCTGACCAAGAAGGACACCGAACGCGTCATTAATGCCGCTCTGGACGCCGTCACTGCCTCCCTGGCCGCCGGCGAAAAGGTCCAGCTGTCCGGCTTTGGCACCTTCGAGGTAAAGGCCCGGGAAGCCCGCATCGGCCGCAACCCCCACACCAAGGAAGCCATCGAAATCCCTGCCACCAACGTCCCCGTTTTCAAGGCCAGCAAGGCTCTGAAGGACACTGTGGCAAAGTAAGGAGAGCTCTATGCGTCTTGACAAGTATCTGAAGGTCTCCCGGCTCATCAAGCGCCGGACTGTTGCCAACGAGGCCTGCGACAACGGCCGCATCAGCGTCAACGGCCGGGTGGTGAAAGCCAGCTATGATGTGAAGGTGGGCGACAGGATCGAGATCGCCCTGGGAAATCGCACCCTGGCGGTGGAAGTCCTTCAGGTAGCTGAGGCCGTCAAAAAAGACGACGCCGCCGCCATGTACAAAGAGGTATAACAAAAAATGAGGCTGAGATTTAGAAATCTCAGCCTCATTTTTTACTTTCTTTTCACTCTGCCGTACAATTTATCCAGCAGAGCGCTCATGGGCTTCCACATCACCAGCGCAATGATGAAATTACCCACGCAGTGGGCTATGTCAAAGGGAATACCTGACAGCCACTTGGTCACGGCGTAGGAAATGCCGCCGATGAACACATCTACAATCGCGCACAATGCCCCAAAACACAGCCCGAACACGCCGCTCAGCAGCGCCCAGCCCAAAGGCTGCTCCATCTTCCGCAGAAGAATCGCCGCCAGGGCCAGAATGGCCCAGATGTACAGATAATTGATATTCCAGGTGCCCAGACCAAACCAGAGAATCTCCATTGCCACATATACGTAGACTGGATACAGCGCTCTCCAGCCGAAAACCGAAGCAAAGAGCATCACCAGAAGGCTCACCGGCTCGATATTCGGCAGGGCAGCCATGCAGAATTTCAGTCCGAAGGTCAGGGCGCCCAGCATTCCGAAGAGGACCATCTCCCCCAAAGACAGTCCTTTATGCTTATCCAAGGGTGTACACCAGCTTGAAGCTGCTGCCGTCATAGACAGGGGTGGTATCCACACCGGTGGTGCCGTACTCCTCCCCCACAAACAGTGCCCAGTATGCGCCGCTTTCTTCCCAGATGGCATCTTCACCGTCAACGGTATAAACCGTCAGCCCGTAGGGCCCCTCTTCGCCGGCAATGAGGCCCTCCGCCAGCAGGACAGTGCCCAGGAATTCTTCATCGGTGGAATAGGAAAAAGCCTTCTCGGTGCCGTCGGAATGGACCACCGTCACGGTAAAGCTCTTGGTGCCTGCGGCAGTCTCGGGGCGGGTTGCGGTATAGACGCCCAGCAAAACAGCGATCACAGCTATCACGGCCACGGCAATCAGGATCAATTTTTTGTTTTTCATAATATTCCTCCTTAAAAAACAAATAGGCTGCGGCACCGATGTCGGTGCCGCAGCCGTTTTTCTGCGACAAGCACATCTGCGTGATTCCGCACAGATGGGAGACTCGAACTGCGTAGGTCTTCTGACTCATGCCCTGTGGTTGGGGAACCACGCTTCCATCGGCCTTCCCAGGGAGACTCCCCAGTGACCGGCTTTCGCCTGAAGACGGAAGAATAAGCACATACAGCGGCGGTACCGTCCGGGATTCGCACCCGGTTATCTTGTTCAGTATCTCCGGTTCCTCGCCGAAGATACCACGCAGTCTGCTTCAGTTGTCATGAATTATTCTAGCACAGCCCGGGAACCCATGTCAAGAGAGGGAATTTGTAAATTACAGTTTAGCGTGCTGCCATGGCAGCACAATGCAAAATTCAAAATGCAGAATTATGGTGTGCGCATGGCACACGATTTAAATTGTTTTCGAAGAAAACACCTCAATTTTGCATTTGGCATTCTGCATTTCATATTAACAGCACAGGAACATGCCCCGTCCGCCGCAGCAGAAAAGGTTCACCAGCCAGCACAGGCACAGCTTGCTGCACAGGTCTCCCTGCATCTCAAAGCCCTGGAAATTGCCCGCCTGACGGCGATACGTACTGCCGCCGTTTTCCATCTGGCTGAGCAGATTCAGATATTCCTGATTGTCCGGCTCCATGCTCACCGCCCGGCGGATATGCTCCAGGGCCGTCACCTGATTGCCCAGCCCGTCATTGGCCAGGGCACTGAGGTAATACCAGCGGGCATTGCGGTCCGTGGCATTATCGAGGGCATTGATGGCCTCCCGGAACCGTCCGAAGCGGATGTAATTGAGGGCTGCCTTCTGATAGTTGTCACCGGAGTCCGAGTAGGTCTGCCGCTGATAGCCGCCGAAGCCAAAGGGATCATACTGGCTGTATCCGCCGCCGTATCCACCGTAGCCGCCGGGGCCAGCCTGCTGGGCCTTTTCAGGATTCTTGATCTGCTCGTAGGCCGCGTTGACCTCCTGCATCTTCTTGGCGGCGACCTCGTCGCCGGGATTCAGGTCGGGGTGGTATTTCTTCGCCAGACGCCGGTAGGCCCGCTTGATCTCCTCATCGGAGGCATCGGGGCTGACACCCAGCACTTTATAAGGATCGTCGATCATGTTTCTTCCCTCGCTTTTGCGCCCTTATTCCGGTAAGTCACCCAGATGCCGCTGTAGAGGATGTTGTCAAGCAGCGCCTTGTCCTGCACCAGCGGCAGCATCTCATAGCTTCGGGTACACCGGCCCATGGCCAGCACCAGATATTCTTCCCATCGGGCCCAATCTTCCCCGCTTCCCATAGCCAGGAAGGGGTTGTATTTCTTCTTTCGCCGGTCGGAGCGGTAGTCCACCGCCGCATCGGCCAGATAAATGTATCTTCCAAGGGCCATGCCCATCTGCCGCAGATGGGGAGCCCAGATATCTTCCTTGTAAACCAGCAGCTCTGCCATCAGCCTGCCGAAACAACCGGCGGGCTCATCTGGATTTGGGCAGTTTTCCTTCTCCAGCCGGCTAAGCCGGCTGATGCAGTCGGAAATCGCCTCGCACTGCCGGGGATAGCGCCGCCGGATGTCCTCGCAGTGGCCCTCCAGAGCCTTTGCCAGGAGCTTGGCGCCGGGCTTGCCGTCGTCATGCCAGTCGTCCAGGCAGTTATAATAGGCCAGCGCCACATTCATATCCGCGCCGTATCGGACAAATTCATTGTCTATCCAGAGCCTTCTGTGAACCGGATGCATGACGCAGCGGTTCCTGCCGGAAGCTTCCTCCGGCTCGTACAGGCTCATCAGCAGCAGGGCCAGGAAGGCCATGTCGTAGCTCAGCGTCAGCCGGGCAGTCTGGGATGCGCGGGCCTTGATTTCCCGGCAGATACCGCAGTAGACGCCGCTGTAACGGTCCTTCTGTTCCTGGGTCAGTTCTTTCCAATTGGCGGTCACAAAACCGAACACAGCCTTCACCCCCTCATTCTGCCATGATACACCGCAACTGTGAACACAAGGTAAACTCTGAAAGAATTTACGAAAATGTCACATTTTTCTACCCTTTTCCCGGCTTTCCGCCAGGAATCGGTTCAAAGCCGCGCCATAGAACACGATGGATACGCACATATACAGCCACAGCATCCCAAGGGCCACGGCATACACCGAGCCGTAAATATTGGTATACTTCGTAAAGTTCTCCACATACACGGAAAAGGCTGCCGAGAAGGTCATCCACCCCAGCGCCGCGAACAGGGCCCCGGGCAGACTCTCCCGGAAACCGTTGCGCCGGCAGGGCAGAAACATGAACATGGCACAAAACAGCAGCACCTCTGCTCCGATCACCGCGAAAAAGCCCCCGTCAACGATATCCAACCACCGCAGGATCCGGGGATCTCCGGTGCTGTGAATCAGTTCCTCAATGGTGGCGCCGAAGACATGGAGCACCAACGACAGCAGCAGCACCAGCAGAAACAGGAAGGTATAAAAAACGCTCATCAGTCTGGTATGGAGCCAGCTGCGGTGCTCCTGCACGCCATAGACAGCATTGAGCCCCGTCATAAATCCATGAACACCCCGTCCCGCGGACCACAGGGCTATCAGCGCCGAAACCGACACCACGATCCTGGAAGTATTGTTGTAGGTTCCGGAGATCAATCGCCAGACATAGGGCTCCAGCGCATCCGGCAGCACCTCAGAGGCCAGATCCATCAGATCGGAAGCCTCCAGCGCGGTATAGCGCAGCAACCCCAGCATCAGCACCAGAGCCGGAAACAGCGACAGCACGATAAAATAGCAGGCATGGCTGGCATGGGTGGGGATTTCCATGGCCTGCAGCCGCCGGGAAAAGGCAACAGTCTTACCGATCAACCCGCCTTCGGGATATTCGCGCATGGATTTCCCTCCTTTCAGAATGCAAAATTCAAAAATGTTTTCGAAGAAAACTCCTCAATTTTGCATTATGCATTTCGCGCATCTGCGCAATAAACTGTAATTTCCCCATTACCGACAAAAGTGCCCACCGCCCGTTCAGGCAGTGGGCACTGTATCTGACAGTAATATTGGGATTTCCGCCAAAATTATTCGGCAGAGATCATATAATAATACACAGGCTGACCGCCATTGAGCAGATTCACATCGGCATCGGGGCAGATCTCAGCGAACATGTCAGCAGCCTTCTGGGCGTGCTTCTCCTTCACATCGGCGCCGTAGTAGATGGTGATGTATTCCTTGCCGTCGTCACGGACCTTCTGGGCCAGGGACTTGAGCAGGACACGGATATCCTGGCTGGTGCCGAAGAGCTGGCTGCCGTAGAGGGCCAGATAGTCGCCCTCGTGGATATCGTAGCCGTCGAAATCGGAGTTGCGGGCGGCATAGGTGATCTGCATGGTGTCCACGGTGCCCAGAGCCTCGGTCAGAGCCTCTACGTTCTCTTCCTCGGTGCCCTCGGGATTGAAGCTCAGCATGGCGGTGACGCCCTGGGGGACGGTCTTGGAGGGGATGACGATGACCTTCTTGGGGGTCAGGGCATCCACCTGCTCGGCGGCCATGATGATATTCTTGTTGTTGGGCAGGACGAACACGGTCTCAGCAGGAACCTTGTTGACAGCCTCCAGAATGTCCTGGGTGCTGGGGTTCATAGTCTGGCCGCCGGAGATGATGCCGTCGACGCCCAGATTCTCGAAGACGTCAGCCAGGCCTGCGCCGGCGCAGACGGAGACCACGCCGAAGGGCTTCTCGGGCTCGGCAATGGAGGGAGCCTTCTCAGCCTCGCTCATGACCTTCTCGGTATGCTGCAGGCGCATGTTCTCGATCTTGACGGTGACAAAGGAGCCGTACTCGATGGCCTCGTGCAGAGCCTTGCCGGGGTCGTTGGTGTGGACGTGGACCTTGATGATCTCCTCGTCGTCCACCAGCACCAGGCTGTCGCCCAGGCTGGACAGGAACTCTCTGAGCTTCTCGGGGTCGTTGTCATTCTCGCGGGAGATGATGAACTCGGTGCAGTAGGTGAAGGTGATGTCCTCGGTGTCGAAGTCGGAGAAAGCGGCAGCTTCCTTCACTTCGGCATTTTCCATGCCCTCGGGAACCACAACGTCATCGCCCCGCAGTGCCAGCAGCATGGCCTCCAGCGCAAAGACCCAGCCCTTACCGCCGGCGTCCACGACATTTGCCTTCTTCAGGACGGGATTCATGTCGGTGGTGCCTGCCAGAGCGATCTTGGCCTCTTCCAGAGCGGCCTCATGGACGGACTCGAAATAGTTGTTCTCCCGAGCGGCCTCCCGGGCCTTGGCAGCAGCCAGGCGGGCAACGGTCAGGATGGTGCCCTCGGCAGGCTTCATAACGGCCTTGTAGGCAGCGTCAACGCCCTCCTGCAGGGCTTCAGCCCACACCACGCCGTCGGCGATCTGGGTACCCTTCAGTCTCTTGGAGATGCCCCGCATCAGCAAGGACAAAATGACGCCGGAGTTGCCTCTGGCGCCCCGCAGCATGGCGGAAGCGGCAACCTGGGAAGCCTTCTCCAGAGAAGGATCCTCAGTCTTGCGCAGGTCGGCGGCGGCAGCATTGATGGTCATGGCCATGTTGGTGCCGGTATCGCCGTCGGGAACAGGGAAAACATTCAGCTCATTGAGCTGCTGCTTGTGGATCTCGATAGAAGCAGCGGCGCTGATCATCAGTCGGCGAAAATCAGCTCCGTTAATCGTCTGTCTCACTTTATTCTACCTCCGATATTAACCGATCATCATGGAATCGATATAAACATTGACGGCACGGACCTCGGTGCCGGTGCACTTGGTAACAACATAACGCACCTCGGAAATGATGGATGCGCCCACGGCAGCCAGATTGACGCCGTTATCGACCATGATGTGCAGGTCGATGGAGATGGTATCGTCCTCGTGGAACTCTACATGAACGCCCTTGCCGGCGGACTCCACGCGCAGCAGGTGGTAAACGCCGTCCTTGACGGACCGTGCGGCCATACCCTTGACGCCGAAGCAGTTGGAAGCAGCGGTGCCGGCGATTTCGGTGTAAACGCCGGTGCTGATGTTCACGGAGCCATTTTCATTGTTCTGACGGATCATAAATATAACCTCCTAAACAGTATGGGGGGAATCAGACCATGCTCTTCTCCCAGCACTCGGGAGCGGTCAGGCCCATCATCTTGACCACGGTGGGAGCCACGTTTGCAAGGCCGTAGGCGCCCTCGGCGATGGTCCAGTCGTGGTCCCTGTCATAGATGATGAAGGGAACGGGATTCAGGGAATGGGCGGTGCGGACGGAAGTCTTTCCCTTCTTGGTCTCGGTCATCTGGTCGGCATTGCCGTGGTCGGCGGTGATCAGCACGGTGTAGCCGTACTTGTCAGCTGCCTCGATGATAGCCGCGAGACCCTTGTCCACGCACTCCATGGCGTAGACGACGGCTTCCATGACGCCGGTGTGGCCGACCATGTCGCCGTTGGGGAAGTTACAGCGCAGGAATTCAAACTTCCCGGAAGCCATGGCTTCGACCATCTTCGCGGTGATCTCGGCGGACTTCATGGCAGGAGCCTGCTCGAAGGGGATGACATCGGAGGGGATCTCCTCGTAGACCTCCAGTTCCTCGCAGACCTTGCCGGAGCGGTTGCCGTTCCAGAAATAGGTGACGTGACCGTACTTCTGGGTCTCGGACAGGGCATACTCATGGATGCCTGCCTGGCACAGCACCTCAGTCAGGGTGTTGGTGATGACGGGAGGCTGAACCAGATAGTTTTCGGGGATGTTCAGGTCGCCGTCGTACTGCAGCATACCGGCGAACTTGACACCGGTGTAGTCGCCCCGGTCGAACTTGTCAAACTCCTTGCGGTCGAAGGCCAGGGAAATTTCCTGAGCTCGGTCGCCGCGGAAGTTGAAGAGGATAACGGAATCGCCGTTTGCGATCTTGGCAACGGGCTCGCCGTTTCTTGCGATCACGAAGGCAGGCAGATCCTGGTCGATGCAGCCGGTCTCGGCACGGTAGGTCTCAATGGCCTCTGCGGCGGAAGCGAACTGACGGCCCTGGGCCTGAACATGGGTTCTCCAGCCCTTTTCGACCATGCCCCAGTTGGCTTCGTAACGGTCCATAGTGACCTGCATACGGCCGCCGCCGGAAGCAATGGCGTAGTCACAGCCCTCGCCCTTCAGTTCAGCCAGCACATTCTCCAGCTGCTCCACATACTCCAGCGCGGAGGTTGCAGGTACATCACGGCCATCCAGCAGGATGTGGCAGTAGCACTTCTTGACGCCCTCAGCCTTGGCCTGGCGCAGCAGGGCGATCAGGTGGGAGATGTTGGAATGGACATTGCCGTCACTCAGCAGGCCCATGAAGTGCATGGCCTTATCCTGAGCATTTGCAACCAGGTCCTTCCAGGTTTCGCTTGCGTACAGGGCGCCGTTGGCGATGGACTCGCCGACCAGCTTCGCACCCTGAGAGTACACCTGACCGCAGCCCAAAGCGTTGTGGCCGACCTCGGAGTTGCCCATATCGTCATCGCTGGGCAGACCGACGGCGGTGCCGTGGGCCTTCAGGTAAGTATGAGGACAAGTTTCAAGCAATCTGTCCAGAGTGGGAGTTTTTGCAACCACAACAGCGTCGCCGCTGCCGCCGTCGCCCTTGCCCACGCCGTCCATAATCACCAGCACAATGGGTTTTTCCATATTTAAAATACCTCCAAAACGTATCAAAACGTAATTTTGCATTCTATTGGTTGTATTATTTTACATCATTTTCCCGGAAGATACAACTATTATTTTAAATTTTCCGTTAATCACAAAAAAACTCCCGGGAAAATGTGAAAAACAGTGAATTTCCCGGAAGTTATGAAGCATTTTTTAATTAGTCGTTGCGCCAGTCAACGTCAGCGGCTGTAGCGGCCCTTTTTGCCCTTGAAAATCAGGGCGCCCGTCAGCACCAGCGTCAGTACCACCATGATGATGATAAGGCCGAAGAAAATCCCGCCGCCGGTATACCGCTCCTCTTTCTCCACAGGCTCCGTGGCAGGCTCCGTTGCCTGGGTCTCTGGCTCCATGGGCGCCTCAGTGGGGGCTTCGGTCTGTACCACAGGCTCGGTAGCAATTTCTGTGGGCTCAGTAACAGGCTCGGTTTCCGGCTCCGTTTCGGGCACCGTGGTCTCGGGAACAGTCTCAGGCTCCGTCACCTCTTCCGTGGGCTCCGTGGGGATATAGTGGTCGGTGCCGTCAGAGGCCAGGAACTCGATGCGGCCCTTGAACGCCTCCTCCAGCTTGGCAATGGTATCCACCTTCCAGGGCCGGTCGGCGGGATAATAGATGGTGCCGTAGGTATCCCACAGACAGCTGTCCCGGAAGGAGGGGAATTTGCCCTCGCAATGGAATATGGTCAGATTTTTGCAGCTCTGGAAGGACCGCTCACCGAAAATCTTGAAGGACGCAGGCAGGGTGATGGCCGTCAGGCCGTCGCAGGAAGAAAACGCGAAGGGGCCGATCTCATACAGGTCCTGGCCGAAATCCACCGCCTCCAGAGCGTCGTAATCCTTGAAGGCATAGGCGCCGATATAGGTCACGCCGCCATTCAGGACCAGCCGGGTGATCTCACCCTTGTGGGCCCGCCAGGGCTCCGTGCCGTCTTCGTAATCGTCCATTTCTCCCGCACCGGCAATGGTCAGGGTACCGTCCTCAAAGCTCCAGGTCATGTCCTCACCGCAGTAGCCGGGCTCGCGCACCACTTCCGTGGCCACCTCTGTTGCCGCCGCCGGCAGCGCCAGGGATGCCAGGATGCTCAGGGCCAAAATGTACAGAATCATTCGTCTTTTCATGATAATTTCCTCCTTTGAGGGGCATGTTGGTTGGTAATGCAGAATGATTGAATTTGTTTTTTACATTCAGCATTCTGCATTTAAATACTAGTTCATCGTACCTTCCGCACGAGCAAAGAGCTCACCGATGCGTTCCCGCAGAGCGGCGGCTTCCGCCATGTCGGAGGTACCGTAAGTGTCGATCCACTCTGCCGAGGCCTGCTGGGCATCCTTCAGTGTCTGCATGTCGCAGCTCAGATTCGCCACCCGGAAAGCAGGCAGGCCCGACTGCCGGGAGCCAAAGAAATCACCGGGGCCCCGGAGCTTCAGGTCCTCCTCCGCGATTTTGAAGCCATCGTTGGTTTTACACAGGGCTTTCAGCCGCATCAGCGTCTCCTGATTCTTATTATGGGAGGTGAGAATACAGTAGCTCTTGGCCTTGCCCCGGCCCACTCGGCCCCGGAGCTGATGAAGCTGGGACAGGCCGAACCGGTCGGCGTCCTCGATGACCATCAGCGTGGCGTTGGGCACGTCCACGCCCACCTCGATGACCGTGGTGGCAACCAGCACATCCGCCTCGCCCCGGGCGAAGGCTGCCATTGTCGCTTCCTTTTCCGCCCCCTTCATCCTGCCGTGAATCAGGGCGATCCGCAGATCGGGAAACACTGTTTTCTGCAGGGTCTCCGCCCAGGTTTCAGCAGCTTTGATGTTCAACTCCTCATTTTCCTCCACTGCCGGACAGACCACGAAGCACTGATGCCCCTGGGCCACCTGCTTGCGGATGAAGGCGTTGATCCGGGGCCGGTAGCTCTCCCCCACCAGGAAGGTATCCACATTCTCCCGCCCCGGGGGCAGCTCATCAATAATGGAGACCTCCAGATCGCCGTACATCAGCAGCGCCAGGGTCCGGGGGATGGGCGTGGCCGACATAACCAGCAGATGGGGATCCCGGCCCTTTTCCGACAGCTTTGCCCGCTGGCCCACGCCGAAGCGGTGCTGCTCGTCGGTGATGACCAGACCCAGATCAGAAAAGGTCGTGGCGTCGGACAGCAGGGCATGGGTGCCCACCGCCAGATCGACTTCTCCCGCCTCGATCCGCTCCCGGACCAGGCGTTTTTCCTTCACTGTCATGGATCCCGTCAGCAGCGCCGTCCGCAGCCCCAGAGGAGCAAAGAGCCGCTCCATGGAATCGTAATGCTGCTCCGCCAGAATCTCCGTGGGGGCCATCAGCGCCGCCTGCCGGCCATTCTTCGCGGCGATATAAGCCGCTGCAGCCGCCACCATGGTCTTACCGCTGCCCACATCGCCCTGGACCAGTCGGTTCATGGGAGCACCCCGGCGAAAATCCGCCAGGATTTCATTTACCGCTCGCTGTTGGGCTCCCGTCAGGGTAAAGGGCAGCGCGCTATGGAAGGGCGTCAGATTGCAATCTTCAAAGGGCTCCGTCTTTTTTCCCGCCCGGGCTGCCCGCATCAGAGACAGTCCCGCGGAAAAGACGAAGAATTCCTCAAAAATCAGTCGCTTTTTTGCCAGCTCCGCCTCAGCCATGGACTGAGGCTCGTGGATGGCGTAGTAGGCCCGATCCGCTCCCAGAATGCCGTATTTCCGCCGCACCGGCTCCGGAAGGATCTCCGCCGGAGGATCGCAAACTGCCAGCGCCTGCCGCACCGCCCGGAGGAGTGCAGCGTTGGTAAGTCCCGCCGTCAGAGGGTAAATGGGCAGCACCCGCCGGGTGGTCACCGGATGAGAATCCATGGCCTCAAAGACGGGATTGGTCATATTGTAGCCTATGAAATCTCCGCTGACGGCACCGTAGAAGATGTACTCCTTGCCATATTGTAACTGATCTGTCACGAATCTGTTGTTGAAAAAGGTCAGGTTCAGCCGGGCGGAGGTATCCGCCACCTGGACGCGTGTGATATCAAGACCCTTGCGGATGTGGGCGGTCTTGGGGGTATTCATCACCATGGCCCGAAAACAGGCCGGTACATCCGGTTCCAGCTTTTCAATGGGGATCAGCCTTGTCCGGTCCTCATAGCCTCTGGGGAAATGGCAGATCAGATCCCCAAGGGTGAAGATATTTAAGTTTGCAAATTGTTTTGCTCTGGCAGGGCCGATGCCCTTGAGAATGGTTACAGGATCCGAAAGCTTCGCCATGGATACACCCCCTTTGTCTGATTATATCATAAGTGTGGGAAATATTCAAATTTCAGTTTCGTGTTGGGTTTTATTCGTGAATGTGGGAGCGATCACAGGTCGCCCCCACGAATTATATTATCAGCTGTCCGATAAACTTGAATTTCCCAACCGCCCTGAAAAATGAAAAAACTCCCTGCCGAACAGAGTCGGGAGGGAGATATTTTCAGAGAAATCAATCAGGCCAGCTTGTTCAGCTTCAGGGTCATGCTGCTCTTCTTGCGGGCAGCGTTGTTCTTGTGCAGAAGACCCTTATTAACAGCCTGGTCAACGGACTTGACAGCGGTCTTGTAAGCAGCTTCAGCAGCAGTCTTGTCGCCTGCAACCAGAGCAGCGTCGAACTTCTTCAGGTTGGTCTTCAGCTCGGACTTGTCAGCCTTGTTCTTCTCGTAAGCAATCTTGGAAGAAATGACATCCTTCTTGGAGGACTTAATGTTGGGCATGTGTGGCATCTCCTTTCTCGTTATTTTCATACAGTTCTACATTATAGCGGGTTTGTCTCCTAAAATCAATACCCTTTTCAAAAAAATTTTACCCCTTTTTCTCTTCCTTTCCGCCGTCCCGGTGCGGGCCCCCAATGGTTACAAACCGGTGACAACCTTTGTCAAGGGGGTAATTTTTGCACAAAGGAAAGGGCTGTTGTGATTTTCACCGCCTGCGAAAAAATGGGGATTCGGTCACATTTTGTCGAATCATATTATGTCAACCGAAATCTGTATACAGCCCCTGTTCACAGCTGTGGAAAACTCCTGTGGACAACTCTGTGGAGAATGTGGAAAACTATGAGTTTTCAACAGGTATTTCCCGTCTTTGAAAAACCGCCCCGCCATGTGGAAAACTGTGCATACGCCCTTGCATAATGCCTTCCCTTTTTGTTTGACGCTCGTGTTACGTCACCGCTGTTCGGAAGATCTTTCCAGTCCAAAAAGAGCGAAATTGTTCCGAAGAACCGGTATTCCGTCTGTAAAAAATCTGACGATCCTTCCGTTTGGCCCGAATTTTTGTGAAATATCGCCAAAAAAATTTTTGGTATCATCCGGCTCCTCCGGGAAATACTTTCTGTATCAATCCATTCAAGGAGGAACACCATGCAGGGAAAAGTAGAAATCTGCGGCGTGAACACATCCAGGCTGAAAACCCTTCCCCAGAGCGAAATGGACCGGCTCCTGCGGCTGGCCCGGGAGGGGGACGAAGATGCCCGGCAGACTCTTGTGGAAGGAAATCTGCGGCTGGTGCTGTCGGTGATCCAGCGCTTCGACAAGCGGGGCGAGAGTCCCGACGACCTGTTTCAGGTGGGCTGCATCGGCCTGATGAAAGCCATCAACAATTTTGACCCGGACAAGCAGGTCCGCTTCTCCACCTACGGCGTACCCATGATCGCAGGCGAAGTCCGGCGGTATCTGCGGGATAACAGCGCCATCCGGGTGTCCCGCTCCATCCGGGACGTGGCCTACAGGGTGCTCCAATGCAAGGAAGCCCGGACCGCCGAGCTGGGCCGGGAGCCCACCCTGGAGGAGATCGCGAAGGAACTGGCTCTGCCCATTGAGGACGTCAGCCAGGCCCTGGACGCAGTCTGCGCCCCGGTGAGCCTGTATGACCCCGTTTATTCCGACGGCGGCGACCCGCTGACGGTGATGGACCAGGTCCGGGATACCAAGAACACCGACGAGGCATGGATGGAGCACATCACCCTGCGAAACGCCTTTCAGGCCCTGGGCGACCGGGAAAAGCAGATCCTTTCCCTGCGGTTCTACGACGGCAAAACCCAGATGGAGGTGGCAGGCTTTCTGGGTATTTCACAGGCCCAGGTTTCGAGATTGGAGAAAAGCGCCATTGGAGCCATGAGGAAATCAGTAAGCGTGTCGTAAAATAATGCAAAATTGTGGTATTTCCTCCGGAAATAATTGAAATCTTGCGCTTCGCGCACACAATAATGCTGCATTTTTGAATTTTGCATTCATACTCCCCCGCCCCGGTGCATAGGCTTGACCAAACGAACCGGGAGGGCTGGCTATGGCGACAAAATTAACGCAGCTGCAATGCAAGGAAGTAATCTGCGTCAGCGACGGGCGGCGGCTGGGATTTATCGAGGACGTGGAGGTGGAGGTGCCGGAGGGACGGATCGCGGCCATCATCGTCCCGGGGCCCTGTCGCGTGCTGGGGCTCTGGGGCCAGAAGGACGACTTCTGCATCCCCTGGGGCTGCATCAAAAAGATCGGCCCGGACATCGTACTGGTGGATGTGAAACCCGAAGAATGCCGCATCCCCCGTCCAAAGAAAAAGGCTTTCTGAAAAGCATCCTTCCGGGCGGCAGCTGGCCGCCCTTTTTCCGCTTAAAAACAAGGAATTTTTTTGAAATATTTTGGAAATAATACTTGCAAAATCCGCACCAATCGCATATAATAGTTCGGCGTGGGCAAAAAGGCCCGTGACATCACAAACCACACACCCGGGGACCGCAGGTTCGCGTGTTCATCTGAACGGACAGGCGGGATGATCGGGGTGGAGGAACAAACAAAACAAAAGGAGATTTATTAAAATGGCTGTCGTATCTATGAAGCAACTGCTGGAAGCCGGTGTTCACTTCGGTCACCAGACCCGTCGTTGGAACCCCAAGATGGCTCCCTACATCTACACCGAGCGTAACGGTATCTACATCATCGACCTGCAGA
>JAGARK010000021.1 GCA_017622295.1 Oscillospiraceae bacterium
ACCTCCGCTTCCAGCGAAGCGTCGACCGCCAGCTGCTCCGGATTCTCCGGCGTATAGATCACCGGCTGCCATCCCTCCGACGGCAGATACTTGGCGAACTTCACCCAGCGCTGCACCCCCGACCCTCCGGTCGGCGGCCAGTAGTACGATATGATCAGCACCCTTTTCATAAACATACAAAGGTATAAAAAAACTGTTCACGCTCTCCTTTTTTTAAATCCGAATTATTTCAGTATTTTTGCCTAGATATAAACGAAAGACGAAATGGCAGAGAAGAAACCGACCGAGACTCCGATGATGAAGCAGTATTTTGCTTTCAAGGCGGAATATCCTGAAGCAGTGCTTCTTTTCAGGTGCGGCGATTTTTATGAAACATATGGCGATGATGCGTTGACAGCTAGCAAGGTGCTCGGAATCGTGCTCACAAAGCGTTCCAGCGCGACTCCAGGAGCTATTCCGATGGCGGGATTCCCATATCATTCTCTTGAGACATATCTCCCGAGACTGGTCCGCGCGGGCTATAAGGTGGCGGTGTGCGACCAGCTTGAAGACCCTAAGCTTACAAAGAATATAGTAAAGCGCGGAGTTACCGAGCTGGTGACTCCCGGTGTGGCTTTCAACGAGCAGCTTCTCGAGCAGAAGGAGCACAACTACATCGCCGGACTGACATTCTACAAGGACAAGTGCGGTGCTGCGTTTCTGGATGTCTCGACCGGAACATTCCAGGTCGCAGAGGGCTCTCTAGACTATATCGGCACCCTGCTGAGCTCGTTCGCTCCGAAGGAGCTCCTCGTGCCGAGAGGATACGAGAAAGGCACACGCGAGAGGTATGGAGACCATTTCTACGTTTCGACTCTGGAAGAGTGGGCTTTCGTATATGACAATGCGGTAACCAAGCTCAAGAAACAGCTGCAGGTGGACTCCCTGAAGGGATTCGCCATAGACAGTTTCCCTCTTGGAATCACATCGGCAGGAGCTCTGCTCATATATCTGGAACAGACCCAGCACAAGGAACTCAGCAACATATGCTCGATCTCCCGAATAGACGAAGAGTCATTCGTATGGATGGACCGCTTCACGTTCCGCAATCTGGAGATATTTGCGTCTACAGCCGGCAAGGAAGGCACTTCTCTGGTCGAGGTTATGGACAAATGCTCGTCGCCTATGGGCGCGCGTATGCTCCGCTCATGGCTGGCGATGCCGGTGATGGACCTGCAGGAGCTGGAAGCCCGATATGATGTGGTGCAGCATTTTGTGGACAACAGGGAGGACCTGATGCGTCTGCAGACCATGATAGGGGACATCGGCGACCTGGAGCGCATCATATCGAGGGCGGCGGCAGGCAAGATCATGCCGCGCGAGGTGATGCAGCTGCGCCGAGGCCTGAGCCAGACGGCGCCGATCATCAGGCTGTGCGGCGGAAGGGGAGTGCAGGCGCTTGACGAGATGCTCTCGAAGATGGGCGACTGCGCCGAACTGCTGGAGTATCTCGGAAAGACCATGCATCCCGAGACCGCAGCCCAGCTGGGCAAGGGCGACGTCATAGCAAGCGGCGTGAACGAGGAGCTGGACGAGCTCCGCAAGATCGCCCGTCACGGCAAGGACTACCTGCTGGAAGTGCAGCAGCGAGAGATAGAGCGTACGGGAATATCGTCCCTGAAGATAGGCTTCAACAACGTCTTCGGATACTATCTCGAAGTACGCAACACATACAAGGAAAGC
>JAGARK010000022.1 GCA_017622295.1 Oscillospiraceae bacterium
CGTTTGCATTTTGTCCCGATGGGACAAAATAGAGGAGTTGCCGCCATCAAGCTGGCGGCAATCAACAGTCCACCGGACTGTTGAATTTGATTTTCGAGTCCTTTTCGTGGTAAATAAAAAAGAAGTCATCCCAAAGGGATGACTTCTTTTTTGGCGACCCCGAACGGACTCGAACCGTCGACCTCCAGCGTGACAGGCTGGCGTGCTAACCGACTGCACCACAGGGCCGTGTTTGGTGTACTCACCGAACAGTTGGCATTATAGCAGATGTTTTTCGATTTGTAAAGACCCAAAATGAGTTTTTTTAAAAAATTTTTTATTACACGAATTGCAGTTTGTCGTACAGAATATCAATATCGGCTGTAGGGGCGGGCGATGCTCGCCCTTACATAGGTGTTCGTAATCGGTGCACGAAACGGCACTTTACAATAGGACTGGAAATCTTTGGAGAAGTATAGTATAATACTTTCGCTATACTGCAGGCGAGGTGACGGTTATGGAAATAATGGATGTATGCGGACGTGAATTTCAGGTTATCAGGCTGCTGGGCCGCGGCAAGGGCGGCTATTCCTATCTGGTGACGGATGGGGAGAATGTGTTCGTCCTCAAGCAGATCCACCATGAGCACTGCGCGTATTATACTTTTGGAGACAAGCTTCAGTCGGAGCTGCGGGATTACGAGCGACTGATGGCCATCGGCATTCCCATGCCCCGGATGCTGGCTGTAGATGTGGAAAAAGAACGGATCCTCAAGGAATATGTGGAGGGCGACACCATCTTCGATCTGGTGCTCCGGGACGAAATGAAGAGCGAATATATCGAGCAGATGTGTGCCATGTGCGAAAAGCTCTATCCCGCCAACACCAACATCGACTATTTCCCCACCAATCTGATCGTCCGCGACGGCAGTCTTGTCTATGTGGACTATGAATGCAACGATTATTCCGATCAGTGGAACTTCGAGAACTGGGGCATCCGCTACTGGTCCAAAACACCTGAGTTTCTCCAATATTTGGAGGAGCAAAAGGGCTGATATCCTGCAGTTTTCGGACAAAATGGACGCTGCATAAAATCATCTGTCCGCTGGATGTGGGCAGGCGGTTTTGGGTCGAGAGTCAAAAAATGGAAAATAAATAACAAAATTTAGAATATATTTGCCTGTTTTGGATTGACAATCGGTAAAAATAAAACTATACTATTCATTATCAGGCAAGGGTCAGGAGAAATCTGCAAATGGTCAAGAAATGGGATGTAACCATTCCGGCCCTCACCGGAAAGAAAACCCGGAAGGCCTATATCTACCTTCCGGAGTGCTACGAAGAAGATGATGTCAGACGCTACCCCGTCATGTATATGTTCGACGGGCATAATATGTTTTTTGATGCGGACTCCGCCTTTGGCAAGTCCTGGAACATGACCAGCTATATGCTATGGACCAGAAAACCCATGATCATTGTGGCGGTGGAGTGCAACAAGGAGGGCAACAAGCGTCTGTCCGAATACTGCCCCTACGGCTTCAGCGACCCGAAATACGGCCAGATCCGGGGGCAGGGCAGACTGTATATGGACTGGCTGGTGGAGGCTTTGAAGCCCTTTATCGATGCCAACTTCCGAACCCTTCCGGATCGGGAGCATACCATCATCGCCGGCTCCTCCATGGGCGGCCTGATGGCCCTCTACGGCGCCACGGTCTATAACCATGTGTTCCAGCGGGCGGCATGTCTGTCTCCCAGCCTGTGGACCGGGCCCAAGAAGATCATGAAGCTCATCACGGAGGCCGACATCGCCCGGGATACCACCATCTATATGGATTACGGCAGCGAGGAGATGTTCAACCATCCCGCTACCGCCAAGGCGCTGCTGGACATGAACCGTCTGCTTCTGCTGAAGCGGGTAAATCTGGCTTTCCGCATCGTTCCCGGCGGCAATCACAGCGAGGCCTCCTGGGAAAAACAGATTCCGATTTTTATGGAATGCCTGGGATTGTGAAAATCTCCCCACAGGGGAGTGATATAAGGTATTAATTTTTTAGGAGAGATAGAATGGAAATTCGTTACTTCAAGCATTGGAGCAGCCACCTGAACCGGGATATGGAGTTCAAGGTTTATGGCCACAGCGGCAAGCCCGTCCTGTTCATTCCCTGCCAGGCAGGCCGGTTCTGGGACTTTGAAGGCTTCAATATGGATAAGACCTGGGCACCCTGGATCGACTCCGGAAAGGTCATGGTGTTCTCCTGCGACTCCATCGACAATGAAGCATGGGCTGCACTGGGCGCTGACAAGCGCTGGCGTATTGAGAATCACGAGAAGTGGTTCAACTACATCACCACCGAACTGGTTCCCTTTATCAACAAGCTGGCCGGTGAGGCCAACGGCTGCCATCAGGGCATCCTGACCTTCGGCGCTTCCATGGGCGCCATGCATGCAGCCAACCTCTACTACCGTCGTCCTGACCTGTTCGACAGCTGCTTTGCCATTTCCGGTCTGTATGACAACAAGGAATTCTTCGGCGACTACTGCGACGACCTGGTCTACAATAACTGCCCCGCCTTCTATCTGGCCAACATGCCCGAGGATCATTTCTACATGGACATGTACCGCAGCCAGAAGAGCCTGATCGTCATCGGTCAGGGCGCCTGGGAGGAGCCCCTGCTGGAGTCCACCCGGATGCTGGATACGGTCTGCTGCCGTAAGGGCATCCCCACCCGCTTCGAGTACTGGGGCCACGATGTGAACCACGACTGGCCCTGGTGGCACAAGATGGTTCCCACCTACCTGCCCTGGCTGCTGGGCTGAGCGGACGAAGCCATAAACTGAGTAATTAATTGAGAAGGAGAGAGAACCTCATGAAAAACTTCATCTTTATTTCCCCCAATTTCCCCCTGACTTACTGGCGTTTCTGCGCTGAGCTGAAGAACAACGGCATGCGTGTTCTGGGCATCGGCGACAGCCCCTATGATGATCTGCCCCAGGAGCTGAAGAACGCTCTGCATGAGTACTACAAGGTTTCCAGCCTGGAAAACTATGACGAGGTCTTCAAGGCAGTTGCCTTCTTCTCCTTCAAGTACGGCAAGATCGACTGGCTGGAGTCCAACAACGAGTACTGGCTGATGCGTGACGCCCAGCTGCGTACCGAGTTCAACATCACCACCGGCCCCAAGATCCATGAGATGGACAAGATCAAGTACAAGTCCGCCATGAAGGAATACTATGCCAAGGCCGGTCTGCCCACTGCCCGCTATCACCTGGTGGAGGGCTATGACGACGCCATCGAGTTCGCCCACATGGTTGGCTATCCCGTGGTCGTCAAGCCTGACAACGGCGTCGGCGCCAACAATACTTACAAGCTTCGCTCCGATGAGGACGTTCGGTTCTTCATCGACCACAAGGACGACAACATCTACATCATGGAAGAGTTCGTCAACGGTTATGTCCAGACCTATGACGGCATCGTCGATTCCAAGGGCAATATGCTCTTCGAGTCCGGCAACATCACCCCCCTGTCCCTGATGGACATCGTCAATGACAATGGCGACTCTGTGTATTATCTGGTCAAGGAGCTGCCTGAGAAGATCCGTCAGGCAGGCCTCGCTACCGTCAAGGCCTTTGGCGTCAAGAGCCGTTTCATCCACCTGGAGTTCTTCGTCCTGAACGACGACCAGGAGGGTCTGGGCAAGAAGGGCGACGTTCTGGGTCTGGAGGTCAACATGCGTCCCGCCGGCGGCTTCACGCCCGAGATGTACAACTACTCCCAGGAGACCGACGTTTACAAGATCTGGGCCGATATGGTGGCCTTTGACCATAACACCAAGGAAATCGGCAATCCTCATTTCTGCGCCTTCTACGGCCGCCGCGACGGCAAGCGCTACAAGATGGATGACTACGAGGTCATGCTCAAGTATGGTCACTGCATGAAGATGTGGGGCCGTATCCCCGACGCTCTGTCCGGCGCTATGGCAAACCAGATGTATGTTGCCAACTTCGACACCGAAGAGGAAATGATGGCATACTACGCCGATCTGGCTGCTCAGTACGAGGACTAATTACAGAAAACAAGACCAGCCTGCGTAAATGAAACGCAGGCTGGTTTTTTATGGAGTTTTTTATCCAAGCAGCACATCGGAGATCAGCATGATGCAGAAGCCTACCAGCAGGGCGTAGGTCACGCCGGGGGTCTCGCCGTGGTGAGTCTCGGGGATCATTTCATCGCTGATGACGTAGAGCATGGTGCCGCCGGCGAAGGCCAGGGCGAAGGGAAGGATGGCGGCAGAAATGCTGACGGCAAAGTAGCCCAGCAATGTACCTGCCACCTCCACCAGTCCCGTAGCCAGTGCACACAGGAAGGTCTTTTTCAGGCTGATACCGGCGTTCAGCATGGGGCCGATGATGACCATGCCCTCGGGAATGTTCTGCAGGGCGATGCCGCCGGCGATCATCAGTGCTTCGGAGGTATTGCCGGAGCCGAAGCCCACACCTGCGGCGATACCCTCCGGCAGATTGTGGATGGCAATGGCGGTGACGAACAGAAGTACCTTGCTCAAATGGGCATTGTGTTCGTGGCTTTCAATGTCCGAGCCCACAATCCGGTGCAGATGAGGCACCAGCTTGTCGATCAGGTTCAGGGCCAGGGCGCCGGTGAAGATACCGGCGACGGTGGTGATGATGCCGAATTCTCCGCCGTATTCCAGCGACGGCAGGATCAGACCCAGCACCGCCGCGGCAAGCATGACGCCTGCGGCAAAGGACAGGACGATATCGCTGAATTTGTGGGAAATATTCTTGAAGATTACGCCCAGGACAGCGCCGATCACAGTGGCGCCGCCGACGCCCAGGGCGGTGAGCAGTACAGCAGTCATAAGATGCACCTCCATATTTCTTTTCCATATTATACACCAGATTTCCTGTTTGTGCAATGGCGCGGTTGGTGATATAATCAAATTGAGGTGAAAGCGATGAAAGTGTTGGTAAGCGCCTGCCTGCTGGGCAGGAACTGTAAATACAACGGAGGCAACAATTATGACCCGAAGGTCATGGAATTTCTGGTGGGTAAGGAAATCGTAGAATACTGCCCCGAATGTGTGGCGGGCTTTGGCATCCCCCGGACGCCCATGGAGATCGTGGATGGTGTCCTGACGAACCGGGACGGCAAGGTTTTGGATGATGCGATGCGCCGGACTGTCCGGCAGGCTGTGGAGGAATTCCGGACCATGGGTATTGGCTGCGCGGTGCTCAAATCCAGAAGTCCCACCTGCGGCGTGAAAGAAATCTACGACGGAAGCTTCTCCGGCAAGCTGATCCCCGGCCAGGGCATCTTCGCTAAGGCATTGCAGGATGCGGGGATCCGGATCATCGATTCAGAAGATATCTGATGAAAGTAAAAGAACTGCTTTTAAATGAAAAAGAGCATTGGGACAAGTTCGAATGGGATTGGGTAGAAGAATGAATCAAACTTGAATTTTTCGAACAGATAAAAAGCGCATTTCTATACACCATAATGTAAAAATCCTCCCTATGACCAATCATCACAGGGAGGATTTATTTTTATATGTATCAGGAGATCTTGACGCCGTAGATGCCCTCGCGGGTGCCCAGGACCATCATATTGCCGAAGATGACGGGAGATGCCTCGGTGGTCTGGTCGAAGCCCAGAGCGTAGAGGATCTCGCCGGTGGCACCGTCCACCAGACGGATCTTGCCGGAGGCGTTGACGATGGCGATGTAAGCCTCGCCGTCCTCGGTGTAGAAGGCCACGGGGGAGCTCCAGGCGTAGTTACGGGTGTCCATTTCCCAGATGACCTCGCCGGTTTCGGTGTCGAAGGCGATCATAACGCCGTCATAGGCAGCAGGGGTTCGTGCGATGACGTAGATCACCATCCCCTCGATCTCGGTACCCTTCTTGCCCAGCAGAGGCGTTGCCTGCACGCCGCCGGAGACGTCGGTGACGGTGACGCAGTCCCGGGTGTAGTCCCAGACGACTTCGCCGGTCTGGGCGTTCAGCTTGTAGATGGTCACGGAGCCGGCACCCTTGGTGGCGGTCCAGTGCAGGGAGGGGGCGGTATAGATGTAGCCGTTGCCGTCCTCGCCCCACTCAAAGACGGGGGAGGAGTTGGAGTCGTCCAGGGTGTCCTGGGCCCATACCAGCTCCATGGTGTTCAGATCCACACAGTAGAACATGCCGCCGTTTTCGGAGACGTAGAGATAACGGTCCACAATGGAGACACTGCTCTCGTAGCCCAGGTAGCGGTCATCGGATACTGCGGTGGAGTAGCGGGTCTTGACAGGGGTATCGGGACTCACGGAGATGGTGCCGGCGGACTTGTCGTACTCGGTGTTCAGCTTGATGGTGTACAGCAGGCCATTTTCACCGGGCCAGATCAGGGTGTCGGTCTCGGCGTCCACCAGGGGAGAGGAGTCGAAGGCGCTCCAGTTGCGCTCTGCGAAGGGATCCTTATTGCCGTATTCATAGAGAATGGAGCCGTCGATGAGACTGACCACATACATCCGGGGGGCCTTGTTGCCGTTGAAGATGCCGGAGCCAACATACATCAGGGGATACCCTCTGGGGTCGATGGCGCCGGCGCCCTTGAAGTTCATGCCCATGAAGATGTCATCACGGGTTTTGGTGCCGTCTTCCAGATCATAGAAGTGGATATTGCCGTCCAGGGTGGCGTAGATGACCTCCACCAGATCCTCTTTGTTTTTCTTGCTGTCGTAGAGGTTCATGATGGCCTTGGTCTCATCATCCCACTGGACAACCAGAGGCTGACCGGTCCAGGCGCAGCCGCCCCAGTTGTTATAGACGCCGATGCCGTGGGACCAGACCTTGGTCAGGGTTCCGTTGGTGACCTCTGCGGTGCCGTAGGTGGCGTTGTCGCGGTAGTTACCGCCCCGGAAGGTGGCAATGCCGGGCAGGGCAAAGTAGTCGGAGCCCTCGCCGAAGGAGATAGGCTCCTGACGGGTGTAGCTTTCCACGATCTCATCGTTTTCGATGATCTCCCAGGTGACTTCCCAGTTGGCGGGATCACTCAGGGAGGTCATGGCGGGATGGAAATTGACTCTGGGATCCTCAGTAGGGGCCACGGTCTCCTCCCCGGAAGGGATCTCGGAAGGGTCTGCATCGGGGGCGAAGACATCCACTGCGGTGGTGCTGTCAGCGGCGGGGAAGGAAAGCTGGAGGTCGGAAAGACCCTGCTCATCCCGCATGGACACAAAGCCCACAACGCACTCTGCAACAATCAGCACGGTGCAGATGTACACCAGGCCGGCGACACCGGAGCTGATGCGCTTTTTCCGGTTTTTGCCGGATGCAACAGCGGCCACGATGCACAGCAGCACTGCCACGGCAAAGATTCCCACCAGGACCATCAGGGCGACCTTCGGATCGGAAAGCACCTCGTCGATGGCATCAAGGGAAGCGGCATAGGCGGTGGTAGTCAGAGAAAATATGCTCAAAGCAGCCAGAAGAAGGGAAAGTACCTTTCTCATGGGGATACCTCCAAAAATATCATGATGAGTAAAGTATATCATGTTCTATCTTCGACTGCAAGAAACAAAAAGAAACGAAATTCGTGCATAAATCAACGTCAATACGGAAAAATCCCGCCGAAATATTTCGGCGGGATATGGGTTCCTCAGAAGCCCTCGGTTTCGGCGTGATTCTTAATAAGCTTCAGCACCACGGGGGCCAGTGCGAATACGGCGATCAGGTTGGGGATGGCCATCAGACCATTGAAGGTTTCAGAAATGCTCCATACCAGCCCTAAGTCCATGGTGGCGCCGGCAATGGAGACCAGAGAATACAGAACTGTGAACACCTTGAGGCTCTTGCTTCCCAGCAGGAACTCGCAGCAGCGGGAGCCGTACAGACCCCAGCCGATGATGGTGGAGAAGGCGAAGCAGCACATGGCCACGGCGGTGAAGATGGAGACCCAGGGACCGTATACATTGGTAAAGCCGGCGATGGTCAGCTCCGCACCGGCGTCTTGGCCGTAGGGGATGGTGACGCCGCTGAGCAGGACAACGAGCGCCGTCATGGTGCAGATGATGATGGTGTCCATGAAGACCTCGAAGATGCCGAACATGCCCTGCTTGATGGGCTTTTGGGTGTCGGCGCAGGCATGGGCGATGGAGCCGGTACCGAGACCTGCTTCATTGGAGAAGATGCCCCGGGATACGCCCTTCTTCATGCTCAGGAAGAAGCTGCCCACTGCGCCGCCGGTGATGCCGGCGGGGCTGAATGCGCCCTCAAAAATGGAAGCGAAGACGGCGGGAAGCTTCTGTGCATTCATCACGATGACGCCCACGGACAGAATGATGTACAGCAGCGCCATCAGGGGCACCAGCTTCTCGGTGACCCGGCCGATGCGCTTGATGCCGCCGATCAGGATCAGGGCGACGATGGCGGAAATAACCAGGCCGATGATCAGGTTGCAGATTCCGACATGGTTGTCGGCCAGCAGACCGTAGTTCATCAGTGCGGCGTCGATGGAAGTGGTGATGGTGTTGACTTGAGTTGCGTTGCCGGTACCGAAAACGGCCAAGGTGCCGAACAGGGCAAAGGCATAGGCCAGAGGCATCCACTTTCTGCCCAGGCCGTTTTTGATGAAGTACATGGGGCCGCCTACATAGTCGCCGTTGGCGTTCTTTTCACGGAAATGGACGGCCAGGGTCACCTCTGCAAACTTGGTGCACATGCCCAGCAGGGCGGAGATCCACATCCAGAACACGGCGCCGGGGCCGCCGACGGCAATGGCGCCTGCGACGCCGGCAATGTTGCCGGTGCCGACGGTGGCGGCCAGCGCGGTGCAGACTGCCTGGAAGGGGGTGATGGCGCCGTCAGCGGCTTCCCGCTTGCGGAAAATGCGGCCGATGGTGCAGCGGATGGAGTAACCGAATCTGCGCAGCTGGATGAATCCGGTACGAATACTCAAATAAAGACCCACGCCGATGATACAGATCATGGCGGGGACGCCCCAGATAAAATCATTGACTACCTGGTTGACGGATGCGATGATGTCTAACATATGTTTCCTCCGAAGTGAATATCGGCTCCATTATAGCAGTTTCAAATGAAAACATCAATATTTTTGCGAAAAAAACCATCCGTTGCCTTTTGTCCGGGGCTGTGCTATAATTCAACATCATAAGACACGGGAAAGAGATGGAAATTTGAGATGAGAGTGGAAAATGACCTTGGGCGGGACAGCGTGCCGAAGCTTGTCTGGCGGATTGCGATTCCCAGTATGTTGGCCCAGTTTGTCAGCGTATGTTACAGCATTGTGGACCGGATGTTCGTGGGCAATATTCCGGAGATTGGTGATGTATCTTTGGCAGGTGTGGGCATCTGCGGACCCATCGTTACCATGATCGGTGCCTTTTCGTATCTGGTGGGCATCGGCGGCACGCCCCTGATGGGCATCAGTCTGGGAGAGAGAAACAGGGAAAAAGCCTCCCGGATCATGGCAAACTGCTTTCTGATGCTGTGCATCACGGCCATTTTGATCACTACCATCGTGGTTCCTCTCCGGGAGCCCATGCTGCGGCTCTTCGGCGCCAGCGATGTGACTTATCCTTACGCGGAAAAGTATTTTGTCATCTACATCAGCGGTACGATCTTTGCGCTGATGTCTGCGGGTATGAATCAGTTCATCATCTGCCAGGGCTATGCCAAGGTGGGCATGACCTCTGTGATGATCGGCGCGGTGATGAATGTTGTGCTGGATCCCATATGCATCTATGTGTTGGATATGGGCGTGGCAGGCGCTGCACTGGCTACCATTGCCAGTCAGGCTGTCAGTGCGCTGTTCGTTCTGCGCTTTTTGCTCAGCGACAAGGTGGAGGTAAAGCTCTGCTTCGGGGCTCTGGACCCGGCAATCATCAGACGGGTTCTGACGCTGGGCTTTGCACCCTTTGCCATCATTGCCCTGGACAATGTGATGATCATCGCCATGAACGCCCTGCTCCAGCAGCACGGCGGCGCTCAGGGCGATACCCTGATCACCGTCAATACCATCGTCCAGAGCTTCATGCTGGTGATGACCATGCCCCTGGGCGGTATCAGCGGCGGCACCCAGAGCATCCTCAGCTATAATTTCGGCGCCTGCCGGTCCGACCGGGTGATTTTGGCTGAGAAGTACATCATGGGACTGTGCGCCCTTTATACGGGCATTCTCTTTGTGCTGGCCCGGACGGCAAGCCCCCTGTTTGCCTCGCTGTTTACATCGGACCCGGAGCTGAACGCTCTGGCCTGTAAGGCGATCCGGATCTGCACCATCGGCGCGATCCCTCTGGGCATCCAGTATGCCATCATCGACGGCTTTACCGGCATGGGGCAGGTCCAGCTGTCGCTGCCCCTTTCTCTGTGGCGTAAGCTGGTGTATTTTGTATCGATCTTCCTTCTGCCGGTTTATTTCGGCGCGGAGTCTGTGTTCTATGCCGAGACCATCTCCGATTTTGTGGGCCCGGTGGTATCGGTGGCGGTATACCTGCTGGCCATTGGCAGGATCCTGAGAAAACGGGAACAGAACTGAGAGAGCGACGGGGCAAATTACAGTTTGTCGGTCGGGTTTGCACTGCAACCAAGCCTTCTCCCCGGGGGAAGCCATTGGGCGCTCCCGCGCCAGTACGATAAACTCCAATTCGTGGAACCGTTTAAAAAATCCGACCTATGAAGCTTCATAGGTCGGATAAATTATTATTTGGCCTTTTTGACGGGCTTGGGCGGGCGGATGTAGCCTTCCTTCAGCACCACGGCGGTGCGGGCGGGGAGGTAAAGCTCCACATACTGCTTGCCGTCGAATTCCTTGGCGTCGTAGATCATGTGCTTGACCTGATTCCAACCGCCGTACTTTTCATCATCTGTGCTCATGGCCACGGTGTAGTCGGCGTTGTTGGGGATGGGCACCAGAATATTGGTAAAGCTCTTGCTGGGGTTGAAGTTGAAGGCAAAGAGCAGACCCTTACGATAGAATACCAGTACCTGCTCGGGGTTCTTGGACAGGAGCAGGTCGCCCATCTTCTGGCTGAACATGTTCTTCTCCTTGGTCAGGTGGATCATGTCCTCGTCGAAGTCATTGAGCCACTGATACTTCAGGAAGCCGTTGTCCTTCAGGCTCCACTGACGGCGGCAGTAATGGAAGCTCCAGCCGTTGCCCTCCCGGGGGAAGTCGATCCATTCGGGATGGCCGAATTCGTTGCCCATGAAGTTGAGGTAAGCTTCGCCGCCACCGGCCAGGGTGAACAGGCGGATCATCTTGTGCAGGGCGATGGCACGGTCGATGACGGGATTGTGGCAATCCTTGTTCATGTCGGTGTACATGTTGGCATCGGCCAGGCGGAAGATCATGGTCTTGTCGCCAACCAGAGCCTGGTCGTGGCTTTCCAGATAGGCCACGGTGTCCTCGCCGGGACGGCGCAGGCACATATTGCACCACATGTTGAAGATATCCCAGTCTTCGTCGGACTTTTCCTTGACGGTCTTGATCCACATATCGGGAAGACCCATGCCCAGACGGTAATCGAAGCCCACGCCGCCGTCCTCGATGGGCAGGCACATGCCGGGCATGCCGGACATATCCTCAGCAATGGTGATGGCGTTGGGGTTGACCTGGCGGATCAGCTCATTGGCCAGCTGCAGGTAAGTAATAGCCTCGGTGTGGGTGTTGTAGGAGAAGTACTTGGAGTTGTCGTTGAAATCGGTGCCCAGGCCATGGTCATGATAGAGCATGGAGGTGACGCCGTCAAAGCGGAAGCCGTCGAAATGGTACTCGGTCATCCAGAACTTCAGGTTACTCAGCAGGAAGTGCAGAACGCCGGTCTTGCCGTAGTCAAAGCACTTGGTGCCCCAGGCGGGATGCTCGCCCCTGTCGCCGTCGTGGAAGAACTGCCACACGGTGCCGTCAAACATGTTGATGCCCTCGGCAGTGTTCTTGACGGCGTGGGAGTGGACCACGTCCAGCAGCACCCGGATGCCCATAGAGTGGGCGGTGTTGATGAGGTACTTCAGATCCTCGGGCTTGCCGAACCAGCTGGATGCGGCGAAGAAATTGGAGACCTGGTAGCCGAAGGAGCCATAGTAGGGATGCTCCATAATGGCCATCAGCTGGATGGTGTTGTAGCCGGCCTTCTTCACATGGGGCAGGGTGTTGTCGGCAAATTCCCGATAGGTGCCCACCTTGCCCTCTTCCTGGGCCATGCCCACGTGGGCTTCGTAGATGTACAGGGAATCCTCGCCCCTGAAATCCTTGTCGGTCCAGTTGAAGACTTTTCTGTCGTCCACGACTTCGGCTTCGAAGGTGTTGTTGGTCTTGTTCTGCACGGCCCGGCGGGTGTACAGGGGCAGATGCTCCGTGCGGGTCATATTGGCGTCTACGACGGTCTTGACCTTACAGCCGTCCCACAGGGCCTTGTCGCCCTTCAGGAAAATTTCCCAGTTGCCGTTGTCCAGCTTCTTCAGGGGATGGGAGGTCTGATTCCAGTTGTTGAATTCGCCTTCCAGATACAGCTGGTAGGCGGAGGGGGCCCACTCGCGGTAGTACCAGCCGCCATCGACGTGGTGGAAGCCGTAGTAATCATGGGCATTGGAAAAATCGTTCAGGGTCTGACCCGCGGTCAGAATACGCTGCTTGGTTGCCCGGTACAGGAACATCCGAAGATCGATGTCACCGGCGAAGTCCATCAGCTGAGGGTTCAGTTCCAAGATCTTGTACATAGCGACTCCTTTTTTGTGATGATCGTAGTTATGCATCTTATGATGCTTCTATTATAACGAATGAAGCGTCAAATTGCAATGCCGGGATGGACTTTTAAGCACCGGAGGAATATAATGTATATGAAAAGAGGTGTATCTGTGTGCTGAAATTTGGAATGCCGACCCTGATCGAAACGGCGACAATTGAAGACTGCGCGGCGTTGTGCCGGGAGCTGGGGCTGGATTTTATCGAGATGAACATGAATTTGCCTCAGTACCAGATCCAGACCATGGACCCGGAGCGGTTCCGGCGGGCGGCGGAGGATTACGGGATTTTCTATACCATCCATCTGGACGAGAATATGAATGTCTGCGATTTCAATCCCGATGTGGCGGCAGCCTACCGGGACACGGTTATAAAGACCATTGCCTTTGCCAGGGAACTTCGGATTCCGGTGCTGAATATGCACATGTGGCCGGGAGTGTATTTTACATTGCCGGAGGGGAAGGTATATCTTTTTGAAAAGTACCGGGAGGAGTATCTCGAAAAGCTTCTGCTGTTCCGGGAGGAATGTGAGAAAGCCATTGGGGACGCCAATATGAAGATCTGTGTGGAAAACTGGCACGGGTATCCCCGCTGGCAGGTGGAGGCGCTGGAGGTTCTGCTGGAGTCGCCCGTGTTCGGCCTGACCTTTGATGTGGGGCATAATTTCTGCGTCGGCGGTGCGGATGAGCAGGTAATTCTGGACCGGGCAGAAAAGCTGCATCATATGCACCTCCACGACGTAAAGGACGGGACCAAAGATCATATGGCCCTGGGTACCGGGCAGCTGGATATCCGGCGTTATCTGGAGCTGGCGCGACAGCGGAAATGCTCCGTGGTGCTGGAGACCAAGACGGTTTCCGGGCTGCGGCAGTCGGTACATTGGATCGACAGGAATTGGAGATAAGAATCCCCCCGGCGTTGGCCGGGGGGATTTTGGTGCCGTTATTTATTCACATGGATCTTCAGCCGCAGCAGCAGGGCCAGCAGCGCCAGCAGGGAAGCCAGCGCCACAAAGGGCCAGAGGGGCGCCGGGGTACCGGTGGCGGTCTGCTCCGCTTGAGGCTGCGTTGCCGGGGGGATTTCTGCCGCAGGGGCTTCCGCCGGAAGGGTTTCCGGGGCTTCTGTGGGAAGCTCCGCCAGAATGCCCGCTGTCACATCCACCAGGACCCGGGAGAACACTTCGGTTCCGCTTTCTGTGTAGGTGACGGTGAGCAGCTGCTCGCCGGGCTGGCTCATGTCCACGCCGGAGAAGACTGCCTCGGTGGTGACATCCCGGGAGAAGCCTGTGTCATAGAAGGCGGTGGCGGTGAGGGTCATGGCGGTGCCGGCTTCATAGGTGAATTCACCGTCTATTTCCAGATGAGTCAGCTTTGAGAGGCTGGGTTTTCCACGGCCCTTGAACTGGATTCCCGCCAGCTGGGCGATGCCGGAATAGAGGACGGACATGTCTTCTTCTGTGCTGTATGCGATCTGATAACCGGCGTTGCCCACGATATCCAGGGGCTCAGCGCCGGTCTCCAGGGCCGACAGGGCGAACTGAGTGTGGAAATACACGCAGCCCCGGGGCACATGGTAATCACTGGTGACGATAGCTACATGGCGCACCTGGGGATATTCCTCTGTGAGGATCTCACAGGAGAATTGGGCGTTTTCCACGGTGCTCAGGGATTCGTCCTCCACAATGATGCGGCTTTCCGCCACGCCGTGGTCTTTCAGCCACTGAGCCATCTGGCCGGCTTCGGTTTTTTTCCGGGCCTTGGAGGCGGTGCCGCCGCCGGTACACA
This sequence comes from Oscillospiraceae bacterium, assembly GCA_017622295.1. GTDB lineage: Bacteria > Bacillota > Clostridia > Oscillospirales > Oscillospiraceae > Faecousia. The sequence goes on from JAGARK010000022.1 coordinate 14,518, forward strand.
GGATGTAGGCATTGGGATACTTGATGGACGAGGCCAGGGCTACTTCCAGACGGCCGATGAGCTCATCCTGCATGGTGCCGTAGGGATTCAGGGCATAGCCCAGTACCACGATGCACAATGATTCGTCCTGGGGCAGGTCGTCTGGGAGGATATCGGGTGTTACGGCCATATCCCGGTCCGCCCAGGCCCAGTAATCCATGATGCTCTGCCAGGTTTGGGCTGCGGCGGGGTCGCTCTGGGCCAGCTCTTCAATGAGCCGGGCGATGTCCGTTTCCGCGGTCCAGCGGTGATAGGCGTAGTAATTGAGCATCTGGACAATGCAGCTTTGCTCTTCCTCGCTGTATTCTGCAGCAGAGGCGGCGGGGAACATGCCCAGAAGCAGGATTATCGCCAGCGTCAGAAGGGAGATTCTTTTGAGGATGTTCATGGGATACCTCCCCCGGTTATTTTTCGCTGACAAGTTCAGAAAGCTCCTTGCGCTTCTTGGGGCGAAGGCTGTCGGATTCCTTGGCGTAGCCCAGGGTGATGACCAGCCGGACGGGGTACTCCAGACCGCACAGCTCCCGGATTTTCTGATCGTCCAGCCAGCCCAGGATGCAGGTGGACAGGCCCTGAGCGGCTGCCTCGGCGGTGAGGTATGCAGCGGCAATGCCGATGTCGATGGAGCGGTAGTCGTTGCCCTTGACCTTGGCGCCCAGGGCGGCGGATTTGACATAGGGCATTTCGGACAGGACGATGAGGATGGGGGCCTGGATGGAGAATTTGTTCATTCCCATGCCCATGGTGGCTTTTGCAACAGCCTGGGCAGTTTCATCCCGGCAAACGGTGAGCTTGTAGGGCTGGCCGTTGCAGGCGGAGGGGGCCAGCCGGACGGCTTCCAGAATGGCGTCCAGCTTCTCGGGCTCTACGCTCCGGGTCTCGTCGTAGCTGCGGCAGGATTGGCGGTTTTGGGCGATTTCCAGAAAGTTCATAGTAAGTCTCCTTGGTGCAGTTTTCCCCATTATAGCATATCCGCGGAATCCGGGCAATAAAAAAGCGCCCCTTCCGGAGCGAAAAGATTGCATATAAAAAGTGAAATGACCCTTGGCTGCAGCTTCCTGTCTGACTCAAGAAACTTTTTAATGCAGGCAAGGGTCATTTCTGTTCAGTCTTGGTATCTAACATCTGTGGTTAACCTCGCTTTCTACAGAGTTAAGATTGTCTTCTTTCTCGAAATCCATTCCGTATCACGATCATTTTTTATAATCCCTTAAGCGGGAAGCTCTTATGTGTCGGAGTATTTCCTTTGATGGAAGACAAATCTGGAGGTATTCACCTCTTTGTTTGGATTACCTTTTGTACCTATAAAATAGCACAAAAAATTTCCGATTTCAATATGGAAAATTGTATAAAATAACGCCATCCTGATTGGTGCAAAAAGCAGAAATCCTTTTTCAATGTAAAGATGCCATTGACACATCAGGGAGGAGTTTGATATATTAATTATGTTGGGCCGGTCATATGTGACCGGCCTTTTTCAAAATCAAATCCTGCGGAGGAAATACAATGAACTACCGGACTGACAAATATGGCAATGAACTTTCCATTCTGGGCTTCGGCTGTCTGCGCTTCCCTCAGAAGCTGGGCCGGATCGACATGGAAGAGACGGAGCGGGAAATCCTGCTGGCTGTGGAGAAGGGTATCAACTATTTCGATACCGCCTACATTTACACCGGCAGCGAAGCGGCCATCGGTGAGATTTTTGAGCGCAACAACCTCCGCGATAAAGTTAACATTGCCACAAAGCTGCCCCATTATCTCATCAAGAGTGCTGCGGGGCTGGACAAGCTCTTTGCCGAGGAGCTTCGGCGGCTGCGGACGGACCATGTGGAATACTACCTCATGCACATGCTCAATGACCTGGATACCTGGGAGCGTCTGAAGGAAATGGGTATCGAAGCGTGGATCGCGGAGAAAAAGGCCAGCGGCGCCATCGGGCAGATCGGTTTTTCCTACCACGGCAACACGGATATGTTCATCAAGATCCTTGACGCCTACGACTGGGATTTCTGCCAGATCCAGTACAATTATCTCGATGAGCACGCCCAGGCGGGACGGCGGGGCCTGCACCATGCCCATGCCAAGGGGATTCCCGTGATCATCATGGAGCCCCTGCGGGGCGGCAAGCTGGTGAATCTGCTGCCGGAGAAGGCGAAGAAGATCTTCGCTGACAATAAGATTAAGCGCAGTCCCGCCGAGTGGGGCCTGCGGTGGCTGTGGAACCAGAAGGAAGTGACTGTGGTGCTGTCCGGCATGAATTCCGACGCCATGGTCCGGGAGAATATTCGAACTGCTTCGGAGGTTCGGGTTGGAGAGCTGGGCTCTGAGGAAGAGGCACTGTATGCCAGAGTGGTTGAGGCCATCAATGAGAGCACCAAGGTGGGCTGTACCGCCTGTGGCTATTGCCAGCCCTGTCCCAAGGGCGTGGATATCCCCGGTACCTTCGCGATCTACAACCGCTGGTACGGCGAGGACAAGACCGGCGCTTTCATGGAAAATCTGAAATGCACCACCCTGCGGAAGAATTCCACAGCTGCCGGAAACTGCATCGGCTGCGGCAAATGTGAAAAGCACTGCCCCCAGGGGATCCCGATCCGCAAGGAGCTGAAGGAAGCCCAGAAGGCTCTGGAAGGACCGATATACCGGATCTGCAGCAAGGCGGTCCGCTGGTTTGCGCATTTTTAATGGAGATTGCATATGGATATTGAAAAATACTGGGATGCAGTCCTGCGGCAGGATGCCCGGAGAATGGCAGGCTTCTTTGCAGAAGGGGCATATGTGAACTGGCACAACACCAATGAGCATTTTACCCCAGGAGAATTCATCCGGGCCAACTGTGAATATCCGGGAGATTGGGACGGCGCGGTGCAGCGTGTCCACCGAATTGATGATCTGATGATTACGGTTGTCCATGTTTACTCCAAAGACAGGAGCCTTTCTTTCCATGTGACCTCCTTTATTCGGACGGAAAACGACCGGATCATCGGCATCGATGAATATTGGGGAGACGATGGTGACGCGCCCCAGTGGAGGCTGGACATGCAAATTGGCAGTAGAATTAAATGATGAAGAAAGAGGATGCGCTTGAACTGAACTGCATCCTCTTTTTCTTTGACTTTTTACTTGTAATTCCCGATTGCTTGTAATACAATAATATCGACAATTTAATAATGTGAGAAGAAGTTATTTTGTTGTAACGCCGTTACAAACGGCGGAAGGAGAATAGCAATGATGAAAAAACGTATCCTTGCAGTTTTCCTGGTTGTATCGGTGCTGGCGGGCTCACTGTGCGGCTGCGCAGGAGCTACGAATCAGACCGGTGCTTCCAGCGACGAAACTACAGATTCTTTCGGAGGTATCCACGCCAATGAGATCACCGTGGGTATTTCCCAGGACCTGGATAATAGTCTTGACCCGTATGTATCAAACGCAGCAGGAACTAGAGAGGTCATGTTCAACGTCTTTGAGGGTCTTGTCAAGCCCGATTCCGACGGTAATTTCGTGGAGGCTGTGGCCTCCAATGTGGAGATTTCCTCGGATGGCCTGACCTACACCTTTACCCTTCGGGAGGGTGTAGTATTCCATAACGGCGACGAGTGTACCATGGACGATGTTCTTTATTCTTTCGAAACCTGCGCTGCTACTTCCGTTTATTCCAACGTAGTAGCGGCGCTTTCCGGTATTGCGGAGAAGACTGCTGACGGCAGCGTCCTGACTGTGACGCTGTCCGAGCCCAACAGCGATTTCCTCAGTGCCGTTTCCAGCGTTTTCATTCTGCCGGAGGGTTATGCGGACCAAGCCACCAAGCCTGTGGGCACGGGCCCGTTCAAGTATGTGTCCCGCAGCGTTCAGGAGAATTTCATCCTGGAGCGGCATGACGCCTACTACGGCGAGGGCGCGAAGGTGGACAAAGTCACCTATAAGATCTATGAGGACAGCACCGCGCTGTTCAATGCTCTCGACAGCGGCAGTCTGGATCTGGTGGCCCACCTGACCATGGATCAGGTCAATAACCTGTCCAATGGCTATGCTGTTCTGGAGGGCACCATGAATCTGGTTCAGGCTATCTATCTGAACCATGCCGTGGCACCCTTTGACAATGAGAAGGTGCGCCAGGCTCTGTGCTATGCCATCGATGTGGATGCCATGCTGAATCTGACCGCTGACGGTCACGGCACCAGGGTGGGTTCTTCCATGTATCCTGCCTTCGGCAAGTATTTTGATGCATCCCTGGCCGAGGCCTACCTCCATGACGCCCAGAAGGCAAAGCAGCTGCTGACCGAGGCAGGCTATCCCGATGGCTTCAGCTTTACCATCAAGGTTCCCAGCAATTATCAGCCCCATGTGGATACCACCGTGGTGCTGGTGGAGCAGCTGAAGCAGGTGGGCATCACCGCAGAGATCCAGCAGATCGACTGGAATACCTGGCTGGAGGATGTCTATGCGGGCCGGAATTTTGACGCCACCGTGGTGGGCTTTGACGCCAGTATCCTCAGCCCCACAGCGCTGCTGGCCCGCTGGGTCAGCGACAGCAGCAAGAACATGATCGGCTACTCCAACGAAGAGTATGACGAAGTCTATGCCAAGGCGCTTGCCACCGTGGACGATGCCGAGCAGACAGAATTGTTCAAGCGCTGCCTTGAGATTCTCAGCGAAACCGCTGCAAATGTCTACACCCAGGATCTGGCGGATTTTGTGGCGGTGCATCCCCAGCTGAAGGGCTTTGAGTTCTATCCGCTGTACGTCATCGATATGTCCACACTTTATTTTGAATGAATTCTTAGAGAGGAGGTGAGGAGATGAAGAATATCGCAAAGAAATTCCTCACTCTCATTATTACATTGTTTATCGTTTCGCTCCTCGCCTTCCTCGCGTTTCAGGTGATCCCCGGTGATCCCACCACCAAAATGCTGGGCACCGAGGCAACCGAAGAGGCAAAAGCCGCCCTCCGGGCGGAGCTCGGTCTGGACGGGCCGGCCCTGAGCCGGTACTGGAACTGGCTGACCGCCTTTGTAACAGGTGATATGGGTACCAGCTACAGCTACCGGATGCCGGTGGCCGAAATGCTTTCAGACAAGCTGCCGATTACCTTCCTGCTGTCGGTTATGTCCTTTGTGCTGACGGTTGTGGTTTCCATTCCTCTGGGCATCTGGGCCGGCAGTGCAAAGAGCAAGGCTGCGGATGTGGCAATATCTGCCCTTGACCAGATGGTCATGAGTGTGCCGCCCTTCTTTATCGGCATTCTGGCGACCTGGATTTTCGGAACGGTGCTGAATGTCTTTTCCACAGGCAGCTTTATTTCCTATACCGAAAGCTGGAGCGGCTGCATCGGTTATCTGATTCTGCCGGCCTGCTCCATTGCCATTCCCCGGATCGCCATGACGGTCCGGATGCTCCGCAGCTCCATCATCGCGGAGCTGCAGAAGGACTATGTGCGCACCGCCCGGAGCCGGGGTGCGGACCGGGGGCAGATCCTGTCCCGCCATGTCCTGAAAAATGCCCTCATTCCCGTGATCACCTTCCTGGCAGTGTCCGCCGCAGAGATCATGACCGGCTCCATCATCATCGAGCGGGTCTTCGCCATCCCCGGCGTCAGTCAGCTGCTGATGACCAGCATTTCCGGACGGGATTTCCCGGTGGTTCAGGCCATCGTGGTGATTCTGGCGGCATGGATCGTGATCGTGAATTTCGCAGCCGATATCCTGTACCGGCTGGCTGATCCCCGGATCCGGGTGCGGTGAGGAGGGCTGTGACCATGAAGAAAAAAGGAAATCCCTTTCTCTATATCGGCGGCGCCATCAGCGCATTTATGACTGCCCTGATCGTGATGGGCTATTTCTGGACCCCCTATGACCCCACGGCTATGGAATCCAAAAAATTCCTGCCCCCTTCCTTCGAGCACTTGCTGGGCACGGACAATTTCGGCCGTGACATTTTCAGCCGTGTGCTGGAGGGTGCGGGAACCTCCTTCGTGATCGCAATTTGTGTGGTGCTGATCGGCTGCCTTGTGGGCATCATCATCGGCAGCTTCTGCGGTTATTACGGCGGCGTGGCGGATCTGGTCCTGACCCGGATCTGCGACTCCATTACGGCGTTTCCCTCCATTTTGCTGGCGCTGGTGATCATCACCGTGCTGGGCAGCGGCACGGAGAATATCGTCATCGCTCTGGGAATCCTGTTCATTCCCAGCTTTGCCCGGATCGTCCGGGGCGAGTTTGCCCGGTGCCGGGACTTGAATTATATCAAGAGCGCCCGGCTGATGGGTGTGGGGAGTTTGCGGATCATGTTCTGCCATATTCTGCCCAATACCTTGCCGGTGCTGCTCAGCGCCGTTACCATCGGCTTCAACAATGCCATCCTCAGCGAGGCCAGCATGAGCTTTCTGGGCCTTGGCATCCAGCCTCCCTACGCAAGCCTTGGCTCCATGCTCAGTGACAGCCAGACCTATCTCAAGAGCGCGCCCTGGTATGCGCTGGGCACCGGCGGTGCAATTATCCTGCTGATTCTGGGCTTCAGCCTCCTGGCCGAGGGCCTGCAGCGGTCCGGCAAGACGGCATGACGGAGGTGTGATATGGCAGATATTTTAAAAATTGAGGATCTGCGGATTCACTTCAAGGACGCGAAAGCGGACCGCTTCGCGGTGGATGGTCTGAGCTTTTCCATCGGCGAGGGGGAAATCGTGGGCCTGGTGGGTGAAAGCGGCAGCGGCAAGACTGTTACCGCCATGTCCGTCAGTGGTCTGCTGCCCCGGGAAAAAGCCGATGTCAGCGGCAGTATCACCCTGGAAGGCCGGGAGATATTCCGCTGCACGGACAGACAGATCCTGGAGATTCTGGGTGATGATCTGGGTATCGTGTTCCAGGAGCCCATGACCAGCATGAATCCCGTGATGCGCATCGGGCCTCAGGTGGAAGAATGCCTGCGGTTGCACACGAAGCTTTCCAAAGCAGAGCGCAAACAGCGGGCTCTGGAGGCAATGGCCCAGGTGGACCTTCCTGACCCGGAGCGGATTTACAGAAAATACCCCCATGAGCTTTCCGGTGGTATGCTGCAGCGTGTGATGATCGCTGCGGCCATTATCAGCAAGCCAAGACTCCTGCTGGCGGATGAGCCCACCACCGCCCTGGATGTGACCATTCAGGCGGAGATTCTGGAGCTGCTGAAAAAGCTGAACCGGGAGCATGGCACCGCCATTTTGCTGATCAGCCACAATCTGCATGTGGTGCGCAAGCTGTGCACCCGGGTGGTGGTGATGCAGCGGGGCAAGCTGGTGGAGGACCGGCCGGTGGATGACATCTTCCGGGATCCCCGGCATGAATACACCAAGAAGCTTCTTGCGGCCATTCCCACCCGGGACCGCAAGCTGATCTGAAAGAGAGGAAGGCCATGGAACCGATTCTGGAAGTGCGGCATCTGAATAGCTATTATGCGGAAGACCGCTCCTTCTTCGGCGGCAAAGAAAAACGCCGGCAGGTATTGCAGGACGTTTCCTTCACCATAGACCGGGGCGAGATCGTGGGTCTTGTGGGTGAGAGCGGCAGCGGTAAAACGACCCTGTCCCGTGCCATCCTGGGCATGATCACCGACTACGAGGGAGAGATCATCCACCATTCCCAGCGGCCCCAGATGGTATTTCAGGACCCCTTCAGCAGCCTGAATCCCGCCCATTCCATCGGCTGGATTCTGGAGGAGCCCCTGCGGGTTCAGGGCAAGCTCAGCGCGAAGGGGCGCAAGGCTGCGGTGCTGGAGGTTCTGGAGCAGGTGGGCCTTGGGGCGGAGTATTACGACCGGATGCCCCGGGAGCTTTCTGGCGGCCAGCGGCAGAGAGTATCCATTGCCTCGGCCGTGATTGCCCGGCCGGCGCTGATCATTGCCGACGAGCCTGTCAGCGCTTTGGATGTGACCATTCAGGCTCAGATATTGCAGCTTTTGGTGGATCTGCGGCGAAAGTATGATCTGAGCTATCTGTTCATCAGCCACGACCTGAATGTGGTCTATCAGATCTGTAACCGGGTGCTGGTGATGCAGCATGGCGTCATCGTGGAGCAGAACACCGTTGACGAACTCTTCAGCAATCCACAGCACCCCTATACCAGGCAGCTTCTGGCTGCAGGAGAATGAAAAATGACACCACCGGAAAACCGGTGGTGTTTTTTAACATAACAAAAACAAATCAGAAAAACTTCCAAAACAACGGGGGATTATCATATGGCCATAATCAATATGAAAGAGGTAATCAATTATGGCTATCAACAACGATCAGGAATTTCTGGTGCAGAAGATCCGCAGTCAGTATACCGAAAAGCAGCACACAGAGCTGGACGAGCTGAAGGCTCTGGACGCCAAGGTCAGAAAGCCCGCCAATGTCTTTGCATACGTCTACGGCAGCGTCAGTGCCATCATCATGGGCGCCGGCATGAGTCTGGTGATGACTGACATCGGCAGTGTCATCGGCGTGACTTCCATGGTTCCCGGTATCGTCGTGGGTGTCGTGGGCATGGGCATGGCCCTGAGTACCTACCCCATCTACAAGAAGCTGCTGGACTCCCGGAAGAAGAAGTTTGCCCCCAAGATTCTGAAGCTCAGCGAGAAGCTGATGAAGCAGTAATATGGAAAAAGCGAAGCATATTTTGCTTCGCTTTTTAAATTGAAACAAAACAGAAACATTTCTGTGTTATGATATCAATAATCTGAACCTACGGAGGGACGCTATGTTTAAGATATTGGTGGTGGAGGACGACCGGGATCTGAACCGAACGGTCTGCTCCTTTTTGAATCATACGGGTTACGAGGCCACCGGCTGCCTGAGTGCCACCGAGGCCTACGACGCCATGTACTGCAACATGTTTGACCTGATCGTGTCGGACATTATGATGCCCGGCATCGACGGCTTTGAATTTGCCAGAACCGTCCGAAGCCTCAATGAAAATATCCCCATTCTGTTCATGACCGCCAGGGATGATATTGCCTCCAAGCAGCGGGGCTTCCGGATCGGCGTGGATGATTATATGGTCAAGCCCATCGATTTGGATGAGCTGTTCCTGCGCATCGGCGCGCTGCTGCGCCGCAGCAAGATCGCAGCCTCCCGGAAGCTGACTGTCGGCAGCTTTATGATGGATGCCGATGAGCACACCGCCTATCTGGACGGGGAAGAGATCAATCTGACCAACCGGGAGTTCTCCATTCTGTTCAAGCTGCTCAATTATCCCAAGAAGACCTTTACCCGGCAGCAGCTGATGGATGAATTCTGGGATGTGGATACGGACACTGCCCCGAGAGCTGTGGATGTGTATATGACCAAGCTCAGAAGCAAGCTGGCAAAATGCAATGATTTTGAAATCGTCACCGTCCATGGTCTGGGCTATAAGGTGGTATTGACATGAAGACGCATCGGTTTTTGCTGGGACTCAGGAACTATTTCATATTCTTCATGACGGTGGCCTTTGTCACCAGCTGCTGCATGATGCTCTTTCTGACCACTCTGAGCAGAACCATGGGCATCGATTTTACGGCTGAAAATATCGGAGATGCCGCAAAGGTGACGCTCATTAATGTGCTCGTGATTTCGCTGCTGTTTACCTGGTTTGATTATTTCCGCCGGAAGCAGACAGTGGAAATTCCCATCAGGCGGATCACCGAGGCAGCGGATAAGATCATGCAGGGGGATTTTACGGTTCAAATCGAACCCATGGCCCATGACGCCCAGCAGTTCAATGAGATCATCGACTGCCTCAACCGCATGGCCCGGGAGCTGGGCAGTGTGGAGACGCTGCGCACGGATTTTGTCGCCAATGTGTCCCATGAACTGAAGACCCCTCTGGCGGTCATGCGCAATTACGCAGCCTTGCTGCAGCAGCCGGGGCTTGACGAGCAGACCCGGATGGAGTATGCAAAAGCGATCTCTGACTCTGCCTGGCGGCTGGCCAATATGATGACCAACATTCTGAAGCTGAACCGTCTGGAAAATCAGCAAATCTATCCCCAGAGCGCCGAATACGATCTGAGCGCTCAGATCTGTGATTGCCTGCTTCAGTTTGAGGATGTCTGGGAGAAGAAGGATATTGAGATCGACACGCAGATCGAGGACGGCGTCACGGTGAAAGCAGATGCGGAGCTGCTGAGTCTGGTGTGGAACAATCTGTTTTCAAATGCCTTCAAATTCACGGAGCCCGGAGGGAAGGTGTCGGTTTCCCTCACCGCAACGGATCATCATGCCATTGTAAAGGTTACCGACACCGGCTGCGGAATCTCCGCCGAGGTGGGGGGACATATTTTTGAGAAGTTTTATCAGGGAGACAGCTCCCACGCCACTCAGGGCAACGGCCTTGGTCTGGCGCTGGTGAAGCGGGTTATTGATATCCTGCAGGGCTCCATCGGCGTGGAAAGCGCGGTGGGAAAGGGCACGGCCTTCACGGTCAGAATCCGGAGGAATTAAAATGGATTGGAAAAAGTTGGCCAAAATGATCCTGTTTCCCCCGGTTTGGCTGCAGCTGATTTTGGTTATCACCAGCGCGGCTGGACTGATATGGGTGTTTATGAATGGGCTGGATACCGCCCCCGTGGCCTATGGGATTTACGTGCTGGCTTTTTACACGCTGACGGTAGTATGCCTGTTCTGTATCCTGGTGCTTCCGCAAAGGTTCAAACGGATGAAGCAGCGGGTTTTGTCCATTCCGGCAGCAAACCGTTTGGTGACGGACAGAGTATTCCGCACGGAGGTCTTGCTGCTGCTATCCCTGGCGGCCAATCTTTTGTATGCAGGGGTCAATGTGGTTTCCTGGTTTTTGCTGCGCAGCTGGTGGTTTGTGTGCCTGGCTGTTTATTATGTGATCCTCTCGGTGATGCGCTATCTGCTGGCGCGCTATGTCCGGCGTCATGATATCGGAACAGACCGTTACGCGGAGCTGAAAAGGGCTGTAGTCTGTTCGTACATTCTTCTGCTGGTGAATGTATTCCTGTCCGGTGCAGTGCTGATGATCCTGTATCAGGACAAGGGATACGAGTATCCCGGTATGCTGATCTATGTCATGGCCCTGTATACCTTCTATATCACGGTGAACGCCATCATCAATCTGTTCAGATACAGAAGATTTGGCAGCCCCGTCATGTCCACAGCCAAGATCATCTCCATGGCTGCGGCGCTGGTATCCATACTGAACCTGGAGACGGCCATGTTCGCTTCCTTCGGTGGGGAGATGTCCCGGGATAATCAGCGGCTGATGATCATCTTCACCGGCGCGGGAGTGGCAATTGCGGTGATCTGGATGTCGCTGTATATGATCATACGCTGTACAAGAGAAATGAAACGATCAAAGGAGCAATCATATGGATCAAAATGAATCCTTTTCCTATACCTATTCCGCCAGAGAGCAGAAGGAAGTGGAAGATATCCGCAAAAAGTATCTTCCCAAAGAGGAAGATAAAATGGAGCAGCTTCGCAGGCTGGATGCCATCCCCCAGCAAAAGGCCCAGACAAAGAGCCTGTGCGTGGGCATTCTGGGCGCGCTGATCATGGGTACCGGTATGAGCCTTGCCATGACGGATATTGGAGCGGCGCTGGGGAGCCTAGCCATGATTCTTGGCGTTGTCATTGGTCTTATGGGCATGGTGCTGGCGGCACTGGCATACCCGGTCTATAACAGGACACTGACGAAAGAGCAGCAAAAAATCGCTCCGGAGGTCCTGCGGCTGACGGAGGAACTGATGAAATAACATGATAAGCGCCGGAGCAGTCCGGCGCTTTTTTGCGTTTGTAAATACAGCTGCACTGTGATAGAATAGTAAAAAACAAACTCACGGAGGCAGTTATGTTATTATCCGCAGAGCATCTTTCCATCAATTTCGGCATGAAGCAGCTGTTAACGGATGTGAATTTCTATTTGAATGAAGGGGACAAGGTGGGCATCATCGGCATCAATGGCACCGGAAAGTCCACCTTCCTGAAGGTTCTGGCGGGGGTCATCGAGGCTGACGAGGGCCGCATCTCCCGCAACCCCAATGTGCAGGTAAGTTATTTATCCCAGAATCCCGCCATGGATGATGAGGCAACCGTTCTGGAGCAGGTATTTCTCCATTTCCCGGCGGAGTTCCGGGAGCTGAATGAGTATGAGGCCCGGTCCATGCTGACAAAGCTGGGCTTCACGGACTTTTCCCAGAAAGTTGGAACTCTCTCCGGCGGTCAGCGCAAGCGTGTGGCCCTGGTGGCGGCGCTGGTGCATCCGGCGGATATCCTGGTGCTGGACGAGCCGACGAACCATCTGGACAGCCAGATGGTGGCCTGGCTGGAGGATTGGCTCCGCTCCTTCCGGGGAGGTCTTGTGATGGTGACCCATGACCGTTATTTTCTGGAGCGGGTGGTCAATCACATCACGGAGCTGTCCCGGGGGAAGCTGTACCATTATGAAGCCAACTATTCCAAATATCTGGAGCTGAAAACCCTCCGGGAGGAGATGGCGGAGGCCAGCGAGCGCAAGCGCCAGGCCATCCTGCGCACCGAGCGGGAATGGATCATGCGGGGCTGCAAGGCCCGAACCACGAAATCCAAAGAGCGGATCCAGCGCTATGAAAATCTGCTGAATCAGGATGCACCGGAATACGACGATACCATCCAGCTGGCGGCGGCATCCAGCCGTCTGGGCCGGAAGATTATTGAGTTGCACGGCGTTACCAAGGCCTTTGACGATCATACCGTCATTGACAATTTCTCCTATAATCTGCTCCGCGGCGATCGGATCGGCATCGTGGGCCCCAACGGCGCGGGAAAGTCTACACTGATGCATATGGTGGCGGGAGAACTGACGCCGGACAGCGGCCGTGTGGAGATCGGCACCACCGTCAAGATCGGCCACTTCTCCCAGGAGGGCCGGGAACTGGATCTTTCCATGCGGGTCTATGATTTCATCCACGACATCGCCAGGGAAGTCCGCACCGAGGAGGGCACCTTCACTGCCAAGCAAATGATGGAGCGGTTCCTCTTCCCCAGCGATTTGCAGAGCGTTTCCATCGGCAAGCTCTCCGGCGGTGAGCGGCGCCGACTCTATCTTCTGTCCGTTCTGATGGAGGCGCCCAATGTGCTGCTGCTGGACGAGCCTACCAATGACCTGGACGTGATGACGCTGTCCATTTTGGAAGATTATCTTCAGAGCTTCTCCGGCCCCATTGTGACGGTGTCCCATGACCGGTTTTTCCTGGACAAGATGGCGGACTTCATTTTCGAGGTTCGGGGTGACGGACAGGTCCTGCGCTATCCCGGCAACTGGAGCGACTGGGCAGCAAAGCGAAAGGAAGAGGAAACCCCGGTCCGGGAGGAGAAGCCCAAGGCCCTTCAGGAGCGGCCCCGGGAGAAGAAGCTGAAATTCTCCTTTAAGGAGGAGCGGGAATTCTCCACCATTGATCAGGATATTGCCGATCTGGAGGAACAGATCGAGGAAAATCAAAGGGCCCAGGCCGAGGCAGGCGCCGACTATGTGAAGCTGCAGCAATTGCAGGAGGAGCTTTCGGAGCTGGAGGCGCAGCTGGAATATAAAACCGAGCGCTGGATGTACCTGACGGAGCTGAAGGAAAAAATCGATGCCCAACGGCAATGAAAGGAAGAACTGACAATGGAAGAAAATAGAGAAATGCTGGAACTGCTTACAAAGATTCACAAAACCAACCGCCTGCAGGCGATTATCAGCAGCATTCTGTGCGTCTTTGCGCTGGCTGCGGCTGTTTGCTGCATCGTGATCTTTGCTTCGGTCTATGAGATGCTGCCTCAGCTGAACGAGATCATTGGCCAGATGGAGGTGGTCCTCGGCAATCTGGAACAGACCACCCAGCAACTGGCAGCTCTGGACCTTCAGTCCATGGTTCAGGATGTGGACGCGCTGGTGGCCACGGGACAGCAGAGCCTGGAGCAGACCATGGCCAAGCTCGACACCATCGACCTGGAAACCCTCAACCGGGCTATCAAGGATCTGGCGGCTGTCATTGAGCCTCTGGCAAGATTCTTTAATGCCTTCAGCTGACCGGGAGATACACAGATGTACAGTGATGTATTTTGCAAGGTATACAATGAATTCGGATGGAATTACTACCCCGAAGCCTTTGGTGAGCAGCTGCTGCGCTTTCTGAACCGGGAGAAGATCGAGGTCGCGACTGCCATGGATCTGGCCTGTGGAACGGGGATTCTGTGTCAGATTCTGCATCAGAACGGCATCGAAGCCTCGGGTATGGATTTTTCTGCCGGCATGATCGACATCGCCCGGCAGGCAAGCCCCGGGATTTCCTATGATGTGGCGGATATGATCACCTACCGCCCCGAAAAGCGGTTTGACCTTGTGACCTGCACCGGCGATGCGCTGAACCACATTTCAGACTTGCATGATGTGGAGCAGATCTTCCGGAACGTCTGCGGTTATTTGAATGAAGGTGGCTATTTCATTTTCGATATTCTCAATGAAAATGAAGTATCCACCAGCGAGCCCTTTGAGATGGATTTCACCGAAAGAGTGAAGGTATGGTTCCAGATGACCCAGCCGGAGCCCTGGTCGGTGAATCTGAAGATCCGGATCTATGAAGACGGGGAGCTGAGCTTCGAGGAAAACATCCGGGAGACGATCCATGACCCGGTGGTGATCTGCGACATGCTGCGCAGAAGTGGATTCCGGGTCCTTAGATGTGCGGACACCCTTCTGGATGAGGGAGACTGTCACGGAACCACATGGTTTGTCATTGCGGAAAAATGAACGGGCACAGTCTGGAATGATCAGGAAATGAACATCTGGGTCCAGTAATTCCCGCCGGAGACATAGCCGACGCCGATTTGTGTATAGTTTGCGTTGAGAATATTGGCCCGGTGGCCGGAGGAGTTCATCCAGCCGTTGACAACTGCCTGGGGTGTGGAGTAGCCCTTGGCAATGTTCTCACCGGCGCTGCGGAAGGAGATGCCGAAATTCCGGATCATCTGGAAGGGCGTTCCGTAGACCGGGCTGGTGTGGGAGAAGTAATTGTTGTCCTTCATGTCCTGGGACTTGTACCGGGCCACCCGGCTCAGTTCCCAATTGTGGGTCAAGGCCTTCAGGCCGTTTTCTGCCCGGATGTCATTGACCAGGCGGATGACCTCCTGTTCAAATTCGGTGACTTTGGAATCCAGAGTGGGGATGTTTATGATCTGTCCCGGATAGATCAGATTGAAATTTGCGATCTGGGGATTGGCGCGCTTGATCTCACTGAGACCGACTTCGTATTTGACAGCCAGCTTCCACAGGGTGTCGCCGGAGACCACCGTATGGGTCGCGGCGGAAACGCTGACCATCAGCATTGGGATGATGAGAAATGCAGGTAATATGGATAACAGTCTTTTCATTGGAAACCTCCTTGATAAAAAAAGCGATCCCGTGTTACACGGGATCGCAAAAAAGCACAATTAGCAGCCGAAACCGCACATCTGGCTGAGAATCTGCCAGATAGAGCCGCAATCGCCGCAGCAGTTGTTGCCGCAGGTGAAGAAGAACATCTTGCCGACCTCCTTTTCAGAATTTGTCTCGCGAGGACGGTTATGATTGTAACCGCTTTGTTACTATTTTTCAAGCTGTAAATAATGGATAGAAAGCAGGATATTGGATATGGTTAAAGAACTGATGCACGATCCCCTTTTCCTGGGGCGGAAATCCGCACCTGCCACGGGCGACGATCTGCAGACGGCCCGGGATCTTCTGGACACGCTGGCAGCCCATCGGGAGACCTGTGTAGGCATGGCGGCCAATATGATCGGGCAGCTGAAACGGATCATTGCCTTTGACAATGAGGGGACCTATATGCTCATGCTGAATCCGGAAATCGTCAAGCAGTCCGGCCGGTACGAAACGGAGGAAAGCTGTCTGAGTCTGCTGGGCGGGCCCCGGAAAACAACCCGCTACCAGAAGATCAAGGTACGCTATCAGACCACGGAGCTTCAGACGAGGCTCAAGACCTTTGAGGGCTGGACGGCACAGATCATCCAGCATGAGATCGACCACTGCAACGGTATTTTGATATGAAAAGAAAAGGAGGCCGAAAGGCCTCCTTTTTACAATTATTTCAGGGTCAGGCCGTCCTTGAAGGCGTTGCCCACCTTTTCACCCAGAACCAGATATTCGTGGTTCATGGGGTCGTAAGTGATGGGGCGCAGCTTCTTGGGATCGACCTTGCCGTTTTCACCCAGAATGGATTCGTCGGCGCAGACATTGACGATTTCGCCCACCAGACGGCAGCTTTCGGGATCATAGGAAATGAGCCGGCATTCGATGGCCATGGGCAGCTCATTGATCAGAGGTGCGTCCACAAATGCAGAGGCCGTGGCGTGGAAACCGGCCTTGGCAAATTTACCGGGTTCCTTGCTGCCGGAGACGATGCCCACATAGTCACAGGCGGCCATATGCTCGGCGGTGGCCATGGAAATGGTGAATGCCTTCCGGGCCAGGATATTCTCCGTGGTTTTGTGGTCGGCGCTGACGCAGATAGAGATTTCCGTATCTTCGCTGATGCCGCCCCAGGCTGCATTCATGGCATTGGGGGTGCCGTCTGCGCCATAGGTTGCGATGATGTAGACGGGCATGGGATAGCACACGGGCTTTGCTCCGAAATTCTTTCGCATATGGTAATCCTCCTGTTGGTTGTTTTATGCTTTTATTTTATCATACGGATATCCGGATTTCAATGCCGTTATGGTTCACTGAACTGAACCGGTAAACCTGGACAATAGAAAAAATCCCCCTTCATGCAGGATAGTAACTGCATGGAGGGGGTGTATGTGTTAAGTTGAGAAATTCACGATTCCAGTGCGGATCACATCGGTGTACCAGTGGAAGGAATCCTTCGGAATGCGCTGTCCGGTGGGATAGTCGATGTAGATCAGCCCAAACCGCTCACCGTAGCCATTGCTCCATTCGAAATTGTCCGTCAGGGACCACTGGAAATAGCCCCGGATGTCGGCCCCATGCTCCATGGCCCGGCGCAGGGAGGCCAGATAGCGGGCGAGAAAATCGATGCGTTCCAGATCGTGGACCTTGCCGTCCAAATAGATCCGGTCGTTGCAGCTCAGGCCGTTCTCCGTAATATAGCCGGGGAGGCCGTAGCGCTCCTGCAGGAAGCGAACGCCCCAGTCCAGAACTTCCGGGGTCACGGGCCATTTCATGGCTGTCCGGGGGAAGCCGGGGTGGCGGGAGACATACTCGAAGCCGTCAGCAGCGGCCCGGACGGAATGGCCATTGTAGATGTTGTAACCCAGCATATCCGGGACGGTGTGGATGATCTGCATATCCTCAGGCGCAACACGGCTTGCCAGTGTTTCCAGCGTGGTTCCGGGACCCTTCGGGAAACGGCCCAGACAGATGGGGTCCAGAAGCCAGTGGTGCGTAAAAGTCCAGTCGTCATCGGAGACGGCGAAGCAGGCATTCCGGGCGGCATCGATATCCGCTGGGGTTTCGGTTTCGGGATAGCACAGCCGTCCGGTGGAGGCGATACCGACCATGGCTGTGGGATCTGCTTCCTTAATGGCCCGTTGGGCAAGACCGTGGGCAAGAAGCTGATTGACAAGCACATTGAATTGCCCCGCCTGATCCAGACGCAGACCCGGAGCATGGATGCCGGTCTCATGACTCAGGGAAACGGTGCACTGAGGCTCATTCAAAGTGAAGTAATGCTGTACCCGGCCCCGGAAATGGGCAGCCATCATACCGGCGAAGCGGGCGAAAGCATGGGATGTCTCCCGGACCCGCCAACCGCCCTTGTCCTCGTAGGACTGGGGCAGCTCCCAATGGTAGAGGGTCATGTAAGGGGTGATGCCGTTTTCCAGACACAGGTCCACGATCTTGTCGTAGTATGCCAGACCGGCTGCATTCCAGCAGCCGTCGGCATTGGGCTCGATCCGGGCCCAGCTGGTGGAGAAACGGTAGGCCTTTGCGCCCATTTCCTTGAGTAGGGCGATGTCCTCAGCGTAGCGGTGGTATGCATCACAGGCGATGTCTCCGTGGTCGTCATAGGCGATCTTGCCGGGGGTGTGGCAGAAGACGTCCCATACGGATTTTCCGCCGCCGTCGGCTGTGGCGTAGCCTTCGATCTGATAGGCGCTGGAAGCAGCGCCCCAGAGGAATTCTTTCGGAAATACTGCGCTCATACCGTTACCTCCACAGATACCTGCTCCTTATCGGACAGGGGGATGATGCTGCCGCTGAGGCGGATTCCATCGGCGGTCAGGGATTTTTCGCCGGTACGGCGGACATGGATGGTGTATTCCGTGCCCCGGAAGCGTCGGATGACGGTGTACTCCTTCCAGTCATCGGGAATGCAGGGGGCAATGCGCAGACCATCGTAATCGGGACAGATGCCGAGAATTGCCTGAGAAATGCTCAGGAATGTCCAGGAGGCAGTACCCGTCAGCCAGCTGTTTTTTGCGTGCCCCGGATTGCCGGAGGCCCGCCCGGTGACCATCTGGGCATAGCAGTAGGGCTCGGTTTCGTGAATCTCGCTCTTGTCCTCCAGATAAGCCGGGCAGATGCGGCGGTAGATATCAAAGGCCTCGTTGCCCCGGCCGAGAACCGCCTCTGCACAGACGATCCAGGGGTTGTTGTGGCAGAAGACGGAGCCGTTTTCCTTGAATCCGGGAGGATAGGAGGAAATTTCGCCCAGCTCCAGATGATATTCGCTGTAACAGGGGTGCAGCAGCTCTACGCCGTATTCGCCCAGCAGATACTTTCGGGTGGATTCCATGGCCTTCAGGCCGTATTCTGTGCCGCCCACACCTGCCAGGGTGCAGAAGCCCTGGGGCTCGATGAAGATCTGGCCTTCCTTGCATTCGGAAGAGCCTACCTTGTGACCGTAGGCGTCATAGGCTCTCAGGAACCACTGACCGTCCCAGCCGTCGCGCAGGATTGCTGCTTCCATATCCGATACAGCTTTCCGCACAGATTCCGCTTCCTCTGCCAGGCCGATGCGGTCGCAGAGGTCGGCGTATTCGCCGCCGTATTTGACAAACATGCCGCCGATGAATACGGATTCTGCCACGGGCCCCTCGCTGGGGCCGAAGGTCTGGAAGGATTCACCGGGTTCGGCGGAGAAGCAGTTTAAGTTCAGGCAGTCGTTCCAGTCTGCACGGCCGATCAGAGGAAGCCCGTGGGGGCCCAGATTGTTGATGGTGAAATTGACGCTGCGGCGGACATGCTCCAGCAGAGGGACTTCGGAGCCGGGAACATTGTCGAAAGGCGTTTGGTGGTCCAGAATGGAGAAATCTCCGGTCTCTTTGATATAGGCGCAGACCGCGCCCACCAGCCACAGGGGGTCGTCATTGAAGCCGCCGCCAATATCGGCGTTGCCCTGCTTGGTCAGGGGCTGGTACTGGTGATAGGTGGAGCCGTCGGCAAACTGGATGGAGGCAATGTCGATGATTCGTTCTCTGGCCCGCTGGGGGATGATGTGCATAAAGCCGTAGAGGTCCTGGCAGGAGTCACGGAAGCCCATGCCGCGGCCGATACCGGTTTCATAATAGGAAGCGGAGCGGCTCATATTAAAGGTGACCATGCACTGATACTGGTGCCAGATGTTCACCATGCGGTTCAGTTTGTCGTTGTCGGAGTGCAGACGGAAGTTGCCCAGGAGGCGGTCCCAGTAGGCGCAGAGCGCTTCGAAAGCTGCATCCACAGCTTCGGGGGAGGCAAATTTGCCGCAGACCCGGTGGGCGGTGTCCTTACGGATGACACCGGGGGAGATGAATTTCTGATCTCTTGGATTTTGCCCATAGCCGAGCACGAAGGTGGTCCGCCAGCTTTCTCGGGGCGACAGGGTAATCTCCAGATGATGGCAGCCAATGGGGTACCAGCCAACGATGCGGCTGAAGGCACTGCGCTCTTCCCGGACGAGCTGGGGATCGCTCCAGTTGCCCATGTGGCCAAGGAAGGTGTTCCGGTCTGTGTCCCAACCGGAAGTGGGGGAGTTCACACCGTAAAATGCATAGTGATCCCGGCGCTCCCGATATTCGGTCTTGTGATAGATGATGCCGGGCTCTACTTCGGACTCGGCAATGTTCAGATTTCTCTGGTAATTTTGGGCGTCATCTGAAGCGTTCCACAGACACCACTCCATGACGCCCCAGACATGGACGGTCTTGGGTTCGCTGGTTTCATTGGTCAGCACCAGATCGTGCAGTTCGCAGTTTTCCCCCACGGGGACAAAAAAGGTCATCCTCGCGGACAGACCATCCTTAGCCGAGTCGAAAGTGGTATAGCCCATGCCATGACGGCACTCATATCGATCGAGGCTCGTTTTGGTGGGCAGGAAGCCGGGATTCCAGGATTTTTTTTCCGCTTCCTTAATATAATAGAACCGACCGCCGTTGTCTCCGGGGACTGCGTTATAGCGATAACGCAGGATGCGCTGAAGCTTGGCATCCCGATAGAAACAGTATCCGCCGCCGGTGTTGGAAATCATGCCGAGGAAATCTTCGCTGCCGAGATAATTGATCCAGGGAAGGGGGGTGGCGGGGGTGGAGATCACGTACTCCCGGCGGGTATCATCAAAATGGCCGTATTTCATGGCTTTCACTCCTTTTGAATGGGGTGTCACATACGATAACGTTTAAGTTCTGATATTTTGAGATAGATTCACCTTTAGCATAGCGGATATCACCAAGAAAAGCAAGAGGTATTTTTCGATTTTTGGGAATATTTACTGCATATTAGCTGACGAAAAGGAATGACCTCAAACTTTTCGTATACTTTCGTATGCATCTTCACCAAATTTTCGTAAAAGTGATGTACAACATCTCCAAACTTTGTCTAAACTGCTGTTTTAGCGAGAAAAATCCCTTGATATTTGGTGCAAATTGAGCTATATTGAAGTTACGAAAACGATTAAGACAATTCGCCGAACGAGGAATTGCCTATGGTATCCATGAAAGATATTGCCCAGCGCTGCGGTGTTTCTGTGGCAACGGTCAGCAAGGCGCTGAACGGTCAGCCGGATATCGGCGAAGAGACCCGGAACCGGATCGCCGCAGTGGCGCGGGAAATGGGCTACATGACCAACTCCGCCGCCCGGGCGCTGAAAACCAATAGAACCTATAATCTGGGCGTGCTGTTTGTCGATGAGCGGCGCAGCGGCCTGACTCACGAATATTTTTCCGCGGTGCTGGAAAGCTTCAAGGTTGAGGCGGAAGCCCACGGCTACGACATTACCTTTATCAACCACAATGTGGGCGGAAAGCCTACCAGCTATCTGCAGCACTGCCTCTACCGGGGTGTGGACGGTGTGGTCATCGCCTGCGTGGATTTTAATGATTCCCGTGTCCGGGAATTGGTGGACAGCGGCATTCCGCTGGTGACCATTGACCATATCTTCAACAACCGTCTGGCGGTGGTATCCGATAATGTCAGCGGTGTGGAAGAACTGGTGCGCTATGTTTACGGCAAGGGTCACCGGAAGATCGCCTTCCTTCATGGCGAGCGGACCACTGTTACACAGAATCGGCTTACCGGCTTTTACCGGGCCTGTGAGGAAATGGGCCTGGACATTCCGGAGGAATACGTCCGGGAGTGTGTGTACCACGATCCCGACCGCTGTGCCCAGGAAACCCGGGAACTGCTGGCGCTCCCGGAACGGCCAAGCTGCATCCTGTTCCCGGATGACTACTCTTATATCGGCGGCATGAATGTGCTGAGCGAAATGGGACTGCGGGTGCCGGAGGATATCTCCGTGGTGGGCTATGACGGCATCCATCTGGCAAAGGTGCTGCGGCTTACCACTTATAGCCAGAATACGCTGGCGCTCGGAAAAATCGCCGCCGAGCGCCTGATCAGCCTCATCGAGCATCCGAAAACCACTCTGATCGACCGGATCATGGTTCCCGGAAGCCTGATGGAGGGTACCTCCGTGAAGGAGATCTGAATGTGTATGTTATCGGGTAATGCCCGGAACAATTATAAAGGAGGAAACTAAAATGAAAAAAGCATTAGCTCTGCTGCTGGCTCTGATTATGGTTCTGTCCCTGGTCGCCTGTGGCGCCGGCGAATCCCCCGCTCCTGAGGCTCCCAAGGCCGACGCTCCCGCTGCCGAGGCTCCCAAGGCCGACGCTCCCGCTGAAGAGCCCGCTGCCGAAGAAGGCAAGGTTTTCAGAATTTACGCATGGAACGAAGAATTCAAGGGCTTCTTTGAGAAGTACTACGAAGTTCCCGAAGGCATCACCGTTGAATGGGTCATCAATCCCAGCGACGGCGGCGTCTACCAGGATAAGCTGGACGAGGCTCTGCTGAACCAGGCAAATGCTTCCGATGACGAGAAGATCGATATGTTCCTGGCCGAGGCTGACTACATCCTGAAGTACACCGACACCGAGTACACCCAGGACATCACCGCTCTGGGCGTCACCGATTTCTCCAACACCTATGAGTACACTGTTCAGGCTGCATCCGACTCCAATGGCGTCGTCAAGGGTGTTTCCTTCCAGTGCTGCCCCGCTGCTCTGATCTACCGCCGTTCCGTGGCTGAGGCTGTCCTGGGTACCTCCGAGCCCGCCGAAGTTCAGGAACTGCTGAACAGCTGGGATAAGTTCAACGCCGTGGCTGCTGACGCTGCTGCAAAGGGCTACCTGATGACTGCTTCCGAAGCCGCAACCTTCCGCGTCTTCTCCAACAACACCACCGCTCCTCTGGTCAACGATGCCGGCGAACTGGTCCTGGATCAGGCGATCATCGACTGGCAGGCACAGGCCAAGAACTTCGCTGACAACGGCTACACCCAGACCTGCGACATCTGGTCTGACGAGTGCACCGCTCAGATGTTCGGCGACGGCAAGACCATGTGCTACTTCGGACCCGCATGGTACTTCAACTTCTCCATGGGCAACGCACAGGATGCCGAAAAGGGCTGCTACGGTGACTGGGCAATCGTCGAAGGTCCTCAGGCTCACTTCTGGGGCGGCACCTGGCTGCTGGCTGCAACCGGCTCCGACAACCCCACCATGCTGGCTGATGTGATGGACACCTTCATCAACGATGAGGAAGTCTGCAAGGCTTTGATCGAGAACGAGGCACAGTTCACCAACAACCAGGCTGTCAACGCCGCATACGCCGAGAATCCCGAGTACGGCAATGCATTCCTGGGCGGCCAGAACGACGTTGCTGTTTTCGTGGAGCTGGCGAAGAACATCAAGTTCGAGAACAAGACCATCTATGACCAGCTGCTGACCGAAGGCCTGCAGGGCTACTGGAGAGAGTACTGCGACGGTACCGTCACCGAAGACGAGGCCATGGCCAACTACTACAAGTACATCAACGAGAAGTACCCCGAGATTATCACTCCCTGATCTTGATGACGCAACTCTGATCTAATACGACCGATGGGGCAAGGCGCAAGCCTTGCCCCATTTTGGATTTTGGTTTCTCTTCAGACTGTATTCGTGATATGATATATTTTGAAGAGAAGACAAAATGCGAGGGGGAATGTCCTGTGAAACAACTGTCCGCTCATAAGTCCAAATCCAAAGGCGTCAGTTATGCCAAATGGGGTTATATTTTCATCGCTCCGTTTTTCATAACCTATGCGATTTTTACGCTGTTCCCGCAGATGCTCACCATTTACAACAGCTTCTTTGAAAACTACCGCTCCGGTCTGAAGCAGGTGGGCCCCAATTTCGTGGGACTGGAAAATTACATCACCCTGTTCACTCCGGATAAAAACGGAACCATCGACATTCTGAAGTATGCGGGCAATACCGTCGTTCTCTGGATCGGCGGCGCCATTCCCCAGATCGTTATCGCGCTGCTGCTGGCGATCTTCTTCACCAGCTACCGGCTGAAGATCCGGGGACAGCAGTTTTTTAAGACCGTGATCTATATGCCCAATCTGATCATGGCATCTGCCTTCTCCATGCTGTTTTATACCCTGTTTTCTCCGGTGGGCCCGGTGAATCAGGCGTTGCTGGAATGGGGTGTCCTGGAGGCCAGCTTTGATTTCTTTGCCCATAAGGTCTCCGTCCGGGGCATGATCATGCTGATGAACTTCCTGCTGTGGTTTGGCAATACCACCATTTTACTGATGGCTGGCATTATGGGCATTGAGCAGGATCTGTTTGACGCCGCTCAGATCGACGGCGCCAATTCGGTGAAGGTATTCTTCAAGGTCACGCTGCCGCTGCTGATGCCGATTCTGGTTTATACCATTATCACCGCTATGATCGGCGGTCTGCAAATGTTCGATGTGCCGCAGGTTCTGACCAACGGCGGCGGTACCCCCAACCGAACCTCCATGACCCTGATCATGTTCCTGAACAATTATCTCAAGACCAGCAAGAATTACGGCATGGCAGGCGCCATTTCCGTGATCATCTTTATCATCACCGGTATTTTGAGCTTGGTCGTCTATCGTAGCCTGACCAAGCAGGACAATTAAGGAGGTGCGCGTGATGGCAACTACAAATACCTCCGACAGCCGCAAGGCCAAATTGATGATGCAGATCAGCCAGATCGTGGTTTATGCGATCCTGATCTTCCTGTCGTTCATGTGTCTGTTCTCTTTTTACATGCTGATCGTCAATTCAACCCGCTCAAACGCGGATCTTCAGGGCGGCTTCAGGCTGGTTTTCAGCGACCAGTTTTTCGTCAATCTGAAAAACGCCTGGACGGACGCCTCCATCGACATTCCCCGGGGTATGTTCAACAGCTTCGTGATCGCGGCGTCCTCGGCGGTGCTGTCCACCTATTTTTCCGCGCTGACGGCTTATGGCATCCATGCCTATCGGTTTAAGCTGAAAAAGGCCGCATTTACCTTCATCATGGCCATCATGGTCATTCCCAACCAGGTCTACGCGGTGGGCTTTTACCAGATGTGCATAAAGCTGGGCTGGACCAACAGCTTTGTCCCCCTGATCCTTCCTGGCATTGCGGCGCCTGTGGTGTTCTTCTACATGAAGCAGTACATGGAGAGTGTGCTGCCCATGGAGATCGTGGACGCTGCCCGTGTGGACGGCTCCGGTGAATTCTACACCTTCAATCGCATCATTCTGCCCATGCTGAAGCCCGCCCTGGCGGTGCAGCTGATCTTCTCCTTCGTTCAGTCCTGGAATAACTATTTCCTGCCGGCTCTGCTGCTGGACAAGGCGGAGATGAAGACGGTGCCCATCATGATCGCCCAGCTTCGGGCGGCGGACTATTCCAAATTTGACATGGGTAAGGTCTACATGTTTATTCTGCTGGCGATCTTGCCGGTGCTGGTTGTTTATATCTGCCTGAGCAAGTACATCATCAAGGGGGTCACTGCGGGTTCCGTGAAAGGATAAAACACCTCAAAAGCCCCGGCCGTTTTGGCCAGAGCCTTCGCGATTAGTGAACGTAGGGATGAGAAGGCTTGGTGACGGGATTCGATTTGAATTTTGTCCCCGTGGGACAATAATAAAGGTTGCAGCCAGTTTTTGAACTGGTTGCCTCGACGGTCCAGCGGACTGTCGAATTTGATCGCGTCAAATACTTGCTTCGAAAAAAAGAATGGGAAGTTCCATGTGGAACTTCCCATTCTTTGGTCCGGGCGACAGGATTCGAACCTGCGGCATCTAGCACCCAAAGACGCAGGTTTTTGTTTTTCTAAACTTTTATACTCCGTTTGACGGTATTTATTCCGGAAACTCGGCCTTTCCAGAACTCTCCACTCCACTGATTCCGCACGTTCGAATCCTGTCTATGGTCAAGAATGTGGTCAAATCCAAACACTCCCCGAAAGGCAGCACCTTTCGGGGAGCGTTTTCGTCTTCTGGAGTGTCGTGATTGTACCTTGGAGAGGCAGATAAGTCAAGTACTTTCTGCATTCAAAATTGCACCGCTATAAACAAAGAAAAACTTCCTTATCTGCCATAAGTCCCCGTGAGTGGATCCTGAAACAGGGGGATCTGTGGCGGTGCGAAAGTAAACACTACGAACAGTACACCAATCAGGCAGATTGCGGCAAAAGCAAGCCATGGACGCTTGCAGTTCAGCTGCCCCCGTTTGAAAAGCCAGTACTCCAGAAGAAAAGCTGCTGCCGCTGAAATATAAAAGATGGCAATGTTGATCCAGTCCGGGGATTTCCCGAACACACCGTTATAGGTGTAAAACAGCACCGGGATCAGCACAAGCCCCAACAGGATTCCCACCAGCTTGACACACCAATAATTCTTCTGATCTTTGAAAAACAGTCGCTGAACCAGTGCAAAGAGAAACAGGGGCCAGAACAGCAGCTTCATATGCTCCCAGGTGGATTCGTTAACCCCGGAAAAGGGCGCAACCAGGATGTTCCCGCCTGTCCAATCATACAAAAAGTGCAGGATCGTACCGCCAAAAGTAACCGCCGCAAATCCCGCCGCCTGCCAAAGAATTGACCGTTGTTTCATAGCCCCACCTCACCGGTATGATACAAGCAGTTTATGCAGAAAAAGAAAAGACTTTCCGCTTGCGGACAGATGTGATAGAATAGGGGCAAAGGAAGTGATACCATGATCCGAAATTTTGAAGATTTTTGTCGGGAACTGAAGATATGCGGCTTTTCCATGGGTGGCGGCAATGCCAAGGGCATCTTTGCGCTGATCGACTATGACTGGCTGAATCAGGATACACTGGATACCCCGGTGAAGTGGCACTGTGGTGACCCGGATGTAGACCCTTGGGAATGGCGGATGCGGGTGCTGGAGGAACGGACGGACATTGCTTACTCCAAGGTGTTCTTCAAAACCAGCGGCTTTATCATCAAGGAGTGGTATCCCTATTTCTATGCCGTCCGCAGAAACGGCGAGACTTTTGAGGAAGCCTACGAACGGGGCGGCATCAGCCACACCGCAAAGCGGATCTATGACATCGTGGATGACGGTTATGTGGCGCTCCACGAGATCAAGGCTCTGGGCAGCTTCGGCAAAGAGGATAAGTCGAGCTTTGACCGGGCGATGGTGGATCTGCAAATGGGCATGTTCATCACCATGACTGGTCGGAAGCAGAAGAAAAACAAATACGGCATCGAATACGGCTGGAACAGTACTGTGTTCACCACCGTAGAGCATTTCTGGGAAGAGCGGGATTACGAAATCCCGGAACTGGATGCCGGTGAAAGCTATGAGAAGATTCGCCAGCAGATCCTGTGGCTGAACCCCATGGCGGAAGAAAAGACCATTCGGAAGTTTATCAGAGGATAAAATGGAGGTACTCTATGGCGGTCATAAAAGGTCTGGAATGGACATTTGATACAGTTGCTTCTACATATGAGAAATTTCGTCCGGGTTATGTTGAAGAACTATACCAAGAAATATTTGATTACATGCCCATTTCTGAATCGAGTAGAGTAATTGAGGTTGGCATCGGTGGTGGGCAAGCAACATTGCCACTTTTGCAGACAGGGTGCGAACTGACCGCGGTTGAATATGGGGCACATTTCTCCGAACTGTGCAGAGAGAAGTTTAAAGACTATCCAAAGTTCTCTGTCATAATCAGCAAGTTTGAGGAAGCAGAGTTTGAGCGTAATGTTTTTGATTTGGTTTTCTCTGCATCAGCATTTCATTGGGTTCCGGAAGAAATTGGTTATCCTAAGGTTTTCTCTCTGCTGAAGAATGGTGGGGTATTTGCCAGATTTGCCAATCATCCTTTTAGAGATAAGGGTAATCCAGCTTTGACAGAGGAAATTGATCGAATTTATGGCAAATATTATTACAAATTTTATAATCGAAAACAGGAAGTTCCGCAGGAATACAGCGAGGACCAGGCAAATAACCGGGCGCTGATTGCCGGGAAATACGGCTTCGTGGATATTCGGTATGCTATGTTCCAGAGGACACGGACATTTTCTGCTAAAGAGTATATTACGTTGCTTGGAACATACTCAGACCATATTGCTATTGAAGAAACTATGAGAACAGAGTTCTTTGCAAAGATTGAAGAAGCAATCAATAACCACGGCGGCACTATGACTATCTATGATACAATGGATTTACAACTTGCGAGAAAACCCAAGGAGTAATGTCATGAAAAAACTAATTCTACTCTTTCTGTCGGTGATGCTTCTGACTGCCTGCGGGCAAAAGACAGAAAACGGCCAGGAGGCGGTATATATGAATATTACAGCAGAGGAAGCCAAGGAAATTATGGACACCGAGGAAGGCTATATTATCCTCGATGTGAGGACTCAGGAAGAATATGACGAAGGTCACATCCCCGGTGCGATTCTGATTCCAAATACGGAAATCGAAGCGCGGGCAGAGGAAGTGCTGACAGACAAGGATCAGTTGATCCTCGTCTACTGCCGCAGCGGACGGCGTAGTAAACTGGCGGCGGAAGCCTTGGTAGAACTAGGCTATACCAACATCAAGGAATTCGGCGGCATCATCGACTGGCCTTATGAGGTGGAATAATGGAAATTCGGCTGGCAGACAGTAAAGATAAGCGGAAGATCATAAAGTATGATAACCACATTCACCATAACAAGGTGGGCGAATGCATCTGGAATCAGCTTGTATATGTTCTGTGCGATGAAAAGAAAATCGTCGGTGTCTTGCGGTATAGCTTATTCTGGCAATCCATTCCGTTCCTTGATTTGCTGTACATTGACGAGGACTATCAAGGTAAAGGCTTTGGCAAGCAGATGATGGAACATTGGGAGTCTGTTATGCGGAGAATGAACTACAAATATGTTATGCTCTCCACGCAGGAGGACGAAACAGCGAAATACTTCTATGAGAAGCTGGGATACCAAAGAATCGGCGCATTTCTGCCCCCGGAGCAAGATGCGGATGAGATCATGTATTTGAAAACACTGTAAAGAGAGGTGTGACGGTTATGCTGTATAATGCGAAAAACGGCACATTGAAGATCGGCGGCACGACTATGGACTACATCCGTTTTGGCACCGGTGAGAGAATCCTTGTGATGCTGCCCGGACTGGGTGACGGTTTGCGATCCATGAAAGGCACGGCTTTGCCCATGGCATTCATGTACCGGGAATTTGCCAAGGACTTCACGGTCTATGCCTTCAGCCGCAAAAATGTGCTGCCCGAGGGCTACACCACCCGTGATATGGCCCGGGATCAGGCAGAAGCCATGGAGCAGCTGGGCATCGAATGCGCGGATATTTTCGGCGTTTCCATGGGCGGAATGATCGCACAGCACCTTGCTATTGACTACCCGAAAAAGGTGGGTAAGCTGATCCTGACCGTCACCTCTGCCAGACCCAATCCGATTCTGATAGAATCCATCGACGAATGGGTATCCTGCGCCAAGCGGGATGACCACACCGCGCTGATGGACAGCAACGTCCGGCGGATTTATTCGGAAGGGTACTACCGCAAGAATAAATGGATGGTGCCGATCATGGGTAAGCTGACGAAACCCAAATCCTATGACCGATTCTTCGTCCAGGCGGATGCCTGCCTGACCCACGATGCCTACGAAAGCCTGAATCAGATCAAGGCTCCTACACTGGTCATCGGCGGCGAAAAAGACTTCTCTCTGGGCGGTGATGCATCCAGAGAAATTGCCGCAAAGATCCCCGGCGCCAAACTGCGTATGTACGAACAGTGGGGCCATGGCCTGTATGAGGAAGCAAAAGATTTCAACCAGACAGTTAAGGGTTTCTTGATCAAATAATACTTAATAAGAACACTCCCTGAAGGATGCTGTGTTGGCATTCATCGGGGAGCGTTTGCTTTTCTATAGACAAAAGGAGTAATGTTCGCAGAAAGTTTCGCAAGTGATTGCGAAACTTTCTTGCACTTCGAAGCGATTAGGTGTATAATACAATCAGATTTGCATACGTATGGAGGTTCTTCTATGGCCATTTCATATAACAAGCTTTGGAAACTGCTGATTGACAAGAGAATGAGCAAGGCCGACCTGCGTCGCGCTGCTGGCATTGCTCCCAATACAATGACCAAACTTCGCAGAGATGAAGAAGTGTCTATGGCTGTGCTGATTAAAATTTGTACTGCACTGAATGCAAATATCGGAGATATCATGGATCTTACACCTGAGCAGGAGGTAATGTAATATGGCGGATAAGAACACAGCCGGTATCGGCTTTGAGAAACAGATTTGGGACGCAGCATGTGTACTTCGTGGCAATATTGATGCTTCCGAGTATAAGAGTGTTGTGCTGGGACTAATCTTCCTGAAGTACATTTCCGATCGCTTTGAAGAGAAGTACCAGGAACTGTTAGCTGAAGGTGACGGTTTTGAAGAAGATATCGACGAGTACATCTCCGAAGGCATCTTCTTTGTGCCTGCCAATGCTCGTTGGAGAGTGATCGCCTCCAAGGCGCACACTCCCGAAATTGGCACTGTCATTGATGATGCTATGCGTGCGATCGAGAAGGAAAATAAGCGGTTGAAAGACATCCTGCCTAAGAACTTTGCTCGTCCGGAGTTAGACAAGCGCAGGCTGGGCGACGTGGTGGACCTGTTCACCAATATCCAGATGATTGAACATGGCAGCGAGAAGGATATTTTGGGCCGAACCTACGAATATTGCCTTTCCAAGTTCGCAGAGCAGGAAGGCAAGCTGGCTGGTGAATTCTATACGCCCTCTTGTGTGGTTCGGACGTTGGTTGAGGTGCTGCAGCCCTATAATGGTCGCGTATACGATCCTGCCTGTGGCAGTGGTGGCATGTTCGTCCAGTCTGCAAAGTTTATTGAGCGGCACAGCGGAAATATCAATAATCTGTCTGTGTACGGCCAGGACTCCAATCCCACCACATGGAAGATGGCACAGATGAATCTGGCAATCCGTGGTATCGAAGCCAATCTGGGTGAGTACAATGCAGACACTTTCTTCAATGACTGTCATCCTACCCTGCGGGCTGATTATATCATGGCGAATCCTCCCTTCAATCTGTCTGACTGGGGCGCAGATAAGCTGAAGGATGATGTTCGCTGGAAGTATGGTATGCCTCCTGCCGGTAATGCTAACTTTGCATGGCTGCAACACATGATCCACCATCTGGCACCCAACGGCAAAATCGGTATGGTGCTTGCGAACGGATCCCTTTCCTCCCAGTCTGGTGGTGAAGGCGAGATTCGCAGAAATATCATCAATGCGGATCTAGTGGAATGTATTGTGGCAATGCCCACCCAGCTGTTCTATACGACCCAAATTCCTGTCTCTTTGTGGTTCCTTGCGAAGAATAAGAAGCAGAAGGGCAAGACCCTGTTCATCGATGCCCGGAAGATGGGAACCATGGTTACCCGGAAACTGCGAGAACTGACTGAAGAAGATATCACAAAGATTGCGGATACCTACAATGCCTATGTAGACGATACCCTGGAGGATACTAAGGGTTTCTGTGCTGTGGTAACTACAGAAGAAATCGCCAAGCAGGACTATATCCTCACTCCCGGCCGCTATGTCGGTATTGAGGAGCAGCAGGAAGACGGAGAGCCCTTTGAGGAGAAGATGACCAGGCTGACGAGTGAACTCTCCGAACTGTTTGCTCAGTCGCATGAGCTGGAGACTGAAATCCGGCAGAAACTGGGGGCGATTGGATATGAGATATAACTGGGAAACTCGTCCGTTAGGTGAGTTGGTGAAATTCTCATCAGGGGGAACACCGAGTAAAAAGAATCCAGAATACTGGAATGGTAATATACCGTGGATCAGTGCTAAGACAATGAAAGATGAACGCTTGTCAACATCTGATTTGATGATTTCGGCAGAGGGTTTGGCAGCAGGAAGCAAACTTGCTCCAGTCGGAAGCTTACTGCTTTTGACAAGAGGGAGTGGCTTGTTTAATGGAATCCCTCTGTGCATCGTTGAGAAACCAGTAGCTTTTAACCAAGATGTAAAATGTATTGAGTCGTGTGCTGATGTTAGCAACAAGTTTATTTTCTACTGGTTGAAATCACAGGAGGAGTACCTGAAAGCCAAATTAGAGGTCACTGGAATAGGCGCAGGAAAGTTTGATACCAAATTTCTGCAAGAATTGAATGTGCCCATTCCTTGCAAAGAAGACCGAGATAAAATAGTATCAATTGCTGAGTCAATCAGCAAAAAAATAATAATCAATACAAAGATAAACGATAATTTACAGCAGCAAGCGTATGCGTATTATTTGCGGCTGTTCGTTGAAAATGGCGATCCATCTTGGCGTGTAGGCACTATTGCCGATCTTGGTGCCGTTGTGGGTGGGGGAACACCGTCGAAAGCGAAGCCCGAATACTACACAGAAGATGGTATCGCATGGATTACTCCCAAAGATCTTTCCATTGACAAGTCCAAGTTTATCGCACATGGCGAAAACGACATTTCCGAACTAGGATATCGGAACAGCAGCGCAACTATTATGCCTGTTGGTACCGTTCTCTTCAGTTCGAGAGCTCCGATCGGCTACATTGCAATTGCCAGCAATGAAGTAACCACCAACCAAGGTTTCAAATCTGTGGTGCCGCACTCCCAAATTGGCACTCCGTTTGTTTACTACTTTTTACTTCACAATTTGCCGCTGATAGAAAGCAAGGCGTCTGGCTCAACATTCAAAGAAGTCTCCGGCTCAGTTATGAAATCAGTGGAAGCTTTGATTCCAGATAGTGACACCATCGCAAAATTCAACGATTTCTGCCGTCCGGTTTTTGCGATGCAGGAAAAACTGGAGCAGGAAAATAGAAAATTGGCCGCAATGCGCGATTCACTTCTGCCACGTCTTATGAGTGGCGAAATCGACGTAGCAGACGTCGATGCTTAAGCCGCTAAATTATCGTTTA
>JAGARK010000023.1 GCA_017622295.1 Oscillospiraceae bacterium
GATGGTGGAAGCGCCCATTTCCTTCAGCTCCTTGACCATTTCCACATACTTCTTATGGGTGTGGACGGGAGAGGTGGTGTAGGACAGGGTGCCGGAAGCGATGGCGCCGGCCTTAACGGTGGCTTCCATAGCGACCTTCAGGTTGTTGACATCGTTCAGGGCGTCGAAGATACGGATGACATCGATACCGTTCTCAACAGCCTTCTTGACGAACAGCTTAACGAAATCGTCGGGATAGTGGGAGTAGCCCAGAACGTTCTGACCGCGCAGCAGCATCTGCAGCTTGGTGTTGGGCATCTTCTCGCGGATCTTGCGCAGACGCTCCCAGGGATCCTCGTTCAGGTAGCGCAGGCAGACGTCGAAGGTGGCGCCGCCCCAGCACTCGGCTGCGTAGAAGCCGGCCTTATCGATGGTCTCCAGCATGGGCTCAAACTTCGCGAAGGGCAGACGGGTGGCGATCAGAGACTGGTTTGCGTCACGCAGCACAGTCTCCACAAACTGAACTTTTCTTGCCATTTGTATGTAACCTCCATAGGTAAGAATTTTGGGAGGATGCACCAAAAGACGCTGGTCCGTTCCCTGAGGGGGATCGGGGCAGGGACTCCTGGTCCGTCCTGTATATTTTAGACCAACAGCCGGCGGCGGTTGGTTAAAATCGGCTTTTGGCGGTGGAGAGAGCCGGGGGATTTCTGGGCAAAAAACTGCAGAAGTCCCAATCTCCACCAAATACATAGTAGCACAATTAACGAGGATTGTAAACATGATTTTTCAGGATTCGGGCGGATTTTATATGCTTCTTTGCCGGAAAAAGGCGGATGTCACCAGGCTCGCCGGAGGCGTTGGCGTTTATCTATTTTCACTATATGGGCAGACGGCGAAGTCGATAAAAATTTACAGATTTCTTATTGATTTTCCTGGGCTGATAGTGTATGATAACATCGCAAGATATGGGATACCAAGTTGCGCTGCGGGCTGTTTCCGGGTGGCGATGCGGTATTACTTTTAAAATGAAAGAGGTTTATGCATTATGGCACAGATCGATCTGAGCAAGTATGGTATTTCCGGTACCACCGAGATCATCCACAACCCCTCCTACGAGGCTCTGTTCGAGGCCGAGATGGATCCCACCCTGGAAGGCTATGAGAAGGGTCAGCTCACCGAGCTGGGCACCGTCAACGTCATGACCGGCGTTTACACCGGCCGCTCCCCCAAAGACAAGTACATCGTTATGGACGAGAACTCCAAGGACACCGTGTGGTGGACCTCCGACGAGTTCAAGAACGACAACCACCCCATGAGCGAGGAAGTCTGGGCTACCGTTAAGGACCTGGCTATGAAGGAGCTGTCCAACAAGAAGCTGTATGTTGTCGACGCATTCTGCGGCGCCAACGCCGACACCCGCATGAACGTCC
Organism: Oscillospiraceae bacterium; assembly: GCA_017622295.1. Classification (GTDB taxonomy): domain Bacteria; phylum Bacillota; class Clostridia; order Oscillospirales; family Oscillospiraceae; genus Faecousia. Next base: position 1,413 of record JAGARK010000023.1, read on the forward strand.
GCTTCATCGTGGAGGTGGCATGGCAGGCACACTTCATCAAGAATATGTTCATCGTTCCCTCCGAGGAGGAGCTGGCTTCCTTCGAGCCTGACTTCGTGGTCTACAACGCTTCCAAGGCTGCTGTTGAGAACTACAAGGAGCTGGGCCTGAACTCCAGCACCTGTGTTGCCTTCAACATCACCTCCCGTGAGCAGGTCATCCTGAACACTTGGTACGGCGGCGAGATGAAGAAGGGTATGTTCTCCATGATGAACTACTACCTGCCCCTGAAGGGCATCGCTTCCATGCACTGCTCCGCCAACACCGACATGAACGGCGAGAACACCGCCCTGTTCTTCGGCCTGTCCGGCACCGGCAAGACCACCCTGTCCACCGACCCCAAGCGTCTGCTGATCGGCGACGACGAGCACGGCTGGGACGACAACGGCGTATTCAACTTCGAGGGCGGCTGCTACGCAAAGGTCATCAACCTGGACAAGGACTCCGAGCCCGACATCTACAACGCCATCAAGCGCAATGCTCTGCTGGAGAACGTTACCGTTGATGAAAACGGCAAGATCGACTTCAAGGATCAGTCCGTCACCGAGAACACCCGTGTGTCCTACCCCATCAACCACATCAACAACATCGTCAAGCCCGTTTCCGCAGCTCCCGCTGCCAAGAACGTTATCTTCCTGTCTGCTGACGCATTCGGCGTTCTGCCTCCCGTCTCCATCCTGACCCCCGAGCAGGCTCAGTACTACTTCCTGTCCGGCTTCACCGCAAAGCTGGCCGGCACCGAGCGCGGCATCACCGAGCCCACCCCCACCTTCTCCGCATGCTTCGGCCAGGCATTCCTGGAGCTGCATCCCACCAAGTACGGTGAAGAGCTGGTCAAGAAGATGGAAGCCAACGGCGCCAAGGCATACCTGGTCAACACCGGCTGGAACGGCACCGGCAAGCGCATCACCATCAAGGATACCCGCGGCATCATTGACGCCATCCTGGACGGCTCTATCCTGAAGGCTCCCACCAAGAAGATCCCCCTGTTCAACCTGGAGGTTCCCACCGAGCTGCCCGGCGTCAATCCCGCCATCCTGGATCCCCGGGACACCTATGCTGACGTCGCTGAGTGGAACACCAAGGCTGAGGACCTGGCTGGCCGCTTCATCAAGAACTTCGCAAAGTACACCGGCAACGACGCAGGCAAGGCCCTGGTCGAGGCTGGCCCCAAGCTGTAATTTAGGATCGCTTCCTCGAAATTGATTTTTGTCAGATGAGCGGATCTTTCGGCCCGGCTTTGGCTTATGAAAGGCTCGAAATATAGCGCAGCCGTTGTCGGCGAAGACGACTTACGGATGCAGCATACCCCTTGCGGGTACACAAAGTATTCCTTCGCCTTTCAACACCGGATCCGAACCAAAATCTCTCGCTCCCCAACTAAAAATCACTTTCTCAAAAGCTCCCGGTTAGAGTGATTTCTTGATATCGGGAAAAATCAAATAGTTTACCCCCGGTGGATTTTTCCACCGGGGGTTTTCTATACAATCAATTATAAATTAGCTGCTTTCCTTTTCGACCAGGACCCAGGGGACAGTCCGGGAAACCACGGGCTTGTTTTCCAGAAGCTCCATCAGCGTCTCCGCGGCCACCCGGCCCACATTGTTGCTGCCATGGGACAGAGATGTGATGCGGCAGTGGGACAGGCTGGAGTAAAAGCTGTTGTCAAAGCTGACCACCGCCATCTGCTGGGGGATTCGGATGCCCCGGGAAATGAGATGATCCACCAGCGGGTTTGCCACCTGGTCGTTATAGCAGACCACGGCGGTGCAGCCCTCCAGAACCGGGGCGATGTTTTCTGTCCAGTAGGCGCTTTTGGCATTGTCCATATCCCGGGATTCGGTGCTGTACCAGAAAATCTTCCGGTCGTCTATGGGGAGGTTCAGGTCCCGCAGGGCATCCATGAAGCCGGCATAGCGCTGGTGGCCCTGGATATCGTCGTTCTTGAAGATGCCGGCGATCCGGGTGTGGCCCTTGCCGGCAAGATAATTCACCAGCTGACGGCCGCCGTTGTAATTGTCATCCAGCACCGACACGGCACCGCTGAGATCCCGGTAGCAGCCGTGGAAGAATACCAGGGGGATGCCCCTGGCCTGGAGCTTGCGGTAAAGGTCCAGATTGGGGTTGGGTAAAGCAGTTTTTGTGCCCTCCACCAGAATGCCGTCGATTTTTTTCCTCGACAGCAGATCCAGCAGGATCCGCCGCTCCTGGGAGACCTGGTTGGAGGTGGCGCTCAGGAGGGTGGAGCAGTTGTTGTCCGACAGCACCGCCTGGGCCTCACGGAGCACACTGGGAAAAATATAGTCGGTGATGTTGGTGGTGATGATGGCGATGGTCCGGGGTGGGGAATGGGGCGCCTCGCCGGGGCGCAGCACCCGGGAGCCGCAGCCCTGGCGCCGCTGGATCAGGCCTTCGTCAACAAGAAGCTGCAGCGCAGCCCGTATGGTCTGGCGGCTGACGTTATGGGTGTCGGTGAGCTGCTGCTCTGTGGGGAGCAGGGAGCCTTCGGGATAGACGCCGTCCAGGATCTGCCGGCGCAGGGCGGCGGCAATCTTCTGATATTTCAGTGCCAAGGGGATCACCTCAGAATTTGTCTGTTTTTGTAAGAATTATTATAATAAATTTGTCTGGTTTTTGCAAGGGTAAATTTCTGTCGGATTGAAGCGAACCCCCCTGAAGGAAGGGAAACCGGAATAGAATCGGTGATTTTATATCGAATTTATCCGGGATGAGGAAGGCTTCAGCGGGAGGAATTGTGCAGTTTAACAACAAAATCTGGAATTATCCGAAAATATAAAACTGCACTTTTGCGCAGTTAAAACTTGGAAAATCCGTGAAAATAAAGAGGAAAACAGAATAGATTTGATAAAAATCTGGATTTGTTGGCTTAAATTTTTGAAACAAATGTAAATTTGTATTGTCTATCCATACGAATTTGGCGGTAATAACATACAAATAATTGACAAAGTCCACCGGAAGATTGTATACTTAATTCAGATGGTCACCGGATACGCTCCGGTGTCACAATAATCAAAAGGAGAAGATTATTTATGAAAAAGTTTCTTGCACTGATCCTGGCTCTGGTCATGGTCATGGGCCTGGTCGCTTGCGGCAGCAACGAAGCTCCCGCTACCGAGGCTCCCAAGGCTGACGCTCCCGCTGCTGATGCTCCCGTTGCTGATGCTCCCGAGGCTCCCGCTGAAGAGCAGGTCGGCGAAGGAAAGGTCGTCGGCATCGCAATGCCCACCCAGTCCTCCGAGCGCTGGATCAACGACGGCGCCAACATGAAGTCCCAGCTGGAAGCTCTGGGCTACGAAGTCATCCTGCAGTACGCAGAGGACGACGTCCAGCAGCAGGTCTCCCAGATCGAGAACTTCGTCGCTCAGCAGGTTGACTGCCTGGTCATCGCCGCTGTCGACTCCGGTGCTCTGACCTCCGTCGAGGCTCAGGCTAAGGCTGCTGGTATCCCCATCATTGCTTACGACCGTCTGCTGATGGACACCGACGCTGTTTCCTACTACGCTTCCTTCGATAACGAAGGCGTTGGCCGCGCAATCGGCGAGTACATCGAGACCGCTAAGGACCTGGCTAACACCACCGAAACCTACACCATCGAGTTCTTCATGGGCTCCCCCGACGATAACAATGCTGTCCTGCTGCACAAGGGCGTTATGAGCGTTCTGCAGAAGTACCTGGACAACGGCACCCTGGTCTGCAAGACCGGCCGTACCTCCTTCGAGGACACCTGCATCCTGCGTTGGTCCCAGGAGACCGCTCAGCAGTGGTGTGAGAACTACCTGGCTGCTTACTACGCAGACGAGGATCTGGACATCGCCTGCACCGCATTTGACGGCTTCGCATACGGCTGCCGTTCCGCTCTGGAATCTGCCGGCTACGTCGTTGGCGAGAACTGGCCCCTGATTACCGGCCAGGACGCTGAGCTGATGGCTACCAAGAACATCATCTCTGGTCACCAGACCATGTCCATCTACAAGGACACCCGCCTGCTGGCTGAGAAGTGCGTTACCATGGTCAACGCAGTTCTGACCGGCTCCGAGCCCGAGATCAACGACACCACCACCTATGACAACAACGTCATGGTCGTTCCCTCCTACCTGTGCACTCCCGTGGCTGTTGACGTCAGCAACTACGAAGAGATCATCATCGGCGGCGGCTACTACACTGCTGAGCAGCTGGCTGGCTAATCGCTGATTCCCAATGAACCGCAAAGAGGCGGCGGCTATGCCGCCGCCTCATTTTTCTGCTTAGCCGGTCCGAGGGAAAAGTTCTCTTGGGCTTCAAGGATACTTTTCCCTTGGACCGGCTAAAACCTCTGATTTTTTATCAGCAATGGCAGTGCTTTTCCGGCATTGCCGTACAAACCGGATGTAAGGAGTTGAAAGAATGTCAGAATATATTCTGGAAATGAACCAGATCACCAAGGAATTCTCCGGTGTCAAAGCGCTGGACGACGTTAATCTGAAGGTCAAGCGCGGTGAGATCATGGCAATCTGCGGTGAAAACGGTGCAGGTAAGTCCACTCTGATGAACGTTCTTTCCGGTGTTTACCCCTATGGCGAATACACCGGCGACATCGTCTATAATGGTGAGATCTGCCGTTTCCGCAACATCAAGGACAGTGAAGCAAAGGGCATCGTCATCATCCATCAGGAGCTGGCACTGAGCCCCTACCTGTCCGTGGCTGAGAACGTTTTCCTGGGCAACGAGCGCGCTACCAAAGGCGTCATCGACTGGACCGAGACCCGGGCCGAAGCCCAGAAGCTGCTCTCCCGCGTGGGTCTGGAGGGCGAAAATGTCAATGTCCCCGTCAACACCCTGGGCGTCGGCAAGCAGCAGCTGATCGAAATCGCCAAGGCTCTGGGTAAGAAGTGTGAGCTGCTGATCCTGGACGAGCCCACCGCCGCTCTGAACGACCGCGAATCTGCCCAGCTGCTGGAGCTGATGCTTCAGCTGAAGCAGGAGGGCATCACCTGCATCATCATCTCCCACAAGCTCAACGAGATCAGCTACGTTGCTGACTCCATCACCATTATCCGTGACGGCCATACCATCGAGACCCTGGAAAAGGGCAAGGATGACTTCTCCGAAGAGCGGATCATCAAGGGCATGGTCGGCCGTGAGCTGACCAACCGTTATCCCAAGCGCGAGGGCATCCAGATCGGCGACACCATTTTCGAGCTGCGCAACTGGAACGTCTACCATCCCGATGATTCCGAGCGCCATGCTCTGAAGAATATCAACCTGCAGGTCAAGGCCGGCGAAGTCGTGGGTCTGGCAGGTCTGATGGGCGCCGGCCGTACGGAGCTGGCAATGTCCGTCTTCGGCCGCAGCTGGGGACAGAAGATCTCCGGCGAGGTTCTCATCAACGGCAAGAGCGTCAATCTGGCCAGCGTCCAGAACGCCATCGACAACCATCTGGCCTACGTTTCCGAGGACCGGAAGACCTACGGCCTGGTGCTGATCGACTCTGTCAAGTTTAACATGACCCTGTCCGCTCTGAAGGGCTTCTTCTCCAAGAAGGGCGTTGTGGATGAGAATCTGGAATCCGTCCGCGCCGAGGAGTACCGTAAGAAGATCAACGTCAAGACCAACTCTGTCGAGCAGGCTGTCGGCAGCCTGTCCGGCGGTAACCAGCAGAAGGTCGTCCTGGCAAAGTGGATGCTCACCGAGCCCGATGTTCTGATCCTGGACGAGCCCACCCGCGGTATCGACGTGGGCGCCAAGTACGAGATCTACTGCGTCATCAATGAGCTGGCAAAGGCAGGCAAGGCCGTCATCGTCATTTCCTCCGAAATGCCTGAGATCATCGGTACCTGCGACCGTACTTACGTCATCAACGAAGGCGAAATTGCCGGCGAGCTGTCCGGCAGCGACATCACTCAGGAGGCCATCATGGCATGCATCATGGCCCACAACAGAAAGGAAGAGGTTGAAGCATAATGAGCAACAAGTCTTTGAAGAAAGCTTCTCTGAATATGAAGCAGTACGGCATGATGATCATGCTGATCGTTGTTTACGTGTTCTTTGCCATCCTGACCGAAGGCAAGAACATGACCCCCGTGAACACCAACAACCTGATCATGCAGAACGGCTACGTTGTCATCCTGGCTGTCGGTATGCTGCTGTGTGTTCTGACCGGTAACGTTGACCTGGGCGTCGGTTCCGTGGTCGCATCCTGCGGCGCTGTTGCAGGTACTCTGATCATTGATTTCGGCGTTTCCGCTCCCGTGGCTATGCTGGCTGCTCTGGCTGTCGGCGCCATCTTCGGCTGCTTCGTCGGCTTCTTCGTCGCAAAGCTGGACATCCCTCCCTTCATCGTCACCCTGGCTACCATGCTGATGGGCCGCGGCCTGTGCTACCTGATCCTGCAGTCCCAGACCAAGGGCCCCCTGCCCACTGAGTACACCTGGATCGGCACCGGCTTCCTGCCCACCTGGAAGATTATGGAAGAGAACGCTGCCATCAATGCCGGCAAGGGCATCGACCTGATCTGCCTGATCGTGGCTGCCATCGCTGTTGCTGCTCTGATCCTGAACGAGGTCAAGGCTGTTGCTACCGCAAAGAAGCATGACCTGCCCGTGGCTCCCATCTGGCAGCTGATCGCCAAGAACGGCGTCATCGGCTTCATCATCTGCTATTTCTTCTATAAGCTGGCCTGCTACAACGGCATTCCCGTTGTTCTGATCCTGATGGTCGCTCTGGTTGCCATCTACCACTTCATCACCACCAAGACCGTTGCCGGCCGTCAGATCTATGCAATGGGCGGCAACGCCAAGGCTGCACGCCTGTCCGGTATCAACACCAAGAAGGTCTTCTTCTGGGTCTACGCCAACATGGGCTTCCTGGCTGCTGTTGCCGGTATCGTCCTGTCCGCCCGTAACTCCTCCGCTACCCCCAAGGCCGGTGACGGCTTTGAGATGGACGCCATCGCCTCCTGCTACATCGGCGGTGCTGCAACCTCCGGCGGTATCGGTACCATCATCGGCGCTGTTGTCGGTGCATTCATCATGGGCATCCTGAACAACGGCATGTCCCTGGCCGGCTACGACACCAACGCTCAGAAGATCGTCAAGGGCATGGTTCTGCTGGGAGCCGTTACCCTGGACCTGGTATCCAAGAGAAAGAAGAAGTAATATTTTTCAAGCTCCTATGGTCCGGCGATGAATCGCCGGACCATAGATTGTATAGAGGAAAAAAACATGAGCAATCATTCCCCCAATCTTCCTCAGACATCTCTGTTTCTGCGGCTTCTGGGCGGCGGATACCTTGTGTATCTGGCCTGGGATCTGCGGGGTGCGGTTGAGAATGGACCGTTGTATGCGGCGGCTGTGATTCTGTTTGCCCTGACGGGCCTTGCGCTGTTGGGTCATACGCTGTGGAAACTGAAAAATCACGAATACTTCCGTAATCCTGAACCGAAAGAGTCGGAAGAGGACACTGAGGAAAACGAATAAAAAGACCGGCCATTGGCCGGTCTTTTTTGATGGCGTGTATTTACAGAGGCTTCGCCACTTCGCAGTGGTAATGCCAGCCGCTGTCTTCTCCTCCGCAATTTTCCGGTCAAAGATGACTGGCTCACGAGGAGGCCGGTAAATCAGAAACTTTTTGATGTCTGAACAGGGAAAAATGATATTAAAATAAGAACGGGACAAACTTTCTTTGCATATATTTTATAGCACGCCCCATCCTTGAGAACTGCTATACATTCATATTCCAATTGACATCACGAGAAAATTCGACTATAATTTAGTTGACATATGGCACATATTGTGTTATGATAACAAATCAAATTTTACAGCATACTCTATGAGGGGATCTTGATTATGGAGAGTTTTGCTTTTTGGTATGAGGAAAACGGTTCCGGAGAAGACAGGGTAACTGCCACGATGAATTTCAATCTTTGGTGCCAATGTGGCTGGAAAGATAACCCTTATTTAGACATTGGTTTTAAGATTAAGCATCTGCAATGTGCCCAAACACTGTATTTTTTCCTTCCGTTTGATATTAAAGAAAATAACAAGACCAACTATATCGAAGATCTTGGCTGTAAGTTTACGCAAACAGAATTAGTCGATGCCGTATTTAATGAAAGCTATGCCACCACAATTGCCGCCAATAAGAAAACAATTGAGGTAAAAACAGCGAATACCACGCTTCCCGAAGAGGAACAGGAGCAGTTTTACATTTATCAGCTTGATATAGAGCATGATTTAAAGCTCGAGTCCTTTGCTGATGGAACGATTATTTCAATTGAAACCGACAATATTACAAACAGTGTTCCCGAAGGGACGGCTGTATACTATTTACGTTTCAGGATAAAGAATCATCCCTTAGAGTTTTTGATTCATAAATATGTTGCTCCCAGCAGTGTGCTCCAAAGTCTGTTTAATACTACTTACATGATCGATTTTAGATTTCATAATGTTCGTAGCTTACATAAGACCTTGATTGAAAGATTCAATAAAAAAGGCACGAAGGTCGTCGCAATAAATTCCCTGCATTTCTTGCTGATGACAAAGGCTTATATTGATGTCGATATTAATAATTCAGGTTTCAAGGGGATCCGTAAAATAGAAAAAGGTGTCTGGAAAAACTATGTAAATTTAAATGACACTGAGGATCTATTGGCATACCATATCGCACAGAAGCCCAAGAACAAGGATTCTGAGAAAGAATCCGAAAAATATCTCACTTCCAGCGAGTTATTTGCAAAGTTCCGTGTTGAACGAAGTGTGATTACAGCCTACGTTTTCTTTACTGTTTTCCTTGGGGCAATAGGTTCAATTCTTGCTTCCAAATTATTCGAACCTATTTGGGATTTTATCGTTAAGTTGCTTTTAGGTTAAGTTGTATCAGCGGTGTTTATTTGGAGGATTTAATATGCATTTTAACATTTATAAAGTCGCTTATACAGACAAAAGATTAATTCAGAAAATCCTTGAAGCTTTGATTTTCCTGAAGCAGGATTATCCTGACTTTTTATCTTGGTATAGGACAAAAGTGATGGCAGGACTGGAGGACGGCTCCCGTCAAATTTACGTTGCCGCACCTGATCATGATTCTGATTGCATCGCTGCCGTAATGATTCTAAAAAACGACGGTGAAGAAAAGAAGATCTCCACACTCTGTGTAATGGAAAATTTCCGTTCTTTGGGACTTGGATCAAGACTGGTTGCTTTGGCAATGGAGAGGCTTAATTGTAATGCACCCATCATTACAGTATCTGACGTACATAAGAATGAGTTTGACCCTCTGTTAAACAAGTTCGGGTTTGAGCATTTTGAAGAATATCCTGCGTATTATAAGGATGGTATTTCTGAGCATTGCTATAATGGATATCTTAATCCTCAAAAATCCACCAGGGATTGCAAAGAAGCCAGTTGATGGTATGTCTCAGAGAAAGTATGTGCTAATGGCCATAAAGCCTCAATTTGCCAGGTTGATTCGAGAGGGAAAGAAAACAGTTGAACTGCGACGTGTTGCACCGAAAGTGTCTACAGGAGATATTTTGATCATCTACGAAAGTGCGCCGATTAGCAAAGTAACATCGTTTGCAGAGATTGATGATGTCATTCAACTGAATCCTGAAGACTTATGGAGAAGTATCGGATCAGCAGCTATGATAAATCGGTCTGATTTCGATAACTATTTTTCCGGGAGAAAGGTTGGTAATGGAATTCGGATCAAGAATGTTGTTGATTTACCTGTTTCCAAACCTTTAAATATACTTCCAAACCATGCTGTCCCTCAAAATTATCGATATTTATCTGAGAACGAGTTCACTGGATTGTGTTTATAATGTTTTCCGCTTAAAACGGCTGTTTCCAACAACAGCCGTTTTTTGTTGTTCCGGGCGACAGGAGTCGATTTGCATTTTCTCGCCCCGATGGGGAGAGAAAATAAAGGAGTTGCCGCCGTCGAGCCGGCGACAAGCACCACGCCACCGGCGTGATGCATTGAATGGGTTCGAGTCCCGTCTGACCAAATAAAAAAGAGGGGCAAAGCCCCTCTTTTTTATTTGGTGCGGGCGACAGGACTCGAACCTGCACGCTTACGCAGAGGAACCTAAATCCACCGAGTCTACCAATTCCACCACGCCCGCGGGTTTTAATATTTTATCACGCAGACTATCGGTTGTCAACGGGAAAGGAATGCCGGTTTTCTCCGGCGAGGACTTTGACAAAAAGCATTCAGATTCGATAAACAATTTTGTGCTTTTTATCTTGACATTCCGAGGGCAGACAGGTAAAATAGATTCGGTATAGTGTACGCACGATGGGTAAGCCATCAGCGTTTCATGATAACCGGCGTTTGAGCCGGGGAGATGCGTTTTGTTCCCTGTTCAGGGATTTTGTTATGATTATTTGGCTGGCCGGGGCTTTCCCGGGCGGTTTTCATGTGCAATTTCACATAGGGATACTGCGCCATCCCCTTTTCATCGCCCTATTACTAAAAGGAGGAGGTGCGTCGATTTTTTATGGAATGGTATCACATTTTATATATCGTCATCGGTGTTCTGGTTGGTGTGATCCTGGGAATCCTGGGCGGCATGGCAATTTACAAGGCCAAGCACAAGGATGCGGAGGAGAAGATCAGAAACGCTGACAATGAAGCAATCCGGATCTACAACGAGCGGATCAGCAGCGGTGAGAGCCGCAAAAAGGAAATGCTTCTGGAAGCCAAGGACGAGATTCATAAATTACGCACAGAGCACGAGAAAGAAATGAAGGAGCGCAAGGCGGAGATCTCCAAGCAGGAGCGCCGTCTGCAGCAGAAGGAAGATACCCTGGACAAGAAGTCCGACGCTTACGAACGCAAGGAAGAAGATCTCAACCGCAAGCTGGCCAAGGTCACCGAGACCCAGGCCGCAGCCGAGGAGATCAAGAAGCAGCAGCTGGAAACCCTGGAGAAGATTTCCGGTCTGACCCAGGAGCAGGCAAAGCAGTATCTGCTGGAGAGCATCGAAGAGGAAGTCCGTCACGACGCTGCCATGAAGATCAAGGAGATCGAGGCAGAGCTGAAGGACCAGGCTGAGGACAAGGCCCGTGAGGTAATCTCCACCGCCATCCAGCGCTGCGCCGCTGACCATGCTGCGGAAGTCACCGTCTCCGTTGTGGCCCTGCCCAACGACGAGATGAAGGGCCGCATCATCGGCCGCGAGGGCCGGAATATCCGCACCCTGGAAACCATCACCGGCGTCGATCTGATCATCGACGATACTCCCGAAGCCATCACCGTGTCCAGCTTCGACCCCGTCCGCCGGGAGATCGCAAGACTGGCACTGGAGAAGCTCATTGCTGACGGCCGTATCCATCCCACCCGCATCGAGGACATGGTGGAGAAGGCCAAGAAGGAAGTGGACCGCACCATCCGCGAGGAAGGCGAGCGTGCCTGCTACGAGACGGGTGTCCACAATCTGAACCCCGAGCTGGTGAAGATCCTGGGCCGCCAGAAGTACCGTACTTCCTACGGCCAGAACGTTCTGAACCACTCCATTGAGGTCGCGCACATCGCCGGCCTGATGGCCTCCGAGCTGGGTATTGATGCCGCGCTGGCCAAGCGCGCCGGCCTGCTGCATGACCTGGGCAAGTCCATCGACCACGAGGTGGAGGGCAGCCATGTGCAGCTGGGTGCTGACCTGGTCCGCAAGTACAAGGAGAATCCCGTTGTCGTCAATGCCGTCGAGGCACACCACGGCGATGTGGAACCCAAGACCATTATTGCCGTGCTGGTTCAGGCAGCGGATGCTATTTCCGCCGCAAGACCCGGCGCCCGCCGTGAAAACGTCGAGAACTATATCCGCCGTCTGCAGAAGCTGGAAGAGCTCACCGGTTCCTATCCCGGTGTTGACAAGGCATTCGCCATTCAGGCAGGCCGCGAGGTTCGCATCATGGTCAAGCCCGAGGTGGTCACCGAGGACAACATGATCATCCTGGCCCGTGACATCGCCAAGAAGATCGAGTCCGAGCTGGAATATCCCGGCCAGATCAAGGTCAACGTCATCCGCGAGACCAAGGCAGTGGAATTCGCAAAGTAGAAATTGAGAGGGCAGACGAGTGTCTGCCCTCTGTTTTTGTATGCGGATTAAATTGCAGGATAATATTTAAACTTTCCTCAGATATCTTTACTTTTTTCGGCATCTCATGTATACTAAATTGGTTAAGGAGGTGGTTTTCGTGTACAAAGACCACAACAAGGAACTGGAGCGTCTGGAAAGTGAGCTGCTCCGGGCAGAAGCGAATGACGATGAATTTGCGGCCCTCTGCCACGAACTGTGTGACGAGAGCGACGCTGACAATTCCTTTGAAAATGAGGATTACGATCCCCAGTGGGATATTGAGCCCTCCGAGCCGGAAACCCAGCGCTATCAGACCGGATGGGAGACTGATTTCGGCGGTAGGCTGGAGGATGAGCAGACCCCGAAGGAGAAGGGTGTCCGGGGCCTGGTGGTCTGCGCTTGCCTTGAATGTCTGGCCATCGCGGCGGTGATGCTGTGGTGGGTCTTCCGGATCCTGTGATGGAGACAGGGAAAAGAGCAGTGGGCCGGTTTGCGCCCACACCCTCCGGCCGGATGCATCTGGGCAATGTTTTTGCGGCGCTGATGGCCTGGCTGTCGGTGCGCAGTAAGGACGGGCTGCTGGTGCTGCGGATGGAGGATCTGGATACCCAGCGGACCAGCGCGGATTTTGCCTCGGTTCTGCGGCAGGATCTCGAGTGGCTGGGACTTGGCTGGGACATTGAAACCGAGCCCCAGAGCTGCAGAAGCGAGGTTTATGACGCATATTTCCGGAAGCTGGAGGAAAGGGGGTTGCTGTACCCCTGCTACTGCACCCGCAGCCAGCTCCACAGCGTCAATGCCCCCCATCTGTCCGACGGAACTTACGTCTATCCCGGCACCTGCCGGAATCTGAAAAATCCCCCGGCGGGAAGAAAGCCCGCCTGGCGTGTGAAGGTGCCGGATAAGGTTTGGGAATTTACGGACCTGGTTCAGGGGGATTACCGGCTGAATCTGGCGACGGAGTGCGGCGACATGGTGGTCCGCCGGGCCGACGGGGTATATGTTTACCAGCTGGCGGTGACGGTGGACGACGGCGAAGCCGGGGTCACGGAGGTGGTCCGGGGCATGGACCTGCTGAGCAGCGCTCCCCGGCAGATGTATCTGCAGGAGCTGTTCGGCTTTGAGCATCCCGTGTATGCCCATGTGCCGATGCTGCTGGCTCCCGACGGGCGGCGGCTGAGTAAGCGGGACCTGGATCTGGATCTGGGTGTGCTGCGGCAGCGGCTGACGCCGGAGGAGCTGATCGGCCATCTGGCCTTCGCCGCGGGACTGATTGACCGGTATGAGGGGATTTCCGCCGGGGAGCTTGCAAGGAATTTTTCCTGGGACAAGCTTCGGGGAGACGCCATTTATCTGGACAGCGCCGCTTTGACCCAAAATTGAAAACGGTAAAAACAACCTCGAATATTGCTAAAAAAGTTTCGGTTTCTCAGAAATTTGCAGTTGATATTCCAATTTGAAAACGCTATAATGAATATATAAATATACTTTTGGAGGTAATCATCATGGCTAAAAAACCTGTTCTGGTCGTTATGGCCGCTGGTATGGGCAGCCGTTACGGCGGCCTGAAGCAGATCGATCCCGTGGGCAACTGCGGCGAAGCAATTTTGGATTTCTCTCTGTTCGATGCATACGAGGCAGGTTTTGAAACTGCCGTCATCATTATTAAGGAAGCAATTAAGGACGACTTCATGGAGCTGGTGGGCAAGCGCCTGGAAAAGTGCCCCATGGAGATCCGTTACGCCTATCAGGAGCTGGACAAGCTGCCTGAGGGCTACACCGTTCCCGAAGGCCGTACCAAGCCCTGGGGCACCAGCCACGCAATCCTCTGCGCAAGAGAGGAGATCGACGGTGCTCCCTTCGCCGTCGTCAACGCTGACGACTACTACGGCAAGGACGCCTACAAGGTCATCTACGACTTCCTGGCTGGGAACGAAGACGGTGAGAAGTACAGCTACTGCATGGTCGGCTACGAGCTGGGCAAGACCGTTACCGATAACGGCTCCGTCGCCCGCGGCGTCTGCGTGACCAATGAAGAGGGCTTCCTGACCGAGATCACTGAGCGCACCAGAATCGAAAAGTACGAGGGCGGCATCCACTTCACCGAGGACGACGGCGCCACCTGGACTGAGCTGACCGAGGACACTACCGTCTCCATGAACCTGTGGGGCTTCACCGAGAGCTTCATCAATGAGGCAGAGGCTTCTTTCCCTGCATTCCTGGACGCCACCATCTCCGGCGGCAAGGCCAAGGCTGAGTTCTTCCTGCCCTCCACCGTTTCCAAGCTGCTGGGCGAGGATCGCGCTACCGTCAAGGTTCTGCACTCCGCTGACAAGTGGTACGGCGTTACCTACGCTGCCGACAAGCCCGTTGTCGTTGCCGCGCTGAAGGAAATGACCGAAGCCGGCCTGTATCCCGAAACCGGCCTGTGGAACAAGTAAAACCATAGCAATGACCCCCGGATCGAACGATCCGGGGGTCGTTTGTCATATAACGAAGAGGATGAATCCGATGATCACGATGAGAATTCCGCCGATGCGGGTCATCGTCAGCATTAAGTCTGAAGGTTCCGCATCCCGGAACTTCCAGCCATAGCCCAGATACCAGGCACCGTAGGGGAAGAACAGGTTGAAGGCACCGATGACCAGACAGATGATCGCCAACAGAAAGTCGTCGGAGGAAGCCTGCTCCACCACGATGCCGTTTTCAATCACGGTTGCCAGAAAGCGGGGGAGATCGTTCATATTCTTCTCCTTTTATCAGTTACCCATCAGGATCTTGGCCAGCTCGGAATTGGCGTCCAGGATGACGGTCTTCTCGTCGCCGGTGAGGCTCTGCTTCAGAGCGTCCAGGGCCAGGGTGAATTCGTAGAAAGCCTTCTTGTCCTGAGAATCGTAGGCCTCGGCCAGCAGGCGCATGTATTCCGCTTCGCCCTCGGCTTCCAGCTTGGCAGCCTCCGCCTGGGCGTTGGAGATGATGATGTTCACCTGCTTATCCACATCGTTGCGGATGATGGAGGCTTCGTAATTGCCGTCGGCGGTGTATTTTTCAGCCATCTGGTTACGCTCGGAGATCATGCGGGAGTAGACGGCGTTCAGGTTGCTGTCGGGCAGGTCGAACTGCTTGATCTTCACGTCCTCGACGGTGATGCCGTAGTTCTGGGCCTGAGTGCTGACGTCGGTGGCGATGCCGTCGTAGATCTCGTTACGCTTGGCACCGTCTTCCATGTTGATGATGTCTGCCTGAGCCAGGGTGCCCATGACGGTCTTCAGCTCGTTGTAGGTGATGTTATCCAGACGGTCTTCGGCAACGCCGGTGGAGCCCAGGGTCTGGTAGAACAGCTTGGGATCGGAAATACTCCAGAGGATGTAGCAGTCCACGGTCATGTTCTGCTTGTCGGAGGTCAGAACCTCAGAAGGAGGAATGTCATAGAGCTGAGTGGCCTTGGTGAAATACTTGATGGAGTCGATGAAGGGGACCTTGAAATGCAGGCCCGCCTGGTCGGTGACGTCCACGATTTTGGAGAACTGAACGCGGCAGGCGTATTCATTCTCCCGGACGGTGTACATGGAGTTGGCGGCGACGATCAGCAGGATCGCCAGGATCAGAATGAGGGTGATTTTCTTTTTCATGATCAGTTACCTCCGTTGTTGGAATCCACCAGGGACTCCAGGGGCAGAAGCATCTGCACATCGTCGGAACCGGAAGAGGTGTTGATGTACAGCTTCACATCGGGCAGAATCTCCTCGATGGCTTCATAGTACATTCTGGACTTGGTGATTTCAGGGTTTTTGAAGTACTCCTCATACATGGCGGTGAACATGGCCACCTGCTCGATGGCTTCGTTGATACGCTTCTGCTTCAGGTACTCGGCGTTCTGGATCAGGGCGTCGGCCTTGGCCTGAGCGCTGGGAAGCTGGGCATTCTGGTAGGCCTTTGCATCGTTGACCACAGTTTCGGCCTTCTGCTTGGCGGTTTCGACAGCCTTAAAGGCTTCAATGACCTCCTGCGTGGGAGGCTCAGAGTCCTGGATCTTCACATCCACCAGGGTCAGGCCGATGTTGTACTCCGAAAGAATCTGGGCCACCAGGTCCTTGACCTGCATCTGGATGTTCTCCTTGCCGTCGGTCAGGACGGAGTCAACGGTGGAGGAACCCACCACATTACGGACCTGGCTCTGGATCAGGTTTTTCAGGATCAGCTCGGGATCATTGGAGGAGTAGAGATAGGCAACCGGATCGGAGATCTTGTACTCGACGAAGAAATCCACATTGACAATGTTGTAATCGCCGGTGATCATGGTGCTTTCGCTGGTGCTGGAGTTACCGGATGCGCTGGAATAGCCCAGCTCGATCTTCTGGTAGACATTGACGTCCACCTTCTCCACATGCTGGATGCCGAAGGGCAGCTTGAAGTGGACGCCGGCGTCGGTGATGTCCGTGACGGCGCCGAAGGTGGTGACCACAGCCTGCTGCTTGTCATCGACGGTGTAGAAGCAGGACAGGGCACCGGCAGCCAGGATCAGGATCAGGGCTGCGATCATCAGGGATTTTCCGAAGTTCTTCATGCTGATTTTGGGCTTGGGCGCGCCGGGGTTTTGGGGCGGCCACTGGTAGGTTCCGTCGTTGTTCATGGTATCTTCTCCTTTTTGATTAGAGTTCGTCCAGCATTTTCTCTGCCTCCTGGCGCATACGGGTCGCAACCCAGGCGGTGAGCATGATCTGCAGGACCTTTTCAATTCGCTGCGCCGCGCCGGGGAAGGGCTCGGCGTAATCTGCCATCACAGTGTGGATGGCGGAATTCCAGGCTTCGGTGGTGTCCAGATCCCGGGCGTGGGCGGCCAGGCGGACAAAGATGAAGTAAAGCTGGGCATCATCGATGATGTCGTCGCTTTCGTCATCCAGAGCACCGTTGATGTAGCTCAGAAGTCCGCAGATCCGCTCCATGGGCAGCACGCCCCGGAGCATGTTGATATTGATGATGCGGCACAACTGATTCAGGGAATAACGCTTCTGCTCGGGCTTGGCGAGGAACCCCCGCTTGACCCAGTTCTGGATCATGTAGGCATCAAGGCCGGTGATGCTGGTGACCTGACTCAGGACCATTCCGCCGGCCAGGAACATGGATTGGAACTGGGCTTCGACGAATTCCGCCCCGGACCGGGGAGCGGAAAGGGTTGTGCCGGGAATTGTCCAGTTCATTTGTCACACCTCCTTATCTCTTGTGGTACTATGATAATACCACACGGTCATATGATTGTCAATAGGGTTCTAATAATTTTATAGATGAAATTTAAATGCAAAAATCATCTTTACGGAACGAAAGAATTGTTGTACAATAGACGCAATATGACAATGGGAGGTGTTGCCATGGGCTGCATGAAATGCGGAAAGCAAACCGGACAGAATCAGGTATTCTGCGACGATTGCCTGGCGGAAATGGAAAAATACCCCGTGAAGCCCGGAACAGTGGTGCAGATTCCCAATCGCCCGGCGAAGAAGCAGACCCACCACCGGCGGGTCGCTGTCGCGCCGGAAGAGCAGATCAAACGGCTGACCAACAGAGTCCACCGGTTGATGCTGGTGGTGATCATAACCTCTGCATTGGCAATTCTGTTTGCGCTGCTGACCTTTGACATTCTGGAAAAAAGCAGCATGCAGAAGCTGCTGGGCCAGAATTATTCTGTGGCGGACGATGCAAACAACGAGGCGACAGAAGAGGTGCAGCAGGCAGGAGGCTTCTTTGAGGGACTGGGAGAACTCTTCAAGTAATTGTTTCACGTGAAACAGTGAAGGAAAACAGAACGGCGCGCTGTTTCACATGAAACAGCGCCGCTTGCCTATTGATTTTGAATTCACAAATTGCTATAATATTCTGGCTTATGAAAGGAGGCGGAAAATGGGTAAGATAATTGCAGTCGTCAATCAGAAGGGCGGCGTGGGCAAAACCACCACAGCGGTCAATCTGACGGCGGCACTTCACGATCTGGGACTGAAGATCCTGCTGTGTGACTTCGACCCTCAGGCCAACGCATCCTCCGGCCTCGGCGTGGACAAACGAAGGATCCGCCATTCCGCCTATGATGTGATCATCAACGATGTAAGCGTGGAGCAGGCCATCGTTTCAACCAAATATGGCGATGTGCTGCCCAGCCATCCGGATCTGGCCGGCGCGGGTGTGGAGCTGCTTTCTCTGCCCGACCCCAACCACCGTCTGGGCGCGGCGCTGAAAGAAGTGAAGGACAAATACGACCTGATCTTCATCGACTGCCCTCCGTCGCTGGAACTGCTGACGCTGAACGGCCTGTGCGCCGCGGACAGCATTCTGGTTCCGGTACAGTGTGAGTATTTCGCCCTGGAAGGCCTCAGCGATCTAATGGCGACTCTGCGGATGGTGAAACGACGCCTGAATCCCAGACTGGATATCTTCGGCGTGGCTCTGACTATGTTTGATGGCAGAACCAATTTCTCCACCCAGGTGGCTCAGGAGGTTCGCCGCCATTTCCCCGGCAAGGTATTCACCACAGTGATCCCCCGGAATATCCGTTTGGCGGAGGCACCCAGCCATGGCATCCCCGTTACAGCCTATGACCGCTCCAGCCGGGGCGCCAAGGCCTACACGGCCATGGCTGAGGAGATCAAAAATAAATTGTAATGCATCATGCAGAATACAAAATGCAAAATGAGCGTAATTTTGCATTCTGCATTTTGCACTTTGCATTTATCATGACGAAAGGAATGATACAATGGCATCCAACAAAGGATTGGGCAAAGGCCTGGGGGCACTGCTGGGAGACTTCATGGAAGAACCGGCGGAAAATACACCCTATCAGCTGCTGCCCATCTATAAAGTAGAACCCAACCGATCCCAGCCCCGGCAGGATTTCGATGAAGAAGAGCTTCAGGCTCTGGCTGATTCCATTGAGGAACACGGCGTCATCCAGCCCCTGACGGTGCGTCAGCTGGATTCGGGATATTATCAGATCATCGCCGGTGAACGCCGCTGGAGGGCAGCAAGAATCGCGGGGCTGTCTGAGATCCCCGTGGTGGTCATCGAAGCCGATGACAAAAAAGCAATGGAACTGGCGCTGATCGAAAACCTCCAGCGCCAGGACCTGAACCCGGTGGAAGAAGCCATGGGTTACCGAAGCCTGATGGAAGACTACGGCATGACCCAGGAGGACGCAGCCAAGAGAGTTGGCAAATCCCGCCCGGCAGTGGCAAACTCCCTGCGGCTGCTGAGCCTTTGCCCCGCAGTGCTGGAAAAGCTGCGAGCCGGAGATCTGACCGCCGGACATGCCCGGGCGGTACTTCAGCTGAAGACGGAAAAGAAGCAGGCGGAAGCCGCCCAGAAGATCGTGGCTTTGGGCCTGTCGGTCCGTCAGGCGGAGCTGCTGTGCAAGAATATGTCCAGGGAACCAAAGCCCGAACCGGTGGAAACTCCGCTGGCGGTGGACTATGTGGCCGAATGTGAAAAGAGCCTGTCCAAGCACCTAGGCCGGGGCGTCAAGATCGTCAACGGAAAACGGAAGGGCCGCTTCGAGCTGGAATTCTACGGTCAGGAGGACCTGCAGGTTCTTCTGGACGCACTGATGAAAATTCAAAAATAATAATCTCAAAGAGAGGTATTTAATATGCTGGATATCAAGAGAATTAAAGAAAATCCCGATGCCATCAAGGCCGGCATGAAGGCCAAGGAAGTGGACTGCGACGCTGTTGTTGACCGCATTCTGGAGCTGGATGTGCAGATTCGCGGCCTGAAGACCGCAACCGAAACCAAGACCGCCCAGAAGAACAAGCTGGCAAAGGGAAACGGCAAGCTCTTCGGCCAGAAGAAGGGTATGGAAAAGCGTGGTGAGGACACCTCCGCCCTGGAAGCCCAGATCGAGGCCAATAAGGCTGAGTCCATCGCGCTGGACGCTGCCGTGGCTGACGATGCCGCAAAGCTGAAGGAGCTGAGCGTGGAATTCAAGACAGCCATGCTGAGCCTGCCCAACATGCCCGATCCCGACCTGCTGCCCGGCGGCAAAGAGAACAACGAGCCCCTGCGCTACATCGGCGAGAAGCACGCCTTTGATTTTGAGCCCAAGCACCATGTTGACATCTGCCAGGACCTGGGCCTGATCGACTATGAGCGGGGCGTCAAGCTGGCTGGCTCCGGCAACTGGATGTACACCGGCATGGGCGCCCGTCTGGAGTGGGCACTGCTGAACTACTTCATTGACACCCACACCGCCGACGGCTATGACTTCATCCTGCCTCCCCACATGCTCGAGTACATGTGCGGCGAAACCGCAGGCCAGTTCCCCAAGTTCGCTGACGAGGTCTTCAAGATCTCCAACCATCCCACCGAAGGCGGCACCTTCTATATGCTGCCCACCGCTGAGGCTGCTCTGGCATCCATTTACCGCGATGAGATCCTGACTGAGGCTGATCTGCCCAAGAAGTTCTTTGCTTACACCCCCTGCTTCCGCCGTGAGGCCGGTTCCCACCGTGCAGACGAGCGCGGCATGGTCCGCGGCCACCAGTTCAACAAGGTGGAGATGTTCCAGTTCACCACCCCCGAGGGCTCCGATGCCGCCTTCGACGAGCTGGTAACCAAGGCTGAGAACCTGGTTGCCGGTCTGGGTCTGCACTTCCGCACCGTGAAGCTGGCAGCAGGCGACTGCTCCGCTTCCATGGCCCGCACCTACGACATCGAGATCCTGATCCCCTCCATGAACGGCTACAAGGAAGTTTCCTCCGTTTCCAACGCCCGTGACTACCAGGCACGCCGGGGCAACTGCCGTTTCCGCCGTGCTGACGGCAAGATCGATTTCGTTCATACCCTGAACGGCTCCGGTCTGGCCACCTCCCGTATCTTCCCCGCCATCGTCGAGCAGAACCAGCGCGCCGACGGCTCCATCGTGGTGCCCGAGGTCCTGCGCAAGTATCTGGGCGGCCTGGAAGTTATCACTTCCAGAAAGTAATAAGTAAAAGTGAATAGTGAAGAGGTAAGGTGTCCCCTTCGGGGATGAATTCAAATCATCCGGGGAGCGGATACCGCAACCATTCACTCTTCACGATTACCTCTTCACTCAAAACGAAAGGAACGGATACATATGAAGAACCCTGTTAAGAAGCCCTCCTGGTGGGACGAGTTTATCGCTTTTGCCGTCAAGGGCAACGCCATGGCGCTGGCTGTTGGTACCATCATCGGCGCCGCATTCTCCACCATCACCAAGTCCCTGACCGACGACATCATCATGCCCATCATCGCCATCTTCATGGGCGGCATCGACTTCTCCGAGATGAAGCTCGTCCTGCCCCGTCTGTTCGGCGATCCCGTCCTGGACGAAGCCGGCAATGAGATCCTGAACACCCTGAACTACGGTAACTTCATCTCCGCCGTCATCAACTTCGCCATCCTGGCTCTGGTTGTGTTCTGGCTGGTCAAGGGCCTGAACAAGCTGTCCGAAATCGGCAAGAAAAAGGAAGAAGAGGCTGCAGCCGCTGAGCCTCCCGCTCCTCCCGCTCCCTCCGCTGAGGAAGTCCTGCTGACTGAGATCCGCGACCTGCTGAAGCAGAAATAAATCCATTTATTAAAATATCCCCCCCGGTATGGCCGATACCGGGGGGATTTATTGTAAAATAACTGTTGCAATCGGTTGTATACTTTGTTATAATATACTTGGTTTGAACTATGCTGGCGTTGTGAAAAATGCTGGTTTACCCCAACAAAATCACACATAAGGAGTGAAAAATTATGTGCTGCAACCACGAAAATGTGGACCTGTCCCTGATTAAGGACGTACTGGACCAGTACGCTGATGTGAAGGGCAGCCTCATTTCCATCCTTCAGAAGACTCAGGAGATCTATGGTTACGTCCCCATCGACGCTGTTTACCACATCTCCGAGCGCACCGGTCTGACCCCCGCTAAGATCATGGGTGTCGCCACCTTCTACGCACAGTTCCGCTTCCAGGCTGTGGGTAAGTACCTGATCATGATCTGTAAGGGTACCGCCTGCTACGTTAACGGTGCAGACCGCATCGCTGACGCTGTTATGGAAGAGCTGGGCATCGGTGACAACGAGACCACTTCTGACGGCCTGTTCTCCCTGAGCCTGGTTTCCTGCCTGGGCTGCTGCTCCCTGGCACCCGTCATGATGATCAACGAGGATACCTATGGCTCTCTGACTCCCGAGAAGGTCGTTAAGATCCTGCGGGACATCAAGGCAAAGGAGGGCAAGTAATTATGGCTAAAATTGTAGTCGGCCAGGGCTCCTGCGGCCTGGCAGCCGGTGCAGGTGCCGTTTACACCGCACTGGAAGAAAAGATGAACCCTCAGGTTGGCGCCGAGCTGACCATCACCGGCTGTATCGGTATCTGCTATCTGGAGCCCATCGTTGACGTTTACGACGACGAAGGCAAGCTGTACCGCTGTGTTCAGGTCCAGCCTGAGCATGCCGAGACCATCGTGAACGCTGTCGCTTCCAAGGATTACTCCCTGCTGGCTGATATCGTCATCAAGCCCGAGGATGAGTCCTTCCTGACCCAGCAGACGCGTATTGCCCTGCGGCACTGCGGTGTCATCAACCCCGAAAAGATCGACGCCTACCTGGCAGACGACGGCTATCAGGCCCTGACTAAGGTCCTGAAGACCATGACTCCCGAGGATGTTATCGAGGAGATCAAGGTTTCCGGTCTGGCAGGCCGCGGCGGCGCAGGCTTCCCCACCTGGTTCAAGTGGAATGCCGCCCGCCAGAGCAAGGGCGAAGAGAAGTACATGATCTGTAACGCTGACGAAGGTGACCCCGGTGCATTCATGGACCGTGCTGTCATCGAGTCCGACCCCCACAACCTGATCGAAGGCATGCTGATCGGCGCTTACGCCATCGGCGCACAGGAATGTATCGTCTACGTCCGTGCAGAGTATCCTCTGGCTATCGTTCGTCTGACCAACGCCATCAAGCAGGCCCGTGAGAAGGGCTACCTGGGCAAGAACATCCTGGGCACCGACTTCTCCTGCGACATGCGCATCAAGGCCGGCGCCGGCGCATTCGTCTGCGGCGAAGAGACCGCTCTGATCGAGTCCCTGGAAGGCTCCCGCGGTATGCCCCGCCTGAAGCCCCCCTTCCCTGCTCAGGCAGGTTACTGGCTGAAGCCCTCCAACATCAACAACGTTGAGACCTACGCCAACGTCTCCTGGATCATCAACAACGGCGGCGATGCCTACGCCAAGATCGGCAACGAGAATGCCCACGGCACCAAGGTCTTTGCCGTCACCGGTAAGGTCAAGCGCTCCGGCCTGGTTGAGATCCCCATGGGTCTGACCCTGCGTCAGGTCATCTTTGACATCGCCGGCGGTATCCGCGGCGATCACGAGTTCAAGGCTGTTCAGCTGGGCGGTCCCTCCGGTGGCTGCGTCCCCGCACATCTGCTGGACACCATCATCGACTACAAGAGCCTGAACGCCACCGGCGCAATCATGGGCTCCGGCGGTATGGTCGTCATGGACGAGACCACCTGCATGGTCGGTATCGCCAAGTTCTTCCTGGACTTCACCACCAGAGAGTCCTGCGGTAAGTGCGTCCACTGCCGTATCGGCTGTAAGCGTCTGAGCGAGCTGCTGGACCGCATCGTTGCCGGCCAGGGCAAGGAAGGCGACATCGAGCTGCTGGAAGAGCTGTGCGTGACCATCAAGGACGGCGCTCTGTGCGGCCTGGGCCAGACTGCTCCCAACCCCGTTCTGACCACCATCCGTTACTTCCGTAACGAGTATGAGGATCATATCTACAATAAGAAGTGCACCGCGAAGCAGTGCCCCGCTCTGCTGACCTATTCTATCGACGCAGAGAAGTGCATCGGTTGTTCCCTGTGCGCCAAGAAGTGCCCCGTGGGCGCGATCTCCGGCGAGCTGAAGAAGACCTTTGCCATCGATCCCAACGTCTGTATCCGCTGCGGCCAGTGTATCAACTCCTGCCGCAAGGGCGCAGTTGTTGTGGAATAAGGAGGTGCCCAACATGAGTGAAATTAAGATTATTGTCAATGGCGTTGAATGCGTGGGCCAGGCCGGCGAGACCATTCTGCAGATCGCAGAGCGCGGCGGCATTCACATCCCCACCCTGTGCCATAATGAGAACGTCAAGCACTACGGCGCCTGTGGTGTCTGTGTCGTTGAGGCTGAGAAGAGCCCCAAGCTGCTGCGTTCCTGCTCCACCCTGGCTTCCGACGGCATGGTCATCAACACCGAGAGCAAGCGTGTTGTCCAGGCCCGTAAGGTGGCTCTGGAGCTGCTGATGTCCGACCATGACGGCGACTGCCGCGGTCCCTGCGTCCTGAACTGCCCCGCCGGCACCGATTGCCAGCAGTACGTCAAGCAGATCGCCCAGGGCGACTATCACGGCGCTGTTGCCACCATCAAGGAGAAGCTGCCTCTGCCCGCATCCATCGGCCGCGTCTGCCCTCACCCCTGTGAGACTGCCTGCCGCCGTAAGATGGTCGAAGAGCCCATCTCCATCGCCTTCCTGAAGGCTTTCGCAGGCGACAAGGATCTGGCATCCGACAATCCCTTCAAGCCCGAGATCGCTCCCGATACCGGCAAGTCCGTCGGCATCATCGGCGGCGGCCCCGCCGGCCTGACTGCAGCCTACTTCCTGCGCAAGGCAGGTCACGCTGTGACCATTTACGAAGGCCAGCCCAAGCTGGGCGGCATGCTGCGCTACGGCATCCCCGAGTACCGTCTGCCCAAGGCAGTCCTGGACGCTGAGATCCAGGCCATCGCCGACATGGGCGTTGAGATGAAGGCTGACTTCCGCGTTGGCAAGGACGCCTCCTTCGAGGAAATCAAGAACAAGCACGACGCCACCATCGTCGCCATCGGCGCATGGAAGTCCATGGGCACCGGCGTTGCCGGCGAGGACCTGGAAGGCGTTTGGGGCGGCATCAACCTGCTGGAGAAGATCGCTCTGGGTGAGCGTCCTTACCTGGGTGAGAAGGTCGCAGTCGTCGGCGGCGGCAACACCGCAATGGACGCCTGCCGCTCCGCTGTCCGTCTGGGCGCCAAGGAAGTCTCCATCATCTACCGTCGTACCGTGGACGAGATGCCCGCTGAAAAGATCGAGATCCAGGAGGCCATGGAGGAAGGCGTCAACTTCCGCATCCTGCGCAATCCCGCTGAGATCATCGGCGAAAACGGCAAGGTCAAGGCCATGAAGCTGCAGGTCATGGAGCTGGGCGAGCCCGATGCTTCCGGCCGCCGCTCCCCCAGAGCTGTGGAAGGCGAATTCGAGATCCTGCCTGTCGATACCGTCATCAACGCCATCGGCCAGAAGGTCAGCCCCATTGGCTTCGAGGCCATCGAGCTGAACAAGAAGGGCATCATCGCCGCTGACGAGACCACCTTCCGCACCAATCTGGAAGGCGTCTTCGCTGTGGGCGACGCCACCAACCGCGGCGCCGACATCGCCATCGCTGCCATCGGCGAGGCTCAGAAGGCTTCTGAGGTTGTGGATTCCTACCTGAAGGGCGCAACCGTGCCTTACCGCAAGCCCTACCTGTCCGAGCGTGAGGTCACTCCCGAGATGTTCGCCGCTTACGAGAAGCAGCAGCGTGCAAAGATGGGCCACAAGGCTCCCGAGGTCCGCATCAAGGACTTCAACGAGATGAACTACGGCTTCACCGAAGAGCAGGCTCAGGCTGAGGCCAAGCGCTGCCTGGAGTGCGGCTGCCATGACTATCACAACTGCACCCTGATCAAGCATGTCGCTGCTTACGACGTCCATCCCGAGCGCTTTGTCGGCGAGAAGAGAATGACCACTTCCGAGACTCAGCTGGTCGCCATCGAGCGCAACGAGGGCAAGTGCATCCTCTGCGGTCTGTGCGTGCGTACCTGTGAAGAGGTCGCCAAGAAGGGCATTCTGGGTCTGATCGGCCGTGGCTTCACCACCGTGGTCAAGCCCGAGTTCCGTGATCCCGCTGTCATTGCAGACTGTGCAAACTGTCTGAAGTGTGCAGAGGCCTGCCCCACCGGCGCAATGAAGATCCTGAAGTAATCATATCTGTGCCCCGCACCGCAAGGTGCGGGGCATTCTCTTTTTGGGTGTTCAGATTTCAGTTTATCGTACGATCTTCCAGATCTGTCATCCCGAGCGGAGCATGGCGGAACCATGCGCAGTCGAGGGATCTTCGCATTATGATACCGTGAAGCAGCGGCGTTTTTGCGTAGATTCCTCGACTCGCTTTGCTCGCTCGGAATGACATCTTTGTTTTTGCGCAGCACGATAAACTGCAATTGGTCGAATAACACATGAAAAACGTCGAAATTCGGGCATACTTTATTGGAAAAACCCCTTGCCAAACCTTGATAATGGTGCTATAATGCATATGTACGATAGTAGGATTTGAAAGAGAGGGGCGCGCCCCTCTCTTTCTTAATTATCCTGACGTCTGAAATGAAACAAATGAGAAAGGTGTGTTTACGTGAAAGTAACTGAGATTGTAGCCCAGTTTGCAAAGCCCATCGTGGAAGCTCATGGCTGTGAGCTGTGGGATGTGGAGTATGTCCGCGAAGGCGACCAGCGTTTCCTGAGACTGTACCTGGACAAGGAGGGTGGTGTGGACATCACCGACTGTGAAGCGATCTCCCGGGCGGTAGACCCCATTCTCGATGAAAAAGATCCCATCGCCGAGAGCTACCACTTCGAGGTCTGCTCCGCCGGTCTGGAGCGTGCGCTGAAGCGCCCCTCCGATTTCGAGCGCTTCCTGGGCAGCGCCGTAACCGTCAAGCTGTACCGCCCCTATAACGGCATGAAGGAAATTCCCGCCGTGCTGAAGGGCTATGATGACGGCAAGGTCACCGTGGAAGCCGGCAAGGAAACCATTACTTTTGAAAAATCCCAGGTTGCACTGGTGCGCCTGCGGGTAGAATTCTGACAGGAGGAATTAGAGAAAATGGCTAGAACTACCAAAGCCAAGAAGCAGGCCGAAGCACCTCAGGTGAATATCGGTGCAGAGATTTTCGCCAGCCTGCGTGAACTGGAAAAGATCAAGGGCATTCCCGTTGACTACATGGTCGAGCGTCTGAAGCAGGCTCTGACCAATGCATACCGCAAGGACCGTGAGGACCATCGTGACGTCCCCGGTGAAAACGTCGTTGTCAGCCTCAGCGAGGAAGGTCTGAGCATGCATCAGATCAAGACCGTCGTGGAGGAGCTGGAGGATGTGGCTCTGGAGATCCACATCGACACCGCCAAAATGTACAACCCCGATCTGAAGGTCGGCGACACCGTCGCCATTCCCATCGACATCCAGAAGTTCGGCCGCATCGCCGCCCAGACTGCCAAGCAGGTGGTCATCCAGGGCATCCGCGAGGCTGAGCGGGGCGTCGTTTACGAGAGCTACTCCGAGAAGGCTCAGGAGCTGCTGACCGGCACCGTGCTGCGTCTGGATCCCTCCGGCGATGTCTTCGTCCGTGTGGGCCAGGGCAACGATGCCAGCGATGCTGTTCTGCGTGTTTCCGAGCAGATCCCCGGCGAGAAGTACGAGCCCGGTGATCTGATCCGTGTTTATGTTCTGGAAGTCCGCCGTGCAAACCGCGGTCCTCTGGTTCAGGTTTCCCGTACCCATCCCAATCTGGTTCGCCGGCTGTTCGAGCTGGAGACCCCCGAAATCGCCGAGGGTCAGGTCGAGGTCCGCAACATTGCCCGTGAGGCAGGTTCCCGTTCCAAGATGGCTGTCCGCGCCACTATGGAGGGCATCGATCCCGTGGGCGCCTGTGTCGGTCCCCGGGGCGGTCGTGTTGGCGCCGTCGTTGACGAGCTGTGCGGCGAGAAGATCGATATCGTGGTCTGGTCCGAGGATCCCTGCGAGTATGTCAAGGCTGCTCTGAGCCCCGCTGATGTTGTGTCCGTGACCCTGATTCCCGGCCAGAAGGCCTGCCGCGTCATCGTTCCCGACGATCAGCTGAGCCTCGCCATCGGCAAGGAAGGCCAGAACGCCCGCCTGGCAGCCCGCCTGACCGGCTATAAGATCGACATCAAGCCCGCTTCTCAGGCAGAAGTGGAAGAATAATGCAAAATGCTTAATGCAAAATGCAGAATGAAGGTATCGCTTCGCGATGATCGTAATCTTGCATTCTGCATTTCAATGAAGGAGGTAGTCCTTATGCAGAAGAAGATCCCCCAGCGGCAGTGTATGGGCTGCCGGGAGCGGAAGGCCAAGCGTGAGCTGATCCGCGTTGTTCGCCAGCCTGAGGGCACCGTGTCTCTGGATTTCGGCGGCAAGATGAACGGCCGCGGCGCCTACATCTGCCCCAATCCCGAGTGCCTGAAAAAGGCACAGAAGTCCAGGGCCTTGGACCGCAGCCTGGAAGTGACCATCCCCGAGGAAGTTTATGGCCGGCTGGCCAAGGAAATGGAGGGCACAAACAATGGATAAGGCCCTGAATTACGTCGCCCTGGCCCGGAAGGGCGGCCTCATTGAGCTGGGCGAAGAACCGGCAAACGCCATCACCCGTACCGGCAAGGGTTATCTGGTGGCGGTGGCCTCCGATGCTTCCGACCACACCTGGCGCAGAGCCAAGAGCTTTGTGGCGGGCACGGAGCAGCAGGCTATCCGGATTCCCTATACCAAGGAGGAATTCGGCTTTGTGGTGGGCAGAACATCCCTGGCCATCGCGGCATTTACCGATGTTGCCATGGCGCTGGCCTTCCTGAAGGCCCTGCCCGGCTCCGAAAAGTATACCAGGGAAGCAGAAATTCTGGAAGCAAAGCACCAGAAGCTCCGCCAGCGGCAGAAGGAAGCCAAGGCCCACCAGCGGAACGTCCGCACAGGAAAGAAGAAGTAAGTTTGACCGACAGTGCAGCTCGTAAGAGCTGACAAATGCAAAATGCAAAGTGCATAATGCGAAATGTTTTTGATTCATTTTGCATTCTGCATTCTTCATTGGGCATTTTCACATTATGGAGGTGCGTTATATTGAGTTTTGTGAAGTATCGACTGAAGGAGGTCGCCACGGATTTCGGCACGACCCCCAAGGAAATTGCGGAGATCATCGCCAAATTCGGTGATCGTCCCAAGTCCAACACCCAGGTCCTGACCGATCAGGAGCTGAACTGCGTGTTCGACTACATGACCCAGACCCATCAGATCAGCTCTCTGGAGCAGGTCTTTGCCGTCAAGGCCACTGCCCCCAAGGCTGCTCCCGCCAAAAACGAGCAGCCCAGACAGCAGAATCATAACAATAACAACCGTCAGAACCCCAAGCAGAATCAGCCCGCTGCCCAGCAGCCCAAGGCAGAGCCTGCCAAGCCCGCCGAGCCCGAGCGCAAGCGCGAGCGCCGCGTGGTTGACACTTCCGCCGTACAGGTCAACGCCAACCGTTTTGCCGATGTTGACAATCTGGTTTCCGAGAAGGTCCAGAATTACCAGGGAGGCAAGCAGCGCATTGGCGGCGGCAAGGGCAAGCAGCAGCAGAAGCAGAAGGGCAATTTCAAGGGCAGCAAGTCCAGGAACGAAGAGCAGGAGAAGCTGCGCCGTCTGCAGATGGAGGTCGCCCGCAAGGCTCCCACCGTCGTCAAGATTCCCGATGAGATCACCGTCGGTGAGCTGGCTTCCCGGATGAAGAAGACCGCCGGCGAAGTCATCAAGTGCCTGATGAAGAACGGCGTCATGGCCGGCATCAACCAGACCATCGACTTTGATACCGCCGAATTTGTGGCTACCGAAATGGGCTGCAAGGTGGAGAAGGAAGTTACCATCACCATCGAAGAGCGGATCATCGACGATCATGTGGATACCGCTGAAGAGCTGGAGACCCGCGCACCCGTCGTGGTCGTCATGGGCCATGTTGACCATGGTAAGACCTCCACTCTGGACGCCATCCGCAAGACCAACGTCACCAAGGGTGAGGCTGGCGGCATCACCCAGCACATCGGTGCTTACACCGTTGAGATCAATGATCAGATGATCACCTTCCTGGACACCCCCGGCCACGCTGCATTTACTTCCATGCGTGCCCGTGGTGCCAAGTCCACCGACATCGCCATCCTGGTCGTGGCAGCCGACGACGGCATCATGCCCCAGACCATCGAGTCCATCA
>JAGARK010000002.1 GCA_017622295.1 Oscillospiraceae bacterium
GGCTGGAAGGCCTACGAGACCTGCAGCCGCTGCGACTACACCACCTACGAGGTGATCGATGCTCTGGGCCATGATCCCGTGCAGCACGAGGGCAAGGCGGCCAGCTGTCTGGAGGGTGGCTGGAAAGCCTACGAAACCTGCAGTCGCTGCGACTACACCACCTACGAGGTGATCGACGCTCTTGGCCACGACCCCGTACAGCACGAGGGCAAGGCGGCTACCTGTCTGGAAGCGGGCTGGAAGGCCTACGAGACCTGTACCCGCTGCGACTACACCACCTACGAGGGGATCGATGCCCTGGGCCACGACCCCGTGCAGCACGAGGGCAAAGCTCCCACATATGTGTCTGCAGGCTGGGAAGCCTATGAGACCTGCACCCGCTGCAACTACACCACATATAAGCAGCTCCCTGTTCTGGCAGTGCCGGCCATTGACAGCTATGAAAGCTTCCTGACCAATCTGGTGCTGCTGGAAGAACTGGCAAATGTCTATGTCCAGCAGAACCCGGCCAAGGATCCACTTGCACTGGTTATCAAGTATATTCGTACCGGTGTTGACCGCTATAATTCCGGTTCCTGGGGTATTATGGCCGGTTACGAAGACGCGGACTTTGCCAAATTTGTGCAGCAGATGCAGGACTCCGTCAATGCCGAGATCGAAAATATCGACGAAATGATCCTGATCACTGCG
The DNA here is from genome assembly GCA_017622295.1 of Oscillospiraceae bacterium. Lineage (GTDB taxonomy): Bacteria > Bacillota > Clostridia > Oscillospirales > Oscillospiraceae > Faecousia. The sequence continues at coordinate 691 of JAGARK010000002.1, forward strand.
CTCAAGGAGATCAAGAACTTTGATCTTCCCAACGGGGACCGCGCAGACCTTGGTCATATGTTCGGCACGATGGACATTACCTACCACAATAATTTCAGCGTGAACCATGCTGACGTTGCCGGTTGGGCCGGCGATCTGGTGGACCTGCTGAGCACTGCAGACAGGCACAACGTGAGTGGGACCATGGATGAAATGGTGGCGGACATCGCTGAGAATTATTTGTGTAAGTCCCTGAACGAAAGCGACATCTTCAGTCTGGCCGATATGTACGGCGATCTGGACGGCTACTATATCATGCAGGTATTGCAGACAAGTACCTATGAAAACGGTATGCTGACCCAGCTTATCTCCGACTACTTTACCGAGGACCTGAATGATGTGGACCGGGCGGCCTACTTCCTGAGGAACAGGCTGGACGGAGTGAGCATTCGCAGCAGCGTGCGTGACGCGGTGTATAGCGCTTACACCGGAAACAAAGTTGTTGCCACGCTGGAAAACACAAGAGACTTCACTTCTGACAATCTGATCGAGCTGAAAAAGGCCTGCTGCTATGCGTTTGCGGATTATCTGTGCAGACTGGCCGGCGACTTTGTGGACGTTACGGAGAATCCCTATTACACCGTATTCTCAGAGGAAGAGGCCGTTTTGGCGCCCGGCATTACGCAGCAGATCAAGATGGCCATGTCCGCCGACAACAAGCAGATGGTGTTCTATCTGGCCACTGCGGATCTGCCCCGGGATGATATCCAGATCTACGTCAACTACAAAGACAATGATCCCAGCCAATGGGGCATGGCCCGTGTCCTTGACCAGGCCATTGCCGCTCAGGAGAAATACGGAAACCCCGAAAGCGAGCACTACATCCAGAATTACAACGTGATCGCCAGCATCAATGCCGACGGCTATAACATGGCTACGGGCGAGCCGGGCGGTCTGCTGGTAATGGACGGTGTGGAATGGCACCCGGTTGACGGCGGCGGCTTCTTCGCTATCCTGAAGGACGGTACGGCCATGATCGGAACCAAGGACGATTATGAGACCAACAAGAGCCGGATCCAGGAGGGTGTTGGCGGCTTCGGTACCACCCTGGTCAAAGACGGTGAGATCTGCATCACCAGAAGTGACAGCTATTACAGCAACAGAGCCAGCCGTACCGCCATCGGTATCACCAGAACCGGCAAGGTTGTCTTTATGGTGCTGGACGGCAGACAGGAGCCCTTCTCCTGCGGCGGCAGCATGGAAGAGATCGCTCAGATCATGCTGGAGGCCGGCTGTGTTCACGCCATCAATCTGGACGGCGGCGGTTCAAGTACCTTTGTTGCCAAGCAGGAGGGTGAGAATGAACTGCGGGTCATGAACCGGCCCTCTGACGGTACGCCCCGCTCTGTCAGCACCTCGCTGATCATGGTATCTACCGCTCCCAGCTCCACTGCATTCTCCCACGCCATTCTCAACAGCAAGGCCGATTATCTGACCGTGAACTCCACCGTTCAGCTCGTGCCTATGGGTGTCAGCGCGACGGGCAACGCGGCAGAGCTTCCTGATGGAACCTCTTGGGCAGTGTCCGATGAACGCTGGGGTTCCATCACCGAAGACGGGGTCTTTACCGCCTTGAGAAACGGTGATGTGGATGTATACCTCATGCTGGGCGATGAAATCATCGGCAGCAAGACCCTGCACATCGTCATCCCCACTCAGGTATATTTTGAAAAGGAGAATGTGGACACCGTTTACGGACAGACGGTGGCACTGCCTGTAAAGGTCCTGTATGAGGGAAAGAACGTTGTGGTTCGGCCTGAAGATCTGGTGTTTACCATGAGCAATCCGGCTGCCGGAACCATGAATGGGTTCAGCTTTACCGGAAATGAGAGTGCCGGGGTCAAGAATGTGAGGATCACGGCTGCGCTGGCAATGGACAGCGAGGCCACAGCCTCCATTAAGGTCTCCCTGTACAATCAGGGTGAGGCGACCTTTGACTTTGATCAGGCTACCGGCGGTGATCGCCAGCTGGCCTGGGATCGTCAGGTATCCAATTCCACCACAGACGACCAGATCACCTATACGGTTGTGGATCCGGAGAAAGACATGGTCACGTCCTATATCATTGCGCTGGACATGACCCAGATCCCCATCCCCGGAAAGCTTGAAGATCTAATTTATATGCTGCCCGGTGCGGACATGGAGAACGCCTCAGCATGGAATTTCCTGCTGCAGCTGGCAGAACGCGTCAGCGTCCTGACCGAGGTGACGCCCGTCATCTACTTTGATCCCAACTTCCATGTGGACTGCAGCAAGCTGACGGTGCTCAACGAGTACTTCTCTTTGTCCGAGGCGGAGTTTGATGAGGCCACCAATTCTGTCCGGCTGGTCCTGAACTGGCGGGATCAGACCACGGCCATCGATCCCAACATGGCTAACCCCCTGTGCATCGTCAGCGGCATCAAGCTGACGCCCAAGGAGGATGCACAGTGGGATGCAAAGTCCAAGCTCGCGGTGGTCAACTATGGTGAGATCAGCTACAACATCTGCCTGCGGGCCAGCGGTCTGTACTCCTTTGCCCAGAAAGAGGAGAACCAAAAAGAGTATGGGCTCTACCCCTATGTCAATCCCGATGACGACAGCGACAGAGGCGGAAGCTTCAGTGATGTCTACAAGACCTTCAACGACAGCTATACGCTCATCAATACTGTAAAGGAAGGCTGGTTTACGGAAGACGGCGGCTTTGCCTACTACAAAAACGGCGAAAAGCTCACCGGTGTGGAACAGGTGGACGGCTACTACTATGATTTTGGCCAGAGCGGTATCAATGTAGGCCAGACCAAGTACACCGGCCTGTTTGCCAAGGACGCAAACACCTATTATGCCTTCAACGGCGAACTGGTCAGCGGCTGGCAGGCGGTTGGGCAGGATTACTACTGCTTTAACGGTACGGATGGCGCGGCTCTGGTGGGCGAGCACACCTTTACCTTTGACCGCTCCGTCACCTACAGCTTTGCCTCCGACGGCAAGCTCACATCCGGAGTGTGGATGACGGACGCCATTGGCAGCAGATACTACTACGGCCCGGCATACCATGTTAAGGGCTGGCAGACCATTGACGGGGAAAGCTACTTCTTTAAAGAGGGTTACTGTTACAAGGGACGCCGCTATATCCGTGAATCCAACAGTATCGTTTCCACTTGGTATGACTTTGGTGAGAACGGTGCTCTGATCGCCCCTCTGACGTTGACCGGCTTTATGGAGATAGGTGAAAACCTGTACTATCTGGTCGATGGCGTGTCTCACCTGGGACTGCTGGAAGTGGATGGAGATTATTACTACTTCAAGTCTTCCGACTGCACTGCCGTGCGTAATGCATCCTATTATGTCTATACTCTGAACCAGTATACAGACTTCCCGCAGGAGTACTACGACTTTGGGGCGGACGGCAAGATGCTCAATCCTCCCGTAGATGAGCCGGACGCACCGGTGAAGAACGGCATCGTCCGGGAGGCGGATGGCGTCATGTACTACTACGTGAACGGAGAGAAGACCTACGCGGGTCTGATCGAAATCGACGGGTATTACTACTACGTCAACAGCCAGTTCATTGTGGTGACCGGACAGTACACGGTGTTTAAGAACAACGATCTGCTGCCCGTTGGAGTGTATACCTTCGATGAGGAAGGCCGCATGCTGAATCCCCCTGGCAGCAAGCCTGATCCCGAGCCGGACGCACCGGTAAAGAACGGCATCGTCCGGGAAGCGGACGGCGTCATGTACTACTACGTAGATGGCGAGAAGACCTATGCGGGCCTGATCGAAATCGACGGGCATTACTA
>JAGARK010000024.1 GCA_017622295.1 Oscillospiraceae bacterium
GAATCCACCTCCCAAATGCCCAAACACAGAAAAAGACCAACACCACAAGGGGTAGGTCTTTTTCTGGTGGGGAAGGTGTTGCCACCGTCGAGCCGGTGTCGAGTGACAGTCTACCGGACTGGCACATTTAATCGTTTCAACCCCACGCATCCAGATAAAATTAAAAGCCAAACACCGGACGGTGTTTGGCTTTTAATGGTGGGGGAAGGTGGATTCGAACCACCGAAGCGATAAGCAGCAGATTTACAGTCTGTCCCCTTTGGCCACTCGGGAATTCCCCCATATGAAGTTTTGGCTCGATTGGAGCCGGTAGACGGACTCGCGAATCAAGGTGACAACCAGTTTCTGAACTGGTTGTTCAATCTGCCACCGGCAGATTGAATTCATCTTTCGAGTCCAACCACGTCTTTGTCGGCTTGGAGCCGGTAGACGGACTCGAACCCCCGACCTACTGATTACAAATCAGTTGCTCTACCAACTGAGCTATACCGGCGGCTCAACCGAACAGGGTTATTATACCACGGAAGATGGAAAAGTCAAGCATTATTTTGTTTGTTTCGAAAAAACTGCGAAAAACCGTGCCGGTCCGCAAGGACCGGCACGGCAGTATCATTTTAGATTTCGATTTCCAGCTTGCTGATGACACCGGCGCAGCGGGGGCACAGGCCCTCTTCGTTGGCGGCTTCGGAGTGCATCCAGCAGCGGGGGCACTTGGCGCCCTTGGCTTCGGAAACACCAATGGTCAGATCAGCATAGTTGTCGCCGGTACCAACCTCGGCGCCTTCCTCGGCAGCGGCCCAGTCAACAGCGGACACGATGCAGATCTCAGCCAGGTTCAGACCCTCGCAGGCGGCCTTCAGAGATTCGTTGTCGGTTGCCAGGGTGACGCGGGCTTCCAGAGCCTTGCCGATACGCTTGTCAGCGCGGGCCTTCTCCAGAATGCCGTTGACGTCGGAGCGCAGCTTCATGATGACGTCCCACTTTGCCATGGCCTCGTCGGACAGAGCGTAGGCAGAGAAGTCCTCGGGCATCTGGTTGAGCAGGATGTTCCGGGTGTCGTCGCTGTCCTGATGGGGCATGGACTGCCAGATCTCATCGCAGGTGAAAGCCAGGATGGGCGCAAACAGCTTTGCCATGGCATCCAGGATCAGGAACAGGGCGCTCTGTGCGGAGCGGCGGCGCAGGCCGTTCTTCTCCTCGCAGTACAGACGGTCCTTCAGGATGTCCAGATAGAAGCTGGACAGCTCCACGACGCAGAAGTCGTTGATGGCATGGGAGACCATGTGGAATTCGTAGCCATTGTAAGCCTTGCGGCAGGCCTTCACCAGCTTGTCCAGCTTGGTCAGTGCCCACTTGTCCAGCTCTTCCATTTCGGAAGCAGGAACCAGGTTGTTGGGGTCAAACTCGTTGAGGTTGCCCAGGCAGTAGCGGGCGGTGTTGCGGAACTTCAGATAGTTCTGAGCGATCTGCTTGAAGATCTCCTTGGAGCAGCGCACGTCGGCGTGGTAGTCGGAGGAAGCGGCCCACAGACGGATGATGTCAGCGCCAAAGTCCTTGATCAGGTCGGCGGGATCAACGCCGTTGCCCAGGGACTTGTGCATGGCCCGGCCCTGGCCGTCAACGGTCCAGCCGTGGGTCAGAACCTGACGGAAGGGAGCACCCTGGTCCAGAGCGCCGACGCTTGTCAGCAGAGAGGACTGGAACCAGCCGCGGTACTGGTCAGCGCCTTCCAGATACACATCAGCGGGCCACAGCTCGGGGGTGCGGTGCATCAGGGAAGCGTAGTGGGTGGAGCCGGAGTCGAACCAGCAGTCCAGGGTGTCGGTCTCCTTCTCGAAAGTCTTGCCGCCGCAGTGGGGGCAGGTGAAGCCGTCGGGAACCAGGTCCATGGAATCCTTTTCGAACCAGATGTTGGAGCCGTGCTCGTCAAACAGCTCGGAGATCTTGGCGATGGACTCGGGGGTGGACACGGGCTTGCCGCAGTCCTGGCAGTAGAACACGGGGATGGGCAGACCCCAGCGGCGCTGGCGGGAAATACACCAGTCGGCGCGCTCACGGATCATATTGATCATGCGCTCTTCGCCCCATGCGGGATACCACTGGACATTTTCGATGGCCTTGATGGCGGCGTCCTTGAAGGATTCGACAGAGCAGAACCACTGGGGAGTAGCGCGGAAGATGACGGGCTTCTTGCAGCGGTCGTGGTGGGGGTAGGAGTGCATGATATCCTCGGAAGCGAACAGCATGCCGGACTCAGCCATGTCAGCCTTGATGATGGGGTTGGACTCTTCGGTCTTCAGGCCGGCGTACTTGCCTGCGTAGTCGGTGTGGCGGCCGTAGTCGTCCACGGGAACCACCAGCTCCATGCCATAGCGCATGCAGGTCTGGTAGTCGTCAGCACCGAAGCCGGGAGCGGTGTGGACACAGCCGGTACCGGAATCCATGGTGACGTACTCAGCATTGACCAGGCGGGAGGTCTTGGGGAGGAAGGGATGCTGAGCCAGCATATTCTCAAAGAACTGGCCGGGGTAGGTGGCCAGAACTTCGTAGGTTTCGAAGCCGCCCATCTTCATGGTCTTTTCCATCAGGGCTTCGGCCATGATGTAGGTCTCGCCGTTTTCGGCCTTGACCAGAACGTAGGCATCCCGGGGATGCAGGCAGATGCCCATGTTGCCGGGCAGGGTCCAGATGGTGGTGGTCCAGATGACGAAGAAGGTGCGGCTCAGGTCAAACTGGCTGAGCTTGCCCAGGTCGTCCTTCATGGGGAACTTGACGTAGACAGAGGTACAGGGATCGTCCTTGTACTCAATGTCGGCCTCGGCCACGGCGGTGGCGCAGAAGGGGCACCAGGTAACGGGCTTCAGGCCCTTGTAAATGAAGCCCTTGTCGAACATGCGGCCAAAGACCTTGACTTCCTGAGCTTCAAAGTGCTTGTCCATGGTGCGGTAGGGATGCTCCCAGTCGCCCACAACGCCCAGACGCTTGAAGCCGCCCATCTGCTTCTGGATGAAGTCCTCGGCAAAGGCTGCACAGGCGGTACGGAACTCGGGCACGGACATATCCTTGTTCAGCTTCTTCTTGGAAGTTTCGATGGCGCGCTCGATGGGCAGGCCGTGGTTGTCCCAGCCGGGGACATAGGGGGTGTAGAAGCCCATCATGGCGTGGGAACGGACGATGAAATCCTTCAGGGTCTTGTTCAGAGCGTGGCCCATGTGGATATAGCCGTTGGAGAAGGGAGGGCCGTCATGCAGGACGAAACGGGGCAGGTCCTTGTTCTTCTCGAGCATGATGTTGTACAGATCCTGCTCTTCCCAACGCTTGAGCATATTGGGCTCGCGGGCAGGCAGACCAGCCTTCATGGGGAAGTCGGTCTTCGGGGTGATGATGGTGTTTTTGTATTCCATTGGAAATTAACCTCCGTTAGAAAAATCATTAATAAATGGAAAGCGCCTTTGTCCCTGTTAGAAGAGACAAAGGCGCATAAACCTCTGCGGTACCACTCTTGTTCCGGTTAAAAACCGGCACTCGTAGGCGCTGTATCGGGCGGACCCGGCGCAGCCTACACACCCACTGGGGGCTTCGGTGCGCTGCTCCGAGGTGATATGGCTGATCGCCGTTTACTGCCTCGCACCATCCGGCAGCTCTCTGAAAACAGGGGAATCAGTCACGTGTCCTCATCATAGCATGGGGTATATATTATTTGTGGTTGGGATCGTAGTTGCGGCCAAACTGCAGGTTGGCAAACTTGCTGGTGGTGGTGTCGTTGACGGGGTGGCGGGGCTCCGCCTTGGGAGCGGTGTCAACGGTGGTGCCCACCAGAGCTTCCAGATTCTGGGAGATCTCATCAGCCACGGCATCAGCGGAAGCAGCGGGGGCTGCGGCAGGAGCCTTGGGCTTGTTGGCCTGCTTGACGCGCTCCAGGGCCTGGATGCAGGAGCGCATCTGCTCCTGGATCTCGTCGATCTTGGAGGAGGCCAGCTTCCGGGCCTCTTCCACCCGTGCCTGCTCGGCGGCGACCAGGGCGCCGGTGTTGGGAACCACGACGGTCTGCTCGGGCTGAGCAGCGGCGGCGTTGGCTTCGGAGAGCATCTTCGCGCACTTGACCTCGGCCTCGCGGACCATCTTGTCGCAGGTCTTCTGGGCGTTGATGACAGCATCCTTCATGGAAGCCTCATTCTTGCGGTATTCTTCCAGCTTGCCCACCAGGACGCGCATCTTGCTCTTGAGCAGTGCATTTTCCTTGTACAATGTAACGTAGTCTTCGGTCAGGGGCTCCAGGAAGCTGTCAACATCGTCCATGTTGTAGCCGCCGAAGGTAGCCTTGCCGAAAGAAATCTGATCAATCTGCTGGGGAGTAAACATAGCCAAATCCTCCTGTCTTCTTAGACGTAGCTCTCAACTTCAGCCTGCAGGGTCTCCAGGTCGCCGACCACATCCATGTTGTGGGGGCAGAACAGGTAAGCAGACTTAGCGATCTTCTTAACGGAGCCATCCAGGGCATAAACGGTACCGGACAGGAAGTCCACCACACGGCGGGCCATATCCTTGTCCACATTCTCCAGGTTCAGAACGACGGCCTTGCGGTTGCGCAGGCTGTCGGATGCCTTGGAGGAGTCGTTGAAGCTCAGGGGACGGAACAGGACAACTTCCTGCTTGGGGCCGCTGGTGTTCAGCACGCGGCCGTTGAAGCCGGAAGAAGTGCTGACTGCGGAAGAAGCGGGAGCAGCGCTGATGCTGGGGGCAGCGAAGCCGCCAAATGCGTCATCATCCTCGTCGTCCTCGATGGGAGCGGCAACGGGAGCGCTGCGGCGGGCGGGAGCACGGCGGGGAGCGGGTGCTGCGGGCTCGTCGTCGTAATCGTCCAGGTAATCGTCTTCGTCGTAATCGTCGTAATCGTCGTCGGCGTAGGGCTGGGCAAATTTCTTTACATTATCCCAAAAACTCATATCTATATAATCCTCCTGTATTTACACATCATTCATGATGAAGCTTGGTGTAGTCCCGGGCACCGAAGATGGCGGTTCCCACGCGGATCATGGTAGAGCCGCAGGCGATCGCATCCACATAGTCATCGGACATACCCATGGACAAGCAGTCCATGGTTACATTATCGTATTTTTTTCTCATTATGTCAACAGAAAGGTTGAACATTTCCTGAAAAAATTTGCGATTATCCCCCGGATTTTGGCTGATTGGGGGGATTGCCATCAGTCCGCAGACCCGAATATTGGGAAAATCGGAAATATGTTCGAGCAAAGGAAGGATATCGCTGATGTCGAATCCGGACTTGCTTTCTTCGTTACCAATGTTAACTTCCAGCAAAATATTCTGGCTGATTCCCTGCTTGGCTGCTTCCTTCTGAATGGCCTGCAGAAGATTCATTCGGTCCACGCTCTGGATCAGGTCCACATGGCCCACCACCTGCTTGACCTTGTTGGTCTGCAGCACGCCGATGAAGTGGACGGGAGCACCCTCGTAGGCATTCTCACCGGACTTCTGCACAAGCTCCTGGACCCGGTTTTCGCCGCAGCAGTCCACGCCGCCGGCGATTGCCTGACGGACGGCGTCAGCATTGTTCATTTTGGTGGCGGCGCACAGCTGGATCTCCTTGGGATCACGACCGCAGGCAATGGCGGCGGCTTCCATCTGAGCGCGGATGACGGCAATATTTTCAGCAATGGACATATGGCATGTTCCTTTCTGTATGTGGGCTTCAAATTGCGGTTTATCGTTCTGTTATGCACTGCACCCATGCCTTCCCCCCGGGGGGAAGCCCAGGGCGCTCCCGCGCCAGTTCGATAAATCCCAATTTGAAAGAATCATCAAAAAACAAAAGGGCGGCGGAAGTTACTCCGTCGCCCTTTGCATCTGTTACGCAGTGGTAGCTGCTTTCAGCGGTCGGATCGGGGCCAGGGTGGAGATGGCATGCTTGTAGATCATCTGCTGTTTGCCATCGCTCACCAGCACCACCACGAAGCTGTCGAAGCCCGTGACGATCCCTCGGAGCTGGAAGCCGTTCATCAGGAACAGTGTCACGGGAACCTTGTCCCGGCGGCACTCCTTCAAAATGGCGTCCTGTAAATTGATATTGTCAGACATATGTATTCCTTCTTTCTTTTGGGATACACACATCTTAGCATTTTTCACTTGTCGGATTCGCAAAGAACCCGTCGGGCTTTCGCAAGAATTTCTTCGGAGCCCTCTCCCGGATGCCTGGTCAGCCAGTTCATTGCCTTGTTCCGGCGGAACCAGGTCAGCTGACGCTTGGCATAGCGCCGGGAGGACTGCTGTACCTCGGCGGCGGCTTCCTCTATTGTACACCTTCCGTCAAGGGCATTGATGAACTCTTTGTAACCAATTGCCTGCATGGCGGTACATTTTTCTGGAATTCCCGAGGCCAGCAGGGCTTTGATCTCCTCCACAAGGCCAAGCTCCAGCATGATGTTAACCCGCAGGTCGATCCGCTCGTACAGGGCCGCCCGGGGCTCAAAATCCAGACCCAGCCACACAGGATGATACTTCGGGGGAATCAGCTGGGTTTTCCGGTTGTGCTCGGTGATGGTCTCGCCAGTTTCCAGATATACTTCCAGGGCCCTCAGAAGCCGCTTGCGGTCATGGATCCGTTCAGCGGCCTCGGGATCGATCTCCTTCAGCCAGTTGGTCATGTATTCCATGCCCATTTCGTCGGCCTGCCGTTCCAGCTTTTCCCGCTGCCCGGTGGAGGGGAAGGGAGCGAAGGTATTGCCACGGATCAAAGAGTCCATGTAAAGGCCGGTGCCGCCGGCGATGATGGCGGTTTTGCCCCGGGCCACGATGTCGTCCACGATGGCGGCGGCCATTTCGCAGTAACGGCTGACGGAAAAATCCTCGTCGGGCTCTGCCACATCGATCATGTGGTGGGGGATGCCCTGCATTTCTTCGGATGTGGGCTTGGCGGTGCCGATGTCCATGCGCTTGTAGATCTGCATGGAATCGCAGGAGACCACCTCACCGTTATACTCTTTCGCAATTTCCACAGCCAGGGCAGTTTTGCCGGAGGCGGTGGGACCTGCGATACAGATGATGTTATTCATAGGCATTACGCCTCCTTAAGTTCAAGTTTCGGGTTGTTGCACAGAATCGCAAAATGCAAAATAGAGGAAGGAGTTTTCTTCGAAAACAATTTGAATTCTGCATTCCGTTGTGAATGCTTTCTGTCAGGTTCTCTTAAACTGCTTTTCCAGCTGCTTTTTGCTCAGAGTCACGCAGATGGGTCTGCCATGGGGGCAGTATTTCAGGTCCTCTCTGGACATGACCTGCTTGACAAGGGCCAGAAGCTCGGCTTCGTCATTTTTCCAGCCGGCCTTGATGGCGGCCTTGCAGGCCACGGTGTGGAGGATCTCGTCGCGGACATTGTCCTTTTCCTCCCGGCGGCCGCTGAGCAGGTCGGAGGCCAGAGCCTCCACCGCTTCCGCAGCGGCGTCGGGGCTCAGGTCCATGGGGATCTGCCGCAGCAGCACGGTGTTCTCACCGAATTCGTCGATCTCGAAGCCCAATTCTTCCAGAAGGGCGGTGCTCGCCAGCAGCTCGCCGGCGGCGCTGGGGCTCAGTCGGACCGGGATGGGGGTCAGCAGGGCCTGAGAGCTGATCTTCTCCTGATTGGCTTTCAGCTTTTCAAAGAGGATCCGCTCGTGGGCGGCGTGCTTGTCGATGAGGAAGGCTTCCTCACCCTGCTCGACGATGATGTAGGAATTGTACAGCTCGCCCACCATGCGCCACTGGATTTCGGTGGGCATAGCCAGCGCCACCTGTTCCGGCTCTTCCTCCACAGGGGCGGGAACGCTGATGGGTTTCGCAGCGGGCTGGGGCTTTTCAACAGGCAGGGGGGGCAGCTTGATTTCGGGCTTCGGCGGGGCAGGGGTAATTTTCGGAAGAAGCACCTGCTCCCGGACGGGAGCGGCGGGAGTGCGCTCCACCTTGGCTGCTGTGGCAATGGCTGCAGCGGGCTTGGGCTGGGGGGCATCTTTCAAAACGGTGGAGAAGGTCTTGAATTCCTCCGCCGTCATGGTGCGGAAGAAGTTTTCCTGCTTTGGCGCAGCGACCTTTTGCGCCGGGGGAGGTGCAGCGGTCTTTGTGGGCTGGGCGGCAGGTACGGCGGGCTGCTTGAACTGCACCTGGGGGCGGTCGGGAGTCTTGTTCAGAGCTCCCAGGACACCGTAGTGGACGCAGTCAAAGACGGCCTTTTCATTGAGGAATTTCACCTCAGTCTTCGCCGGGTGGACGTTGACGTCCACGGCGTTGGCCGGAAGATTCAGATGCAGAACGCAGGCGGGGAATTTGCCCACCATGATCTGGTTTCGGTAGGCCTCCTCAAAGGCTGCTACCAGGATCTTGGACTTCACCGGGCGGCCGTTGACGAAGAAGGTCTGCAGGCTCCGGCTGGGCCGGGCGTCGGTGGGCTTGGAGACGAAGCCGGACAGGGAGTAATTCTCCCAGCGGCTCTGCACATTTACCATCCGTGCCGAATCCTTGCCGTAGACGCAGTAGACGGCGTCAGCGAGCTTTCCGGTGCCGGGGGTGTTCAGCACTTCCTTGCCGTCACGGAGCATCCGGAAGGCCACGCTGGGGTGGGCCAGGGCCTGCAGTTGCACGGCAGCAGTGACCCGGGAGCCTTCCACCGTGTCGGATTTCATGAACTTCATCCGGGCGGGGGTGTTGAAGAACAGATCACGGATGATGATGGTGGTGCCGTCGGGGCAGCCCGCCTCGGATTCTTCCAGAATGTTTCCGGCCTCCAGCTGGAGGCTGGTTCCTGCGATGGAGGAGGGAGTTTTGGTCAGAAGGTCGATACGGCTGACGGAGGCAATGGCGGCCAGAGCTTCGCCACGGAAGCCGCAGGTGGCAATGGCGGCCAGATCCTCGGCGCTGCGAAGCTTGCTGGTTGCGTGGCGCAGGAAGGCGGTCCGGGCGTCTTCGGCGCTCATGCCGCAGCCGTTGTCCGTGACCCGCAGGAAGGTCATGCCGCCGTCCCGGATCTCGATGGTGACCTTGGAGGCTCCGGCGTCCACGGCGTTTTCAAGCAGCTCCTTGACAACGGAGGCGGGACGCTCCACCACTTCGCCGGCGGCGATCAGGTTGGCGATATGGGGGGATAACTGGATGATTTTCGGCATTTTTTCACCTCACGGCGTTGGAAACGCCCATGGCATTGACGATGGCGTGCATGATGATGGGGGTGGCGATGGTGCCCGTCTGGCGGTAGCACCAGCACAGGCAGAAGCCTGCCGGGAGATACTGCACAAAGCACAGCAGCAGGTGCAGCGGGTCAAAGCTCCCGATGTAGCCCACCACATGGAGCAGGGCGAAAGAACCCATGGACACGGCGTAGGCCAGGACCTGTTTTTTGTCCCAGAGGTTCCGGAAGAGCAGGCCCCGGAAGAACAGTTCCTCTGTCACGGGCACCATGATCACAGTGCCGATGGCGATGAGGGTCTGTTCCTGGCCAAGCAGATTGAACACGGTCTGGTCGTTGATATTGGAAAAGCTGGGGAAGATCATGAAGATCAGGATCGTCAGCAGCTCGCACAGGGCTTCGCTGCCCAGATAGCCCAGAGCGGCATACCAAATTGTGGCGAAGGGGCTGCGCAGAGCGGCCCGGAAGGAATCCTTCAGGAAATACCGGAAAATCCAGACCACCGTCAGGAAATTGATGCAGTAATAGACAAAATTCAGCCGGGCGGATGACAGGGGAGAGGCCAGCATGGCGTTGCCCTGCTGCAGCAGCGAGGGCAGCAGAATCAGAGAAATCGCCATGTAGATGAGGCCGATTCGGGTTTCCTTCCGGGAAAGGGCGTTAAAATAAGAGGGAGATTTTTTCATATCAGTTCAGCATTTTCTTGAGCCGGTACAGCTCGTTCATGGCTTCGATGGGGGTCAGAGTCTCCAGGGTGATCTTCTCCAGAGTGGCGCAGATGTCCTGGCCCCGGAGGTCCAGCATGGAGATCTGATCGTCAGGCTCCGATTTCTGAATGACGACGGTCTCGCCCTTGCCGCTTTCCAGCTCGGCCAGGATCTCCCGGGCCCGGTTGATGACGGTATTGGGGATGCCAGCCAGCTTGGCGACTTCGATGCCGAAGCTGTCGTCGGTGGCACCGGGGACGATCTTGCGCAGGAAGATCATCTGATCGCCCCGCTTCTTCACGGCGATGTTGTAATTCTTTACGTTGGGGAGTTTATCCTCCATGGTGGAAAGCTCGTGGTAATGGGTGGCAAAGAGGGTCTTGGCGCCCAGCTTCTTGGGATTGGCGGCGTATTCCAGCACGGCTCTTGCGATGGACATGCCGTCGTAGGTGGAGGTGCCGCGGCCGATCTCGTCCAGAATCAGCAGGCTCCGGGAGGTGGCGTATTTCAGAATGGAGGCTACCTCCGCCATCTCCACCATGAAGGTGGACTGGCCGGAGGCCAGATCGTCGCTGGCGCCGATGCGGGTAAATACCCGGTCCACCAGACCGATTTTGGCGGATCTGGCGGGGACGAAGGAGCCCATCTGGGCCATCAGCACGATCAGCGCCACCTGACGCATATAGGTGGATTTACCCGCCATATTGGGGCCGGTGATGATGGAGACCTGATTGTCCCGGGCGCCCAACTGGGTGTCGTTGGGGACGAAGAGGGAGTCCTTGAGTACTACCTCCACAACGGGGTGGCGTCCATCGGTGATGGAAATTTCGCTGCCCAGAGTGATCTCCGGGCGGCAGTAGCCCCGCTGGACGGCGACAGCTGCAAGGGAGCACAGAGCGTCGGCGGCGGCCACGGCGGCAGCTGCCTGCTGGACCCGGGGGGCCTGGGCGGCCAGATGCTCACGCAGCTGCTGGAAGATCTGGTATTCCAGGGCGGTCAGGCGCTCCTTGGCGGTGAGGACCTGGTTTTCCAGCTCCTTCAGCTCCTGGGTAATGTAGCGTTCGCAATTTGCCAGGGTCTGCTTGCGGACGTAGCTCGCGGGAACCTGATCGGTGAAGGATTTGGAAACTTCGATATAGTATCCGAAAACCCGGTTAAAGCCCACTTTCAGGGTCCGGATTCCGGTCTTTTCCTTTTCGGAGGCCTCAATGGCGGCGATGGTGCCGGAGCCGCCCTCCATGATGTCCCGCAGACGGTCGGCGTCGGCGTTGGCGCCTTTGCGGATGATGCCGCCCTCCCGGATGGTCAGGGGAGGCTCGTCCACGATGGTGTTTTCGATCAGGTCGGCGCAGTCCGTCAGAGGATCGATGGCCTGCTCCAGCTTGCGAAGCAGAGGGGATTCACATTTTTGCAGCTGGGCTTTGACCTCCGGCAGGGCCCGGAAGCCCCGGGCCAGACCCAGCAGATCCCGGCAGTTGACGGTGCCGGTGCAGATGCGGGTCTGAACACGCTCCAGATCGGTGACATCCCGCAGGGCTTCGATCAGCTCCCCCCGGGTGATGGTGTCGTTCACCAGTTCCTCCACGGCGCTCTGACGGCGGCCGATTTCCGTCACATCCAGCAGGGGCTTTTCCAGCCAGGACCGCAGCATACGGCCGCCCATAGCGGTTCGGGTCTTGTCCAGAACCCACAGCAGCGTACCCTTCTTTTCCTTGGAGCGCATGGTTTCCGTCAGCTCCAGATTTCTCCGGGCGTCCAGGTCCAGCTCCATAAAGCGGCCAGTGGTGTAGTACTGCAGCTCCCGGATGTGGGCCAGATCATTTTTCTGGACCCAAAGCAGGGTCTGCAGCAGGGTGCCGCTGGCGATGATGGCGGTGGGCATGCCTGCCAGACCCAGGTCGGAAAGGTCGGTCTTGAAGTGATTCTGCAGCAGTTCTTCCGCCTGCTCCAGATCGAACTGCTCCGGCTTTCCCTCGTCTACGCAGCAGCTCAGACGGTGGAACAGCGCGTCATCGATCTGCTCGCAGTGGGTGTCCGCACCGAAGCGGATCACTTCGCTGGGGGCAAAGCGGCCCAGCTCGGAGGACACGCTCTGGGTATCGGAGCAGACCGTTGCAAAGAATGCGCCGGTGGATACGTCGCAGAAGGCAAGGCCGAATTTGCCGCCCTCGCCATAGATGCAGCCCATGTAGTTATTCTTGTTTTCGTCCAGCATGCAGCTTTCGGTGACGGTGCCGGGGGTGACGATGCGGGTGATGTCCCGCTCCACGATGCCCTTGGCGGTGGCGGGGTCCTCCAGCTGCTCACAGATGGCGACCTTGTAGCCCTTCTGGACCAGCCGGGCGATGTAGGAGTCGACACTGTGGAAGGGGACGCCGCACATGGGAGTCTGCTCCTCCTTTGGCTTACCACGGTCCCGGGTGGTCAGGGTCAGATCCAGCTCCCGGGCGGCCAGCTTGGCATCCTCGTCGAACATCTCATAGAAGTCGCCCAGGCGGAAAAACAGGATGCAGTCCTGATTGCGCTCCTTGATATCATAGTACTGACGCTTCATGGGCGTCATTTCGTTAATTGCTTTTGCCATATTATCTATCCTTTGCTGCATCAATGCATAATGATGGTATCCGCTGCGCGGATGGATTGAGATCGAGTTGACAAAATGCGTTTAATTCTGCATTTTGCATTCTGCATTCTGCATTTCACCAGCTAGGCTCCAGGTGGTGGAGCCGGTGATGGTAAGCATCTGATAAGAACCAATCAGGCTCTCGTCGCCCTGGAAGCGGACCAGACGGCCGCCTTCGGTCCGGGCGGTCAGAAATTCTTTGTCGGTGCCGTCCACCAGGCAGCGAAGGGTCTTGCCCACATAGCCCTCGTGAATCTGCTCGGAGATGGCATTCTGCACAGCGCAGAGCTTGTCGAAGCGGCGGCTCTTCTCCTCCTTGGGGGTAGGGTCGTCCATGGTTGCGGCGGGGGTGCCGGTCCGGGGGGAGAAGATGAAGGTGAACAGGGAATCGTAATGAACTTCCTGAATGAGGCTGATGGTCTCCTCAAATTCTTCCTCGGTCTCGCCGGGGAAGCCCACGATGACGTCGCTGGTCAGCACCAGATCCGGCATGACGGACTTGGCATAATTGACCTTCTTCAGATAGGTCTCCCGGTCATAATGGCGGTTCATGGCCTTCAGCACCCGGGAGGAGCCGGACTGGAAGGGCAGATGCAGCTGCTTGGCAATTTTCGGATACTTTGCCATGGTGTCGAAGAGCTTCTCGGAAGCGTCTCTGGGATGGCTGGTCATGAAGCGGATCAGGAAATCCCCGGGAATCTGAGCGATTTCGGCCAGCAGATCGGCGAAATCGATGCCCTCTTCCAGATCCTTGCCGTAGGAGTTGACGTTCTGGCCCAGAAGCGTGATCTCCCTGGTGCCGTTTTCAACAAGTGCGCGGCATTCGGTCAGGATGTCCTCCTTCTTTCTGCTGCGCTCACGGCCCCGAACATAGGGGACGATGCAGTACGTACAAAAATTGTTGCAGCCGTACATAATGGACACCCAGGCCTTCAGGGTATTGTCACGGACCTGGGGGATGCCTTCAGCAATGGAGCCGGCTTCGTCGGCCACATAGAACTGCCGCTTGCCCCGGCTCAGAACATTCCACAGGATCTCCGGGAACTGCCACAGGTGGTGGGTGGAGAAGCAGCCGTCCACATAGGGGTAGCTGCGCTTGATCCGGTCGGAGACCTTGGTCTCACCGGCCATGCAGCCGCACAGGAAGATCTTCTGACGGGGGTGGCGGCGCTTGGTGTGGGTCAGGGCGCCCAGATTGCCGAAAACACGCTGCTCGGCATGCTCCCGGATGGCGCAGGTGTTCATGATGACAACATCGGCACCCTCGGCACTCTGGACAATGGCGTAGCCGCTCTGGGTCAGGTAACCACGGAGCTTTTCGGAGTCGGCTTCATTCTGCTGACAGCCGTAGGTCTCCACATAGGCGGTGGGAGTGGTTTCTCTTTCGTGCCAGTAGGCAGCGATTTTATCACAATAGGCGAACTGGGAACCCAGCTGCGCCTCGGTAATGACGGTGGTTTTGGTGTTCATAATGGAATTCCTCCAGCAATACTATCTCAATTTTATATATTATCATTTTTTGCGTTGTTTTGCAAGGCTGAAAGGGCGCTGAAAGGTTGTAAATTATTTATGACAATACTTGCAATTATAACTTTTCCGTGATAAACTGGGCGGGTATGACCACCGAAGAAATTCGGAGAAAGAGGGTTTTTGACCATGAAATGTAAGTATTGTGACCAGGAGCTGGTGGAAGGCAAGCGCTTCTGCCCCTCCTGCGGCAAGGAAAACGAGCCCGAAGAAGCGGTGCAGGAAATGCCTGCTGAAGAAGCAGTCGTTGAGGAAGCTGCGGCTGAGGAAACTCCTGCGGAAGAAGTTCCCGCAGAGCAGCCCGCTGAGGCGCCTGAGGGCGCCAAGATGAGCTCCGGCAAGCTGGCCATGGCCATCGTGGCCGGTGTTGTGGTTGTTGCGATCCTGATTGCCCTGATCGTCAGCGGCATGGGCGGCAAGACTGCTGAAATCGCGGACCCCACAGAGCCTTCCGAACCGGAAGTGATGGGCACCATTCCCCCCGACGGCAATCCTGATGATGTTACCTGCAAGGGCACCTACACCGTCACCGATGAGGAAGCAATTGCGGCAGCGGATACCATCGTTGCCACCATGGACGGCGCAGAGCTGACCAATGCCGAGCTGCAGGTCTTCTACTGGATGGAAGCCATCAACCTGCTCAACAGCGGCTATGCCTCTTACTTTGAGGTGGACTTCACCCAGCCTTTGGATACCCAGCTGTTTGAAGAGGGCATGACCTGGCAGCAGTATTTCCTGAGCTGCGCGCTGGATTCCTGGAGAAGCTACCAGGCTCTGATGCTGGAGGCTGAGGAGGCCGACCATGTGCTTCAGGAGGATTTCGCCGGCTATCTGGAGACCCTGCATGACGATCTGGAGAGCGGTGCTGTTGCCTCCGGCCTGGCCAATGCACAGGAGCTGGTTCAGTACAATGTGGGCGCCGGCGCTGATCTGGATGATTACACCAAGTATATCGAGATGTACTACACCGGCTACAGCTATTTCAATGAGCTCTACGGCCAGATCGAAGTCACCCCCGAGGAGGTCGAGGCCTACTTCGCTGAGAACGAGGAGATGTACGCCGAGTATGGCATCACCAAGGAAGGCGAGCAGATGAACGTCCGCCATATTCTGGTCCTGGTTGAAGGCGGCACCACCGATGAGACAGGCACCACCACCTATTCCGATGAGGAGTGGGCTGCCTGCGAGGCTGAGGCACAGGCTATTCTGGATGAGTGGCTGGCCGGTGAAGCCACCGAGGACAGCTTTGCACAGCTGGCAATGGAGCGTTCCGAGGACGGCGGCTCCAGCAGCAACGGCGGCCTGTACGAGGGCCTGACTGCTGACACCAACTTTGTGGAGAACTTCAAGAACTGGTATCTGGAAGAGGGCCGTCAGGTTGGCGATTACGGCCTGGTCCGGACCGAATACGGCTACCATGTGATGTATTTCTCCGGCACTGAGCCCATCTGGTCTGCCACTGCCGAGGCTGACCTGCTCAATGAGCGTGCCAATGCCATCCTGCCCGACTGCGTCGAGCGTCATCCTGTGACCGTCGATTACAGCGCCATCAAGCTGGGCCTGTCCCGTCTGGGCGAAGCAGAAGAATAATAGGAATACCCCCGTTTGCAGGTTTTGCAAACGGGGGTATCGTTTTTATTCTTCATTTCCACAGAGCCAGTCCAGGGAAACACCCAGGGCTCTTGCCAGCATCACAAGCTCCGCATCGCAGACATGACGCTGGTTCTTCTCGATTCTGGAAATGATCAGCGGCGTCATCTCCATGCCCAGCAGATTGATTTCCCGGGCCAGATCCTCCTGCCGCAGGGGCGGTTTATGCATAGCCCGTCCGAGCCGCACTCTTTCACCGCAAATATTACCTTCAATCAAGAATCTTTTGATAGCCATATACAGCGCTCCTGGTATCTTAATAAGATATTAATTATCTATTGTGTTGATTTTATCCCAGAAGACGATATAATTAAGAATACTTAGGATATTAAATATCCTAAGAGTATATTAGGCGGAATTTAGGAGCGATAATATGGCGCAACATGAATTCGCAATGATGGATACAGAGCATTTGCTGTGGCTGCTGACGTGGGACAGCATGATGGCAGAAGGGGATGGTCTGTCCGTGGATGATGTGGAACTGATTTGCCGGATTATCACAGCACGGAAAAAAGCATTGTTCTTCGCTTTGCAAGATGATAATTTGCTATAAAAAATCCGGGAAGCACACATCGAGATGATGTGCTTCCCGGAAATTTTTATGTGATTGGAAATCTTACTTCAGGGACTCCTCAACAGCGACAGCAACGCTAACGGTCATGCCGACCATGGGGTTGTTGCCTGCGCCCAGGAAGCCCATCATTTCGACATGGGCGGGGACGGAGGAGGAACCTGCGAACTGAGCATCGCCGTGCATACGGCCCATGGTATCGGTCAGGCCGTAGGAAGCGGGACCTGCTGCCATGTTGTCGGGATGCAGAGTACGGCCGGTGCCGCCGCCGGAAGCGACGGAGAAGTACTTCTTGCCCTGCTCGATGCATTCCTTCTTGTAAGTGCCTGCAACGGGGTGCTGGAAGCGGGTGGGGTTGGTGGAGTTACCGGTGATGGAAACGTCAACGCCCTCGTGGTGCATGATGGCAACGCCTTCGCGGACGTCGTCACAGCCGTAGCAGTTAACGGCAGCGCGCTCGCCATTGGAGTAGGGGATCTTCTGGACGATCTTCAGCTCGCCGGTGTAGTAGTCAAACTGGGTCTGAACGTAGGTGAAGCCGTTGATGCGGGAGATGATCTGAGCGGCGTCCTTGCCTAGGCCGTTCAGGATAACGCGCAGGGGCTCCTTACGAGCCTTGTTGGCGCTGCGGGCAATGCCGATAGCGCCTTCAGCAGCGGCGAAGGACTCGTGACCGGCCAGGAATGCGAAGCACTTGGTCTCGTCGCGCAGCAGCATGGCGCCCAGGTTGCCGTGGCCCAGACCGACCTTGCGGTCCTCAGCAACGGAGCCGGGGATGCAGAATGCCTGCAGGCCGATGCCGATGGCCTCAGCAGCGTCAGCAGCGCTCTGCACACCCTTCTTCAGAGCGATGGCAGCGCCGACACAGTATGCCCATGCAACGTCCTCAAAGCAGATGGGCTGGATGCCCTTGACGATGGTGTAGGGGTCGAAGCCCTTTGCCTGGCAGATCTCGCGGCACTCTTCAACGGAGTTCAGGCCGTACTGTGCGAGGACACCATTGATCTTGTCGATTTTTCTTTCGTAACCTTCAAACAAAGCCATTGTGTAGTCCTCCTCTTATTCGTGACGGGGGTCGATGTACTTGACGGCGCCCTCGAACTGGCCGTAGTGACCCTTGGCCTTCTCCAGAGCAACGTTGGCGTCATCGCCCTTCTTGATGAAGTCCATCATCTTGCCCAGGTTGATGAACTCGTAACCGGTGATCAGGTCGTCGCAGTTCAGAGCAACGCGGGTGACATAGCCCTCAGCCATCTCCAGGTAACGGGGGCCCTTTGCCTTGGTGGCGAACATGGTGCCAACCTGGCTGCGCAGGCCCTTGCCCAGGTCTTCCAGGGAAGCGCCGACGGCCAGACCGTCCTCGGAGAATGCGGACTGGCTGCGACCGTAAACGATCTGCAGGAACAGCTCACGCATAGCGGTATTGATAGCGTCGCACACCAAGTCGGTGTTCAGAGCTTCCAGAATGGTCTTACCGATCAGGATCTCGGAAGCCATAGCTGCGGAATGGGTCATGCCGGAGCAGCCCAGAGTCTCGACCAGAGCCTCTTCGATGATGCCTTCCTTGACGTTCAGGGTCAGCTTGCAGCAGCCCTGCTGAGGTGCACACCAGCCGATGCCGTGGGTGAAACCGCTGACGTCGGAGATCTGCTTGACCTGGACCCACTTGCCCTCTTCGGGGATGGGAGCGGGGCCGTGATAGGCTCCCTTGGCCACGGAGCACATATGCTGTACTTCTGCACTATAAATCATGGCAATATTCCTTTCTTTTCAAAAGCCGGGGATAACGGCTTCGGATTTACTGTCTGGAAATTGAGATTTCCACCAATTATTATACATATTCGGTGAGAAAAAGTCAATTCACTGGGTGACGAATTCGATAAATGTTTGACTTTGGGATTGTACAGGATTTACAAAGTTTCTCAGTAATCCTCATTGATGAGAATGGGCTGCTGGACGTACTTGACGAACTGGGCCCGGTCCTCAGCCTTGAAGTAGGCGGAGCCGGTGACCATCACGTCAACGCCATGCTCCTTGCAGATGGGGCAGGTATACTTGTCCACGCCGCCGTCCACTTCAATGACGCATTCGGGATTCACGGCGTCCAGCCAGCCCCGGAGAACCTTGGTCTTGGCCATCTGGTCGTACATGAATTTCTGGCCGCCAAAGCCGGGCTCCACGGTCATGACCAGGATCATATCCACTTCGTTCAGGAAGGGCTTCAGCGCTTCGACAGGGGTGCTGGGCTTGATGGAGATGGCGGGATGCACACCCAGGGAGCGGATCAGACGCAGAGCCACATGGATGTTTTCCTCGGTGTCGGCTTCCAGATGGATGGTCAGCCAGTCTGCGCCGGCGTCGCAGAATTTGCCCACATAGCGGATGGGGCGGGTGATCATCAGGTGGACGTCCAGGGGAAGATCGGTCACCTTCCGCAGAGCGGCCACCACGGGGATGCCGATGGAGATGTTGGGAACGAACAGGCCGTCCATCACGTCCACATGGACCCAGTCGGCACCGTTGTCCTTAATGTTCTGAACGGCTGCTTCCAGATTCGCGAAGTCCGCAGCCAGAATAGAGGGAGCAATCTTAGGCATAATGATCTTCTCCTTTGATTTTGAAATATGGATCAGGGCATATCCCACCAATTTAGTTTATCTTATCATGTCCGCCGGATAAAAGCAATGTTCAGGAACTTTTTTCCATGTATGTTTTTTGGGGGAGCCTGCCAAACTATTGCCGTACCAAAACAAAAGGAGGAATTCAATATGAACTGCAACGCAAACAAGTGCATCGAGTGTACCGTTCAGCAGTGTGCTTACCACTGCCAGGGTGAGAACTACTGCTCTCTGGACAAGATTCTGGTGGGTACCCATGAGCAGAACCCCACCATGGACCAGTGCACGGACTGCAAGTCCTTCCGTAAGAAGTAACGGATGCAGGCAGATGCGGCGGCGGATGCCGCCGCATTTTCTGCGGATATCGCTTGACGAAATGGGGCAAAAAGGGTATGATAGCTTCGGAAATCCCGGAAAAAGCTGAAAACTTTTTCAGCTTTTGTTAAAAAATCATTTTGCAGGTGTACATATATTCTTCACAAGTGATGATTAAGATAGAGGAAAACAAAGACAGAGGAGGCATCTCGAATGGATAGCTACGAAAACGAAAAGCTCAATCAGGAGCCTGAATACAACGCCTGCCATTCTGAACCCGTAAACCATCAGGAGTATGAAACCGAGCAGCACACGCAGAGCGGCTATGTCCCCCACCAGCCTTACAGCGGCGCCGGGGTGGGCAGAAAGGAATCCCCCTACGCCGATTCTCCCTATGTGATGAATCATGGTCCGTACTACGCCCCCTATACCGATGGGGCCCCCGTCCAGGAACCGCCCCGAAAGACGCCCAAGTACCAAAAGAAAAAGTCCGGCGGCAAGGTCTGGAAGAAGGTCCTGACCTGCGTGCTGGCCCTGGCAGTTGTTGCTGGCAGCTGCGGCATCACCGCTGCGTTGGTCAACAATCGCTGGGAGCAGCAGACGGAGCGGATGACCAGCGGCTTCAACCAGAAGATCGAAGAGCTCCAGCGCCAGATCGATGCGGCTTCCAGCTCCGGCACGGGCATCTCCGTTTCCGGCACCCCTGTATCCTCCGGTGACAGCCTGACGCCGGCCCAGGTCTACGCCCGGAATGTGGACGCCGTGGTGCTGATCACCTGCGAGGTGACCGCCAACTCCATGTATGGCCCCGCCACCGGCACCTCGGCCGGCTCCGGCTTCATCCTGACTTCCGACGGCTATGTGGTGACCAACCATCATGTCATTGACGGCGCTACCTCCGTTACCGTGACCACCGGCGACGGCGAATACCCCGCCCAGGTCGTCGGCTCCGACGACAAAAATGATGTGGCGGTGCTGAAGGTAGAGGCTGCGGATCTTCCCTGCGTCAGCGTGGGCTCCAGCGATGATCTGATCGTCGGCGATCAGGTCGTGGCCATCGGCAATCCTCTGGGTGATCTGACCTCCACCATGACCGTGGGCTATGTCAGTGCCAAGGACCGCGACGTTACCACCGACGGCACCACCATCAACATGCTCCAGACCGACGTTGCCATCAATTCCGGCAACTCCGGCGGCCCTCTGTTCAACATGAAGGGCGAAGTGGTGGGTATCACCACCGCCAAGTTTTCCGGAGAGTCCGCCTCCGGCGCCACCATTGAGGGCATCGGCTTTGCCATTCCCATTGACGATGTGCTGGGCATCATCGAGAGCCTCCGTCAGTATGGCTATGTGACCGGCGCGTATCTTGGTATCAGTGTCCGTGATGTGGAAAGCTCTGCCCAGTATTACGGTGTGCCCGCCGGCGCCTATGTTGTGGAAGTGGTTCCCGGCTACTGCGCCGAGAAGGCAGGATTAAAAGCAGGCGATATCATCGTGGAGCTGGGCGGCCATGAGGTTGAGAGCTACACCGACCTGAGCCGCGCCCTGCGCAAGTTCGAGTCCGGAGATACCACCCAGATCACAGTTTACCGCAGCGGTCAGAATGTGACCATGGACATCACCTTTGATGAAAAGCCCAACCAGACCCAGTCTCCCGCCCAGGAGACCCAGACACCCGAATCCATGCCCGACAGCGGCAATTATGAAGAGTGGTTCAATTATTTTGCACCCTTCTTCGGCAACGGCTGGGGTTGATCATTCAGTTTGCCCAACAGACCTGGTCTGTTGGGCAAATTTTTACCGCATGATGGCATAATTTTCCAGAATTGGCGAAAAGAAGCGATATTTTCCCGGGTGCAGCGAATTGCATAATCCGTCGTATTGTGGTATTTTATAGGTAAGAATCGCCAACGGAGGGGAAGCCGGATGCAAAAATTGCTGATCGCGGATACAACAGAAGAGTTCCGCCTTGCGCTGGCGGAGGTTTTGCGCGGCGCGTATACTGTAAAAACCTGCCAGGATGGCAAGGAAGCGCTGCACCTGCTGCAGACCTTCCGGCCGGATGTGTTGGTCATCGATCTGCTGCTGCCGGAGGTGGACGGCGTGACGGTACTTCAGCGTGCTGCAAAGCTGGGCCTGAGCCCGGTGGTGCTGGCGATTACCCAATATGCCTCCGATTATATTCTCGAAGCGGTCACCCGTCTGGGAGTCAGCTATGTCATGCGCAAGCCCTGTGATCTCCAGGCGATTGTCTCCCGGCTGGCGGATCTGACCCAGCGCACGGAGCCTCCGGCGGTGACCCAGATCGATGACCGGACGGCTGTGACAAATCTGCTGCTGTCGCTGAGCTTTTCTACCAAGCTGCGGGGGTATCCCTGCCTGCGGGAGGCGCTGCTGATCGCCATGGAGAATCCGGGGCAATCGGTGACGAAGGTTTTGTACCCTGCGGTGGCGGAAATCTGCGGCGGCAACGGCAAGCAGGTGGAGCATGTGATCCGCAGTGCCATTACGGCAGCCTGGCTGCGGCGGGATGAGCAGGTGTGGCGGCGGTATTTCCAGCCCGGTCCCGACGGCACCGTGCCCCGGCCCACCAATGCGGTCTTCATCTCCCGGCTGGCGGACCGGATGGTCATCAGTCAGATGGATGTCGGGTGAATGATGCCGGATTATGTGCAAAATGGCATAAGAAATCTCCGCTTTGCTGTGAAAAATGGCAGTAGTATTTTGGAGAATTATCCGATATAATACAAAGATGTGATATTATGGAAAATCCGATAGGAGGCAATATTCATGAGTAACAAGAAGACCGGCGCGTCTTCCGGCAAGCGTCTTGCGCTGCAGATCCTGTGTGCGGTGCTGGCGGTGGTGCTGGTGGCTTTGCTGGGTGCTACGGTTTATGTGGAGTTCCTGCTGGGAAAGATGAATTATGTGGACCGGAATGCCGTTCAGGAGACCCTGTCCGTCGAGGAGATCCAGGCCATTGACGAGGAGCTTCAGGAAGAAGAGGGCGAGCTTTCCGGCCCTGTTCTGGATGAGAGCGAGGTGGACCTGGGAGATGGCGCGGATGTTGAGATCGGCGGCGACAACATTGTGAACATTCTGTTGATCGGCCAGGATACCCGCGACGGCGGCCGGGCAAGATCCGACTCCATGATCCTGTGCACCTTTAATCTGGAGGAGAATGAGCTGACCCTGACCTCTTTCATGCGTGATCTGTATGTTTCCATTCCCGGTTATAAAAATACCCGAATCAACGCAGCCTATGCCTACGGCGGTATGCAGCTGCTTAACGAGACGCTGTATGAGAACTTCGGCGTGGTTGTTGACGGTAATGTGGAAGTGGATTTTGAGCAGTTCACGGAGATTATCGATCTGCTGGGCGGCGTGGAGCTGGAACTGACCTCCAGAGAGGTCAGCTATCTGCGGGAGCAGGTGCCCGGTTCCAAGTTTGTGGAAGGCATGAACCTCCTCAACGGCGAAGAGGCCCTGGTCCATGCCCGCAACCGCCGGGATGTGGACGGCGACTTCTCCCGCACCAACCGGCAAAGACAGCTGCTGACGGCACTGATGGATAAGTACAAGTCCTCCGATATTACCACCATGCTTCTGCTGATGGATGATATCCTGCCCATGATCACCACCGATATGACCAAGGACCAGATCGTTGGCTATGTCAAGGAGCTGTTCCCCCTGCTGATGAACTGCGAGATGTCGACGCAGTCGATTCCCGTAGCCGGCGGTTATTATGACGCGGTCATTGGCGGTGCGCAGGTGCTGGTGCCCGATATGGAAATGAATATTCAGGCGCTGATGAACTCCCTGGTGGGTGATGAAGGCGTCGGCTGATGAGTAAAAAATCCCCCGACAGACTCGAATCTGTCGGGGGATTTTGTTATGGATTCTTAAGATACTGCTCCCAGGGAAGAACCTCGGCGGAATCCTGCAGGCGGAAGGCCTGGCGGATGCCGGCGCAGAGGGTCTGCAGTTTTTGCTGCATGATGGGGGAGGAGAAGCAGTCTTCATTTCCCTCCGTCATGGCGTATTCCATGAGGATAGCCCGGTCTTCTGCAGGGAAGCTCATGGAGCGGCAGTCAATGAAGGCGCGGTTTTCGCCTTTGGTCAGGGGACTGTCCTCCCGGGTCAGGCTGCTCAGATAGTCGTAATCATATTCGAAGCCATCGGGATTCAGCGCGTTCCAATTGTCGTAGGCGGAACAGCTGCTCATGACCCGGCTTTCGATGATATGGAAGATTTCCCGGTAGAGGCTCCGCTCCAGTTCTGCTCCGGCTTCCAGACAGACGTAAGCATCCTCATTTTTGTTCCAGAACTGCATACCTGTGATGCTGTCGGGCATGGCCGCAGAGGTGCTCTCGATGGAGCGCAGGATGCACAGCCGGATGGCGCCGGAGCTGGTGCCCTGGGCGGCCTGCTTCAGGAAACCCTGGGGGTACCGGTCCAGGGCCTGCTGAAGGGTTTGCAGGGCCTCTTCCAACACGCTGACATGGTATTCCGGTGTCAGAGCATATTCCTGGGAGCTTTCCTTGATGGCGTCAGTCCAGATGCGGATGTCCACACCTTGGGCTTTGGAGATATCCTCCGCCATCTGACGGCACCGGAGCAGTCCCTCCGTATCGGGATTCTCAGCAGTGATCCGGGCGCCGGTGTAGACCGTTTCGTCGCCGGTGGGGGAGAGCAGCGGATCCCAGCGGCAGAGCATGTCGCTGCCGACGGACTCGTCGTGATACAAGAGCCAGAGCTGGCCGTCATCAGAAACGGCGCTCCGGGGAACAGCGGGAAGCGCCAGCTGGGCGGTACGCTTTCCGGTGGTCAGGTCGAAGTAGTGGAGCATGACGCCGTCGGCGGTTTCCTCCGACAAAAGGGCGGCCTTTTGCTCCGGCAGTGCAATGGCACTGTGGACCTTATCAAACAGAATCGCCCAGGGGCCGAGATCGGGGGAACCAGTCAGCAGCTCCTGCCAGGCGCCTTCGGCGCGGAGGGCAAAGTAGAAATCCTCGCTGCTGGTCAGGGTCAGGGGCTCCATGGCTTCCCAGAGGGTCTCACCGGTTTCTGCGGAGAAGAAATAGGTCAGGACGGCGCCGTCATCGCGGACGATGTCGCATTCCACCACGCTGTCGCCGCAGTGCAGACCGCCGATGGTCTGCTCCGGGAAGAACATTTCCTTCAGCAGCTTGGTCAGTCCCGTCTCCAGATCCAGGACCTTGAGCTGATTTGCAGTACAGTAGTACAGGCTCCTGCGGTCGGCGCTGAGGGCGGGAGAGCCCTGGATATCCTCCGGCAGGGAGAAGCGGCTCACTTCCTTCAGGCTGGTGTCGAGAAATACCAGCTGGTGGTTTTGGCTGTCATAGTAGGTGACGCCCTTTTCGCTGACATGGACCCCGGCGTTCTCCGGGGAAATGCCGCTCTCAAGCTCCGTCCGGGCGGCGATGGAGGGAGAGGTGCCGGAGATTTTGATCAGCAGTGTGGGATCGTTCCCTGCAAAGAGGATCAGATCGCTGCCCATGGGCAGCATTCCGGTACAATCATCCCGGTCCAGGGGGTAAATCTGCAGGTCGCCTTCAGAGCGTTCTTCCAAAAGGGAGCCTCCAGACCCGGACGCGGCGGAGTGGGGCAGGCTGTCTCCCGACGCGGCAGTTTCTTCAGGGGGCACCGGGGTGGTGCCGCAGCCGCAAAGCAGCAGTCCCAGCAGCATGAACAGAGGAATCAGTCGTTTCATGGTTACTGTCTCCTTGCCAGTGTATAGTCGTCACCCTGGCGATAATAGGGGCAGCGGGCCTTGGGGGTGCAGAAGATGCGGTAAACCTCGTCTTCATCCAGGTCCATCATGCAGTAGTACTCGTCGTATTCCTCGTCATAGTCGTAGTACCAGCAGGTTTCGCATTCGCTGCTGTTCATAGGCAGTTCCTCCAGGGTTCGCAAGTAATGATATGATACATCTTACAGTGTAGCCAAATATGTCGAAACGGCGAAAGGCTTCAATTTTTCGTCTTTTCTCAGGTACAGGGGGTGATGGGGGTGGCCTTTTTTGGTGATGGCACCGGCGCAGTACCAGCCGGCGCCGTATTCCTGGCCTACGGTGACCATATCCCGGACGCAGTCGGGCAGGTATTTTCGCTTCTCGATGATGGCGCCCCAGGCAGCCCAGATGGCGGGACGGTCGGAAATGGAGAGCACATACCGGAATGCCTCCAGGTTTTCCCGGTGCAGCAGGGGATTGTACACCTTTTCCATGGCATCGGGGTTGGTGGCCCGCTGGGCGTAGACATTGAACATGATGAAGCTGTCAAAGCCGTTGCCCAGAGCGATCCGCTCCACGGACTTGAGGGTGTTGTCCAGATGGTCCGGCTCGGCGGTGGAGGGATTGATGCCGATGCAGATCAAAGGATTATTACCCCGGGTACCCAGAATGTAACGGTACTCGGAGTAAAAATTGGGGGCATAGAGCCATTTTTCAATATCGTAATCGGCGGAGGGGGTGTTGGCGGCGGCCAGAGCGTCCCGGAAGGTCAGCAGCTCCAGCTCGGCGGTGGCTCCGGAGGGGATATGTGCCATCAGATATCCTCCTCACTGGGGAACCAGCAGTGCTGGCTGGGGTCATAGAAGTCACAATCTTCTGCGCGCCGTCCGGTCTGGCGGCACCAGCCGGCAAAGGCGATGTCCAGGAAGGGGTAGACGCCCTCCATGGTGGACTGGAAGGAAACGGCACGGCCGTCGGTCATGTGAAGCTCCACCAGGACGCTGCCGCCCTGGACGATGTACAACTTCTGGCCCTTGATATCCTTGTAGGAATAGGTGGTGCTCTTTTTGCCGAAGGTGGTCAGAATGAAGCTGTCGGCATCATAGAAGACGCCGAAGGTGGCGTAATATACCACAAGTCCGATGCCCATTGCCAGAACCAGCGCGCCGCCGACAATCAGCAGAGTGCTTTCGCCCAGACCGGCAATGATGGACATGATGCCCAGAGCGATCAGAATGGCGCCGAAAGCGGCATAACGCTTGCTGATGCGCACGGCAAGACCGGATTTGTGCTGGGCTTTGCTGCGGAATGCCTTCTCAAAGCCCTTGTCAAAGAGATAGCAGACGCCGAAAACCAGCGCCGCTACGATCAGAATCGTCAGGATTTGCATATGTATCTCCAAATTATGCCCAGAGGACGGTGTCCACGGGGATATCGTATTCTTCCGTTTCCAGATGCTCCATCATCTGGAACTCGTAGCACAGGGCCAGGGTGGGATGCCCAGGCTCCGCGGCCAGGAATTTATCATAAAAGCCGCCGCCGTAGCCGATGCGGTGTCCCTCCCGGTCAAAGGCCATGCCGGGCATCAGAACCAGGGCCTGGGGATCATCCCCCAGGGGGCCGTCGGCAATGGGCTCCGGGATACCGGCATAGCCGGGCTCCACCAGGCTCAGGTCATCCATGTAGATGAAGCGCATCTCGTCGCCGTAGCATTTTGGCACGGCCACCCGCTTGCCGTCCTTCAGGGCCTGCTGAAGCATGGGCACGGTGCGGACTTCCTGATTGTAGGGGAGGTAGCCATAGATGGTTTCAGCCTTGTGGTAGGCGTCGGACGCCAGAAAAAGCTCTCCCAGCCTGGCGCTGCGGCTTTCGATCTCGGCGGGAGTCATGGCGCGCTTGCGCTCCCGGATGATGCGGCGAAGTTCTTTTTTATTCATGGCTTTTCTCCTTTACAGGCCGGAACATCCGGAACCACAGAAAAATGGCGATCTGGCCGGGGATGCCCAGCAGGAAGATCTTCCATACGTTCATGCCCCAGAAGGTCAGCGTCACATAGATGCTCAGCAGGCAGCCCCAGGCGATGGTGGAGATCAGCATCTTGTTCCAGCGGAAATCATGCCAGGCAGAGCGCAGACTCAGCAGCACGATGGCGTTGGCGGGAATGGCGTAGATGAAGAAGATCCAGTTCCACCGCTCGCCAATGTCGAAGCTGGACAGCACCACATAGAAAAACAGTGCCACAAACCAAACCAGCAGGCTGGACAGCTTCAGAATGATGCTTTTGTCCGCCTTCTTTTTCAGGGCCTTTTCCACCACCTGCTCCATAGCGTGCTGGACGGCGCCGGACTCCTCCGGCAGCTGGTTGGGGTCGATGAGAAGGTCGTTGACGGTGATACCGAACTGGTCCGCCAGCTGGGTCATTGTCAGAACATCGGGAACCGACTCACCCCGCTCCCATTTGGAAACGGCCTTGTCGGAGTAATTGAGTTTTTCGGCAAGTCCCGCCTGGGTCAGGCCGGCCTGCTTGCGATAGGATGCAATATTGGCACCGATCTGCTGCTTCAGCTTTTCGTCATCCATGTTGTTCCTCCAGGAAATAATTTGAACTATTATATCAAAAAATCAATCGTTTTGCAACCAGATTGTGGGGTTAGGGAGGTGCAGGACGACTGCGGAAAAAACCGGAACGCACAGAAAGTGCGTTCCGGCAGCTTATGTAGGGATCAATCTTCGGGGAAGAGACGCTGTTCGCAGTACTGGATGATGGATTTGCGGGTGACGATGCCGATGAAAGCGTCCTTATCGTCCACCACGGGAACGAAGTTCTGGTGAGTTGCCCGTTCGATGAGCTCGTGCATGGAGGTGGTGACCCGGACGGGGATATTGTCCTTCCGGCGGGAGATTTCCATGATGCGGTGGGCTTCGGCCTGACGCATGTCCATGTAGCAGAGATTCTTCAGGCCCCACAGCAGATCGCCTTCAGTGAGGGTGCCCCGGTATTCGCCCTGTTTGCTGAGGATGGGAATGGAGGAATAGCCGGCGGCTTCCATCTTTTCAATGGCCTGACGGATGGTGGAGTCTTCGTAAAGAAACGCGCAGAGCGCCTTGGGGGTTAGAAAAAACAAGATATTATTCATAGGTTCTCCTTCTTGACGGCCGCGGATGTCTTACCGTCATCCATATTATATCACATCGGGCGGGAGAAAGTATGAAATTTTATTGTAAAATCTGTTATCTGAGCGCCAAATTATGAAGGGCTGTTTTGTGCAGAACCAACAATCAGTTGCCGAACTTGAACTCGGTGCAGTCAAAAGTGGCAAAATAATCCGCAGGGGTTTCGGCACGGCGGATCAACTGGAAGGTGCCGTCCTCCTTCAGCAGGATCTCGGCGGAGCGGAGCTTGCCGTTGTAGTTGTAGCCCATGGAGAAGCCGTGGGCGCCGGTGTCGTGGATGGCCACGATGTCGCCGATCTCGATCTCGGGGAGGCTGCGTTCGATGGCAAATTTGTCGTTGTTTTCGCACAGACCGCCGGTGACGTCATAGACATGGTCCAAAATGGCATCCTCCTTGCCCAGCACGGTGATGTGGTGGTAGGCACCGTACATGGCGGGGCGCATCAGGTTGGAAGCGCAGGCGTCCAGACCGACGTACTCCCGGTAAATGTGCTTCTGGTGGAGAACGGTGGAGATCAGGTGGCCGTAGGGAGCCAGCATAAAGCGGCCCAGCTCCGTGTAGATGGCGATGTCGCCCATACCCTCGGGAGTCAGGATCTTCTCGTACTGCTGGCGGACGCCGTCGCCGATGAGGGCAATGTTGCTGGCGGGCTGCTCGGGGCGGTAGTCCACGCCCACGCCGCCGGAAAGGTTGATGAAGGAGAAGTGGCAGCCGGTGGCGTTGCGCAGCCGGACGGCCAGACGGAACAGCTGGCTGGCCAGCTCGGGGTAGTAGCCGTTGTTGGTGGTGTTGGAGGCCAGGAAGGCGTGGATACCGAAATGCTTGGTGCCCAGCGCCATCAGGCGGTTGATGGCGCCGGCCATCTGATCCTCGGTCATGCCGTACTTGGCGTCCCGGGGCATATCCATGATGGTGTTGCCCAGGGAGAAGGATCCGCCGGGGTTATAGCGCAGGCAGACAGTCTCGGGCAGATTGCCCCCGGTGACCCGCTCCAGGAATTCCACATGGGTAGCATCGTCCAGATTGATGTAGGCGCCCAGGTCATAGGCCTTCTTCATATCCTCGTAGGGGGTGACGTTGGAGGAGAACATAATGTCATGACCCACGGAGCCCACAGCCTCAGCCATCAGGAGTTCCGTGTAGGAGGAGCAGTCGCAGCCGCAGCCTTCCTCCTGGAGAATCTTCAGGATATAAGGGTTGGGGGTGGCCTTCACGGCGAAATATTCCCGGAAGCCGGGGTTCCATGCAAAGGCGGCCTTCAGAGCCCGTGCATTGGCCCGGATACCGGCTTCGTCGTAGATGTGGAAGGGGGTGGGGTACTGGGCGGCGATCTCCTTCGCCTTTTCCAGCGTCAGAAAGGGTGTCTTCTTCATAGCGTTATTCCTCTTTATAAAATGATAAATCCCCATGTCTTTGCGACACAGGGAGCTGGTTTCATAAGCATCCCCAGGTCTGCACTCCATCTTTCGATGACAGTCCTGCGCATTTTCTGCGCAGGCCCAGGGTGTGCTCCTTCGGCAAAAGCACATCCTTCGGCGAAAGCCCCTTTCCCGCTGCAGCAATTGCCGGTTCTGCAGGATACTGATGGATTTCGCGACCTCAGCCATGGTTCAGATTAGATTGTATCTCGCACGGGGGCATTTGTCAACATTTTTCGGACTCTACCGGGGGTAGAATCGGCCTTTTTCTACGGTAGAATTCTCCGTCTCGCAGCTGTGGAGCGGGAGAGGGCAGCAGTAGCCGCCATTGAGGCCGGGGCGTGCTATAATGGCGTTACAAAATGGAAAGGCGGAATCCCAATGAAAAAACGAATCAGACTGGCGGACCGAAAGCTGCCGGATTATACCAAAGGCGAAGAAATAATGAATATGGTCACCCACATTATCGGCGGCGTACTGGGTGCGGTGGCGCTGGTACTGTGCGTGATCAAAGCCGCGGACAACGGCAATACCTACGATGTCATCGCCTCTGCCATCTATGGCGTATCCATGATTATGCTTTACACCATGTCCAGTATTTATCATGGTCTGAGGCCGGGCATGGCAAAGAAGGTGATGCAGGTCATTGACCACTGCACCATTTATTTTCTGATCTCCGGCTCCTATACCCCCTTTGCCCTGTCGGCCATTCGGCCCGTATGGCCGGAGCTGGGCTGGGGACTGTTCATCTTCGAGTGGGCTCTGACGGCCCTGGCGGTGACGCTGACAGCCGTTGATCTGAAAAAGTATCAGGTCTTTTCCATGGTCTGCTACATTGGCATGGGCTGGGCGATCCTGCCCTTTGCGGAGGTCGTCATTGAAGTGGTGACCATCACTGGCTTTTGGCTTCTGCTGCTGGGAGGCATTGCCTACACCATCGGTGCGGTGCTCTACGGCATCGGCGCCAAAAAACGCTGGATGCACTCGGTGTTTCACATCTTCGTGGTACTGGGGAGCTTGCTGCAGTTTTTTGCGGTGTATTGCCATGCACTGTAATTTGAATTTACTCCTGACGCAATCAAGGCGCGATGGGTGTTCCATCGCGCCTTATATTATTCCTCTGTGGTTTCTTCAAATCCGTCAAACAGGGAAGTGGAGGAGCATTCGGCGATCTCCCTGCCTTCCATGCAGGCGGCAAACTGCTCACCGCTCATGGATTCGTTGGCCAGCAGATATTCCACAACCTCGTGCAGCTTCCCGGAATGCTCTTCCAGAAGCTGCTTGCAGTGATCGTAGGCCTTGTCGATGAGGAGCTTGACTTCCTCGTCGATGGTGGCGGCAACAGCCTCGGAGTAGCTTTTGGTCTGCTGATAGTCCCGGCCGATGAACACCTCTCCGCCGTCCAGATAGCTGACGGTGCCGAGCTTCTCGCACATGCCGTAGCGGGCGACCATATCCTTGGCCAGCTTGGTGGCCCGGTCGATGTCGTTGGAAGCACCTACGGAGATGTCACCGATGAACAGGGCCTCGGCCACACGGCCGCCCAGCAGGGAAACGATCTGCTCGTACATCTCGTTGCGGGTCATGTTGGAGGAATCATCCTGAGGCAGGGACCAGGTGGAGCCCAGGCTCTGACCCCGGGGGATGATGGTGATATGCCGCACCGGGTCGTGGGTGGGCAGGTGGTACATGGCCACGGCGTGACCGGCCTCGTGGATGGCGGTACACTTCAGGTCCCTGCGCTGTGCTACGCGGCTGCGCTTGGCGGGGCCGGCGGTGATCTTCATCATGGCCTCGTTCAGATCATCCATGGACAGAACGGGGCGGTCCTCACGGGCAGCCATGATGGCGGCCTCGTTCAGCAGATTGCTCAGGTCTGCGCCGGTAAATCCGGAGGTAGCCCGGGCGATGGTTTTCAGGCTGACGGTGTCGTCCAGCTTCTTACCCCGGGCGTGGACCTTCAGGATCTCTTCGCGGCCCCTGACGTCGGGACGGCCCACATGGATCTGCCGGTCGAAACGGCCGGGCCGGAGCAGTGCGGGGTCAAGAATGTCAGGGCGGTTGGTGGCTGCCAGGACGATGACGCCTTCATTTTTGCTGAAGCCGTCCATTTCCACCAGCAGCTGGTTCAGAGTCTGCTCCTTTTCGTCGTGACCGCCGCCGAGGCCGGAGCCTCTCTTACGGCCCACGGCGTCGATTTCATCGATGAAAATGATGGCAGGAGCGATCTTCTTGGCCTGGTCGAAGAGGTCGCGGACACGGCTTGCGCCGACACCCACATACATCTCAACAAAGTCAGAGCCGGAAATGGACAGGAACTGAACGTCTGCCTCGCCGGCGACAGCACGGGCCAACAAAGTCTTACCGGTGCCGGGAGGACCCACCAGCAGCATGCCGTGGGGGATTCGGGCGCCAATCTGAGTGAATTTATCAGGGTTTCTCAGGAAATCCACGACTTCCTGCAGTTCCTGCTTTTCTTCATCGGCGCCGGCCACATCGTCAAAGGTGACCTTCCGGTCATCGGGGACACCCAGAACGGTCCGGGCCTTGCCGAAATTGTTCAGGGGATTGCCGCTGTTCATCCTGCCCATCAGCAGAGCCCAGGCGAACAGGAGCACCAGTCCTGCGATGATCAGGGGAAGGACCAGATCGAAGGCGGACCAGCCTTCTCCGGCAACAATGTCATAAGCGGTCAGGATCCCGCTTTCGCTCTGCTGCTGCAGAAGCTGCTCCATCTCATCCAGGAAGCCCTCAGGATCGCCCAGGGTGGTGGAGACGGTGGTTTTACCGTTGTAGGGGCTGTACAGCTCCATGGTCAGCTGATCGCCCTGAAGCAGGAAGCTCTTCACCTGCTCCGCTTTAAACAGCTCTGTCACCCTGGAATAGGCGATGGTGTTACCGGAGGAGGAGAAGATTCCGGACAGCATACTTAAGACAGCTGCCAGAATGACCAGGTACAGGAGTATGGATAGTGTTCTTTTACTTTTCAATGAGGGGTATTCTCCTTATTATTGGTATACTTCGGGCTTGACCACAGCGACATAGGGCAGGTTGCGGTAGCGCTCGTTGCAGTCCAGACCGTAGCCGACTACGAACTTGTCGGGAATGACGAAGCCGGTGTAGTCTGCCTTGATATCGATCCAGGGCTTGCGGCGGTCGGGCTTATCCAGCAGGGTGACGATCTTCAGGGATGCGGGTTTCTTGGTCTGCAGGAAGTTGTAGCAGAAATCCAGGGACTTACCGGTATCCAGAATGTCCTCGAGGATGATGACATGGCGGTTGCGCAGTTCGATGCTGACGTCCTTGGTGATGATGCACTCGCCGGTGGACTGGGTGCCGCGGTAGGAAGAGATGCACATGAAGTCGATCTGACAGAAATCATCAAAATGGCGGATGAAATCCGCAAAGAAAACTACAACACCGCGCAGAACGCCCACAAAGACAGGGTCCTTGCCCTTGTACTCTTCATTGATCTGGGCGGCCAGTTCCTTAATTCGGTTCTGAATCTGTTCTTCAGTCAGCAGGATTTCACTGATGCCGTCTTTAAAGTTGGTCATAACGTTTGAACCTCCGTTATTGCATATGATTCGTTGAATTGAGATGTATTTATTCAGCTTTCGCTGTTGATTGCGGGTTTTATTTCGATCAGCAGAGCGGGAAGCTCCATGCTGACCCGCTGAAGATCGGCGCCGATGCCGCAGATGGCGAGAATACCCTCTTCGTCGGCCAGGATCGGGATCTGATCCCGCCGGGATGGGGGAATCTTGCGGTCGATGAAGAGCTTTTTGAGGCTCCTGGTGCCGCCCTTGAGATGAATCCGGTCCCCGGACTGTCTGGGCCGGAGGACCATCTGTCCTTGGGGCCGGACGGTGAAAGCGCCGGTGGTGCACACCGGCTCTGTGGCCTCCCGGCAGGCGATCTCGTATCCGCCCAGGGTGATGCTGCCATTACAGGGCAGGACGGTGGGCCGCAGGGCTTCCGGGGCTTGGACGGTTGTCAGCCGGTCATAGCACCGGCCGACGGTGACGCCGCCGGGGAAATCCGCCCGGGCGGAGGGATTGTCGGAGAAGACCAGCGCCTCTGCCAGAGCGATATGGGCCGCTTCCGGCTCCCGGACGCCGGCGGACTTCAGAAACCGCTCCAGTGCCCTTGCCCGGACTGCCGGCAGCATGGACCGGAGGATGGAAATATCCGCAATATCCCCATCGGCCATCTGCTGCAGCGCCTGCTCATCCAGCCGCAGCCGCAGAGCCGTGGCGGAGAGATTCTCGGCCAATCTGGGGTTTTCCCCCTTTAAAAGAGGCATCACCTGATGGCGCAGGCGGTTGCGGAGGAAATCATCGGTTTCGTTGGAGGAATCGGTGATGTGCTCGACGCAGTATTCCGCCAGGAAATCCTCCACATCGGCCCGGGTCACATTCAGCATGGGACGAATCACATTGCCGTTTGCGGGCATGATGCCGCCAAGACCCTTCAGGCCGGTGCCGCGGAGCAGATGCATGAGCATGGTTTCTGCGTTGTCATCGGCGGTGTGAGCTGTGGCGATTTTGCCGGGAAGGGTGCGCAGAAAGGCGTACCGGGCATCCCGTGCGGCGGCTTCCAGACCCTTGGGGCCGGCGACCACCTGGGCGGAGCCCACATGAAGGGGGATGCCGTAGCCCTTGCAGAATTCCCGAACGAACTGCTCGTCCCGGTCGGATTCCGCGCCTCGCAGACGGTGGTTGAAATGGGCGGCGGACAGGTCCAGCTGCCATTCCTCTTTCAGAAGGTACAGACCGAAGAGCAGCGCCATGGAATCGGCGCCTCCGGAGACGGCACAGACGATGCTGTCGCCCGGATGGATCAGATCATAGTTGCGGTTAAACTCCCGCAGTTTATTCAGCATGCTTCCACTCCCGGTCGGCAAAGGTGGTGAACTGAGGCAGCCACTGGAGCTTGACGGTGCCGGTCTCGCCGTGACGGTTCTTCGACACGATGCACTCGGCCACGTTCTTTTCCTCAGTGTTGGGGTTGTAATAATCGTCGCGATACAGGAACAGGATGCAGTCCGCGTCCTGCTCGATGGCGCCGGACTCGCGAAGGTCCGACATGATGGGCCGCTTGTCCGTACGGCTTTCCACAGCACGGGACAGCTGGCTCAGACAGATGACGGGAACATTGAGCTCCTTGGCCATGATCTTCAGGCTTCTGGAGATCTCGCCCACCACCTGGACGCGGTTCTCGCCGCTGCTCTTGCCGTAGCCGGAGCCGTTCATCAGCTGCAGATAGTCGATGATGACCAGGCCCAGATTGTCAACCCGGCGCAGCTTGGCGTTCATTTCGGCAACGGTGATGGCGGGATTGTCGTCTACCCGGATGTCAGTCTGGCTCAGGGCAGCGGAGGCCATGCACAGCTTGGTCCATTCCTCCTCGCTGAGCTTGCCGGTGGCCAGCTTCTGGCTGTCCACGAAGCTCTCGCCGGAAACCAGGCGCATTGCCAGCTGCTCCCGGGACATTTCCAGGGAGAAGAAGGCCACGGTGGACTTGTATTTCTTGGCCACATTCAGGCCGATGTTCAGGGCGAAAGAGGTTTTACCCATGGCGGGTCTTGCCGCGATCAGCAAAAGGTCGGATTTGTTCAGACCGTTGATCTTGGTGTCCAGATCCCGCAATCCCGTGGACAGGCCGGGGATGGCGGAATCGGACTGGCTCAGCTCCGTCAGATGGTCGAAGACCCGGTGCAGAACGGTGCCGATATGCTCAAGAGAGTCACCGCGCTCGCCCTTACGCAGGGCGTAGATCTTCTTCTCAGCGGTCTCCAGCATTTCGGAGGCGGTACCCACCTGGGAGTAGACGGTCTCGGAAATGTCGGTGGCTGCCTGGGCAAGACCCCGGAGCATGGCCTTTTCCCGGACGATGTTGGCGTACCGGGTCACATTGGCCGCGGTGGGGGTGATCTCCATCAGCTGGAGGATGTAGTCTCTGGAATTGTCCTGGTAGACACCCAGCTCCTTCATCTTGTCCAGCACCGTCACCGGGTCAATGGTCTGGGAGAAATTGAACATGGTGTAGATGGTCTCGAAAATCTCCCGGTTCTGCTTCAGATAGAAGTCCTCGGGAGCCACGACACCCACCACATCGGTGATGCACCGGCTGTCGATGAGGATGGAGCCCAGCACAGCCTGTTCGGCCTCCAGTGACTGGGGCGGCTGCCGCGCCATCAATTCTTCATCCATGATATTTCTCCTCTCTCATAAAATGCAGAATTCAGAATGCAAAAATGCGGTATCGCTGTGCGATGATGATCAATGCCGAAGGCATACAATCATTCTGCATTTTTCATTTCTTAGGCCTCTTCGATCTTGACGGTCAGGGGGGCGTTGATCTCGTAGCCCAGCTTGCAGGTGACGGTGTAGGTGCCAACAGCCTTGATGGGATCGGAAATGACGATCTTGCGCTTGTCCAGCTTGATGCCGGAGGACTTTGCCAGCGCGTCGGCGATTTCCTGGTTGGTGACGGAGCCGAACAGACGGCCTGCGCCGCCGCCCTTGGCGGTGACGGTCAGAGTCATGGCCCGCAGCTTCTTGGAGATTTCCAGAGCTTCGGCCTTCTCACGGGCGATGCGCTCCTGGGTGGCCTTGTCGTTCATGCGCATGGTGTTGATGGCATCGGGAGTAGCCTCAATGGCCAGCTTCTTGGGCAGCATGAAGTTTCTTGCGTAGCCGTCGGAAACTTCCAGCATCTGGCCCTTCTTGCCCTTGCCTTTCACGTCCTGTAACAGAATAACCTTCATAATATCTTCTCCTTACTCATGTCATTGCGGGCTGGCAGGCACCGGCGATGACGTGCAAATTATTTACTCTTCATAGAATTTGTCAATGGATGCAACCAGACGGTCCAGCACATCCTTGACGTTGGAATTTTTCACCTGTGCGCCAGCAGTGGCGGTGTTGCCGCCGCCGCCCAGGGGCTCCAGGATCATCTGAACATTGGCACTGCCAATGCTTCGTGCGGAGATGATGACGGTGTCGCCATCGGGATAGAGCACGAAGGAGGCGGTGATGCCGGAAATGTTCAGCAGCTCGTCCGCTGCCTGGGCAGCCAGGACCCGGGTGGTGGCGCTGTTCAGCGCGGCAATGGCCAGCTCCTGGCGGTACAGACGGGCGGATTTGATGATCTGATATTTTGCCATGGTGTCCTGGAAGTCGTTTTGCAGCAGCATCTTGACTTCCGTGGGATCGGCGCCCATACGCCGCAGGACAGCGGCGGCCTCAAAGGTGCGCTCGCCGGTGCGGACGTTGAAGAACTTGGTGTCCAGGCAGATGCCCGCCAGCAGGCTCTTGGCCTCAATGGGCAGAATATCGCTGGTCTCCACGGCGTACTGCAGCAGCTCCGTTACCAGTTCGGCAGCGGAGGAGGCGTAGGGCTCGTGGAGATTGACCACCACGGGATTGATATAATCCGCAGCCCGGCGGTGGTGGTCCACCACACAGACCTTGGAAATGGCTTCGAGCAGGGGCTTGAACTCCACCTGATCCGGCCGGTTGGTGTCCACGACGATCAGGATGCTCTTGTTGTCGCAGACAAGCAGTGCCTCCTGGCCGGAGATGAACACATCGGCTGCATATTCGGGAACCTGGAGGATCTCCTTGAGCAGCTGCTGGGAGGCGTTGTTCTCCATGTCCAGAACGATGTTGAATTTTTTGCCCTTCTTGCGGCACAGGCAGCAGATGCCCATGGCGGCGCCGACGGAGTCCAGGTCGGCGTTCCGGTGTCCCATGATGAAGACGTGGTCGCTCTGGCCGATGAGCTCCATCAGGGAGTTGGCGGTGACGCGGGAACGGACCTTGCTGCGGTAATCGGCCTCCTTGCTGCGGCCACCGTAGAAGGAGAAATTGAACCGGTCCTTGATGACGGCCTGGTCACCGCCGCGGCTCAGGGCCATTTCAATGGACAGCGCGGCAAAATCATAGCTTTCTTCAAAGCTGGCGCCGTCCACGCCCAGGCCGATGGAAACGGAGGCGCTGAGGCCCGAGGGGCTGGTGATCTGGTGCATATCCTCCAGCAGGGAGAATTTGTCGGCAATGACGCCGTCCAGATCCCGCTTTTCAAAGATATAGAGGAAACGGCTCCGGTCCAGCTTGCGCAGAAGGCCGTGCTGGCCGTCGGTCCATGCGGTGATGGCGTCGCCCAGCTTGGCGTTGAGGTTGGAGATGGCGCTTTCGGACAGGTTCTTGGTCAGTTCCTCGTAATTGTCGATGAGGATGATGGAAACCACCGGGCGGGAGCGGACATACTCGTCCCGGACCTGATAGAGCATGGTCAGATCGCTCAGATAGAACACGCCGATCATGGTGCCGGCGGGATCGTCGGCACGGTAGCTGGTGCCGTAGACCCGGAAGCGGCGGCCGTCCAGGGTGATGTCATAGGGGGCTTCGGTCTTCCGGTCCACCAGCCAGTCGGTGGTGAAGTTGGGCAGGGCGTCGGTCAGCAGATGCTCTGCCATGGAATCGGACAGACCGGTGAGATTGATGAAGGCTTCATTGGCCCAGATGATGCCGCCGTCGCCCAGACGGGCAGCCACCGTGGGGAAGGGGCTTTCGCCGTGGCTGACGGACTCAATGGCTCCGGGAATCGACTGCAGATACTGCTGCAGCTGCTGATGGCGGTGACTGCGCTTCATCATATAGAACAGGTACATGGTCAGGGTCACAATACCCTCGACAGCGGCCAGCAGATAATCGCCCAGCACCAGCGTAGCCAGGCAGAAGCCCAGCATAATCAAAAAAAAGATACCCATTCCCGGATGGAGCAGTCGTCCCAGCTTTTTGTTCACGGTATCATCCTCCTAAATCTTCGCATATGAACCCACAATATCCATACTACACCCGATATTATAGCAAATCTGAACCCTCGGTGCAACTGTTTTTCCCCAAAAAGCTGTGCAAGAATCACCCGGGAAAAGGCCTGAAAATCGGCAGATTTTTCCTCTTGCACCCTTCGGAAAAATTGTTTCCGGCATTTTGCAAAAATATGAAGAAAAATAATTGTATACTTTTTCCCGTTACTGTGTTATAATACCGGTGATGGCGCCGGGTGGGCAGACCCGGGCAAACATAGAATTTGAATATTTCAGCAGGCGTTTTCACAGTCCGAGGGCGATACAGGGCCGGAGGATGTGACAGCGGGTGCCTGTTTTGTTATGCTGTCAGCAAGCTCCAAAAAGAACTTGCTGATTATGGCCAATACTGAAAGGAGTTTATAAATTGGCAGAAAAACTGAAAATTATCCCTCTGGGCGGCCTGGATGAGATCGGCAAAAACATCACCGTCCTGGAGTACGGCAAGGACATGATCGTCATTGACTGCGGCGTGGGCTTTCCGGATGAGGATATGTACGGCGTGGATCTGGTGATCCCCGACTTTTCCTACCTGATTGCAAACCAGAAGAAGCTGCGGGGCATGTTCAT
Source organism: Oscillospiraceae bacterium (assembly GCA_017622295.1). Lineage (GTDB taxonomy): Bacteria > Bacillota > Clostridia > Oscillospirales > Oscillospiraceae > Faecousia. The sequence continues at coordinate 38,980 of JAGARK010000024.1, forward strand.
TACCCACGGTCATGAGGACCACATCGGTTCCATTCCCTACTGCATGCAGCAGGTGAATTGTCCCATCCACGGCACCGCCATGACCAACGGCCTGATCCGGCTGAAGCTGGAGGAGCACCGCCTGGCGGATGCCGTCAAGCTGGTGACCCATAAGCCCGGCGATGTGGTCAAGGCCGGCTGCTTCAGTGTGGAATTCATCCATGTGAACCATTCCATTGCCGATGCGGTGGCATTTGCCGTCAAGACCCCTGTGGGCACGGTGATCTTTACCGGCGACTTTAAAATTGATCCAACCTCCCAGGACGGAATGATGGACCTGGCCCGTCTGGGCGAGCTGGGAAACCAGGGCGTTCTGGCCCTGATGGCCGACTCCACCAATGTGGAGCGCCAGGGTCACACTCCCAGCGAAAATGTGGTGGCTGAGAGCATGGACCGCCAGTTCCGCAACTGCGACAGCCGTATCATCGTCACTACCTTTGCTTCCAACATGCACCGCATCCAGACCATCGTAGCCACGGCCCAGCGCTATGGCAGAAAGGTGGCCGTCACCGGCCGCAGCATGGAGAATATGCTCAAGGTCGCCCAGGAGCTGGGCTATCTGAAGGTCAAGCCCGGCACCATTGTGGACCTGGCTGCCACCAAGAGTCTTCCCAAGAACAAGGTGGTCATCGTCTCCACCGGCTCCCAGGGTGAGAATATGTCCGCCCTGTACCGGATGGCCTTCAATACCCACAAGCAGGTGGATATCGTGGCCGGCGACCGGATCATCATTTCCGCCTCCGCCATTCCCGGCAACGAGAAGGATGTCTCCAAGATCATCAATGAGCTTTTCCGCAAGGGCGCGGACGTGGTCTATGAAAAGAGTGAGGGCCTTCACGCCTCCGGCCACGCCTGCCAGGAGGAGCTGAAGATCATTCACGGTCTGGTACGGCCCAAATTCTTCCTGCCCCTTCACGGCGAGCAGCGGCACCTGCAGCTGCACTCCAAGCTGGCCCAGTCCATGGGCATGAATCCCCGGAACATCCACATCGGCGAGATCGGCTCAGTGTTTGAATTCACCGGAAAGACCTGCAAGGTGGGCGCTCCCGTACCTGCCGGCAAGGTCTTTGTGGACGGCACCGGTGTGGGCGATGTAGGCGCCGTGGTGCTGCGTGACCGCAAGCACCTGGCTGAGGACGGCATGATCGTCGTCTGCGTCAACCTGAGCAGCGAAGACGGCAGCCTGCTGACCGGTCCCGACATCATCACCCGCGGCTTCATCTATGTCAAGGAGTCCGAGGATCTGATGGAGGAGCTTCGGGAGGTGGCCATGGAGGCCATCGAGCGCTGCCAGCGCAAGCGTATCCGCGACTGGTCCACCATTAAGTCTGCCATCAAGAACGACCTGAGCGGTTACCTGTATAAGACCACCAAGCGCAACCCCATGATCCTGCCTGTCATCATGGAAATCTAAAAACAATGAGCCGCCCTCAAGAGAGGGCGGCTTTTGTCGTTTTGGTGGTCAGATTTCAGTTTGTCGAGTAGTTCAGGCCCTCCCCTTTGGGGAGGGTGCCCCCGAAGGGGGCGGGAGAGGTGTGGAGCAAGGTTCCGTTTATTATTGGCCTCAGGAAAATCGTAGTACGGTAGCACCTCTTCCGTCACGGCTTCGCCGTGCCACCTGAAGGTGAATTGCCCCAAAGGGGCAAGAGAAGCCACCCTGGGGTGTCCCCAAAGGGGAAGGCATAGGCTGAGCGATAAACTGCAGCTTACGGAGCCATCAGTTTGGTTCCGTCGGCAAGGAGGACGTAATCTACCTCGTCGAGAATGATGGGGGATTCGGTGGTAAAATGCTGTTTTCCGCTCATGGCCCAATCAGGATGAAGCTGGATTCGGCTGCTGTCTTTCATAACCACAAAAATCTGATCATCCATGGTAGGCGTAAAGTCCGGTGCGGCTCTGGATTCTGTGAGTTCCGTCTGAATGGTGGCACTGAGAGGGCGGATGATGATGGAGTTGATGGTGACTTCTTCGTTGACCAGCGTTCCATCGGCCTTGAAGCCGCAGCAGCTTTGGGTGGTGAAGGGGTCGGTGACCATTTCCAGTTCTGCGCTGTCTACCTTGCTCAGGTCGATGGAGAATTCCCAGGGGCCTTCGGTTAAAGTTTCAAACCGGTAGGCCAGGGCGGCTTCCTCGTCTGTGAGCATGATGTTTTCCTGGCCTGCATATTTGGTGTCCAGAAGGTTCTGCTCGTATGCAGCATCATGGATCCACAGCTTCAGTTCCTTGATACGAAGGGTCCACTGATCGCTTTCGTTCCAGCTTCCCAGTGTGTATACCAGAATCAGATCGTTTGTGTGATCCGAGGTATCTCCGTCATCCAGAACCCAGGCAGACAAGGCTTGGGGTGTTTTGAGATTTTGATCGTAAAAATCGAAGGGATCGAAGGCGAGTCGGTTGTCTTCATCAAAGGGTAAAGCTTTCGGGGCGGTAATGCCCAATGTAATATAAATGGTACTGCTGTCTGCGAGGACAGATTTCAGTTCCAGCTGGAATCCGTTTGCATCCTGGGTTTCTTCAATGATCTGCTCGTTTTCTTCAATAAATTCGATCTGGCCGGGGGTTAGATCGTTTTCGGTATTCCGGACAAAATACTCCCGGAACCAGCCGGTAATCTCCTCGGCAGCGAAGGCCGTGGCGGTCAGGGCGGTTACGGCGATGATGGCCGCAATCAGAAAGCTGAGGCGGCGGTTTGCTTTCCGCGCAGGTGCTTTTTCGGTGTGGGCCTCCCGGATGGCACCGCTGTCAATGTCATTCAGGGCGGTCAGAAGCTTTTCGGGTGTCATAAATCAATCTCCTCCTTCTGAAGGTGGGTATAAAGTTTCTTTCGGGTGCGGCTGAGCATGGATTTGACCTTGCTCTGGGTAAAATTGTAGCGCTGTGCGATGGCATCGATGGAGTCTAAGTACCAGTATCGGCAGACGAAAACATTTCGTTCTGTCCGCGGGAGCGCCAGTACGAAGCGGTTCAGAGCTTTACTCAGCTCCGCAGCTTCCACTGCCGTCTCCACGGTATTTCTTGACGGAATGCAATCCGACAGCTCTTCCAGTGCCAGCTCCATTTCTCCGCCGCCCCGCTTCTGGGCCCGGTTCATCTGCCAGCGCTTGATGGCGAGCCGCCGGGTGATCTTTCCTACAAATGTGGAGAGCATCACCGGCCGGTGGGGTGGAATGGCGGCCCAGACACCGAGATACGCGTCATTCACCGTCTCCTCCGTGTCCGCGGCGTTTTCGAGAATGTTATTGGCTATGGAGAAGCAGTATTTCCCATATTTCGCGGCGGTCTCCGCCAGGGCTTGCTCATTGCGCTGTAAGTACAATGCGACGATCTGTTTGTCCTCCAAACATGTCACTTCCTTTCTGTTTGACCGGTCTTCACCTATCTACTCCGCAAAAAACGGCAGCGGTTGCATGCTTTATAAGTATAATCCTGAAAAAGTTTGGATGCAACAGCCTGCCCTTGCAAAGAAAGAGGGGCTGTGATATATTTCTAGTATTAGTATTTCAAATTGCAGGTTAGCGGCTGCCGATGGCCGCATAATGCAAAATTCAAAATGCAGAATTATGGTGTGCGCGGAGCCCACAATTTAAATTGTTTTCGAAGAAAACTCTTCAATTTTACATTTTGCATTATGCATTATGCATTTCGCGCCTCTGCGCGACAAACTGCAATCTGACCAGCAAAGGAGCCACTCTATGCGCTATTATTTCGCCCCTATGGAGGGGCTGACGGACAGCATTTACCGCCGGGCCCACCATGCCCATTTTTCCGGCATCCATTCTTACCATATGCCCTTCATGTCCCCCACGGTCCACCGGGCCCTGACACCCCGGGAGGCCCGGGAGCTTCCACGGGCGGACAGCGTTTCCTTCCGGGCTGTGCCCCAGCTGCTGACCAAGGTTCCGGATGATTTTCTCTGGGCGGCCGAAAAATGCGGGGAGCTGGGTTATGACGAAGTGAATCTGAATGTGGGCTGTCCCTCCGGCACCGTGGTTGCCAAGGGCAAGGGCTCCGGTATGCTCCGGGACCCGGATACACTGGACCGCTTTCTGGACGAGATTTTCGCCCGGGCGCCACTGCCCATTTCCGTCAAGACCCGGCTGGGCATCGAGGCTCCCGAAGAATTTCCCCGGCTGTTGGAGGTCTTCAACCGCTATCCCATCCGGGAGCTGACCATTCATCCCAGGGTGCGCAAGCAGTTCTATAACGGTGACGTTTTCATGGATTCCTTCCGGTATGCCCTGGAAAACAGCAAACTTCCCCTGTGCTACAACGGCAACATCCGGACCCTGTCGGAGCTGAAGGCCTTCGAGGCGGAGTTTCCCCAGGTGGAGGCCATCATGATCGGCCGGGGCCTCATCGGTAATCCCGGCATGCTCACCGGCACCGACGCGGTAACGCTGGAGGCGTTCCATGACGCGCTGCTGGAGGAGTATATGGTGGTCTTCAATGGCTCCCGGAACGCCATGTTCCGCATGAAGGAGAACTGGCGGCACATGATCCTGATGTTCGAGGGCAGCGAAAAGCTGGGCAAGCGCCTGCGCAAGACCACGGACATCGACGAATTCCGGGCCATTGTGGCGGAAATTTTCCACACGCTGCCCCTGAGCTCCGAGCTGCGGGCGGACTGGTAAAAGGGGGATCGTCCATGAAAAAACTGATCTTGCTGTGTTTGCTGCTGGGATTGTTCATGACAGGCTGCGGCTTATCCCGGCCGGAGGCAGAGCGGCTGTTTTTGGCGGACACGGTGGTGAACATTCCCCTGAACCCCGAGGAAACTGCCGCGCCGATGGAGGAAACCAGGCCGGAAGAGACTGCCACGGAGGAAACCGAGGCTCCCACGGAAACGCTTCCCGAGGAAACGAAAGCGCCTGCTTCCTCCCAGAAACCCTCCGGATCCAAAACCAACTCCTCTTCCAAGCCTGCAGCACCCAAAGCCACGGAGCCTCCCGCCACCCAGCCGCCGGAAACAGAGCCTCCCGTAACGGAAGTGACGCAGCCGCCGGTGTTTGATATTTCCGACTACATCCCGGGCAGTTTGGAATCGGCAGTGGCGGAGCAGATCAATGCCTGCCGTGCCGACGCGGGACTGGAGCCCCTGCACTTCAGCGGGACCCTGTGCGGCATCGCCTCGGTCCGGGCTTATGAGATATGTCAGTCCTGGAGCCACACCCGCCCCGATGGCAGCGGCTGGCAGACGGTGCTGTCCGATTACGGCTTCGGTTACAGCAGTGCTGCCGAGGAACTGGCCCACACCACTGGATATGACGCTGCATCCATCGTTAATAAATGGATGGGCGCGGAGTCCAACAGTGCGGACCTCCTGAATCCTGCCTATACCACCATCGGCGTGGGCATTTACAGTGCCAATGGCTCCGTATTCCTGGCAGCGATCCTTGCCGGTTGATTGAAAATGAAAAGAGGTCACGATTCTGATCGTGACCTCTTTATGTTTAGTTCAGGGGATATTGCTCCGGAAACAGGGTATGCCACAGAAGATAGGAAACGTCTTCGTCGTTCACATCCTCGCTGCCGGTGAAATCGCCGCTGCCTTGAAGGATATACTGCTCCGGGAACAGGGTGTGCCACAGCAGCAGGGCCACATCGGCATCATCCACCCGGCTGTCGCCATTGAGATCGCCGGGGGTCAGGGTGCGGATATGGCCGCAGAGGGTGCAGGCGGGATTCTCCGCAGCCTCAAAAACATGGGCCTGGGTTCCAAGAATCTCGCCGCAGCTGCATTCGTACCAGTGCTGTGCTGTATCGAACAGCCATTGAGAAGCATCCTCCGGACTCATATGACCGACAGGATCCACATAGTCGTCGGTAAAGCTGGCGCCGCAGACGATGCAGGTGTATATGGTGTAGCCGAAGTCGGTGCAGGTGGGCGGCACGACGGCCTCCTCACAGTTGTGACTGATGGAGCAGGCACCGTGATTGGAGGGATAGCCGATTTGAAAATTCATGTCCACATTGCCGTCGATGCCGTTGATGATTCCGCTTCTGGAATACTGCCAGATGTGGAATTCCTCTTCATAGTCGCAGAAGGTGCGATACTGAGCGACCCAGCGGTACCAGTTGTCAAAGCAGGGATCGGTGAGGTATGTAGTCCACCAGTAGAGGTTGGCGTAGATACCCACGGGATATCCGGCGGCGGAAATCTTTTCACAGAAGGCGGTGGCGATGGCGGCATGATCAGAACCGATGGTGGAATCGTCTTCCAGATCGTAATAGATAGGATAGCTCAAGGTTTTACCTTCGATGAGCCGCAGCACATGATCTGCCTCAATGGATGCCTGCTCCGGCGTCGTGGCGTAGGAATAGAGGTATACGCCGTAGGGGATCCCCAGCCGCTGGCATTCCGATGCGTTGTATTCAAAGCAACGGTCATCCTGCTCCGGAATGTTCTCACCGTAGCCGCAGCGCAGGATCGCGAAGCCCACACCGTCGGCAGCAACAGCTTCCCAGTCGATTTTTCCCTGGTGATGGCTGACGTCGATGCCCAGCAGGGTCGCTTCGGGGTGATAGGGCTCTTCTTCGTCCTCATTCATGAATGAGGGCAGGTCGATGGGCTGGCCGTCTTCATACCGCCAGCTGTTGGCCATATCACCGTATTCCGCCGCCAGGGCGGAGAAAGCAAGGAGGACGATCATACAAAGCGCGGCCGTCAGCGCGGAAAAACGTTTCATGGGTTGGGCTCCTTTTTTGTTGGATTTTGATTCCAGTATAAAGAGCGCCGCGGATTTTGTCAAATATTATAAAACCGGGGCTGCAATTTTTTGCAGCCCCGGCTCGGGTATTCATTATGCCAGGGGATAATTATCCGGGAACAGAGTATGCCACAGCAGATATGCAACGTCTGCGTCATCGACGATAGTATCGCCGTTGAAGTCGGCAGTGCCGGAGACCGTGTAGTTTTCGGGGAACAGGGTGTGCCACAGCAGCAGGGCAACGTCAGCGTCGTCCACGATGCCGTCGGCATTCAGGTCTCCGGAGGCTTCGCTTTCGACCTTGATTTCGGTCATGACGAAGTCGGAGAAGCTGGTCAGGACAAAGGAGGCGAAATACTGGCCGCCGTCGTCATAGATGTAGGGCCAGACCTCCTCCACAGTGCCGTCTGCGTGATAGTGCAGGACCACCAGGAAGGCGGGATTGATGGCGGCGGGAACGGGCAGGGTGATCTTGACGGGGACCTCCAGATTCTCGGTGTCGGCAACATTCTCCAGATCCATGGAGAAGCTGATGGCAACAGAGTTGTCATAGGCCTCGGGAATGATATGCTCTTCCTCGGGCTTGTCGATGACCAGGGTGACGCCCTCGGTGTCGTCAACGGTGGTGTTCAGGTTTGCGCCGACGATGGAAATCTGAGAAGCGTCAAATGCACTGGCATTGTTGGAAACCTCAACTGCAGCCTGACCGCCGGCTGTCTCGTTTTCCAGAGAGAGGAGCTGATCCACAACAGCTTCATCGGCCAGCATGGCGGTCTTCAGATCGTTGGTGTCCAGATCACGGACGGCATCGACCTTCTCTTCGGCGGTCAGCGCGGAATCGGAAATGATATTATCCAGCTGATCCTGCACGCCTTCGCTCAGCTCCGTCACATTGTAGGCGGGGCTCAGCTCGGACCAGGGACCGTTGCAGCAGACGGTGATGTCGGAGCTGATGGCGCGGACCTTGAAATAGTAGTAACCGATGCCGTTATCCTGGAACAAATTGTCCCAGATGGAATCCGTCGTATCACTCATGCCCCAGGAACTGCCAATGCTGTAAGGTTCGTCATCTGCGGTGGGGGCATAGTACCATTCGGTCTCATAGAAGCCAACATTGGAAGCATCTTCAGGGGCGGCCCAGCTGACGACGGTAGTATCCCAGTCAGCGTTATAGCCATCCCAGCTCAGATTGGAGCATGCGCCAAGCTGTGCATTGGGCTTCACATAGGTCCAGATGTCGGAAACAGCGGTCTCGCTGTTGTAATACTGGGTGTAGTCGCCCGTGGAGGTGACGGTGAAGTAGTAGTCGCCGCTTTCGGGGTCGGACAGGATAAAGGTATCCACAGCCCGGTATTCCGGCTGATCCATGGAGCCAAAATGCCAGCTGGAGCCGGTCCAGTATTCTTCAGTGTCACCATCGACACGGTAGAAGCTGATCTCGGCCTGTGCCTGATCCGGCTGAGCGGTCTTCCAGCTGGCGGAACCGGGGAGGCCTTCTACCAGCGTCACCTTGGTGGTCTGGGTTTCTTCGTCCCAGTACCAGGATTCGGAATAGCCCCACTTCAGCTCGGTGGGAGTGCCCAGCTGGGTCAGACCGGCCATGTTTTTCAGTTCCCAGTAATGGCTGTAATCATTGTGTTCGGTAGCCTGAACATCGGTCATATCCAGACCGGGGACCGCATCCTGATGATCGGTTCCGGGTTCGCAGAAGATCTGCAGTATACCTGTGCCGGTGTAGGTGCCGCCATCGGCGAAGGACAGCAGACCGCCTTCTTCATATTCAACCATGATGTGGCTGTTGTTTTCCAGTGTACCATGGATGGTGATGGGATTGGCAGTCTGGAAATAATCGCACTCCAGCGTCAGAGTGGCGCCCTCTGCCACGGTCAGACCGACGCTGCTAAAGCTGTGCCAGATCGTGAGGGAAGCGACCGTTGCGGGAATCGTCAGGGATTCTGTCAGCACCACCTCTTCGGTATTGGAGAAATAAATACCGAACCGCTCGTGGGAGTCTGTGGAATCATTGGCTGCGGCGATGGCTTCTTTCAGTTCGTCAATGGTTTCCACGCCACAGTCGTAGAAAAGATGTGCCCAGGAATCTTTGAAAACAATATTTTCCTTTCCGACCACTGTGGTATCAGGAGACATAGAGATATTACCGTTCAGGTACAAGGTGCCGGTAACTTCAAGATTTCTACGGACATGGGCACTATAGCATTCGGCTGTGCCGGATACCTGGAAGAGATCAGCAACGCTGAAGTAACCATTAGAGGTAGCCGTAAAGGTGCCGGCAACGGTGATGGATGCGGCCGCCAAATAACCATCGATCGTCAGCGACACGTTTTCGGGAACGATCACAGTGACATTCTCGGCATAGACATCCAGATTCTCCGGGATCACAAGATCCTCAGAAATCACAAGATCTTCGGTGCCCCCATACCAGGCGGGAGTCCACTCAGCATAGGTGCTGGACGCCAGCTCCTTCAGATCCTCAAAGGTTTCAAAGCTGTACTCGCCGTACTCGTTCACAGATACGGATCTTTGTTGCACTGGGGTGGCGGGCACAGCGGGCCGCTCGGGGACCTCGTGCTCTTCCGTGACGGTGGTCCAGGCACCGTGAGACTGGCTGTTTTCATCGGTGGATGCGACCAGAACTTCCCGTTCCGTCTTGACTGTGGCGGCGGAAACCGGCAGCATGGGCAGCATACCCAGCACCATCACCGCGCACAGCAGCAGGCTGATCATTTTCTTCATGGTGGATTCCTCCTGTTTATGAAATGTTCATATTTGGATAAACCTATTATAGATTTGTCAGATTGAATAGTCAAGAAAAAGCACCGGAAAAACCGGTGCTTTTTCTTGATTTGCGAATTGTCAGAGGGGATAGTTCTCCGGGAACAGGGTGTGCCACAGCAGATATGCAACGTCTGCGTCGTCCACATTGTCGTCGCCGGTGAAGTCGGCATCGCCGGAGATCGCGTAGTTCTCCGGGAACAGGGTGTGCCACAGCAGCAGCGCCACGTCAGCATCATCCACGATGTCGTCGGCGTTCAGGTCGCCGGGGAGGCCAAGCTCATAGGGGATATATGCGATCACCTTTGCGCCGTAAACATCCTGATAATACCACCATGACTCATATTTGGCGGGGAAGTATACATCGACCTCAAGCGTTCCAAATGCATTTTCTCCGATTACGGGCTGATCGCCCCGGAACCAGATGTTTGCCAGATTGGAGTCGTAAAAAGCACCTTTGCCGATGGTTATGACGCCTTCGGGAATCGTGATCTCCTTCAGACTGTAGCAGAATGCAAATGCGTATTCACCGATGGAGGTAAGGCTGTCCGGCAGGGTTACACTACTCAAGTATTTGCAGTTGGAGAACGTACTGTCGCTGATGGAGGTGATCCCCTCGGGGATCGTCACTTCTGTAACAGTGATCGGAACTTCAAGCAGCTGCGTCTGATCCTTGTTGAACAGCATACCGTCAAGACTGGAATAATAGGGATTATCTTCCGCTACATGGATGGCAGTCAGGGAGGCGTTGCTGTAGATGGCCTTATGCCCCATGGATTCAACGGTACTGGACAAAGTGATTTCGGTCAGGTTGGAACACATAGCGAAACAATAGGTGCACAGGGATGTAATACCCTCTTCCACAACGAAAGCGGTGATTTGCTTCCGGTAATCCTTCCAGGGGATATTGGTGTAGTCATAATCCCCCATAGGTCCGGTGCCGGAGATGGTCAGGAGGCCTTCGTCGTTCAGCGTCCAGCTGGCGTTCTCGCCGCAGGTGCCGCTGGCAACCACAGGGATCTCAATTTCGGTGTCCCCGCCGGTGTAGGTATAGGGCTCCCAGGTGACGCGGCCGCCGTAGTCCTGCATGACGTCGGAGGTCCAGGTGGCGTTGTTTTCAGGATATCGGCATATCATGTTGATCAGCAGTCCGTTGCCGGAGAAGACAGAGCCTCCGAACGCAGGGGCGTTGCCTTCGAAGGCCACGGTGCGAAGATTCTCGCAGGAACGGAAGCAATAGGATTCCAGGGTTTCGACGCTGGCGGGAATGGTGATCTCTGTCAGAGTCCGGCAGGAATCGAAGGCGCTGTAACCGACGTAGATCAGGCGGTTGCTGAGTTCAATGGATTCGAGGCCGTCGCAGTTGTAGAAGGCCTGCATGCCGATGCTCTTCACATTTTGCGGCAGGACAAGCTCTGTCAGACTGCGGCACCAGTAGAAGGCGTAGGGTTCGATGGCGGTGACGCTGTCGGGGATGGAGACGCTTTCCATTTGATAGCACTTATAGAAGCAGTAGTAGCCGATGTTTGTAATGCCGTCTTCGACCACGGCGGCGGTGATATCCTCATAGTATTTGAACCAGGGAATGTCAGACTCCATGGAGCAGCGGGGGATCTCGCCGGAGCCGGAGAGGGTCAGCAGGCCATTGCTGTCCAGTGTCCAGGAGATGTTGCTGCCTGTGATCGTGCCGCTGTCCACGATTTCTGCCGCGGAAGCCGTCACCGGCACAAGAGAGCAAAGAAGGCAGATGACCAGAGCAAGAGATAAAATGCGGTTTTTCATAAGATTCCCTCCTTATAATATCTGATTTTACTATATCATGAAATCGAAATATCAGCAATATGGATTCCCCAAAATAGAATTTTTTACTGCGGAGCCTGCAAATATGCTGCCGCAAGCTGCGCTGCACTGAAAAGCATCCGCCCTGCAGACGAATCGGCAGTCAAATGGACGAGCGCGGACGAATACAATTCCATCGGAGGTGATGGGTATGCTGGCAGCCGCATGGCTGATGCTTGGCAGTTTGTTGTATTCACTGCAGCTTTCCACCGGAAGCTTTCCGAAACCACTGACCCGTGAGGAGGAACAGCATTATCTGCAGTTGGCCGCCAAGGGGGACATAGACGCCCGCAATGTGCTGATCGAGCGGAATCTCCGGCTTGTGGCACACATTATGAAAAAGTATTACGCCCAGACATCGGACCAGGAAGATCTGATTTCAATCGGGACCATCGGTCTGATCAAGGGAATCAGTACGTTCGATGCGTCCAAAGGTGCCAGATTGGCTACCTATGCAGCGCGGTGTGTGGAAAACGAAATCCTGATGCATTTTCGTTCCCAGCGCAAAAGTGCGCAGGATGTGTCGCTGTCGGACTACATCGAAACGGGCAGCGATGGGGCAGCTCTGTCACTGATGGATGTGGTCAGTGATGATTGGGACCTTCTGGATAATGTGACCCGGCGGGAGTCCATACAGGAACTGCGCAGCACAATCGATACCTGCCTGACGGATCAGGAGCGGCAGGTGGTTGCGCTGCGCTATGGCCTGTATGGTAATGCGCCTCAGCGCCAGCGGGAGGTTGCCCAAAAAACCGGCATCAGCAGGAGCTATGTATCCCGCATTGAAAAGCGGGCGCTGGAGAAGCTGCGTGCTGCGCTGGATGGGCAGTGATGAAAAAACCGCACCGACAGGTGCGGTTTTTTGATGTTGCTTATGTCCGGTTGTCCACGATCAGCATGTTCAGTTTCTTCCAGCGGCGCAGTTCCTTGGGCGTAATGAGCAGGTGCTGCTTCAACTCCTCGGTTGGTTCCTGGGGCGTCAGGGTGACCAGACATTTGAAAGCACAGGGCATCAGATCTGCACTGGAAATGCCGCACAAAAGACCTTCGGAAAAATCCCGCAGGTCCAGGGGATTAAAGATGTACAGCAGATCTTCCTCCAGGGTGTTGTATTGATTTACGAAAGAGAAACGAATCAGCATATCGCTGTAAACGACCTTTCCGGAGTAGAGGATTTCGCTGCTGCGGCCGGATTCTGTGACGGCGCTGATGGACAGGGAGGCTTCATAGTTTCCGGAGGAGTCGGCAGTGCGGCGGATGTTGATGACGCCGTCCTTCAGGCGGTTATAGCGGCCGTCATAGAAATAGAAGTACAGCCGCTCCGCTTGGAAAAAGGGGCTCCGGCCGATGTGGCTGACGGGCGCGGGAATGCTCTGGGGACGCGGGGGGCGATAATCCGTCAGCTGATGCAGCGGCACATCCAGGGCGGTGCTGATGTCATAAAGAGTTTCGATATCCAGGGTGATTTCCCCGTTTTCGTATTTGCTGACACTGGCCCGGCTCTTGTGGATCAGCTCCGCCAGCTGCTGCAGCGTCAGATTCCGGGCTTTGCGGTGGCAGCGGATTCGCTGGCCGATAAATTTATTGATCTGGCTCATTTCTTTCACCATGTTTCGTAAGAATATACTTTTTCCTCAGTGAGTAATTCCTGAAGAGCGGGATTACATCTGTTTCATGAGGCTATTCTATCATAATGAAACTTTTTACGTCAATAGTTGATTGAAAAGAAACTAATGGCGATTTGCACAGGTGAAGGATGCGCAGTATAATACGAAGCATGTGACAAAAAAGGGGAAAAACTATGGAAAACAAAAAGAAAAGCGGATTCAGCGGATCCATCGGATTCGTGCTGTCTGCAGCAGGCAGCGCTGTGGGTGTGGGAAACATCTGGCGATTTCCCTATCTGGCTGCCCAGGACGGAGGCGGACTGTTCATTCTGGTCTATCTGATTCTGGTGCTGACTTTTGGATTTACGCTGCTGACCACCGACATTGCCATCGGCCGCCGGACGCAGAAAAATCCCATGAAGGCCTTCGCGAGCCTGCATCCAAAGTGGGATTTCCTGGGCAAGCTGACCTTTCTGGTTCCCGCCATCATCATGACCTATTACTCCGTCATCGGCGGGTGGATTCTGAAGTATATCGCCGTTTTCCTGACGGGGCAGGGGGTAGCCGCAGCGCAGAATGGATATTTTGATTCCTTCATTTCTGCCCCGGTGGCGCCTGTTGTGTTCATGCTGGCATTCCTGGCGGTTACGGCCTTTATCGTCTATTCCGGGGTTGAGAAGGGTGTGGAGCGCTTTTCCAAATTGGTTATGCCGGGGCTGCTGGTGATGATCCTGGGAATTTCCATCTTTTCACTGACACTGCGGCATACCGATGCGGACGGCACGGTGCGGACCGGTTTACAGGGCATGGCGGTATACCTGATTCCTGATTTCTCGGGACTGACGCTTGGCAGGTTTCTGAAGATTCTGCTGGATGCTATGAGTCAGCTCTTCTTTTCTCTCAGCGTGGCCATGGGCATCATGATCACCTATGGAACCTACGTTGACAAAAATGTGAACCTGAGCCATGCGATCAGCCAGATCGAGATTTTTGACACCGGCGTTGCGCTGCTGGCGGGGGCCATGATCATCCCGGCGATCTATGTGTTCTCCGGAACCGAGGGCATGACCTCCGGTCCGGGCCTGATGTTTGTATCGCTGCCGAAGGTTTTTCAAGCCATGGGCAGCTTGTGTACGGTTCTGGGCGTTGTATTTTTTGTGATGGTTGCTCTGGCGGCCCTGACCTCCAGTGTGTCGATCATGGAAACCCTGGTAGCCAGCTGCATGGAGATGTTCCACACCACCCGCAAGAAGATGAGTCTGCTCATCGGTCTGCTCTCCGCCGGTGCTTCGACGCTGATCTGCATGGGCTACAATGTGCTCTATTTCAAAGTAACTCTGCCCAACGGAACGGTAGGCCAGCTGCTGGATGTGATGGACTATGTCAGCAATTCCTTCCTGATGCCGCTGATCTCGCTGCTGACTTGCATTCTGGTTGGCTGGGTCATCAAACCCCGGTGGATCGCGGAGGAAATGGAATCCAGCGGCCATATTTTCCGCCGCAAAAGGATGTATGGGTTTATGATTCGGTATGCCGCCCCAGTAATTCTGGTGATTCTGTTTTTGCAGTCCACGGGAATTCTGTAAGGATATCAGACAGCCCTTCGGGGCTGTCTTTCTTTTTTGCGAAAAAATCAAATTAGGGGTTGACAAAATAGAAAACGTATGCTAGAATAACTGAGCAATCGAGAGGTGCACCGAATATCGCGGAGTAGAGCAGTTGGAAGCTCGTCGGGCTCATAACCCGGAGGTCGTAGGTTCGAGTCCTGCCTCCGCAACCATAAAAATACCCGGTATTCACTACGAATACCGGGATTTTTCTAACTTTTAGGGCTGTTTTGAAAACGGCCCTTTTATCATTTTGGGCCAATTTTGGGCCAATGGGCCAGAAAATTGATAATTTTGGGTCACCGTCCGGGATCACCGGGCGGCTTTTTTTATGCCTTCTTCCGGAGCAGCACGTCGGCGATACATTCGGACGCCTTCGCTTTGTTTTCCTCTATGATGTGGCTGTAAAAGTTTTCTGTGGTGGTGACGCTGGCGTGGCCCAGCTGCTTCGACACCGTGACAATATCGGTACCGTTTGCCAGGAGGACGGAGGCCACCGTGTGGCGGAAGGCGTGGGGGTTGATATGTGGCAGGCCATGGCGGGCGGAGAAGTCATTGAGCCAGCCGGTGATACTGTCGGGGCTCATGTGGTCGCCGTTGTCCTGGGTGAAGACGTAGCCGGTGTGCTGCCAGCGATCGCCGTTTGCAAGCTGGAGCCGGAGCTGTTCCCGCCGGTGCTGCCGAAGTAAGTCCTTTGTTTCCTGGGGCAACGTCAAAATACGGACGTCGCTGGTTTTGGTGGGGCCGTCCACAATGCCCTGGCTTTTGGTTATTACCAGGGAACGGTCAATGCGGACTTTGCCGGTGTCCAGATCAACCTTTTCCCACTTCAGGGCCATGATCTCGCCCCGGCGGCAACCGGTGACGATCATCAGGTGGGTGATCGCCCGCCACTTCAGCGGCTCATGCTCCAGGGCCTTCAGGATCGCGGCGATCTGTTCCGGCTGAAAGTAGTTCGGGTCTTTCTTCTCTGTCCGTGGCGGGGTGGCCTTCGCTGCTGCGTTGTACGGTACCAGCATTTCCTTTTCCGCCTGGGTCAGGATCGTGGAGATCAGCCGATGGTGCTCCAGGATCGTCTTGTCTGCCAGCGGGGCGGTGTTCTTCTCCACCCTGAAGACTTCCTCCAGGCGTTTGCCCATGGCCTGGGCGATCGCTGCGGCCTTTTCTTCGCTGATCGGTTCGCCCCTGGTAGCGGTGCCTACGGTGGCGGCGGAGATTCCGGCGGCCTCTGCGATCGCTGTCCTGGTCTTTTTGTTCTTCTTCAGCCAGGCCGGAATGTCAATGCGGGCCGTGGCGCTGCCGCCACCTTCGCGGATCCCAGGCTCTGCCAGGTTCTTGTAGAAGCTGTTCAGGTGCTGCGGGCGGAGGTCAATCAGCTTAATGTGGCCGATCGCGGCGTTGATCCGGCCCAGCAGCTCCCGGTACCGGTCAAGGGTCCGGGTGCGAACGCCGGTGCGTTCCTTCAGCTCCAGCACATACTCCGCATAGTCTGCGAAGGTCTGCCGGTTATCCAGGGCGTAACCCTGTTCGATCGAGCGCTCAAAGTCTGCGGCGGCCCGCTGGACGGCCTTCTGGATCTGCCGTTCTGTCATACCGGCGGCGGGCTTGTAGGTCGTCCTGTGGCGGATCCGCTTGCCGGAGGTATCGAAGCCGCCGGAGACGCTGATCCGGTAGGTGGTGCCGGTTTTGCCGGTGATCTTTTCAATCGTTGCCATA
>JAGARK010000025.1 GCA_017622295.1 Oscillospiraceae bacterium
GGAGCACCTGCTGCTGGCTCGTCAGGTCGGCGTTCCCGCTATCGTTGTCTTCATGAACAAGGCTGACCTGGTCGACGACGAAGAGCTGCTGGAGCTGGTTGAGATGGAGATCCGTGAGACTCTGTCTTCCTACGAGTTCCCCGGCGACGACATCCCCGTTGTCAAGGGTTCCGCTCTGAACGCTCTGATCTCCGAGTCCACCGATCCCAACGCTCCCGAGTATGCTTGCATCAAGGAGCTGATGGACGCTGTTGACGACTATATCCCCACTCCCGACCGTAAGGCTGACATGCCCTTCCTGATGCCCGTTGAGGACGTCTTCACCATCTCCGGCCGTGGCACCGTTGCTACCGGTCGTGTTGAGCGTGGCCAGATCAACAAGAACGACAAGGTTCAGATCGTCGGTCTGCGTGAAGAGATGAAGGAAACCGTCTGCACCGACATCGAGATGTTCCACAAGCTGCTGGACTACGCAGAAGCTGGCGACAACATCGGCGCTCTGCTGCGTGGCGTTGACAAGAAGGAAATCGAGAGAGGCCAGGTTCTGTGCAAGCCCGGCTCCATCAAGCCTCTGACCAAGTTCGCTGGCCAGGTTTACGTCCTGTCCAAGGAAGAAGGCGGCCGTCACACTCCTTTCTTCAACAACTACCGTCCTCAGTTCTACTTCCGTACCACTGACGTTACCGGCATCATCACTCTGCCCGAAGGCACTGAGATGTGCATGCCCGGCGACAACGTTGTCATGAACGTCGAGCTGATCACCCCCATCGCTATCGAGAAGGGCCTGCGTTTCGCTATCCGTGAAGGCGGCCGTACCGTCGGTTCCGGTGTCGTCACCGAGATCTACGAGTAATCTGTAGCTTTACAAGGTAATAAAATCCCCCAGTCGCAAGGCTGGGGGATTTTTGCCAAAGAGCTTTTCTGACACTTTTTGTACGAAATAGAATACCTTGACTACATATTTCGGAGGTTAATATGTTCGATATCATTTTCTTTGCTAATGTTTGTTCTGCCATTGCCTGCATCATCATGGTCGCCATCGGCTTCCTGAAGAAGAAGGAACAGATCGTCATCGGCCAGTGCTTCCAGCTGGGTTTCCTGGGTGCAGGTAACTTCATGTTCGGCGCTGTCTCCGGCGGTATCGGCAACACCCTGGGCGTCATCCGTAATCTGATCCTGCCCAAGTCCAAGAAGCCCCTGATGTGGAAGGTTATCTTCATCGTTGTCCAGATCATCCTGAGCCTGTGCTTCTACAAGAGCACCATCGAGGGCTACGACGGTACCAATTCTGTTGAAACTCTGAAGCTGATCTACTGGATCCCTGTTCTGTACACCATCATCCTGACTGCTGTTCTGGATACCAAGAATGTTAACGTGTTCCGCGTGGCTATCATCATCGCACAGTCCATGTTCTGCTTCTTTGACGGTTTCTACGGCAACTGGTTTGCTTTCCTGGCAAACATCCTGACCGTCCTGTCCAATGGTTACTCCATCTTCGCTGACGCCAAGGCAGCCAAGAAGGCAAATGCCTGATTTATAATGTACATAAAAGCACCGCTTTGGAAATTTGTTTCCGAAGCGGTGCTTATTTATTTCTTTTGGGATTGTTGGTCAGGCCGAGGAGATAATCCACAGATACGTTATAATAATTTGACAGTTTGATCAGGATATCCGTAGGAATATCACGCTGGCCCAACTCGTAGTTGCTGTAAACCCGCTGAGAACAGTTCAGATACTCAGCTAATTCCCGTTGTTTCAGATCATTGTCTTCTCGAAGATCTCTTATTTTTTGATACATACCATCACCATGTATAGAATATCACAGTGCATTTTGTTCTATTGACACGCAGCGCAAAATGTGCTAACCTATATTTGAGCATTGAGCTTAATAAATCATAAAGGGGAAATCGGTATGTTTAAAAATGTTGGAAAAGAATTGAAAAACTGGGCGAGAATTATTGTAATTTTGATGACAGTTCCGTCAGTTTTGGTATCAATCTTATTGATTGTGATTTTTGCAGAGCAGGATCTGACCTTTCTAGGAATCGTTTTTGGTGTCATTGTGATTGCGCTTGGATACTTCTTTGCGCGTTTGTCTGCAATTATGCTCTATGCATATGGTGAACTGGTTGATCGTACAGAGTCGATTGATGACAGACTTGAAATGGTTGGTAAGAGTCATACAGAGGAAATACCTTCTGTGCAGACAGGTTCTGGCTGGAATCCAAATGCGTTTAGCTCATATAAATGATTGTTGTGTAAAAAAGCACCGCAGGGAACTTTCCTGCGGTGCTTTTTTATTGCGACACTGGTCTGTAAGCCGGGTTCTGTTTTAACAGCCATCTATCTAGCCCCGCAATTGCTCACGGGATCAAGCCACCTCCTCGGGACTGCCGGGTCAGCATATATGTCCCTCCACGGTGTTGCTCCGGATAGAGTTTACATCGTAAAACCCATGTTTCCATGGGCCGGGTGCGCTCTTACCGCACCTTTTCATCCTTACTGCCCCTCACGAATGTGAGGGGTTAGCGGTATATCTCTGTTGCACTTGTCCTGGGGTCACCCCCGGCGGGCGTTACCCGTTATCCTTACCCTGTGGAGCCCGGACTTTCCTCATCTGGGACCTTTCGGTGCCCATCCGCGGCTGTCCAACCTGGTCGCTGAAATATTGTACAGCATCGCAGGGAAAAAGTCAAACATCTTGCAAATTCTTTTCAGAGAGGATATACTATATTTAGAGATAGCATTTTGTTGTGCAGGTGCCCGAAATGCATAATGCTTAATGCAAAAAGAAAAAATGTGGAGTTTTCTTCGAAAACAATTTCGATCGTGCGCTTTGCGCACACCATAATTCTGCATTTTGCATTATACTGCCACCGGTAGCACGTTAAACTGAAATTGAATCGCCAACTCGAAATGGGGAATAATACATGATCTCTGCATTTGAACAATATTTTACTTCTCTTAAGAATAAAAAGATCGCGGTGTTTGGCCTGGGCGTCAGCAACCGGCCTTTGGTACGGC
This sequence comes from Oscillospiraceae bacterium, assembly GCA_017622295.1. Lineage (GTDB taxonomy): Bacteria > Bacillota > Clostridia > Oscillospirales > Oscillospiraceae > Faecousia. Next base: position 3,025 of record JAGARK010000025.1, read on the forward strand.
TGCTGCTGGAGTTCGGCTGTGATTGCATCGGCTGCGACCGGACGCCTCGGGAAAAGCTGGAACAGGAGGTTCTGGACCTGGAGGCTGCGGGCTGTAAGCTCAGCGTCGGCGAAAGCTACCTCGATAACCTGGAAGCAGACCTGGTGTTCCGTACCCCTGGTATGCATCCCGGCAATCCCGCGCTGGAAGAGTTGCGGGTAAAGGGCGCCGAAGTGACAAGCGAGATGGAGGCTTTCTTCGAGGTCTGTCCCTGTACCATTCTGGCAGTCACCGGCTCCGACGGCAAGACCACAACCACCACCCTGGTTTCTGAAATGCTCAAGGCGGAAGGGAAGACTGTCTGGCTGGGCGGCAACATCGGCACGCCCCTGCTGCCCCTGGTGCGGCAGATGAAGCCGGAGGATTTTGCGGTGGTTGAACTTAGCTCCTTTCAGCTGATGGATATGAAGCGAAGCCCCCATGTGGCCCTGGTGACCAATCTGGCACCCAACCACCTGGATGTCCACAGGGACATGGAGGAGTATGTGGAGGCCAAGAAGAATATCTTCCGTTTCCAGAACGCCTCCGACATTCTGGTCATCAACGCGGATAATGAGATCACCGCTCCCTTCATTGGAAACGGCATCACCAGATCCTTCTCCCGCCAGGGTAAGGATGCTGATGTGGTTCTGAAGAATAGCATGATTTACCGCAACGGCTGTGAAGTTCTGAAAAAGAGCGATATTTTGCTGCCCGGCGAGCACAATGTGGAGAATTACATGGCTGCCATTGCAGTGGTTCAGGGCATGGTGTCCGATGAGACGATCCGCCATGTGGCCAAGACCTTCGGCGGTGTGGAGCACCGCATCGAGCTGGTGCGTGTTAAGGACGGCGTCCGGTATTACAACGACTCCATCGCGTCCAGCCCCAGCCGGACCATTGCCGGCCTGAAAAGCTTTTCCGAGAAGGTCATCCTCATCGCCGGCGGCTATGACAAGCAGATTCCCTATGATGTGCTGGGACCCGAGATTTGCCGGCATGTCAAGGTTCTGGTTCTGGGCGGCGCTACGGGTCCGAAGATCCGTCAGGCGGTGGAAAACTGCCCCGACTACATACCCGGAAAGCTGGAAATTGTAGACTGCGCTGATTTTGCCTCCGCGGTGAAGGCAGCTGCGGCTGCGGCAGTCAGCGGCGATGTGGTGCTGATGAGCCCCGCCAGCGCGGCCTTCGACCAGTTCAAGAACTTCATGGTCCGGGGACAATTCTTTAAAAAAATGGTGATGGAGCTGTAAGATATGATTCTGAACAATATTGCGGACGGAATGCGGAAGGTGCTGCCCCTGAAATACTGCGGCGCGGTGATCGTGGCTGCGGGCAATGCCTCCCGGATGGGCGGCATTGACAAGGTGATGGCCCCGCTGCAGGGAGAGCCCATGATCGTCCGGACGGTCCGGGCTTTCCAGGAATGCGACGCCGTCAAGGAAATCGTCATCGTGACCCGGGAGGATCTGATTCTGCCCATCAGCGGTCTTTGCCGTGGTTTTGAAAAGGTGAAGGCGGTGGTTGCCGGCGGCGCCAGCCGTCAGGAATCCGTGGGGCTGGGTATGAATGCCCTGTCCAAAAAGGTAAAGCTGGTGGCCGTTCAGGATGGCGCCCGGCCTCTGATCACCGGTGCGGTGATCGACCGTACGGTCCGCGCCGCCCACAGCTACGGTGCTGCGGCTCCGGCTGTTCGCGTGAAGGACACCATCAAGGTCGTCCGGGGTGGTGTGGTCATCGAGACCCCTGATCGTGCAGCCCTTCAGGCGGTCCAGACCCCCCAGGTCTTCGACTTTACGCTGCTGAAGGGCGCGCTGCAGAAGGCCGATCAGGATGGCGCGGCAGTGACCGATGATTGCTCCGCCGTGGAGCTGATGGGCATGAGCGTCAAGATCGTGGAGGGTGATGAGCGGAACATCAAGGTCACCACCCCTCTGGATCTGAAGATCGCGGAGCTGCTGCTGGAGGAAAAGGTATGAGAATCGGACATGGCTATGATGTACACCGCCTGGTGCCCTGCCGGGATCTGATCGTCGGCGGTGTGAAGATCGAGTATGAGCTGGGCCTGCTGGGCCACAGCGATGCGGATGTGATGCTCCACGCGGTGTCTGACGCGCTGCTGGGCGCTGCGGGACTGCGGGACATCGGCTACCATTTTCCGGATACCGATCCCAAATACAAGGGAGCCGATTCACGGATACTGCTGCGGGAGGTCCGGGAAAAGGTCACCGCTGCAGGTTACCGGATCAGCAATGTAGACGTGACCATGATCGCCCAGAAGCCCAAACTGAAGCCCTACATCGAGCAGATGATGGCAAATATCGCAGAAGATCTGTGCCTGGACGTCAGCCGGGTCAATGTAAAAGCAACCACCGAAGAAAAGCTTGGCTTTACCGGCGAGGGACTGGGGATGTCCTGCCACGCCGTATGTTTACTGGAGGAATAAATATGGAACTGAAACTGGGAGAATCCCAAACCTTTACCCTGCCTTTCTGGCTGAAGGCTGTGGACATCATCCACGAAAAGAACGGTCTGCGTCTGGAGCGGCAGAAAGGCGGCATTGCGTGCCTGAATGTAAACAACGGCAGCCGCCGGATCGCCTATGCGGCGATTCCCCTTGGCCCTGTGAAAGACCTGAATGAAGTCGGTTTTACCGTTAAGGCCCAGTCCAAGACCCGGATGCTGTTTTCCGTGGGTGCGGTAAAATTTGTGATCGATTACGCGGCTAAGAAGGTATCCACCAATCTGGTTGGCCTGCGTATCCTTGGCTCCGAGGAGTGGGGCGAAAATGTGCAGGCTCCCTGGCGGGCAGAATATATGCCTCTGTTCGGTCTGCCCCTGCCGCCTATGGAGATGGACCGCGATACGGCCAAGCTTTTCTGGCAGTGGTTTCATATCAATGAAACCGATATCGACCGGATGATCAACGGCACAAAGAAGGAGAACAAGAGCATTTTCCAGCAGATCGATCTGTGGCTGTGTCCGGTGTTTCCTTACAGCAAGAGCTCCAGAATTGATTTCGATGTCAAATGCAAGGACGGCGACAATACCTTTATCTTCCGTCACGGCGGCGACGAGAAGCTGATGGAGGATGCCCCCGAATTTATGGCCATGATGCCTGAAAACATGGCAAAGCGGTGGAACATCATCATTGAAGAATAACGCAAAGCGGCATTGACCCTCGGTCAGTGCCGCTGTTTTTGTCGGAAAAGAACATATTTAGTCCTCCGGACATAGATTGTGCCGGGAGGTTATGCATTATGAGTGTGTTGTTTATCACGTTCCGCTCGGTGACGCTGGCCCAGCGGGGAGAGCAGGTGCTGCGCCGCAGCGGGATCCGCTGCAGTCTGCAGCGGACGCCCCGGTGGATGGAGGAGCAGGGCTGCGGCTACTGTCTGCGGCTGCGGCGGGAGGACATGGAAAAGGCGGTGCGCTTGCTGCGGCAGGGGCAGGTGCAGTTTCGAAAGACCTACGAACAGGATGACGCCGGTAATGTGGAGGAGGTAGAGCCATGATCTATCTGGATAGCGGCGCTACCTCCTTCCGAAAGCCGGCATCGGTGCGGCGGGCGGTGAGTGATGCCATGACCCGCTGCGCCAACCCGGGCCGGGGCGGCTACGGTGCTGCCATGGAGGCGGCGAAGGTGGTATTCCGGTGCCGGGAGCGGGCGGGAAATTTTTTGGGCTGCGAGCCGGAGCAGGTAGTATTCACTTCCAACTGCACCCATGGTCTGAATGTGGCGATTCGGACCCTGGTAAAGCCCGGGATGCGGGTGGTCGTCTCGGGGTTCGAACACAATGCGGTTACCAGGCCGCTGCATGGACTTGGGGCAGAAATTGTGACGGCGGGGAGGAAGCTCTTCGATTGGGAAGACACCCTTCAAAAGTGGGAAGATGCCCTGAAAAAAGGTACGGATGCAGCGGTTTTTACCCATGTTTCCAATGTATTCGGCTATATTCTGCCAGTAGAGGAAATGGCGGCGCTGTGCCGGCAGCGGGGCGTGCCGTTTATTATTGATGCGGCCCAGTCGGCGGGGACGCTGCCGGTTTCTCTGAAGACATTAGGGGCGGATTTTATCGCCATGCCGGGGCATAAGGGGCTGCTGGGTCCTCAGGGGACGGGGCTGCTGCTGTGCGGCCGGGTGCCGGAGCCGCTGCTGATGGGCGGTACCGGCAGCGAATCCATCCGCCAGCAGATGCCGGATTATCTGCCGGACAGGGGGGAGGCTGGCACCGTAAATGTGCCGGGCATCGCGGGATTGGAGGCGGGGCTGCGGTATCTGGAGGCTGTCGGCATCGAAAACATCCATCGCCGGGAGCAGCGTCAGACCAAACACTGCGCCGAAGGACTGCAAAAGCTGGGACTGAAGGTCTTTGCAGGCCCACACCAGGGAGGTACGGTGTCCTTCGTGCCGAAAATGGAATGTGAGGAAGCGGCAGCGTTGCTTGCCAGGCGCGGAATCGCCGTCCGGGCCGGGCTGCACTGCGCGCCGCTGGCCCATGAAAGCGCCGGAACCCTGGAAACCGGAACGGTCCGGGTCAGCTTTGGGATCGACGCCTGCCGGGAACAGACCAGTGCACTGCTGCGGGCGGTGTCGAAACTTCCCGAAAGGGAAAGCTAAAAATTTTTACAGAATATCTATTGCCATTGCCTGAGCAATCCGCTATAATAGGATGGATAATAGATAAGTATACCATAGCGAAGTATGCTCTTTCGCCAGATGCCAGAGAAAAGGGGTTAAACAAGTATGGAAGCTATTCAAAGTTTGCTTCAGCAGATCAGTAAAATGCAGTTGTCCGATTACCTGGATATTATCATTGTGGCCTATCTGATTTACCGTCTGCTGCCGCTGATCAGAACACCCAATACCATGCGGATCGCCCGGGCGGTGGTGGTTGTCGTCATCGTGGCCTGGCTTGCCGGGGTGATGAAGCTGTATACCATCAGCTGGCTTCTGAACCAGGTCCTGGCTGTCGGTATTCTGGCGGTGGTCATCCTGTTCCAGCCGGAGCTGCGCCGGATGCTCGATCACATCGGCTCCGTTCAGCTCAAGACTCTGCTGGGTGGCAGCAAGCCCGCTCAGGAGATGGACACGGTCATCAGCCAGACCGTCATGGCCTGCGAGGTCATGAGCCGGGAGCGGGTGGGCGCTCTGATCGTCTTTGCCCGGGAGCAGAGGCTGGAGGAGTACTTCAAGACCGGCACCCGCATCGACGGTCAGGTCTCCGAGCAGCTGATCCGCAATATTTTCTTCCCCAAAGCATCGTTGCATGATGGCGCTATGATCATCCGGGACGGCCGGGTAGCTGCCGCAGGCTGTGTGCTGCCCCTGTCCGATTCCATCCGCCTCAGCGCGGATCTGGGCACCCGGCATCGCGCCGGTGTGGGTATGAGCGAAGCCAGTGATGCGGTGGTGGTCATCGTCTCTGAGGAGACCGGTACCATTTCCGTGGCTGTGGGCGGCATGCTCAAGCGCCATCTGGCCCCCCAGACCCTGGAGCGGCTGCTGCAGAATGAGCTGTGCAAGAAGGAAGAAATTGAAAAAGACCAGGGCACCCTGAACGCCCTGCGCGATAAGATTCTGGGTAAGGCAAAGGAGGGCAAGGGCAATGAGAAGAAGTAAGATTATGTCGATTCTGCTGTCCCTGGCCGTGGCCATGGGTCTGTGGCTTTACGTTATCACCACCGTCAGCCCCGACTCCGACGAGACCATTTCCGGCATCCCCGTGATTTTTGAGGGCGAGACCGTCCTCCGGGAAGAGCGGGGTATGATGATCACCTCCGATCAGGACATGACCGTCAGCCTGCACCTGTCCGGCAACCGCAGCGACCTTGCCAAGCTGGACAAGTCCAACATTACCATCAAGGTCGATCTGACCAAGATCTATGATCCCGGTGAGCATGAGCTGGTCTTCTCCTATTCCTTCCCCGGCGATGTGCCCAGCAGCGCCATTACCGTGGAGAGCAAGAATCCCAGCACCATTAAGGTTACGGTTGAGGAACGGGTGAAGAAGGAAGTCCCCGTGAATGTTACTTACATCGGTTCTGTGCCCGAAGGTTATCTGACCGATACGGAAAACGCGGTTCTGGATTATCCCATGATTAACATTCTGGGACCCAGCTCTGTCATCAATCAGATCGACCATGCCCGGATCGATGTGGATCTGAATGAATGCACCGAATCCATCAGCGAAAGCTACCGCTACACCCTCTGTGATGCCGAGGATAATCCCGTGGATGTGGCTCAGGTCACCACCGATACGGCGGAGGTCCGTCTGGACCTGAAGATCCAGCGCTGGGTCGAACTGAAGCTGGAGCTGACAGTCAACTACGGCGGCGGCGCCACTGCATCTACTTCCTTTGTGGATATCGTGCCTCAGACCATCAAGGTTTCCGGCAGCGATACCGTGCTGGATGCACTGGGTGGTAAGCTGCATCTGGGTACCATCAACCTGGCTGAGATCAATGAGGACACTGAGATGACCTTTGAGATCCTGCTGCCCGAGGGCGTTACCAATCTGACCGGCGTCACCGATGCAGCGGTTGGCATCAGCTTCATCGGCCTGGGCACCAGAGAATATACCGTCAGCAACATCCGGTCCATCAATGTGCCTGAGGGCATGGCCTGCGACCTGATGGCAGAGGTTATCAAGATCACCCTTCGCGGTCCTGTGAACCTGATCAACAGTCTGACGGAAGAGGATATTACCCTGGTCGTGGACTGCTCCGGCAAGGAGGCAGGTACCTCCACCATGAAGGCAACCGTCGAATTCAGTGAGAGTGCCTTCGATTCCATCGGTGTGCTGGGTACCGTCAGTGTACCTGTTACTCTGACTGTGGAAGAGGCAGCCTGATGGAACAGAACGTCCGGGTGAAAGAAGTCTATGACGACGGTACTGCGCTGGTGATGCACCTGCGGCAGAGCGCCTGCAGTGGCGACTGCCACAAGTGCTCCGGCTGCGGTGCCGCAAAGGAAACGATCCTTCTGAAAGCCATCAATCCCATCGGCGCAAAGCCCGGGGATACGGTCTGCATCCGGTCCGAGTCCGGACCGGTGCTGAAGGCTGCCGCTATGATGTATATGGTGCCGATGGTGCTGTTTTTCCTGGGTTATGTCCTGGGGGCGGTTCTGTGGGACCGTGGTACCTTGGAAGGCTGCCTGGCTTTTGTCATCGGAATTGTGCTTGCGGTGGTCTATGACCGCAAGGTCGTCAAAAAAGAGAATACTTGCTATACCATCACAGGGTTCGTTTGAGAATCCCTTCTGAAAATCATAGAAAAAGGGGATAATGAGCTTGATTAAAAGTATGACCGGCTACGGCCGTGCTGTGCAGACGGTGAACGGACGGGAGTTTACAGTGGAACTGCGCTCCGTTAACAATCGATACCTGGACTGCACGGTGAAGCTTCCCCGCTCTGTTTCCTTCGCGGAAGAAGCGGTCAAGCAGGCTGTGAAGGCCTCTGTGTCCAGAGGCAAAGTGGATGTTTTCATCTCCATCAAGTCCGAGGGTACCAGCGATACCAAGGTGACGCTGAATACCGAGGTCCTGGGAGAATATCTTGCCGCCATGCGGCAGATGGTCACCGAGTTTGGTATCCGGGATGACATCAGTGTCTCCACCGTTTCCCGGCTTCCGGAGGTATTTACTGTGGAAAAGCCTGAGGTGGACGAGGAGCAGCTGAGGGCTGATCTGATGAGCGTGGTTACCAGGGCCCTGGAGGGCTATGACGCCATGCGCTGTGCCGAGGGTAAGGCGCTGGATGCGGATCTGCGCAGCCGGGGTCAGACCATTGAGACTCTGGTTTCCCAGGTGGAGGCCGGTAACGGTCAGACCGTCATCGACTACCGCACCAGACTGGAAAACAAGCTGAGAGAAGTCCTGGCCAATACCTCCATCGACGAGAGCCGCATTCTGACAGAGGCTGCCATTTTTGCCGACAAGGTGGCGGTGGATGAGGAGACCGTCCGCCTGAGAAGCCATCTGCAGCAGATGAACGCCATGCTCTCCGGCGGCGGCGCCGTAGGCCGGAAGCTGGATTTCCTGCTTCAGGAAATGAACCGGGAGGCCAATACCATCGGCTCCAAGTGCTCCGATGTGAAGCTGGCCCGTATTGTGGTTGAGATCAAAGCAGAACTGGAAAAGATCAGAGAGCAGACCCAGAACATTGAGTAAGGAGCGGCTATGAAACTGATCAACATCGGCTTCGGCAGCATGGTGGCTGCCAACCGGGTCCTGGCCATTGTGGCTCCGGACTCCGCCCCCATCAAGCGTGTCATTCAGGAATCCAGAGATCGCGGTATGCTCATCGACGCCTCCTTCGGCCGGAAGACCAAGGCGGTGCTCCTGATGGATACCGATCATGTGATCCTGTCAGCCAATCCGCCCGAGACGATTTATGCCCGGTGGATGGACAAGCAGGAAGCAGAATTAGAGGAGGAAGAGAATTGAGCAAAGGCAAGCTGTTTGTGTTTTCCGGCGCCTCCGGCGTCGGCAAGAGCACGGTTTTGGGCCGTGTGATGGACACCCGTAAGGATTTGGTTTTTTCTGTTTCCGCAACAACCCGCGAACCCCGCCAGGGTGAGGTGGATGGCAAGAGTTACTATTTTATTACCCGTCCTCAATTTGAGCAGTGGATCGCCCAGGGCGAATTTCTGGAATACGATGAGCACAACGATGTGCTCTACGGCACCCCTGCCGGTCAGGTGGATGAAAAGCTGGAGCATGGTAATGTGGTTTTGGATGTTGATCCCAATGGCGCATTCAATGTGCGCAAGCTCCGCCCCGATACGACTTTGATTTTCATTATGCCCCCCTCCTGGGAGGAGCTGGAGCGCCGGCTTCGCAGCCGCGGCGACACCAGCCCTGAGCAGATCGAGAAGCGTCTGGCCCGGGCGAAATGGGAAATGGAACAAAGTCCCCATTATGATTATGTAGTTACCAACGACCAGGTGGAAACCTGCGCCGCTGAGATTTTGAAGATTATTGCCGATAAGGCAGACTGATTTTGGAGGATTATCATTATGCTGTACCCCCCTGTAGCTGATATGCTGAAGAATGTTGAGAGCCGTTACCTGCTGGTCAATGTGGTTGCTCACCGCGCCCGCCAGATCGCAGCTGAGGCTGAAGCTTTCCAGGAAGAGCTGCCCGACAAGCCCGTCACCCTGGCTATCCGGGAAGTGGCTGCCGGCGAGCTGACCGCATCCATTAAGGACGAGTATAAGAACTGAGAAAAAGAGGAGGGGCTTTATGATTGCAAAACTGGCTGTTTCGGCGGCTGCCTTTGCCATTGACAAGCCCTATTCCTACTGCGTCCCGGCGGGGATGGAGCTTCAGCCCGGTCAGCGGGTGATGGTTCCCTTCGGCCGGGGCAATCGCCGCTGTGAGGCTGTGGTATTGTCCCTGGAAGAGGGCAGCGTCGAGGGCCTGAAGGCGGTGGAACGGGTGCTGGATGAGGAGAGCGTGCTGTCGCCTTATAGTCTGCGGCTGGCGGCCTTTGTCCGGGATCGGTATTTCTGCACCTTTTACGACGCCATCCGGGCAATGCTCCCAGCGGGCCTCTGGTTTCGATCCAAAAATCAGATCCTTCTGACCGAGGACCGCAGCTGGAAGGAAAAGGCCATTAAAAAAGAAAATGCCCTGAAAATCCTGAAGCATCTGGAAGACCTGGGCGGTCAGGCGGAGGAAGCGGCACTTCGGGACGCCTTCGGCGAGGAAGAGATTTCTGATACGCTGACTTTTCTGCTTCGGAAGAAGTGGATCACGGCCCAGGCGGATTTCTCCCGACGAACCGGCGACAAGACCGAGCGGATCGCAACGCTGGCATCCTCCCCAGAGGAGGCCATGGAGTTTGCCTCCCACCGGCCCAAATCCGCCGCCATGCAGAAGGCGGTGCTGGAGCTGCTATGCAGCGTCGGAAGCGTGGCGGTGAAGGAACTGTGCTATTTTACCGGAGCTTCCACGGCTACGGTGAACCGGCTGGAAAAACTGGGCTATCTGGAGCTTTCTGAGCGCCCCGTTCTTCGCTGCCGGGAGATCAGACCGGCGAAACTGGATGGTCCACTGGTGCTGAATGAAGATCAGCTTTTGGCCTTTGAGGGGCTGAAAGTCCAGAGTAGGGAGGAGAATCCCGGCGTGGCGCTGCTGTACGGTGTCACCGGCTCGGGAAAAACCTCCGTTTATATCAAATTAATTCAATCCTGTCTGGATTCCGGGAAGAGCGCCATGCTGTTGGTGCCGGAAATTGCCCTGACGCCCCAGCTGCTGGGGCTGCTGGCGGCCTACTTCGGTGAAACCATCGCGGTGCTTCACAGCAGTCTGGCCGCCGGAGAGCGCTACGACCAGTGGAAGCGGGTCCGCTCCGGTGAGGCAAGGGTGGTGGTGGGAACACGCTCGGCGGTGTTCGCCCCCTGCGCCCAACTGGGACTGATCATCCTGGATGAAGAACAGGAACATTCCTATAAATCTGAAAACTCCCCCCGGTATTCCGCCAAAGAGGTGGCCATCTGGCGGGGCGCCAAGGAAAAAGCCCTGGTGCTCTTCGGTTCTGCCACCCCGTCGGTGGAGACCATGTACCGGGCCAAAACCGGAGCCTATCGGCTCTATACTTTGAACCGGCGCTTTGGCGGCCGGACCCTGCCCGCTGTGGAAATCGTAGACATGCGTCAGGAACTGAAGGAGGGCAACGACCTTTCCTTCAGCGCCCATCTGCAGGACGCCATCATTGATACCCACAGCCAGGGAAAGCAGACCATCATTCTCTTGAACCGCCGGGGTGCCTCCCGGGCGCTGGTCTGTGTGGACTGTCGGGAAACTCCTGAATGTCCACGGTGCTCAGTCCGGCTGACGTACCACAGCGCCAACAACCGACTCATGTGCCACTACTGCGGATTTTCCCAGCCTGTGACGGAGCGGTGCCCCAAATGTGGCGGTCCCCTGAAGCCTATCGGTACCGGAACCCAGAAGGCCCAGCAGGAGCTTAACTACTTGCTCCCGGATCTGGAAGTGGCCCGGATGGACGCCGACACCGTCAGCGCCGTCAATACCCACGAAAAGATCCTGGACCATTTTAAAAATGAGAAGGTCCCCATCCTCATTGGCACACAGATGGTTGCCAAGGGCCTGAATCTGCCGGATGTGACGCTGGTGGGCGTGCTGGATGCGGAGCTGAGTCTGTATACTGATTCCTTCCGGGCGGCGGAGACCACCTTCAATATGCTCACCCAGGTGGTGGGCCGTGCCGGCCGGGGCGATGCTCCGGGCCGGGCGGTGATCCAGACCATGGTTCCCGAGCACGAGGTGATCCGGCTGGCGGCAAAACAGGATTACGATGGGTTTTATGAACTGGAGCTTTCCCTCCGGAGGCTTCAAGGTGTGCCCCCCTTTGGGGATGTGGTGACGCTATACTTCCTGGGTCAGGATGAAACGGCGGTGCTGCGGGGCGCGGCAAAATTCCGGGACAGTCTGATCCATTGTCTGAAAGAGCCCGGATTCACGGAGGAAAATTGCACAGTGCTGGGGCCTGCCCCCTGCGCGGTGCCGAAAATCAACTATAATTTCCGTTACCGGCTGACACTGCGGTGCGTTCTGACGAAGAATCTGCGCAGTCTGCTGTCTGCCATCCTGCGGCAGTTTGCTCAGGATAAGCTCAACCGGGGCGTATCCGCTTTCGCGGATGTCAACGGATTTGAATCATAGAAAGAGGGATGAAATATGGGTCTGCGTAAGATTCTGACCGATAAGGAGCCTGCGCTGCATAAGGTCTGCAAGCCGGTTACTGATTTTGATACCAAGCTGCACAAGCTGCTTGACGACATGGCCGATACTCTGGTGGATTCCGGCGGTGTCGGTCTGGCGGCTCCCCAGGTGGGCATTCTGCGCCGGATTTTTCTGGTGGACGTGGGCGACGAAGAGCCCGAAATCCTGGAGTGCATCAATCCTGAGATTCTGGAGACCGACGGTGAGCAGGTTGGCCCCGAGGGCTGCCTGAGTGTTCCCGGCAAGTACGGTCTGGTGAAGCGGCCCTACCGTGTCAAGATCAAGGCCCAGGACCGGTATGGCGAGTGGTTTGAAGCCGAGGGCGAGGAGCTCATTGGCCGCTGCTTCTGCCACGAGAACGACCATCTGGACGGCATCGTTTACACCGAGGTCATGGATCGCTTCCTGACCGAAGAAGAACTCAATGGAGACTGACATGAGAGTTGTATTTATGGGTACGCCGGATATTGCGGCGACCTGTCTGAAAAAGATCATCGCCGACGGCTTCCAGGTGGTCGGCGTCTGGACCCAGCCCGACCGGCCCAAGGGCCGCGGCATGAAGATGGTCATGTCCCCTACCAAGGAACTGGCTCTGGCCAACAATATCCCCGTGTTTCAGCCGGGGAATTTTCGGGCGGATGAGGATGTGCAGGCCCTTCGGGACCTGAAGCCCGATGTGGTGGCGGTGGTGGCCTATGGCCGGATCCTGCCCCAGCGGGTGCTGGATATCCCCACCAAGGGCTGCGTCAATATCCATGCCAGCCTCCTGCCCCAGTACCGGGGCTCCGCTCCTTACCAGTGGGCGGTGCTGGACGGCCGCAAGGAAACCGGCGTTACAGCACAGCATATGGCCCTGAAAATGGACGCCGGTGATATCATCGACGTTGCCAGGACCCCCATCGGCCCCGACGAAACTGCCGGTGAGCTGCTGGATCGTCTGGCTGTTCTGGGGGCGGACCTGCTGAGCAGAGTTCTGACCCGCTTTGAAAATGACGATGTGGCAGGTACCGTTCAGAATGAGGACGAGGTCAGCTTTGCTCCCATGCTGGATAAGAACATGTGCCCCATCGACTGGAGCAAGACCGCCCAGCAGGTTCACGACCATGTCCGGGGACTGCATCCCTGGCCTGTGGCTACCATGGAGATTCAGGGCAGGAAGTTCAAGGTCCACGCCACGAAGATCGTGGAAGGCTCCGGCCAGCCCGGCCAGATTCTGGGTCTGACCAAGACCGGCCTGAAGATCGCCTGCGGCGAGGGCGCTGTGGAAGTGATCAGCCTGCAGGCCGAGGGCGGCAAGCGGATGGCAGCCCCTGATTATTTCCGGGGCCATCCTCTGGAGCTGTAATGGGCGCCCGGGAGACTGCGCTCAATGCGCTGATTGCCTGCCGCAAAGACGGCGCCTGGTCCAACGGTGTGCTGAAGGAGTACATCCTCCGGGATCGGCTGGACCGCCGGGATGCGGCGCTGGCGGCAAGACTCTGCTACGGCGTGCTGCAGAACCGAAATAAGCTGGACTGGTATCTGAAACAGCTGCTTACCGGAAAGATCAAGGATCTGCATCCGGTGATTCACGATATCCTCCATTTGGGACTGTACCAGATTTATGAGCTGGACAAGGTGCCCGAAAGCGCTGCAGTCAATGAATCCGTGGATCTGGCTAAAAAGTACTGCAAAAAGCAGCGATTCGCCCCGGGGTTGGTCAACGGAGTTCTGCGCAATGCCGCCAAGACCAAAGGCACTCTGAAAGAGCCCAAGTCCCTGGAAGACCAATACTCCCATCCCTGGGAACTGATCAGGCTGCTACGGGACTATGTTGGAAAAGACCGCATCGAGATGATGCTGAAGGCCAACAACGATGCCCCTGACACGGTGGTCCAGGTGAACACCCTGAAAACTACCACGGAGAATCTGATTGATATTTTGCAGTTCCAGAATGTCACCGCCCGGCGCCACGGCTGGATGGCCGACTGTCTGGTGCTTTCCGGCACCGGTGATCTGGAAAAGCTGCCTGCTTTCCGGGAGGGACTGTTCTATGTGCAGGATGCTGCCGCGAAGCTCAGCGTCCTGTGTGCCCAGCTTCCCGAATCTGAGATTCAGCTGCTGGACTGCTGCGCCGCCCCCGGCGGCAAAAGCTTCGCCGCTGCCGTCGCGACAAACGGCAAGGCCAGTCAGATCGCCTGTGATGTGCATCCCCACAAAACCGGACTGATCGAAAACGGCGCAAAGCGGCTGGGCTTCGACAGGATCGAGGTCCGCTGCCAGGATGCCGCGAAGAATGTCGCCGAATGGAACGATGCGATGGATGCCATCATCTGCGATGTGCCTTGCTCGGGCTACGGCATTATCCGCAAGAAGCCCGATATCCGCTATAAGGATCCCGCCGGTATGGCGGACCTTCCCGAACTTCAGCTGCAGATCCTGAACAATCAGGCCCGTTACCTGAAGCGCGGCGGCGTGCTGATCTATTCCACCTGTACCCTGATTCGGGAGGAGAATGAGGGCGTGGTGGAGCGCTTCCTGGCGGAACACGACGATTTTTATCTGGAACCGCTGCCGCTGCCAGGCAATTTCCCGAAGAATGAAACCGGCATGCTGGCATTGGTGCCGGGAGAATATGACACGGACGGCTTCTTTATCTGCCGTCTGCGGAGGAAAGAATGAATCTGAAATCACAGACCCTGCCGGAATTGACGGCCACATTAAAAGAGCTGGGCCAGCCTGCCTTCCGGGGCAAGCAGGTCTATACATGGCTCCATAAAGGCGTCCGCAGCTATGACGAAATGTCCAACCTGCCCAAGGGTCTGCGGGATACCCTCGCTGAAAAGTACCCCATCCACGCGCCGGAAGTGGTCCGCAAGCAGGAATCCAAAAAGGACGGCACCATCAAGTATCTCTGGAAGCTGGCCGACGGCAACTGCGTGGAAACGGTATTGATGCGCTATCACTACGGCAACACCGTCTGCATCTCCACGGAGGTGGGCTGCCGCATGGGCTGTGCCTTCTGCGCCTCCACCATCGGCGGTCTGGTGCGGAAGCTGGAGCCCTACGAAATGCTCGATGAGGTGCTCTTTACCCAGGTGGATTCCGGGCTGCCCATTTCCCATATCGTGCTGATGGGTATCGGTGAACCGCTGGATAATTTTGATAATGTGATGCGCTTTCTGGAGCTGGTCAACAGCGAGGAGGGGATGAATATCTCCATGCGCCACATCAGCCTGTCCACCTGTGGTCTGGTGCCGAAAATTGACGAGCTGGCTGCAAAGAAGCTGCAGATCAGTTTGGCGATTTCCCTCCACGGCCCAAATGACGAGATCCGGGATAAGATCATGCCGGTGAATAAGGCGTACCCCATTGCGGTGCTTCTGGAGGCCTGCCGCAGATATTACGCGGCAACCAACAGGCGGATCCATTTTGAGTACGCCATGATCGACGGTGTCAATGATTCTGTGGCAAATGCCAAAGAGCTGCTGAAGCGGCTGAAGGGATTGCCCGCCCATGTGAATCTGATTCCGCTGAATCATGTGGAGGAAAGCCCCCTGAAGCCCAGCTCCAAGGCAGCTGTGGCACGATTCCAGAAGATTCTGGAAGAAGGCGGTGTGACCGCCACGGTGCGCAGAACCCTGGGCGGCGATATCGACGCCTCCTGCGGTCAGCTGCGCAGAAAATACAGCAAAGAACACGATCACCACTGAAAGGAGCTGAAGCAATATGCAAAGCTGGGGCTTATCGGATCAGGGCTGCGTCCGCAAACAGAATCAGGACGCATTCCATATTGAAAAACTGGACCGCAACACGCAGCTGTGTATCGTCTGTGACGGCATGGGCGGCGCCAAGTCCGGCAATATTGCAAGCACTCTGGCAGTGGATGTCTTTGTCCAGGAGGTCAAGCGGTCCTGGACTGCCAAGATGAAGCAGTCTGAGATTGAGCAGATGCTCCGCAGCGCTGTCAAGCTTGCCAATTTCACGGTCTTTGACCAGTCCGTGCAGTTTGAAGAATTTGACGGAATGGGCACCACTCTGGTGGCCGTTCTGGTGCGGGGCAGGAAGGTCACGGTGGTCCATGTGGGCGACAGCCGTGCTTACCTCGTGGGCCGCAGCGGCATCCGTCAGCTGACCCGGGATCACAGCCTGGTGCAGATGATGGTGGAGCGGGGAGAGCTGACCCCGGAAATGGCCCGTACTTACCCGGGTAAGAATTTTATTACCCGGGCCATCGGTACTGAGCCGATCGTGATGTGTGATATATCCCATCTGGAGCTGGAGAAGGGCGACTGCCTGCTGCTGTGCTCCGATGGTCTGAGCAATATGATGGACGATCAGGAAATTTTGTTTGAGGTTGTCCATGGCGTAAACAAGCAGTACTGCTGCCAGCGGCTTCTGGATATTGCCAAGAACCGCGGTGCGCCGGATAACGTAACCAGCATTCTGATTATGGTTTGATTCACACCCCTGAAAGGAGTTAAGCTGAATATGGATCGATATATCGGACGGCTGCTGGATGACCGATACGAAATTTTAGAGGTTATCGGAACCGGCGGTATGGCCGTTGTATATAAAGCCCGCTGCCATCGGCTGAACCGGCTGGTGGCCATCAAGATATTAAAAGACGAATTCTCCCGGGATGAGGAGTTCCGCCGCCGGTTCCACGCCGAGGGCGAGGCAGTTGCCATGCTGAGTCATCCCAACATTGTTCAGGTCTATGACGTCTCCTCCACCGACAATGCGGATTTCATTGTCATGGAGCTCATCGACGGCATCACCCTGAAGCAGTACATGGCCAAGAAAGGCGTGCTGAACTGGAAGGAGACCCTCCACTTCGGTATGCAGATCGGCAAGGCCCTGGAGCATGCCCATGGCCGCAGTATTGTCCACCGGGACATCAAACCCCACAATGTGATGGTGCTGAAAAACGGCTCCGTCAAAGTCACGGACTTCGGTATCGCCCGGGTCATGTCCAAGAGTAACACCCTGACCAAGGAAGCCCTGGGCAGTGTGCATTACATTTCTCCCGAGCAGGCCAAGGGCGGCTGGGTGGATAACCGCAGCGATATTTACAGCCTGGGCGTTGTGATGTATGAGATGATGGCTGGCCGGCCTCCCTACGATGGTGAATCTCCCGTGGCAGTTGCCATTCAGCATATCAACGGCGGCGCGCCCATGCCCTCCACGCTGAATCCCAATATCCCCGCGGGTATGGAATACATCATCATGAAGTCCATGGCTCTGGATACTAAGGACCGTTACCTTTCCGCCACCGATATGCTGCGGGATATGGATGAGTTCCGGAAGGAGCCAACCATTGTATTCAATCAGCCCAAGGCACCTGTAAGTAATGCAGCGACCCAGGTGATCCCCGCTGCCGCTGTGGCAGAGGCTGCCCGCCAGCCCCGCAATACCGCGGAAAAGATCGCCGGTGTTCCCTCCGGGACCCAGCGGCCCCGTCCTGCCGGCGCAGCCGGAAACGGAGCGCCCCGTCAGCGTCCGGCTTCCGATGTTCAGCGCCCCAGAAACGCTGCTGATTCCCAGCGGATTCGCTCCGCTGCGGCCGGTGCATCCCGGCCCGCGGGCAGTGCCCCCAGAGTGGGCAGCACCGAAGCTGCCCGCCGTTCCGCTCCTGCGAAGCGGCCCAGTTCACCGCCCCGGAAGACCCGGGAGGAGATTCAGGCGGAGGAGACCAAGAACCGGATTGCAACGGTTTCCATCGTGGCCTGCTCCATTGTGGCAATCATTGCAATTATTGTGTTCCTGGTGGTGCTCTTTAATGGCGGTCTGCTGGACAGAACCCAGAATCCTGTTACCGTTCCCAATCTGGTGAACAAGCACTATGAATCCCTTCAGCAGTACCAGGGGCTGCAGATCGAATTGTATGCCCAGGTATATGATGAGAATGTCGAAAAGGGCAGGGTCATTTCCCAGGAGCCTGTCGAAGGCCTGGAAGTTGTCCAGGGCACGGTGATCAAGGTTACTGTCAGCATGGGCCCCGAGCCCGTGGTGAAGACCATGGATAATCTGACCAATCAGGATTACGCAACTGCCATTTCCTGGATCAGCGGTCAGAACATGGGGCTGAATCCTCTGCAGCGCCAGGAATTCAACGACGAAATCGAAGAGGGTCTGGTCATCCGCACCGAGCCCGCCGCCGGCGAGCCTCTGGAAGAGGGGCAGACCGTGTGGATCTACGTCAGCTCCGGTCCCGCCATTGAGATGGCAAAGATGGATAATCTGGTGGGTAAGAAGGAAGGCGTTGCCCTGAAGCTGTTGGACAATTTGGGCTTCAAGGATGTGGAAGTCGAGTACGAGTTCAGCGATAAGGACCAGGGAATCGTCCTGGAGCAGAGCGCAGAAGCCGGTGTGGAGATCGATATCACCACCAAGATTACTCTGATCGTATCCAAGGGTACCGAAAAGGCCAAGATGATCAACGTCGTTGGCCAGCAGTACACCACCGCGGTGGAGAACCTGGAGGATCTGGGCTTCAAGAACATCGTTCCCAAGGAAGTGGAAAGCGATGAGGAAGCTGGCGAAGTCGTGGAGCAGTCTGTAAGCCGCGGCACGGAGCTGGAGATTGATAAGGAGATCGTCCTGTCCGTCTCCAAGGGCCCCGCTCCCACGGAGCCTCCCACTGAGGCACCCACCGATCCCCCTGAGCTGACTGTTCAAAAAACTTTCAATCTCCCCACGGATCGGACGGAGGATTATGTTCTGAGCCTGTATCTCAATGGCAAGAATGTCTATGAGGACGCCGCCATCACCGCCGGCACCTCCAGCATCACCGTGGAGCTCACCGGCAGCGGCACGCTCTACTACGATCTGTATATCAACGGCGAATACTACAAAACAGAAAAGGTGGTCTTCACTGCCAATGGCTAACGTAACCACGGGCCGGATCCTGCGGTCCATCAGCGGATTTTATGATGTACAGACGCCTGGCGGCACGGTGACCTGCCGGGCCCGGGGCCATCTGCGCCGGGGGTCCAATTTTCCCCTGACCGGCGACATGGTGGAGATCACCGTGGAGAAGGGCAAGGGAATGGTCGAAAAGATCCTGCCCCGGCGCAATCAGTTCGTCCGCCCGGCGGTAGCCAACATTGATGCCCTTGTGGTTTTTGCGGCCAATGTCAATCCGGTGACGGAGCCTTTTCTGATCGACCGTGTGGCGGCCATTGCCGGTGACCAGGAGGTGGAGGTCATCCTCTGCGTCAACAAGTGTGACTTGGACCCCGCTGTTGACCTGATCCGCATCTATACCCATGCAGGCTTCCGGGTGATTCCTGCCAGTGCTGAAACCGGCGAGGGCGTGGAACAGCTTCGTCAAATGATCCGGGGAAAACTCACCGCCTTCACCGGAAATTCCGGCGTTGGCAAGAGCAGCATTCTCAACCGGCTGTGCCCCGAGCTGAAGCTGCCCGTGGGCGAGGTTTCCGAAAAGCTGGGCCGCGGTCGGCATACCACCCGGCATGTGGAGCTGTACTGCCTGGGGGAGGACACCTATGTGGCAGACACGCCGGGCTTCTCCTCTTTTGATACGGACCAGATGGAAGTGATGCTGAAGGAAAATCTTCAGTATGCCTTCCCGGACTTTGGATCCTATATCGGCAGCTGCCAGTTCCATGACTGCAGCCACCGTAAGGAACCGGGCTGCGCCGTCACCGCCGCCCTGGCAGCAGGGGAGATCGAACCCACCCGCTACGACAGCTATCTGCGGCTTTACGAAAAGGCCAGCCAGATCAAGTTGTGGGAATTGAAATAACATACTATATTATATATAGTATAGGCAAGCGCTCCTGTGAAAAACAGGAGCGCTTTTTTGTAAAAAACCACTTGCAAAACCGTGTAAAACTTGTTATAATATGTGTAATGTACCATGTAAAATAGGGGATTAGGGGGATTGATGCGGCGAGATTTTGGGCCGACGTCAGAAACCAAACTTAAAGTCTGATAATTTACAAAAAACCTAAAAAATATTTTGGATTTTTCCTGAAAAACCCTTGACAAACGGGCGCTCAGGTGGTAACATAATCAAGCGCGTGCGGGAGATACTGCGCGTGCACTGCGATGATGCGGGAGATTGCGGCTTAGCCGGTAACTTCCGCGGAGTATGTCCGGTCATCGGGCGGCTGAACTGTCCTGGACGCGCTTGCGTATATCGCTGCGCCAGAAAGGGAAAGGGTCGGCCTTGCGTCGGCCATTTTTCATGGCCTGGAGTGATACGCACGGCGGCGCGGTCAAACAGTTCGACCGTACCCAGAAACCACGAAAACTGAGTACGTTTCATCAAGGAGGAAACACACCATGGCAAACCAGGAAATGATCCGCATCCGTCTGAAGGCTTACGATCACCAGCTGATCGACTCCAGCGCTGCTAAGATCGTGGAGACCGCAAAGCGCAACGGCGCATCCGTCTCCGGCCCCATCCCTCTGCCCACCAAGAAGGAAGTTGTTACCATTCTTCGCGCAGTCCACAAGTACAAGGAC
>JAGARK010000026.1 GCA_017622295.1 Oscillospiraceae bacterium
CCCAATTTTTCATTACGCATGGTTTCCACAACCATCTGTTTAAACTCTCCTGTATATCGTTTCTTGGCTACTCCTTTTGCCATAGAAAAACACCCCATTTCTTAGTACAAGTATTATACCATACTTGTCTAACAAATGGGGGGCAGTTCATTTGCGTCCGTTTTTTGTATGCTGCACATTCGGAAGGGGAGTTGATTGCAGTTTATCGCGCTGTTGAGCAAACGGATGTAAGGACGGCCCACACAGTAAAAACTGACGAACATTGTATTGGTTCCCGGCGAAATCGTAGCATTGTACCATCGGGCGATCACAGGTCGCTCCTACGAATTTCATTGTAAGGTGCTCGATAAACGGAAATTTACACAATAAACCGCTCACAAAGCGTCACCGGGCACGTATTATGGTCAGGTCACAGTTCACTGCCAAAATGCACAAATCAACTATCGGTAAATTGTAGGAAACGTTGATTTTCTCAGGGAATTCGCTAAAAAGGTTGAAATTAAAAAACCGTTGCGGTATACTTAAAAACGAGGATATTGGAAACGTTTCCAGTATCTTACATCGAAACTCGATGAAACATTTTAGGAGGAAAAGATTATGAAGAAACTGATCGCCCTGCTGCTGGTTCTGGTCATGGTTCTGGGTGTCTTTGCCGGCTGCGCCAAGGCCGACGAGCCTTCCGTCTATTACCTGAACTTCAAGCCCGAATTCGACGAGGCTCTGACTCAGCTGGCCGCTGACTACACCGCCGAGACCGGCGTTGAGGTCAAGATCGTCACCGCCGCTTCCGGCACCTACTCCGACACCCTGAACTCCAACATCAAGGATGTCACCATTTTCAATATCGGCAACATGGCCGGTCTGGCTGACTGGGATGAGTACGCCCTGGACCTGACCGACACCGCTATCGCTGCTGAGCTGGCCACCAACGACTTCAACCTGTACAACGAGGCTGGCGAGCTGAAGGCCATCGGCAACTGCTACGAGTCCTTTGGTATCATCGTCAACACCGAGCTGCTGGCTACTGCCGGCTACTCCCTGGCTGACATCACCAACTACGAGACCCTGAAGGCTGTCGCTGACGACATCCACGCAAGAGCTTCCGAGCTGGGCTTCGACGCATTCTCCGCTCCCGGCCTGGACGGCTCCTCTTCCTGGAGATTCTCCGGCCATCTGGCAACCCTGCCCCTGCACTACGAGGGCGTGAACAGCTCCGTCGCTGAGATCACCGGCGAAAAGCTGGATCTGTTCAAGAACGTTTGGGATCTGTACATCACCGATACCGCCGCTGACCCCACCTCTCTGTCCACCTCCACCGGTGACGAGTCCACCGCTCAGTTCAAGGAAGGCAAGGCTGTCTTCTATCAGAACGGCACCTGGGAATACTCCGGCCTGATCGAAGCTGGTCTGACCGACGATCAGCTGGCCATGATTCCCATCTACTGCGGCGCTGAGGGCGAAGAGAACGCTGCTCTGTGCTCCGGTACCGAGAACTGCTGGGCCATCAACGCCAAGGCATCCGAGGCTGACATCCAGGCTTCCATCGACTTCCTGGTCTGGCTGGTCTCCGATCCCGACGCTTCCGCTGTTTACGTGCAGCAGCTGGGCGCTGTTCCCTTCAAGAACGCTCCCGCTTCCACCAACAAGTTCGTCAACGACGGCAATGCTATGCTGGCTGAGGGCAAGTCCTCCATCTCCTGGGCATTCAACTACACTCCCAATGTTGACTCCTGGAGAGCTACCGTTGTCACCGCTCTGGCTTCCTACTCCGCAGGCGGCAGCTGGGACGAAGTCGTCAAGGCTTTCGTCGATGGCTGGGCATACGAGTACTCCGTCGTCAACGGCTGATTCTGACATCAGAATTTAACTCATCAACTCAATTGGGGCGGGCATTAGCCCGCCCCTTTGCGCATTCCGTGCAGTTCGGGAGCGTGCCTGTGCATGACCTCACCGGCAGGCTCCTGTACTGCACGGCCAATACCGAGAAAATAGAAAGCGAGGGAACCCCATTGAGCAAAAAAGCTGCCATGATCGGTGCCAACGGCAACCTGATCCGCAAGCCCATTCAGCGCTGGGCACCGCTGTTTATTCTGCCTGTCTTCCTGTCCTTCTGCATCGGCTTCGTATGGCCCTTCATCCACGGTATTTACCTGTCCTTCTGCAACTTCAACGTTCCCGCAGACGCCAAGTGGGTCGGCTTTGAGAACTACGCCAAGATCTGGACCGACGCCGGTTTCTGGAACGCCTTCAAAAACACCGCCTGCTTTGCTGTTGTCACCATCGTTCTGATCAACGTCCTGGCCTTCACCATCGCCTACGCCCTGACCCAGAAGATGCGCGGCTCCAACCTGTTCCGTACCGTCTTCTTCATGCCCAACCTGATCGGCGGCGTCGTCCTGGGTTACATCTGGAGCATGATCTTCGACGGCATTCTGAAGCAGTATGCCACCTACCTGACCGCCAACGCCACCTATGGCTTCTGGGGTCTGGTCGTCCTGGTGTCCTGGCAGCAGATCGGCTACATGATGATCATCTACATCGCAGGCCTGCAGGCTGTGCCTGAGGATATGCTGGAAGCCGCCAAGATCGACGGCGCCTCCGGTTCCCAGACCCTGTTCAAGGTCATCATTCCCAACGTCATGCCCTCCATCACCACCTGCACCTTCCTGACCCTGACCAATGGCTTCAAGCTGTTCGACCAGAACCTGGCTCTGACCGGCGGTATGCCCAGCATCATGGAAGGCGCCACCAAGGTCAACACCACCGAGCTGCTGGCCCTGAACATCTACTCCACCTATAACATCAGCAAGAATTACCACGGCGTTGCCCAGGCCAAGGCAGTTATCTTCTTCATCCTGGTGGCCATCCTGGCAATCGCCCAGCAGACTGCAACCAGCAGCAAGGAGGTGCAGCAGTAATGGCTAAGGACAACAAGATCAAGAAGTATTCCACCGGCAGCACCATTCTGACTGCGGTTTTCGTGGTCATCTGCCTGGTGTGGGTCATGCCCATCTTTGAGGTCGTCACCAACTCCCTCAAGAGCAACAACTACATCAATCTGGACGTTTTCGCCCTGCCCAACGCAGAGTCCTTTGTTGGCTTCGCCAACTACCTGACTGGCCTGACCTTTGGTAACTACCCCTTCCTGAAGTCCGCCGGCTACAGCGTCTTCATCAGCGTTGTCTCTACGTTCCTGATCCTGCTGTGCTGCTCCATGGCAGCCTGGTACATCGTCCGCGTCCAGAGCAAGTTCGCACAGTTTTTCTACTATCTGTGCCTGTTCTCCATGATCGTTCCCTTCCAGATGGTCATGTTCACCCTGACCAACACCGCCGGCTCCCTGTACCTGAATACTCCCTGGACCATTCCCGTGATCTACCTGGGCTTTGGTGCGGGTCTTGCGATCTTTATGTTCGTGGGCTTTGTTAAGGGTCTGCCTCTGGAGATCGAAGAAGCTGCCGCCATTGACGGCTGCGGCCCCGTCCGTACCTTCTTCAATGTGGTGCTTCCCATGCTGAAGCCCACCCTGATCTCTGTCGGCATTCTGGAACTGATGTGGGTCTGGAACGACTATCTGCTGCCCTACCTGGTTCTGGATATCACCGAGTACCGGACCATTCCCATCCATGTCCAGTATCTGAAGGGCTCTTACGGCACCGTGGACCTGGGCGCGACCATGGCCGTCATCATGATGGCAATCCTGCCCATCATCATTGTCTATCTGTTCTGTCAGAAGTACATCATCAAGGGCGTCGCAGCCGGCGCAGTCAAGGGCTGATCCGTTAAAACGCAAAGTGGAAAGTTGAACGTTTCGCGAAATTGGCAACTTTCCACTTTCAGTTTTCAGTCACCATTTGAATGAGGAGGTGTCCCGTGTAATGACAATCAAAGATCTGGCAGCCCAGACCGGTTATTCCGTGGGTACCATTTCCCGGGTCCTGAACAACCAGCCCAACGTCAGCGAAAAAGCCCGGGCGGCCATTCTGGCCGCTGCCGCGGAAAGCGGCTTTCAGCTCAATACCAATGCCAAGCAGCTCAAGCAGCAGCACTCCAACTGCGTCGTCGTGGTGGTCAAAGGTACCTCCAACGAGTTCTTCAGCGGTCTGGTGGAATCCATCCAGGCCCGCATGGCGCAGACGCCCTATCCTCTGATCGTCGACTACATTGACGAGGACAGCAACGAGGTCCTGCGGGCATTGCAGCTGTGCCGGGAGAAGAAGCCCCTGGGCCTCCTGTTCCTGGGCGCCAACCGTCAGAACCTTCAGGCGGATTTCGGCAAAATCGGCCTGCCCTGCGTGGTGGTCACCAACAGCGCCGCGGATCTGGAATTCCCAAATCTGAGCAGCGTCGCCTCCGATGACCGCCAGGCCACCCGGGAGGCCATCGACGCGCTGGCGGGACTGGGCCACCGGAAATTCGCCATCATCGGCGGTGAGCATCGGATCTCCGGCACTGCCGGACAGCGCTACCGGGGCTGTCTGGAAGCCTTCCAGGCCAACGGCATCGCCTTTGACGAAGAACTGGACTATGAGGCCGTCCGCTTCTCCTACGACGGCGGTTATCAGGCCGCAGAGCGGCTGCTGGCCAGGAATCGCGGCTTTACAGCCCTGTTCGCCATGGCGGATGTCATGGCCATCGGCGCCATCCGGGCCCTGACCGACCACGGACTGCGGGTTCCTGAGGATGTATCCGTCATGGGCTTTGACGGGCTGAAGATCGGAGATTACACCGTTCCGAAGCTTGCAACCGTCCGCCAGGATGTGGACGCCCTGGCCGAGGAGAGCATCCGCATCCTCCAGGAAAACATCACTCAGCTCCGCCCGCCCCGTCACAAGACCGTTCCTGTCAGCCTGGAGCTGAAGGAAAGCGCAAAATTTGTAAAATAAGAACAACTTTCCAGGACCGCAGCAGCCGCTGCGGTCCTTTTGCACAAAAAAAACCTGTCTCTTTTAGTCAAAACATAAAAAGTAGTATGGTCTGCTTACATAATGTTTGCATTTTATTCACATCTGCTTTATAATATAGTTAACTTTCTGCCGGACTGCATTTGCATTTTTCACTTTCCGGCAGCGTTTACCCCTGCAAAAAAAAACCTTAGGAGGAAAAAACATGAGCAAACCCAAAAATGCGTTGGACCGCTATTTCGGTTACTCCGAAAGAGGCTCCAGCATCAAGACGGAAGTGCTGGCCGGTCTGACTACCTACATCGCCCTGGCCTACATTCTGATCCTGAACCCCCTGTACCTGTCCGATCCCTACGCTGTCGAAGGCTGGATCCATGCTGATCCCATCCTGCACGACAAGATCTACAACGGTGTCTTCATCGGTACCTGTCTGGGCGCTTTCATCGGCACCGGTCTGTGCGCCGTGTATGCAAAGGTTCCCTATGCTCAGGCACCCGGCATGGGCCTGAACGCCTTCTTTGCTTACACCGTCTGCCTGTCCATGGGCTACACCTACTGGCAGGCTCTGGTCGTTGTCTTCATCTCCGGCTGCCTGTTCATCCTGATCTCTGCTGTCGGCATCCGTGAAGCCATCGTCAAGTCCATCCCCGATTCCATCAAGACCGCTATCACCCCCGGTATCGGCCTGTTTATCACCATCCTGGGCCTGAAGTCCGGCGGCGTCGTCGTCGGCAACAGCGCTACCCTGGTCGCTCTGGTTGACTTCGCTGCCTGGAAGAACGGCGATGTCGCTGCTGTTATGCCCGGCATCATGAATGGCCTGCTGTGCGTCATCGGCCTGGCTATCATCGGCTTCCTGGTTGCTAAGAACATCAACGGTGCTGTCGTCATCGGCATCATCCTGACCACCATCATCGGCATCCCCATGGGTGTTACCCAGATCGGCAACCTGAACTTCAACGTCGTTCAGCCCGTCAAGGACTTCTTCGAAGTTTCCTTCCTGAAGCTGGACTTCGCCGGCATGTTCGCTGTTAAGGACGGCGGCACCATTGGTGACACCATCCTGACCGTTGTTCTGCTGGTCATCTCCTTCTCCCTGGTCAACATGTTCGACTCCATCGGCACTCTGCTGGGCGCTGCAAAGCAGGCTGGCATGGTCGACAAGGACGGCAATGCCCTGCGCATGAAGGAAGCTCTGATGGCTGACGCTATCTCCACCGCAGCCGGCGCTCTGGTCGGTACCTCCACCGTTACCACCACTGTCGAGTCCGCTTCCGGTATCGCAGCCGGCGGCCGCACCGGTCTGACCTCCGCTGTCACCGCTCTGCTGTTCCTGGCTTCCATCATCCTGGCTCCCATCGTTGCCATCATCCCCGCTGCCGCTACCGCTCCCGTTCTGGTTTACGTCGGCGTTCTGATGCTGTCCAACGTTAAGGATGTTGACTTCAGCGACATGACCAACGCTATCCCCGCTTTCTGCACCATCGTGTTCATGCCCTTCACCTACTCCATCGCCAACGGCGTTGCATTCGGCCTGATCACTCACTGCCTGCTGAAGGCTCTGTGCGGCAAGTTCAAGGAAATCAAGCCTCTGTGCCTGATCGTTGCTCTGATGTTCCTGTTCCGTTACGCATTCATGTCCATGTAATCGGAGCTGCTGCTCAACTTACATAGCTGAATAACAAGAACCCGGCAGTCGAAAGACTGCCGGGTTTTTCTCAGGTTTGTCCATAAAAAAGAGGAGCCGAAGCTCCTCTTTTTATTTAGTTCTTAGCTCTCAGCTCACCCTTGGCATCATACCGGGTGGCTACGCAGAGATTGATTACCAGGCAGGAAACCGCCGCGGCCACTGCCTGCCACACCACGCATTTCACCGCGGAGCTCAGGATATCCATGATCTCCTGACCACGGAAGCTGCTGCAGATCAGCAGCATCACAGCTGTGAGGATCAGGCCCAGAAGACCCCAGACAATGCCCGCCAGGCGCTGGGAAAACCGCCAGGCATTGACGCTTCCCATGCCAAAATAGCACCGGTAGCCGAAATGGTAGTTGGCCTCCTTCGGAGAGACCAGCAGGTACGCCAATCCCAGGATCAGCAAAATGATCGGCCCCGCCATCACGGCGATCCGGGCTACCAGCTCCACCTTGCCCACAATGGTATCCAGCTCCGGCAGCAGCGCCGCCGGATCAAATTCATCCATCAATGTCTTCAGATCTTCGATGGTCATAGTTTATCCCTCCAGGAGTTTGCTGATCTCCCGCACGAAGCTGTTGACATCCTGGAACCGGCGATAGACCGAGGCGAAGCGGATGTATGCCACTTCGTCCAGGGGCTTGAGCCGCTCGAGGATCATCTCGCCGATCTTGTCGGTGCTGATCTCCCGCTCCAGAGAGTTCTGGATGGACTGCTCGATCTCCGTGGTGATACGGTCCAGATCGGCCACATTCACCTTCCGCTTGTCAAACGCGCGAATCATGCTGTTGAGAATCTTGTTTCGGTCGAAAGGCTGGCGGGACCCGTTTTTCTTCACCACAATGATCGGCAGACTTTCCACGATCTCATAGGTGGTGAACCGGCGCTGGCAGCCCATACACTCCCGGCGGCGGCGAATGCTCAGACCATCATCGCTGTGACGGGAATCGACGACTTTGCTGTCCTGATCTCCGCAAAAAGGACACTTCATAGAAGAATCCACACCCTTTCGGTTAATTATTGTATCATTATAACAGAATTCCTTTGCACTGTCAACAAATCCGGTGTTTACAAAAAGGCGCCCATGGGGTAAAATGATGGCATCGAATCGCACCCTTCAAAGGAGAATCCCATGAATCAAAAATCCTGCTTCGCCCTCTGGGGCGGTATGTTCGCCCTGTGCGCAGGCCTCGGCTTTATTGCAGAGCCTGTCGGCCTTTTGAAAGCCCTGATGGTACTGTTGTCCCTCGGCTTTTTCGTCCCGGGCTTTTTGCTATTGCGCGACGCCCGCCGGCGTGGCGACCGGAATACTCTGGCACTGATCCGCAATCTGGCGGCGCTGTCTCTATTGACTACGCTGATCCTGCTCATTGCAAATTTTTTGTCCGTGATGGCCGGAGAAATCCTCGGCAGCATCCTCTATTATGTCCTGATCATCGTGTCGGCACCCATGATCTGCGGCCAATACTGGGCTGTCAGTCTCTTCCTGTGGGCCTGTCTGATGATCGCCGCCGGCAGATACCTTAAGCACAAATAAGCAACGCCCCGGATGCAATACAGCATCCGGGGTTGCGTTTTGAGTTGCAGCTTTCAGTTTAGCGCGCAGATGCGCACACCATAATTCTGCATTTTGAATTTTGCATTGTGCTGCCGACGGCGCACGTTAAACTGCAATCTAATGCAGCTCCTCCGGATCGAAGGTGATGAGGGTCTCGTAGTTCCCCTCGCCCAGGTCGTTGAGGGCCGTAGTCAGGGCGCTGCGGATCTGCTCCTCCTGGCCCAGAAGGTCCGCAGGCAGCGCCACGTCGAAGCTCAGAGCGGTGCCGCAGGTGCCCGGGGCCATCCGGAAATCGTGGATGGACAGGCGGCTGTCCTTCATCCGCAGGATCGACAGCACCAAAGTGCGCATTCGCTTCAGCTTCGGGTCATCGGTTTCCACCGGATCGTAGTGGATCACCAGATGAATACCGTGACTTTCCAGACATTCCCGCTCGATGTCGTCGATGATCTCGTGGCACAGCAGCGGGTCCTCCCGGCAGTCCATCTCCACATGGATGCTGGCAAACCGCTGGCCGGGGCCATAGTCATGGACCATCAGGTCGTGGTAGCCCAGCACCTTGGGGGATGCCTCGATATAATCCACGATCCTTTGCCGGAGCGCCGGGTCCGCACCCTCTCCCATCAGGGGAGAGACCGTCTCCCGGGCCAGATTCCAGCCGCTGACCAGCACAAACAGGGCCACACCCAGACCCATCCAGCCGTCCACCTTCCAGGAGGTGGCATACTCGATGGCGGCGGCAACCAGCACCGCGCCGGTGGCGATGCAGTCATTGCGGCTGTCCGCAGCGGCGGCAGCCAGGGCAGAGGAATCGATGAGCTTTCCCAGCTTCCCGTTAAACAGGTACATCCACAGCTTCACGGCGATGGAGGCCAGCAGCACAATTACCGTCACAACGGTGATCTCCACCGCCTCCGGATTCAGAATTTTCTCCACAGAGGATTTGGCCAGCTCAAAGCCGATGACAATGATGAGCACGGCCACCGCAAGGCCCGACAGATACTCCGACCGGGCGTGACCATAAGGATGCTCCGCATCGGCGGGCTTCTCCGCCAGCTTAAAGCCCACCAGGGTCACAATGGAGCTGGCGGCGTCGGACAGATTATTCAGCGCATCGGCGGTGATGGAAACGGAGGACGCAAGGACTCCCGCGATCAGCTTTCCCACCGCCAGCAACAGATTGCAGCCGATTCCCACCACGCCGGACAGGCGGCCCACAGCGGCCCGGGTTCCGGTCTGAGTCAAATCCGCATCCTCTCCAACCGCCAGGCGCATCAAAAAATTCGTCATAAAAACCTCCAAATGGGCGGAAAATACAACTCTACCCCCGGTAGAATCCGGGTTCTACCCCGGATAGTTTGCTCAACCGGAGAATTCTCCGTAAAACAGCGTGACTTTTTTTCGCTTCTGCGGTATGATACATGTATTCATACAGCGATTCCATATATTATACGAGCAATTGTCTTCGCTGTCCAGTACTTTTTGGAGGTTCCGATTTATGCCTGACTTTAAGATTATTTCCGACAGCTGCTGTGACTTTACCGTCAACCAGATGCAGGAGCTGGATGTTGTCCGCGTTCCCCTGTCCATTATCATGAATGACACCGCCACCCCCGACTATGCCACCGACGAAGAGCGTCACGAGCTCTATGACGCCATCCGGGGCGGCGCCATGCCCACCACCTCCGCCATCAATCCTGAGGGCTGGAGCGAATACATGAAGCCCATTCTGGACGAGGGCAAGGACATTCTGTGCCTGTGCTTCTCCAGCGGTCTGTCCACCACCTATCAGTCCGCCGTCATCGCCGCCCAGGAGCTGCGCGAGCAGTACCCCGACCGGAAGATCAACGTCGTGGACACCCTCTGCGCCGCACTGGGCCAGGGTCTGCTGGTCTGGTACGCCTGCTCTCATCGCGACGCCGGCGAAAGCCTGGAAGAAGTGACCGCATGGGTGGAGGAGAACAAGCTGAGAATCTGCCATTGGGTCACCGTGAACGACCTGTTCCATCTGAAGCGGGGCGGCCGCGTCAGCGCCACCACCGCCATTGTTGGCACCATGCTGAGCATCAAGCCCATCATCCATGTCAACGACGAGGGCAAGCTGATCAGCGTCGCCAAGGCCCGCGGCAGAAAGGCTGCCACCGAATTCATCGCCGCCAAGACCGCCGAAGCCATCGACAAGGATAATGTGTTCGTGGCCCATGGCGACTGTCCCGAGGAAGCAGAGGCTCTGGCCGCCATTCTGAAGGAAAAGTACGGCTTCAAGAACGTTCACATCGGCTATGTCGGTGCCGTCATCGGCGCCCACACCGGCCCCGGCGTTCTGGTCACCTTCTTCCTGGGCAAAAAGAGATAAGCATTTGTAAAGGGCGCCGTCAAGAGACGGTGCCCTTTTGCTGCGGGTGGTTCAAATTGCAGTTTATCGTACAATTTATCGATATCAGATGTAGGGGTGTTCGTAATCGGCGCTATAAACTGCAATTCGAATTCTTCAACGCAAAACGAGCTGCCTTCCGGCAGCTCGTTGTTACATTACTTCTTATTCTCCTCCGGGATGAAGTCTAGGGTCAGGCTTTCAACGCCGGGGGTCAGGCGGGTGTATTTGACGCCGGCGGCATCCAGCATTCGCTTGGAGGCCAGGTTGCCCATGGTGTCCTTATACTTGTCGGACAGGTACAGCACTTCCTTGATGCCGCTCTGGATGATGGCCTTGGCGCACTCATTGCAGGGGAACAGCGCTACATAGATCCGGCTGCCCCGGAGGTCGCGGCCGCCCCGGTTGAGGATGGCGTTCAGCTCCGCATGGACAACGTAGGCGTACTTATTGTCCTGACCGTCCCGGTTCCAGGGGAAATCATCATCGCTGCAGCCCTTGGGCATGCCGTTGTAGCCGGTGGAGATGATGATGTTGTCCTGGGAGACGATGCAGGCGCCCACCTGGGTATTGGGGTCCTTGCTGCGCTTGGCCGCCAGCATGGCGATACCCATAAAGTATTCATCCCAGCTGATATAGTCCTGTCTTTTCATAACGGTCCCTCCGCATTTTTATTTAGCATACCAAAAGCAAAAATGCTTGTCAATGAAAATATATGGAAGTTCAAATTGCGATTTATCGAACTGGCGCGGCGTGCGAAGCCGTGCCTTGTGCTGAGCGCCCTGGGCTTCCCCCGGGGGGAAGGCATGGGGCAGTGCATAACAGAACGATAAACTGAAATTTAAAGCATACAAAAACAGCGCACCGGTTATCCGGTGCGCTGTCGCATTCAGTCAAAAATATCCTTGATGGTATCGAAGAACTTCTTGCGCTTAGGGGTCTCCTCCAGAGTACCATCCAGCTGGCGCAGCAGATCCTTCTGCTCCTTAGTCAGCTTGGTGGGAGTCTCCACCACAACGGTGAAACGCTGGTTGCCGCGGCGGCGGGAATTGCCAACCTCGGGAATGCCCTTGCCGAAGAGGGTGAAGGTGGTGCCGGTCTGAGTGCCCTCCGGCAGGTCGTAGGTCACCTGGCCATCCAGGGTAGGCACCTGGATCTGGGCGCCCAGAGCAGCCTGGGTGAAGCTGATGGGCACCTCGCAGAGGACGTCCATGTACTGACGGGAGAAAATGGCGTGGCGCTTGATGTAGATCTCCACCAGCAGGTCGCCGTTGGGGCCGCCGTTGGAGCCCACATTGCCCTCAGCCCGGACGCGGACGCTCTGGCCCTCATCCACACCGGCGGGAACCTTGACCTTGATCTTCTGAGTCCGTCTGACCTTGCCCTTGCCCTTGCAGGTGTTGCAGGGGGTCTTGATGACCTTGCCCTTGCCGTTGCAGCGGGGACAGGCGGCGGTGGACTGCATCTGCATGCCCATGAAGTTCTGGACCGTACGGACCTGGCCGGTACCGCGGCAGTTGGAGCAGGTCTCAACGACGCCGTCGGCAGAGCCGCTGCCGGAGCAGGCGGCGCAATTCTCGACACGGGGAACTGCAACTTCCTTCTCAACGCCGAAGGCAGCCTCCTCGAAGGTCAGCTCCAGACGGCTCATGACATTCTCGCCCCGGCGGGGTGCATTGGCGGAGCTGCCGCGGCTTCTGCCGCCGCCAAAGAACTCACCGAAAATATCACCGAAATCGCCGAAGTCGCCAAAGCCACCGAAGCCACCGCCGTAACCGCCGGCACCGGCGCCAAAATTGGGATCTACGCCGGCAAAGCCGTACTGGTCATAGCGGGCCCGCTTGTCGTCATCGGACAGAACTTCGTAGGCTTCGCCCACTTCCTTGAACTTCTCCTCGGCTTCCTTGTCGCCGGGATTGCGGTCGGGATGGTATTTCATGGCACTCTTACGATATGCCTTCTTGATCTGTTCCGCGCTGGCGCCCTTCTCGACGCCCAGCACCTCATAATAATCGCGTTTATTTTCTGCCATTTTGATTACCTCATAAATCACCGAAAAGGGGCGGTTCGCACCGCCCCTTTGGGGTTAACAGAAATTAGTCGACAGTCTCGTAGTCAGCGTCCACAACGCCGTCATCGCCGGGCTGCTGGTAGCCGCCCTGTGCACCGCCCTGGGGGTTAGCCTGCTGGTACAGCTTCTCGGAAACCTTGTAGAAGGCCTGCTGGACAGCCTCGGTGGCATCCTTGATGGCCTGGATGTCGGTGCCCTTGTTGACTTCCTTCAGGTGGTCAACGGCGGACTGGATGGAAGCCTTCTCGTCTGCGGAGATCTTGTCGCCCAGCTCGTTCAGGGTCTTCTCGGTCTGGTAGACGGTCTGGTCAGCCATGTTGTGGGTATCGACCTCATCCTTGCGGGCCTTGTCTTCGGCAGCGTACTGCTCAGCCTCACGGACAGCCTTGTCGATGTCGTCCTTGCTCAGATTGGTGGAAGCGGTGATGACGATGTTCTGCTCCTTGCCGGTGCCCAGGTCCTTGGCGGAGACGTTCACGATGCCGTTGGCGTCGATATCGAAGGTGACTTCGATCTGGGGAACACCGCGGGGAGCGGGAGCGATGCCGGACAGCTGGAAGCGGCCCAGAGTCTTGTTGTAAGCGGCCATCTCACGCTCGCCCTGCAGGACGTGGACCTCAACGGAGGTCTGGGAGTCGGCAGCGGTGGAGAAGATCTGGCTCTTACGGGTGGGGATGGTGGTATTGCGGTCGATCAGGCGGGTGAAGACGGCGCCCATGGTCTCAATACCCAGGGACAGGGGAGTGACGTCCAGCAGGACCACATCCTTGACGTCACCGGTCAGAACGCCGCCCTGGATGGCTGCGCCCACAGCGACACACTCGTCGGGATTGATGCCCTTGAAGCCATCCTTGCCGGTGATGCCCTTAACGGCTTCCTGAACGGCGGGGATACGGGTAGAACCGCCAACCAGCAGGACCTTATCCAGATCGCTGGGCTTCAGGCCTGCGTCGGACAGGGACTGACGGACGGGCTTCATGGTGCGCTCCACCAGATCAGCAGTCAGTTCGTTGAACTTGGCGCGGGTGATGGTGACGTCCAGATGCTTGGGGCCGGTGGCGTCAGCGGTGATATAGGGCAGGTTGACAGCGGTGGTGGTCATGCCGGACAGCTCGATCTTGGCCTTCTCGGCAGCTTCCTTCAGGCGCTGCATGGCAACGCGGTCATTTGCCAGGTTGATGCCCTCGGCCTTCTTGAACTCGGCAACCAGGTAATCCATGATTCTCTGGTCGAAGTCGTCGCCGCCCAGACGGGTGTCGCCGGCGGTAGCCAGAACCTCGATGATGCCGTCGCCGATGTCCAGGATGGAAACGTCGAAGGTACCGCCGCCCAGGTCGTAGACCATGATCTTCTGCTCGGTTTCCTTATCCAGGCCGTAAGCCAGAGCAGCAGCGGTGGGCTCGTTGATGATACGCTTGACTTCGAGACCTGCGATCTTGCCTGCGTCCTTGGTAGCCTGACGCTGTGCGTCGGAGAAGTAAGCGGGGACGGTGATGACAGCCTCGGTGATGGTGGTGCCCAGGTAAGCCTCGGCGTCAGCCTTCAGCTTCTGCAGGGTCATGGCGCTGATCTCCTGAGGGGTGTAGTTCTTGCCGTCGATGGTGACATGGTAGTTTTCGCCCATGTGGCGCTTGATGGAAGCGACGGTGCGGTCAGCATTGGTGACAGCCTGACGCTTTGCGACCTGACCGACCATACGCTCGCCGGTCTTGGAGAATGCAACGACGGAGGGAGTGGTTCTTGCGCCCTCGGCGTTGGCGATAACAACAGGTTCGCCGCCTTCCAGAACAGCGACGCAGGAATTGGTAGTACCCAGGTCAATACCGATGATCTTAGACATAATGTTTTCCTCCTATATATTAACCAAAATTTTTTACAGTTTCATAATGCAGAATGCTGAATGCATAATGCAAAATTAGGGCATTCCTTCATTCTGCATTTCGCATTTTACATTTTGCATTTAATTTGCCACCTGCACCATGGCGAACCGGACGATCTTATCGCCGATCTTGAAGCCCTTCTGGAACACCAGGGAGATGGTGTTCTCTTCCATGGACTCGTCGTCGATGTGCATCACGGCGTTGTGCAGGTTCGGGTCGAAGGTGTCGCCCTTCTCGCCGAAGATTTCCACGCCCAGACCGGTGAAAATCTTCACAAGCTCCGTCATGGTCAGCTCCACGCCCTTCTTGTAGGCGGCGTCGGAGGTTTCCTGATTCAGAGCCCGCTCCAGATTGTCGTAAACCGGCAGGAGCTTTGCCAGGGTGTCGGCCTTGCCGTTGCCGTAGGATGCTTCCTTCTCCTTGATGGTGCGCTTGCGGAAATTGTCATATTCTGCATACAGGCGCAGGAAGGAATCATGCTCGGCGTTATATTTCTCCTCCCAGGGGTTGACCTCGGGAA
This sequence comes from Oscillospiraceae bacterium, assembly GCA_017622295.1. Classification (GTDB taxonomy): domain Bacteria; phylum Bacillota; class Clostridia; order Oscillospirales; family Oscillospiraceae; genus Faecousia. Next base: position 15,001 of record JAGARK010000026.1, read on the forward strand.
CTTCCTCGGCAGGAATTTCTTCCTGAACCTCAGCAGTTTCCCCGATCACTTCCTCAGCGGGAGTTTCCTTGATTTCTTTTTCAGTCTTTGCCACGTTTTATGCCTCCTTGGGGGTTTCCTCTTCAGCAACCGGCTCCGGAAGCTGGGGTGTCTCGGGCTTGCCAAACATCTTCGACAGGCTCTCGGCGAAATAACTCAATCTCGCGGTGACCTTGGCATAATCCATTCGGGTGGGGCCTACCACACCGATCATGCCCTGCATACCGTCACCAATATCAAACTTTGTCATGACCACGCTGGTGTCCTTCAGTTCCGCGGACACATTTTCCGGTCCCACCAGGACCTTGGTGCCGTTGGTGTTCTGCATCACAGCGGGCAAATTGCTCAGTGCATCCTCATCCAGACCGCTGAGCACCTTCTGGGCTTTGTCCACATCCCGGTATTCGGGAAGACCCAGGAGCCGGGACTGGCCGGTGACCACCATATTGGCGCTGCCGGAGTGCCGGAGGGTGTCGGTGGTGAATTCCACGATCACGGGAACCAGGCTCGACGCCTTGCCCGCGGACCGCATCACCCGGTCCATCAGGCCTGCGGTGAACTCTTCCAGGGGAAGCTCGGTCATGGTGGCATTCAGCAGCGCACTCAGAAGCTTCAGATCCTCATCTGTCACAGTCAGCGGCAGCTTGATGAGCTTGTTGACCACCTCGTCATTGGAGAGCATCACCACCAGGATGAAGCTGCCGGAGCCCGCCAGGATCAGCTCGAAGCGCTTGACCGTGGCATTGGCGGCCCGGGAGGCCATGGAGATGGCCGGCAGGTCCGTGGCCTGAGAGACCATTCTGGCGACCTTTTCCACCAGCTTATCCACCTTCTGCATCTTTTCCTCGATGGCGGTGTTGATGGACCTGGTCTCGTCGATGCTCAGGCGGTACTCTGCCATCAGCTCATCGACGTACAGCCGGTAGCCTGCGGCGGAGGGAATCCGTCCGGCGCTGGTGTGGGGCTGCTCCAGGTAACCCATGGTGGTCAAATCCGCCATCTCATTGCGGATGGTCGCGGAGGAGTATTTCATATCGGGCAGGGCCGTGATAGCCTTGGAGCCCACAGGTTCCGCTGTCCGAATATACAGGTCTACGACGCTGCGCAGAACTTTCTTTTTCCGTTCAGTCAGTTCCATTTGCTTCCTCCGTTTCTTTAGCACTCCATATCCTTGAGTGCTAAGCACACTATACCAGAGAGTGCTAAAAAAGTCAAGGGGATGAAAATGAATTATTCATTAACAATGCGTTTGCCAGCCCTCCAGCTATTCAGATTACAGTATGCAAAATGATGGTGTGCACAAAGCGCACGATTTAAATTGTTTTCGAAGAAAACTCCTCAATTTTGCATTCTGCATCTCGGGCACCTGCCCGATAAACTGCAATTTGAATTCCTCTTCCTTTACAAAAAGTCCTTTCCCGGCAGGAAAGGACTTTCGTTCACATCAGATTCCACCAGCTGAAGGTATGGGAATGGCCCATGGACTTCAGCAGCTGCGCCAGCCGGGCCGCGGCAGCGCTGTATTCCATCGCCTCACGGTCAGCGGCGTAGACCTCCAGCTCTGCAAATTGGGCATCGATCTCATCCATAGGCTCATGATCCGCAAAGGAGGCCGTGAAGCACCACTTTTTCTCCCAGCTCCTCCTGGCATCCCGGGTCAGGGACTCCGCCCCGGTCCAGTCCTCCGCCAGCGCCAGCCGGGCCGCCTGCTCCAGCTGGCCGGAGGCCGTCATATGAACATCCTCCATGACCTCCGCCACCAGAATCCCCGCCACCAGCAGCCCCAGCAGCAGACCAATGCCGATCCAGATTCTCTTCACTTCGCCGTCTCCTTTCCCATCCAGCAGACGTGGTCGCCCTTGTCCACCGTCAGAAGCCAGGTATTGGCCACGCAGGCCCGATATTCCGACAGAATCTGCCGGACCCAGGCTTCATCCTTGCCCGCCTGCTTCAGATTCTCCCGAAAAAGATAGCCGTCCTCAATGATGGTTACCGGCAGAAGCCGGTCCTTGGGCTGGATCCCCGCGTCCCGGGCGGTGACCGGCAGCTGGGCAGGGTATGGGAACACGGACAGATTTCCGTTGGTCTCCAGAATGGCGTACTGGACCGACTGGACATCCAGCACGTCCTTCTCCCGCAGATGGCCCGTCAGCTCGTCCAGGGTCACCCGGGTGCTGCGCAGGTTCTCCTGGAGGATCCGGCCATTTTCGATGAGGATCACCGGCTTGCCGCACAGCAGCCGCCGCAGCCGGATACTCCGCAGGGCCAGGGCGGAGAGCGTCAGCTCCACCCCCAGCACCGTCAGAATGGGCACCAGGCCGGAAAACAGCGGAATACCTCCATCCTGCATGGGAATCGCCGCCAGATTGGCCACCAGCATGGTCACCACAAATTCCGAGGCCTCCATCTGTCCGATCTGCCGCTTTCCCAGCACCCGGATCACACCGATGAGTACAAGATACAGAATGATTGCGCGCATGTAAGATAAGATCAAAACCCGTCACCTCATGGATAGGGTATCCCCGGATGGCAGGATTATTCAATTCTTCCTGTTTACTTTTCCGCAGGATTCCATTATGATGAAATAAAAAAGGAGGAACGTCCTATGAATCCTTTCTTCCCGGAAATCCGGAAAAACTTCGGCTTCGGTATGATGCGCCTGCCCATGGCAGGGGAAGCCGTAGACCTGGAGACCACCAACAAGATGGTGGATGCCTTCCTCGGGGCGGGCTTTAACTACTTCGACACCGCCCATCCCTACCTGAAGGGGCAGAGCGAGACCGCCATCCGGGACTGCCTGGCTTCCCGCTATCCCCGGGAGCGCTTTATCCTGGCCAACAAGCTGTCTCCCACCTTCTTTGAGACCCGTGAGGACATCCTTCCCCTCTTTGAATCCCAGCTGAAGGCCTGCGGCGTGGAATACTTCGATTTTTACCTGATGCACGCCCTGAGCGCCGTCCGGCACGAGAAATTCAAGGCCACCGGCGCCTATGAGATCGCCCGGCAGCTGAAGGCCGAGGGCAAGGTCCGCCACATCGGCTTCTCCTTCCACGACAGCGCCGCGGTGCTGGAGCAGATCCTTCAGGAGCTTCCCGACATGGAATTCGTTCAGCTCCAGTTTAACTATGCCGACTACGAGGATCCCAAGGTGGAAAGCCGGGCCTGCTATGAGGTCTGCCGCCGATATAATAAACCCGTGTTCATCATGGAGCCCGTCAAGGGCGGCAGTCTGGTGAATCTGCCCCGGAAAGCCCTGGCGCTGATGACCGGAGGCTCCCCCGCCAGCTATGCCATCCGCTATGCCGCGGGCTTTGAGGGAGTTGCCATGGTCCTCTCCGGTATGAGCGACGAAGCCCAGATGGCGGACAATCTGTCCTTCATGACGGATTTCAAGCCCCTGAATGAAGCGGAGCAGGAAATGATCTGCCAGGTCCGGACCCTTTATCAGGCCCAGCACCGGATCCCCTGCACCGCCTGCGGCTACTGCACCGAGGGCTGCCCTGCCGGGATCCCCATCCCGGAGGTATTCGCCCGGTTCAACGCCCTTCACAGCGATAACTCCCAGGATATCCCCTCCGGCTGGCCTGTTCCCAGCCCGGCGGAGTGCCTCAGCTGCGGCAAATGCGCCGAAGTCTGCCCCCAGCATCTTCAGATCCCTCAGCTGATGCAGGAAATCTGATCGCAAAGACCTGCCGCCTGCTTTGAACGGAGTCCTTGTAATTCTTTTTCTTCTCCGCTATAATATAGCTAATCTATTTTGGAGTGATCCCTATGGCGAAAAAATCAATCAACTGGGAAGAGATCGGCAAAAACGCGCAGAACATCATCGACCGTGCCGTTTCCGCCCAGGATTATCAGAAATTGAATCAGACCATCCGACAGGTGGTCGATCGGGCCCTGGATGTGGGAGAAGAAGCGGTCCGCAAGGTCGTGGACAACACTTCCGCCAGAAACCAGACTGAGCAGACCGCGAAAAAGCAGGACCTGAGCGTGTACTATGCCCCCACTGGGGGAAAGACCGCCCTGGGCATTGTCAAGATCGTAGGCGGAAGTCTGATGAGCATATCCGCCGCATCCTTACTGGCAGCCTCGGCCATCATCGGCCTGCTGTTCACCGGCGGTGTCTCTCTCTTTCCCGCGCTTGCACTGCCGCTGCTGGCAGGCGGTGCACTTCTGATCGGCAGCGGTGTATCGGGGCTGAAGCGGATCAGACGCTTTAAGCGCTACCGGAGCCTGATGGGGCAGAAAACCTACTGCTCTTTGGAAAAGCTGGCCCGCGGTCTGGGTAAAAACGTAAAATTTGTCCGGCGGGATGTGCAAAAGCTCCTTGCGAGAGGATATTTCCCGGAAGGTCATCTGGACCGGGAAGAAACCAATCTGATCATCACGGAGGAGACCTATCAGCTCTTTGAGCGGAGCAGACTTCAGCTGGAGCAGAGCCGGCGGGAGGCAGAGCAGCTTGCCCGGGAAGCCGCGCAGAAGGAAGCAGCCTCCCCCCACCAGCCCCAGGTTCAGGAGGTTCTGGACAAGGGCAACGCATTTCTCGCAGAGATCCGCAGATGCAACGACCTGATTCCCGGATTTGAGATCTCGGAAAAAATATCCCGGATCGAATTGCTGGTGCAGCGGATCTTTGAACGAGCGGCCTCCCACCCGGAGATCATTCCCGATCTGAAGAAAATGATGGACTATTATCTTCCCATGACGGTAAAGCTTCTGGGCGCTTATGCGGAAATGGACGCCCAGCCGGTACAGGGAGAGACCATACGATCCTCCAAGCTGGAAATCGAGCAGACGCTGGATACCCTGAATCTGGCTTTCGAGAAGCTGCTGGACTCGGTGTTTGAAGATACCGCATTGGATGTATCCAGCGATATTTCCGTACTGCAAACCCTGCTGGCCCAGGAGGGACTGACGGAAGACGGCCTTACCCAAATCAGGAACCAAAGAACAGGAGGAACTGTATGAACGGTGAATATACTTTTGACGAAGTCATTACCCCCAGTTTGACCCTGGAGCCGGAACTGGAGCGGGCAGCGGAAATTACCCCTGCACCCCAGCCGGAAGCCGCAGAGCCTGTGCTGACTCTTGAGGAGCAGGCTATGGTTGCCGCCTTTGCGGAAAAGATCGATGTGGAAAACACTGCCCAGATCCTGCAGTACGGCGCCGGTACCCAGAAGAAGATGGCGGATTTTTCCGATGCCGCCCTTGCCAATGTCCGGACCCAGGATCTGGGCGAGGTGGGCAATCTCATCGCCGATGTGGTGGGTGAGCTGAAGGGCTTCGATGCGGAGGAAAAGAAGGGCCTGCTGGGCTTCCTGCGTAAGAAGGCCGATCAGCTGGAAAATATGAAAAACCGCTATGCCAAAGCCGAGCTCAATGTGGCCAAAATCGGCGATGCCCTTCAGCAGCACCAGGTGCGCCTGCTGAAGGATTCGGCAGTGCTGGACAAGATGTACGAGCAGAACCTGGCCTATTTCAAGGAACTGACCATGTACATTCTGGCCGGTAAGCAGAAGCTTCAGCAAGTACGCGCCGTAAAGCTGCTGCAGCTGGAGGAAAAAGCGAAGCAGTCCGGCCTGGCAGAGGATGCCCAGGCCGCCCGGGATCTGGCTGATAAGGCCAATCGGTTTGAAAAGAAGATCCATGATCTGGAGCTGACCCGCGCCATTTCCATCCAGACGGCACCCCAGATCCGGATGATCCAGAACAACAACAATGTGATGGTGGAAAAGATCCAGACCACGCTGATGAACACCATTCCCCTGTGGAAGAATCAGATGGTGCTGGCCCTGGGCATTGCCCATTCCACCGAGGCCGCCCAGGCACAGCGCCAGGTGACGGACATCACCAATGCGCTGCTGAAGCAGAATGCGGAAAAGCTGCACATGGCATCCGTCGAAACTGCCAAGGAAGCAGAACGGGGCATTGTGGATATTGAGACCCTGAAAGCGACCAATGCCAAGCTGATCCAGACCTTTGACGATGTTCTGAAGATCCAGGCCGAGGGCCGGGCCAAGCGGCTGGCTGCCGAGAACGAAATGGCAAAGATGGAAAATGACCTGAAAATCAAGCTGCTGGAGATCAGCGGCCGATAACAAAAATATCAAAACCGACCTATGATCACGATCATAGGTCGGTTTTACTGTTTTTCGTTATTTCCGCTCTTTCAGAAGCATGGGGGTAAACTTGGGCTTCTGGAACACCTCGATGAACCGGGGGCATTTGACCAGGAAGGCGTAGTACACATTGTAGCCGCAGCCGTACATGGTCTCGATGTTGCCCTGTCCCTTGGCGATGATCACATCCGCTTTGTCCAGCGCAGCCTTCGCCTCCTCGCCCAGCAGTTCGATCTGGGTGCCTGCAATTCGGTTGCCATTGTCGATGACCGGGAAGGGGATGCCCACCAGGGCCGCATCCTCCCGGGTGGCGTCGTTGAGGGCGGGGGCGCCCCGGACGCAGAAGGTGATGCTCAGGTGGGGATACTTCTGATGGATCTGCTCCGCCAGGACCCGGTCAAAGCCGATCTCGCCGGCGTTGTCCGTCAGGTACAGCAGTTCCCTACCCGCCGCGAAGTCGGCGCAGAGGGCCGCATAGCTCTCCCGGTCCAGCTCCAGCTGTTCGCCTTTCGCCAACAGCTCGTCCAGCTGGTCAAAATCGATCTCATCCTGCAGCGCGGAGAAATCAATATAGTTTCCCAGAATGGAAAACTGCAGTCCCGCGTAAACAGGATCTTCAGCACTTTCCACCCGGGCGCGGATCTGATCCAGCCGCTCCAGCACAAAGCGGTTGGAAATTTCCTTTTCATCCTTATACCTGTCCAGATCCACGCCGTAGATCTCATGGAGCAGATCGGAGGTTGCGGGACCGAACCAGGGAGATCCCACACCCTCGGGAGCGGAAAGGTACAGCTTCAGCAGCTCCCGGGTGAAGCGATTGGCCTGCTCCTCGGTGCCCAGGCTCCGGGCCTTTTCCACATGGCGGCGCAGATGACACAGAATACACTCCGAATTGAACGCAACACTCATACCTTCAGCTTCACCACAATCTTCACAAACTCCGTGGGCTCTTCCAGATGTCGGCCGGGCTTATGGGCGTCCTCGGGGAACACCACATAGCAGGTACCGGCGGGGATCTTCACATACTGGCAGGGACCGACGTACATACCGCAGTCGCCCTCCACGTTGAATTCGCCCTCCAGGGTCATCGTATCCGTGGGTGCCCAGCCCATGGTCTCCTCGCCCTCTACCACGTACTGGATGTCCAGATAGTTCCGGTGGACCTCAGCGGGGACGCTCTCGACGGAGCGGGTCGTTCCCTTGGCGATGAAAAAGCGGCCGTTTTCCAGGGGATAAGTCGCAGGTTCCAGATTTTCCAGGGCGTTGATCTTCTCCACCGCCTCCTCCAGACCGGGGATCACAGCGGCATAGCGCATAATATCCTTCCAGGGGCAAATAATCATATTCTTTCCATCCTTTCGTGAATGTATTTTATAATTCAAGTGTCAAAAGCTCTTCCATGCAATCAATCCTCCCGGCATACCGCTCCGGGTTACCGAAGCCGTAGGCCGCCCAGATGAAGGGAATTCCCGCCGCCTCCGAGGCCTCCATATCACCCTGGGTGTCGCCAATGTAGCAGGCAGAGGCGATTCCGTGCCGCTCCATGAGCCGCCGGATGGTCTGACCCTTGGGGGTGCCGGTGTCGCCGAAGCACAGGTGACCTTCAAAAAGATGGTCAATGCCCAGCTTTCCCATGCACAGCTCCGGATAGCCGCAGTTGGAATTGCTGACGATGAAGAGGCGGTGCTTTTCTTTCAGCTTCTCCAGCGTCGCCCGGACGCCGGGATAGCCGATGTCACAGGGATTTTCATGGAGGTATTCATTTTCCGTCTTCATGCACCGCTTTGTCAGCTCATACCGCTCCGGGGCGGGAATCGACGCAAACAGCCGGTCCGCCAGGTCCTCCATCACCAGTCCGAAGAGGGGCTTGAGTTCCTCGGCATCGGTGCACAGGTGCTGAAGGCCCTCCCGCCGCAGCTGGATGTTGTAGCCCTCGGCCACCAGCGCCCGGGAATCCCAGAGAGTTCCGTCGATATCAAAAATCAGGCTTTCAAATTCCATAACAGTCTCCTCATTTCAGCAGACGTCGGGCAAGCTCCGTCATGGCGCCCTCCCCGGCGCTGCTGATGACCAGCACCTCACCCTCGCCATCGTGGAGCAGTCCCCGCTCTGCCAGCCGCCGCTTCGTCTCCCGGGCGGTGCCTTCGCCGCCGTGGAGCACCTCGGTGCCGGGACCCAGCAGAGCCTGGATGTTATGCTTGACGAAGGGATAGTGGGTACAGCCCAGCACCAGAGCGTCCAGCTTGCCGATGTAGGGGGTCAGCAGCTCCTTCAGGAAGATCTGCGCTTCCTCGCTGTCGCCCTTGCCCTGCTCGATCAGCTCCACAAGACCGGGAGCGGGGATCTTGTAAATGGAGCGGTCGCTGTTAAAGCGGTTCATCAGGATATCAAATTTTTCCTCCCGCAACGTCACCCGGGTGGCCATGACGCCGATGTTGCCGCCAGGATGATGATCCGCCGCCAGCTTCACCGCAGGCTCGATGCCTACCACGATCAGATCGGCATATTGGGCCCGCAGGTCTTCAATTGCCGCGGCAGTCGCCGTATTACAGGCTACGACCAAGGCCTTAACCGGAAAATCGGTCACGATCCGCTCCGCCGCCGCCAGGGTCAGGGAGCGGACTTCTTCCGTGGAGCGGTTTCCGTAAGGCGCGTTGGCGGAGTCGCCGTAATAGACGAACCGCTCCCCGGGCAGCACCTTGCGCAGCTGCCGCAGCACGCTGATGCCGCCGACGCCGGAGTCAAAGACCGCGATATAATCAGTTTTGCTGTACATGTTCTCACCAGCTTCTTGTCAGTCATTCTTTAATATATTATCAAAAAAAGCCTGTCCATGCAATGGTTCGTTGACTTTTTCTGCTGGGTTTGGTATGGTAATATCAACACGAATTACCGGGAGGTTACATTATGAACCGCTATTTGTTTGTCATCGACTATCAGAACGACTTTGTGGACGGCGCTCTGGGCTTCCCCGGCGCGGAAAAGCTGGATGAGAAAATCGCCGCCAAGATCCGCGCCTACGGCAAGGACCACGTCCTCTTTACCCGGGACACCCATTTTGAGAACTATCTGCAGACCCGGGAGGGTAAGAATCTCCCCGTAGTGCACTGCATCAAGGGCACCAAGGGCTGGGAGGTCTACGGCAAGACAGCCGAAGCCTTGGCCGAAACCGAGGCGAAGGGCATTGACAAGCTGGTCTTCGGCATGGATATTACTGATCCCGCCACTGCCGCAGTTCTTCCCGAAGCTGCCGACGAAATCGAGCTGGTAGGTCTGGTGAGCAACATCTGCGTGGTCAGCAACGCCGTGGTGCTCCAGAGCAAATACCCTGAGGCCACCATCATCGTGGATGCTGCCTGTACCGACTCCTTCGACAAGTGCCTGCACGAAAAGGTACTGGATGTGCTGGAAGGCTTCCAGGTGAAGGTCATCAACCGTTAACAGCAAAAATGCCGAGGCACAAGCCTCGGCATTTTTTATTCTTCTGTTTCCTTCTTTTCCGCGTTCAGGGCATCCACCACAATATCCTTGTAGGGGTTTGCGATGACGGTGCGGTAGGTATGGTAGATGACCATGCCGGGCTTGCCGCTGGGGATTTTCTTCACCTGCTTGACGGTAGTCACGTCCACGGGGATGTTCTGACCGCCAGAGGTTTCAGAATAGTAGGCCGCCAGCTGAGCTGCCTGGGTGATGGTGTCATCCGGGGGCGTGGTGCCGCCGCAGGAGATGATGACATGGGAACCGTGGACCTTGGAGGCGTGGCACCAGATATCGTCCTTCCGGGCTGCCTTGAAGGTCAGCTCATCGTTCTGTCGGTTGTTGCGGCCCACATAGATGTTGTAGCCGTCGGTGGAGGTAAAGACCATGGGCTTGGACTTTGCCTGCTTCATCTTCTTTTTGCCGGTGTCGGCCTTGACATAGCCGCCCGCCTGGAGCTCCTGCCGGATCTCTTCCAGCTCCGCCTCGGTCTCCGCCCGGTTCAGCTCCTCCAGAACGCTCTTCAGGTACTGCAGTTCCTCTTCGCCCAGAGCGATCTGCTTGGTCAGTTCCTTCTCTGCGTTCTTCATGCGGGTATAGTCCTTGTAGAACTTTGCCGCATTCTGCTGGGGGGAGAGGATGGGGGAGATGGGAATGTCGATGAGCTTCATTTCCTCATCGTAGAAGTCCTCTGCCTGGATCACCGTCTGGCCCTTGATGATCCGGTGGATGTTGGCGGTGACGATATCGCCCAGCTGACGCAGCCGCTCCCGGTCAAAGGTGGCCTCCAGCTCCTTCTCCTGAATGGCGAGCTTGCGCTGGATTCTGGTGCACAGGTTCTGCACTGTCTTGCGCACCGCCTGGCCCTTCTGGCGCATGGCGTCCTTCCGGTCCCGGAGGGTATAGTACATATCCAGCATCGCACCGAAGGACTCCGCCTCTTTTGCTTCGCCGTACTGGCGGATAGGGCAGAAGGCAAACTGCTTGGGGGTGCCATCGGGGAGGGCATAGTAGTAGGGCCGGGGATGGTTCAGATGCTCCCGGAAGAACAGGTCCAGCTTATCCGCCGCGGCGTCCGCATTCAGCTCGGCCACCCGGGCGTCAGTGCTGCCCGCGACAAACAGGGCGGCTTCCCTGCAAACCAGCGGGGACAGGCCGCCCAGCTCGTCCATGAGCCGGTCGGAAAGCACATCGCTGCCGGATTTGCTCAGGAAGTTCATCCAGCTGTCGAAGTCATAGGTTTTGGGATCGTCCTTGGTCACAGGCTCCGGATCCTGATAGTTCAGGCCGGGCAGGGCTGCCCGCTTGGAGCTCTCGTCCAGGCCGATTCTGCGCAGGCAGTCGATGATCCGGCCTTCTGGGCTCAGCAGATAGATATTGCAGGTTCTGCCCATCAGCTCACAGACCAGACGCTTTTGCACCGGGAAACCCATTTCGTCGGTGCAGTCAAAGGTAAAGGTGACGCAGCGCTCCATGGGAGGCTGGGAAACGCCGCTGAGCCGGGCGCCCATGAGGTGCTTGCGCAGCAGCATGCAGAACATGGGAGGCTCCGGCGGATTCTCGGGATTGGCCGCCGTCAGATGCAGCCGGGGGGCCGTGGGGTTGGCGGCGATGAGGAGCTTGGAGCGTCCCTCGCCATGGCGCAGGTGGAAAATCACCGTGTCCCGGCTGGGCTGGTGGATCTTCTCCACCCGGGGGATGCTGAGCTGCCGGATCTCCTCCAGCACCGCACTCATATAAAACGCATCAAATGCCATCGATCTCACCTATCACAAGATTAAAAATTTCATTGGCCCGGTCCTTCTGTCCCGACAGGAACAGATAGCCGAACAGCGCCTCCACGCCGGTGGCCTTGGCGTACTCGGCGGGAGTTGCGGACTTGGGCACCGCGTGGACATGGGAATTCTTGCCACGGCGGTAGTGGGCCAGCTCCTCCTCATTCAGGAGGGGCAGCATTTTGTCCGCGAACTTGGCCTGGGTGGTGGCCTTGACCATCCGGATGGTATCCCGGTGGAGGTGGGTCACGGTCTTGTCGCCCCGGGAGCACAGATAGGCCCGGCACAGGATCTCATAAACGCAGTCGCCCATATGGGCAAGACCCAGATTGGAGATAGAATCGATCTCCTGTCTGGACATATTCATTTCAAAAAAGTTTTCCATAACTCATTACCCCGATTCACAAGGAGTTGGGCGCAAAGTCCCGTAAAGACACCCGTGATGATGCTGCAGGCGATCATCACAGGAAGATACACGATCAGCCCCACCGTTCCGGTCAGCACAATGGCCATGGCCATCTGACCGATGGAGTGGGTGATGGCACCCAGGGCCCCCGCCACCCACAGCTGCTTCATGGTGAGGATTTTCCGCAGCCCGATGGTCACCGCTACGGCGCAGGCACCGCCGGCGGCAGAATAAAAAATGGTGCTGAAATTGCCCGCGAAGACCGCACCCAGGAACACCCGGCAGATGAGGATCATGGCCGCTTCTTTGGGTCCCAGGACGAAGACGGCGAAGACCGTGACAATATTCGCAAGTCCCAGCTTCACGCCGGGGATGGGCACCAGGGCCGGGATCTGGGCTTCGATCATAAAAATGGTCAGCGCAATGGCCGTCAGCAGGGCCATCAGTGTCAATTTCCGAATTTTCACCCTGCCACCGCCTTTGCTCATAATTTATTATCTTATCAGCTTTTGGAGCAATTGTAAACCCCCTAAGGTTCAATGGAAAACGTCCGCTCCCATTGAGGAAGCGGACGTTCTGCTTTATTTCGTTCCGAAGATCCGATCACCTGCATCGCCGAGGCCGGGGAGAATATAGGCATGCTCGTTGAGCCCCTCATCCAGGGCCGCAAGATAGATCTCCACATCCGGGTGGGCCTCCTGCACCGCCTTGACGCCTTCCGGACAGCCGATGATGTTCATCATAATGATCTGACGGCAGCCATGGCCCTTCAGAAAATCGATAGCCGCCACGGCGCTGCCGCCGGTGGCCAGCATGGGATCCACCACGAAAACCTGCCGCTTGCCCACGTCATCGGGCAGCTTGCAGTAGTACTCCACGGGCAGATGGGTGTCAGGGTCCCGGTACAGGCCGATGTGGCCGATCTTCGCCGAGGGGATCAGGTCCACCATGGCGTCCACCATGCCGAGGCCAGCTCTGAGAATCGGCACAATGGCCAGCTTCTTACCGGAAAGGACCCGGCATTTGGCCATCATCAGCGGGGTTTCGATCTCCACTTCCTCTGTCGGAAGATTTCGGGTGGCTTCGTAGCACATAAGCCCGGCAATTTCACCCACAGCCTCCCGGAATTCCTTGACGCCGGTGGTCTTATCCCGCAGGATCGCCAGCTTGTGCTGGATCAGAGGATGATCCAAAACATGAACCTTTGCCATCATAATCTCTCCTTATTGGCAACCTCTGAAAACTCTTTTTTGATGATTTGAGTCGAAGATTTTGTCCCAGATAAAGTTATGGAAATTCCGGAATACTTTGTGTATTGCGGGATTTTCATAACGCATAGATGGGACGAAAGATTGACTCAAATCGCAAAAGGGGAGTTTTTAGAGGTGCCCTATTATTTACGACTTGCTTTTTCCAGCTTCTCCCGCTCCGCCTGGCTCAGACGCAGGTAATTGGGGGTCAGCTCTCCGCCGCTGGGGGCAAGACCCGCTTCGGCCTGTCCGCGCGCCAGAATCGCCACGCCCACAGCCCGCTGATGCATCCGATGCTCAGGAGGCAGGATCAGTTCCTCAATTTTACCGCCGAGCGTATTGTAAGTCAGATTGCTGCCGTCTCCCACCAGGAAAATGGGGCCGTCCAGATGCTCCAGTTCTTCTCCCAGCTCCGCCAGGGAGATTGCCCTGTCTTCGCTTCGGCGTTCAATTTTCCCGTCATCCACATAGAACAGGGCATTATAAACCTGGCCGCGGCGGGCGTCCATGACAGGGCAGATGTAGCCGGAGTAAATGCCCAAAGACTGGGCCATGGCCTCCAGAGTGGAGACGCCGTAGCAGGGAATTTCAGCTCCCCAGGCAAAGCCCTTTGCAGCGGCCACGCCGATGCGCACACCGGTGAAGGAGCCGGGGCCCCCGGCCACCGCCACGGCGGTGACATCAGCGGCAGTCTTGCCGCACTGCTTCAGCACATCCTCCGCCATGACCATCAGGGTCTGGCTGTGGGTCAGGCCGGTGTTCTGGTAGCTTTCGCCCAAGAGCTTGTTTTCATCCATCAGGGCCACGGAAGCGGCCTTGGCAGAGGTTTCAAAGGCTAAGATCAGCAATTGTATCTCCTCCTTCAATGGTGATGCGCCGGGAATCCTCCCCGGTTTTTTCAATGGTGACCCACACGGCGTCCTCCATGGCGTCGTCCACATTCTCGCTCCACTCCACAGCGCAGACGCCGCCCCGCTCCAGATAATCCTCCCAGCCGATGTCCCACAGGTCATCGGAGGAAGCCAGACGGTACATATCGAAATGGAACAGCGGGATGCGGCCGGTGAGGTATTCGTTGACGATGGTATAGGTGGGACTGGTGACGATCTCGTCACAGCCCAGGCCCCGGGCCAGGCCTCTGGTGAAGGCGGTCTTTCCCGCACCCAGGTCGCCCCGGTAGGCAAGGATCGTGCCGGGGGGCAGGATTTTTCCCAGCGCAGCACCGACAGCTTCGGTCTGTGCGGGAGAGTTGGTCAGAAATTCCATAGTATATCCTCTTTATAAAAACGTCAGGTCTTTAAGCCTTCCCCCGGGGGGAAGGTGGGCCGGCGAAGCCGGGTCGGATGAGGGATGGCGTGCAGTTGGTTAACGTACCAGCTGCCGTTGTACCCGCTCATCAATCATCTCGCAGACAGCTCGAAACTGCCGCATTACATCCAAATTCGAAATTCGCAACACACAGAGTCCCTGTTTTTCCAGAAATTCTGTCCTTTTCCGGTCATATTCGATCGCTTCCAACGTACAATGCTGAGATCCATCCAATTCCAATACCAATTTGGCCTTATGACAATAGAAATCAACAATGTAGTTCCCAATGGAATATTGACGGTGGAATGGTAACGGATAACTTTTCAAATAATCATACCACAAATGGCGTTCTTCCTTGGTCATATTCTTTCGCAGTTGCTGAGAATATCGCCTGATTCGTTCCGTCTGTGCCATAACTAACTCCTCAAAAACACTTGAAGTGCACGCCATCCCTCATCCGTCAGCCCTTCGGGCTGCCACCTTCCCCCCGGGGGAAGGCTTTTATTTCGCATTCTTCAGCTTCTCCGCCTGGTCGGCGGTAGCCAGAGCGTTGATGATCTCGTCGATGTCGCCATCCATGATGGCGTCGATCTTGTACAGTGTCAGTCCCACCCGGTGGTCGGTGACCCGGCCCTGGGGTAAATTGTTGGTGCGGATGCGCTCGTTGCGCATGCCGGTGCCCACCTGACTGCGGCGGAGTCCATCATTTTCCGACAGGATGCGCTCCTGTTCGATCTCATAGAGCTTACTTGCCAGCATCCGCATACACTTTTCGCGGTTTTGTAGCTGGCTGCGCTCCTCCTGACATGCCACCACGATGCCGCTGGGCTTGTGGATCAGGCGCACAGCGGAGGAGGTCTTGTTGACATGCTGGCCGCCGGCGCCGGAGGCACGGTAGACCTGCATTTCGATGTCCGCGGGATTGATCTGGACGTCCACCTCCTCCATTTCAGGAAGCACCGCAACGGTTGCCGTGGAGGTGTGGACCCGGCCGCCGGACTCGGTCTCCGGCACCCGCTGGACCCGGTGGACGCCGGATTCGTATTTGAGCCGGGAATAGGCGCCCCGGCCGTTTACAATAAAGTCCGCTTCCTTGACGCCTCCCAGCTCCGTTTCGTTGTAGTTCAGAAGCTCAATGCTCCAGTTCCGCCGGCCTGCGTACATGGAGTACATCCGAAACAAACTGTGGGCAAACAGGGCGCTTTCCTCACCGCCGACACCGCCGCGGATCTCCACGATGACGCTCTTTTCGTCGTTGGGATCCTTGGGAAGCAGCAGAAGCTGCAGCTTTTCGTAGAGCTCCTCCTTTGCGGCCTTGGCGGCAGCATAGGTTTCCTGGCACAGCTCCTTCATTTCCGGGTCGCTCATCAGCTCCTCGGCGTCCGCCATGTCGGTCTCCGCCTGGCGGTAGGCCCGGAAGGCTTCGATGATAGGCTCCAGGTCGTTTTTCTCCCGCAGCAGCTTTGCAGCCTTTTTGGGGTCGCTGTAAAAATCCGACTGCTCGGATTTGAAGCATAATTCGTCATAGCGGTTTTCCACCGCTTTCAGTTTATCAAGCATGGGAATTCTCCTCATCGGGGAATTTTCAGTATTGTATCAGCAAAATGGGGAAAAGTAAAGTCACGTCGGCCGGTAGACATTCAGCACGCAGCTGGCGGTATCGGTAAGCTTTTCAGTGGCAGCCAGGCGCTGGGCGCCCTCTTTTCCGATGCGGTAGACATGGGGCGTCATGCTCAGAAGATTGCGCACCTGCTCCCCCTCCACCGTAAACTCAAACCGGATGGGCACGGATTTGACCAGCCGGAAGCCCGGCAGCTCCGGGACGGTATCTTTTTCCTTGTGCAGAAGCTCCGGGTAAATGATGGACTTCAGCCCCAGCAGATGATCCTCCGCCGCCAGCACCTGAAAATACAAGCCGTCATCTGTCAAGACCCGGCGAAATTCCGCCGCCATGGTCAGGGCGAAGAGGCTGGTCAGCAGCCCCGCAGATCTGTCCGCCACCGGCAAATGGGCGGCGGTGCCGCAGAGCCAGAGGGCCTCTTTATACCTGCCCGCAGCACAGCGGACGGCTTCCTTGGAGATATCCAGTCCCGTCAGCTCCGCCTCCAGGGCGGAAGCCAGCCGGGAGGAATAGTAACCCTCACCGCAGCCAACATCCAGAATGGGGCCGGAGGCCCCCAGTTCCTTTGCGGTGTCGCAAAGAGTCCGGGCGATGGGCTCATAGTAATTCTCATCCAGAAAGGCCCGGCGGGAGAGCACCTGCTCCCGGGTGTCGCCGGGATGAAGGGATTTTTTCTGCTGAACGGTCAGCAAATTCACATATCCCTGCCGGGCAATATCAAAGCTGTGACGATTTTCACAGCGGTATTC
The DNA here is from genome assembly GCA_017622295.1 of Oscillospiraceae bacterium. Classification (GTDB taxonomy): domain Bacteria; phylum Bacillota; class Clostridia; order Oscillospirales; family Oscillospiraceae; genus Faecousia. Next base: position 31,745 of record JAGARK010000026.1, read on the forward strand.
TCGATCCACACGGCTGAGTGAGCAGCCGCAGATGGGGCAAATCAGTTCCATAATCATCCCTCCAATTTTTATCATACCCCAAAAAGGGGCTTGAGTCAACAAATCCGAAGGAAGTGAAAAGAATTTGCACCGCATCATTGCTGTGATATTATGCCTGATTCTGCTGGCAATTCCCATACAGGCAGAGGACCAGACCAAATATGTTGCCCTGACCTTCGACGACGGCCCCTCGGGACGGTTCACCCGGCGGCTGCTGGATGGGTTGGCGGAACGGGATGTGAAGGCCACCTTCCTGATCTGCGGCTACCGGATCAAGGAATACCCCGCCGAAGCCCGGCGTATTGCCGACGAGGGCCACGAGATCGGCATCCACGGCTATTCCCACAAATCCATGTGTCCCATGACCCAGGACGAGGTCGAAGCCGAGATTCTGGACACTGCCGCCCTGCTTCCGGCGGGAGTGGAGCCGGTATTTCTGCGTCCCCCGGGCGGGCAGTGCGGCGATGGCATGTGGGACGCCGCAAGGATGCAGGGGCTGGCGGTGCTGACCTGGTCCCTGGACTCCAAGGACTGGGCCATCCACAACGCCAATGCTCTGGTGGAGCGGGTGGTCAGCCGTGTTCAGGACGGAGATGTGATATTGATGCACGACATGTACGACAGCACGGTCACTGCGGCGCTGACGATCATCGATATCCTCAGCGCAAGGGGCTACAGGTTTGTCACTGCCGCCGAGCTGGCTCAGCTGCGGGGTGTCCAATTGCAGCCGGGAGCTGTCTATTGCAGTTTTCCGTAATATTCAAATTGCAGTTTATTGCACTGTTGGGCAAATGAATGTAGAGGCGACCTGTGGTCGCCCCTATGAATTCTATTGCAAGGTACTCGATAAATCCTAATTTGCCTCCATGCGAGAAAACTCCCGCGCCGTTTGGCGCGGGAGTTTCAGCTTTACTTATTGTAGCGCTGCAGCTGGACGGATTTGTCCTGGATCAGCAGCAGATCCGAAATAATGGAATTGGAAATCAGGAAGCCCTTGGGGGTCAGATGCCAGCGGCCATCGTCGGTTTTGTTGGCGTGTCCGAAGCTGCGGCTCTTTTCCAGAGAGGCCTCGATGTCGTCAAAGGGCAGCAGAAACGCCTTCTCGTACTCAGCCCGGTTGATGCCGTTGATGGTACGCAGCCGGAGCATCAGATACTCGCCGGCCCGCTCCCGCAGGGGGATCTCGTCGATCTCCTGGAGGACCTCGCCGCCGTTGCGGATGCCGCTGATATAGCCCTGGAGGTCCCGGATGATGGTGAAGCGCTTACCGGCAAAGTCGGAGCTGGCGTTGGGGCCGAAGCCCAGATACTCGCCGCCGGTCCAGTACTTCATATTGTGTCGGGAATACAGGCCCTTCCGGGCGAAATTGGAGATCTCGTACTGCCGGAAGCCATAGGAGCGGAGCAGCTCACAGGCCGCCAGATACATATCCGCCTGCTGATCGTCGGTGGGCAGATTGCAGAAATCCTTATACTCATACAGGGGCGTACCCTCCTCCACCTTCAGGCCGTAACAGCTGATGTGCTCGGGATTCAGGTTCAGGATGCTCTCGAGGGTATTGCGCCAGCCGACAAGGGTCTGACCGGGCAGGCCATACATCAGATCCACGCTGATGTTCTTGAAGCCCGCCTTGCGGATGCGCTGGACGGCGGTGACCGCCTGCTCATAGTTGTGGGGACGGCCGATCTTCTTCAGGATCTCGTCGTCGGCGCACTGGACGCCCAGGCTGACCCGGTTGAAGCCCTCGGCCTTCATCCGCTTCAGGAAGCTGTCGGAAACAGAGTCAGGATTGGCCTCAAAGGTGATCTCGGCGTTGTAATCCACGTCGAAATTCCGGCGGATGGCGGACAGAATGGTTGCCAGGCCCTCGGCGCCAAAGAAGCTGGGGGTGCCGCCACCAAAATAAATGGTATCGACCCTGTATGCAGGAGCCAGGGCGCCGGTCTCCTTGATATGGGCCAGCATGGCGTTCAGGTACGCGTCCATCAGCTTATCGTCCTTGGCGGTGAGGGAATAGAAGTCGCAGTACTGGCATTTGCTGCGGCAAAAGGGCACATGGACATAAATGCCCAGGGGTGTTTTATTCTTTCGGGTGGTTAAAAAGGGCATGGGAAATTTTACCTCCGGTAAAATAAATGCTGAATGCAGAATGCAAAATGATATGAACACAATTCTGCACTTTGCATTTTGCATTATATTTAGTCTTCGTCCAGCTTCAGGACGGCCATGAAGGCTTCACTGGGAACGGACACGGTACCGAAGGTACGCATCCGCTTCTTGCCTTCCTTCTGCTTTTCCAGCAGCTTCTTCTTACGGGTGATGTCACCGCCGTAGCACTTGGCCAGCACGTCCTTGCGGACGGCCTTGATGGTCTCGCGGGCGATGATCTTGCCTCCGATGGCTGCCTGGACAGGGATTTCAAACTGGGCGCGGGGGATGTTCTCCTTCAGCTTTTCGCAGATCTTGCGGGCTCTGGGATAGGCGTTGTCCGCAAAGAGGATGAAGCTCAGGGCGTCCACGATGTCGCCGTTGAGCAGGATGTCCAGCTTGACGAGCTTGGAAGGACGGTAGCCGATGAGCTCATAGTCCAGAGAGCCATAACCTCTGGTTCTGGACTTCAGGGCATCGAAGAAGTCATAGATAATTTCGTTCAGGGGCATGTCGTAGTGGAGCTCCACACGGTTGGCGTCCAGATAGACCATATCCTTAAATTCGCCGCGCCGCTGCTGGCACAGGTCCATGATGTTGCCCACATATTCCTGGGGGGCGATCAGATTGACCTTGGCAAAGGGCTCTTCTGCCAGCTCGATCTCCATGGGATCGGGGTAGTCCAGGGGAGTGTAGACCATCAGAGTCTCGCCGTTGGTCTTTGTAACTCTGTAAACAACGTTGGGCGCGGTGGTGATCAGGTCCAGATTGTATTCCCGCTCCAGACGCTCCTGGATGATCTCCATATGCAGCAATCCCAGGAAGCCGCAGCGGAAGCCGAAGCCCAGGGCGATGGAGCTTTCCAGCTCGAAGGACATGGAGGCGTCGTTGAGCTTCAGCTTTTCCAGAGCTTCCCGCAGGTCCACGTATTTTGCACCGTCGGCGGGGTAGACACCGGAGAAAACCATGGGCTGGACTTCACGATAGCCGGGCAGGGGCTCGGAGGCAGGATTTTCCACCGTGGTGATGGTGTCGCCCACCTGGGTATCGGCAACGGTCTTGATGGAGGCGGTGATGTAGCCGACCTCGCCGGCGCCCAGGGCCTCGGCGGGGATCAGGCCGGTGGGGCTCATGGTGCCCACTTCCACTACCTTATAAACAGCGCCGGTGGCCATCATGCGGATATCCTGGCCTGCCCGGATGGTGCCCTGCTTGATTCTCGTATAGACGATGACGCCCCGGTAGGAGTCATACTGGCTGTCGAAGATCAGGGCCTGGAGGGGGGCCTCCCGGTCACCGGTGGGAGCGGGAACGTCCCGGACGATCATTTCCAGAACGGAATGGATGTTGATGCCGTTCTTGGCAGAGATTTCGGGAGAATCCTCAGCGGGAATGCCGATGATGTCTTCGACCTCTGCCTTGACCTCGGCGGGACGGGCGGAGGGCAGGTCGATCTTGTTGATGACGGGCAGGACCTCCAGGCCTGCGTCGATGGCGAGATAGGTGTTGGCCAGGGTCTGGGCCTCCACACCCTGGGATGCGTCAACCACCAGCACAGCGCCCTCGCAGGCGGCCAGGGAACGGGAGACCTCGTAGTTGAAGTCCACATGGCCCGGGGTGTCGATGAGGTTCAGGGCGTAGGTTTCGCCGTCGTCGGCGGTGTAGGTCAGGGTTGCGGCGGTAGCCTTGATGGTGATGCCGCGTTCCTTTTCCAGCTCCATGGAGTCGAGCATCTGCTCGGCCCGGATGCGCTGGTCGATGGCATCGCACTCCTCCAGCAGCCGGTCCGCCAGAGTGGACTTGCCGTGGTCAATGTGGGCGATGATGGAAAAATTTCGGATGTGAGAAAGGTCGGTCATATCGGTCTCTCCTCAATATAATCATGCTTTTGTAATGGCCGGCATTCTTGACGGCCAGCCTGTCGGATTCCCGGATACGGCGCGTCGGGGATGCCGCGCCCTGCAAAGGGGAATTAAGATAATATCGCGCGCAGGGCACAATACGTCATTTTCTTGATTATAACTGGAAATTCCAAAAAAGTAAACCGTATGTTTTCGCAATTTCAGGGGAAAAATGAAGTTGGTAAAAGAAAAAATCCGGCGAAAGATGGAAAAATCGAAAATTTTTCAGCAAAAACCCTTGCCAAAAAGTAATTTTCGGGGTATAGTTTAACGGCATGAGAAATACACAGCAGATTTGTGTGAGATAATACAAATTCTTGCTAAAATGGCCTTTGTCCATTTTATCGTGCCATATATATGGCACGCCGCCTGCGGCGGCAAGAAATCGTATTGACTTCGTTTTTGGGGCAATGCCCCTCAGGCTGCTTGAGCAGCCTGGTAAAATGGCTTTGGCCGTTTTACTAAAAACTCGTATAAAGAGGGGAAACAGCATGAGTACTGTTAAGAAGAATAACGCGAAGAACCTGGAAGAAGCCCAGGCCGCGCTGCAGAACCTGATCGTTCAGGGCAAGAAGGACGGCATGATCCGCGCCGCCGACCTGAACGCACAGCTGGAAAAAATGGACCTGACTGCCGAGAAGATTGAAGAGATCTACGACCGCTTCGAGGCTATGAACATCCAGATCGTCACCGCCGAGCTGGAGCTGGACCTGGGCGACGATGTGGACCTGGGCGACGGCGAGGGCGACATCGATCTGAGCGGTCTGGACGAAGAGGATCTGGTGGATCCCGTTGACCTGGCTGCTGAATACAGTCTGGACGACCCTGTCCGGATGTACCTGAAGGAGATCGGTCAGGTCAAGCTTCTGTCCGCCGAGGAGGAAGTGGAGCTGGCCAAGAAGGTTGCCGAGGGCGACCAGAACGCCAAGAACAAGCTGACCGAGGCAAACCTGCGTCTGGTTGTCTCCATCGCCAAGAAGTACTCCGGCCGCGGCCTGCACATCCTGGACCTGATCCAGGAGGGCAACACCGGCCTGATCCGCGCAGTCGACAAGTTTGACTGGACAAAGGGAAACAAGTTCTCTACATATGCCACCTGGTGGATCCGGCAGGCCATCACCCGCGCCATCGCCGACCAGGCAAGAACCATCCGTGTTCCTGTGCATATGGTTGAGGTCATCAACAAGGCCACCCGCTGCAACCGCAAGCTGGTCCAGGAGCTGGGCCGTGAGCCCACCGTGGAGGAGATTGCCAAGGAGCTGAACCTGCCCGTTGAGAAGATCATCGAGGCAAACCGCACCGCCGCCGATACCCTGAGCCTGGACACCCCCGTAGGTGATGAAGAAGATACCTCCATCGGCTCCTTCGTCGAGGACGAGCGTACCCCCGGCCCCGCCGACGCCACCTCCAATGCCCTGCTGGCAGAAGCTCTGAAGGAGATCCTGGACACCCTGACCGAGCGTGAGGCAGATGTTCTGAGAATGCGCTTCGGCATGTACGACGGCCGCACCCACACTCTGGAAGAGGTCGGTCAGATCTTCGGCGTTACCCGTGAGCGTATCCGCCAGATCGAGAACAAGGCCATCCGCAAGCTGCGCCACCCCAGCCGCGCCAAGAAGATCCGCGATTTCTACTGCTAACAGAAAGCCGCCCACAACCGTGGGCGGTTTTTTATGTTTCAACTTCAAATTACAGGTTATCGAGCACTCAAAGCCCTCCCCTTTGGGGAGGGTGCCCCCCTTAGGGGGCGGGAGAGGTGCAGAACAAGGTTGCGTTTATTGCCGCACTTCGGCAAAATCGTACTGCTGACATACCTCTTCCGTCACGGCGAAGCCGTGCCACCTTCCCCAGAGGGGAAGGCTTGGCGCTACCGCGCCAGTACGACAAACTGTAATTTGAACAATCCCCATAGAAAAAGCGCCGTCATAAGACGGCGCTTTTTGCGTTATCAACCGATGGTGTTCTCCAGATAGACCACATCGCCGACCACATCGTCGGAGGCAAAGTATGCCTCGATGATGGCCTTGGCCACCTGGCCCAGGGTGGCGCCGTGGGCAGCCTTCTCGCCGTAGACCACAATGGCAATCTCAGGATCCTCGGCAGGAGCGAAGCAGATGAAGGAGCCATGGTCAGAACCCAGCATACCGGTCTGAGCGGTACCGGTCTTGGCGGCAACGTCAATATTCAGGCCCGCCATGGAGTTTCGGGCGGTACCCTGGGTGCCGGACACGACGGCCTTCATGCCTTCGACGTAGGTTTCGTAAACCTCGTTGGAGATGTCCAGCTGGCTGACCATCACAGGCTGGTTCTCATAGACCAGGCTGGTGTAATCCGCAGAGACCACGCGGCTGAGGAAGGTAGCCTTCATACGCACACCCTTATTGGCCAGGGTGCTGGCATAGACACACAGCTGCATGGGGGTGAAGCGGTTTTCGTCCTGGCCGATGCAGGCAAGGATTCGGTTACCGGTATAGAAGCCGGCGTTGATGCCCGTGTAGAGCTTTGCCTTGGTTTCTTCGTTGGCGCGGTAGCCGAGGGTCTCATCCAACTCGATGCCGGTGGGCTCGCCCAGGCCCAGAGCCTTTGCGGTATCATCCAGGGCAGAATTGCTGATGCGGTCACCCAGCTCATAGAAGAAGTAGTTGCAGGAAACCTCAAGAGCATTCTGGGCGTCGATCTCGCCGTGGGTAATGCCATAGGAGGAGTAGACCAGACATTTGGGTGCGAAGCCCTGATCCTCGTAGGTTCTGAAAACGCCCTCGTCCTTGATCATTTCCTCGGGCTCATATTTGCCGGTGGTCATGGCGGCGATGAGGGTGCAGGGCTTATAGGCCGATCCGGGAGGATAGGCCGCATGGAATGCGCGGTTGAACAGCGGGTCAAAATCCGCTTCCAGGATCTCGTCGTAATCCTCATTATAGGTAATGGGATTGTAGGTGGGATAGGAGGCGCAGGCCAGCACATCGCCGGTCTTGCACTCCATGACCACAACCGCGGCACCTTCAACGTCATTGCCGTCGCCGGAGGTATTCTGCTCCGGGTCCTGAAGGTAGTTGATGACGTCAGCCAGAGCGTCCTCGGCGATGATCTGGACGTTCAGGTCCAGGGTGGTTTCGACGTTGTTGCCCGCCTTGGGGGTATCGACGCCGATGATGTTGCCTTCCTTGTCGCGGATATTGGCATAGTACTGGGAAATGATGGTACCGTTCTTGTCAACCACGTCAACGCGGGTGCCGTCGGTGCCGTGGAGGTAATCCTCAAAGGCCGCCTCGAAGCCGGACTGGCCGATGACGGCGTCCATGGCATAGCCCTTCTTCTGATACTTGGCCCAGTCCTCGGCGTCCATGGAGCCCATGGTGCCCAGAATATGGGCGGCATAGCGGGTGTGATACTCACGAACGGTGGAGGACTCGACCATCAGGCCGGGAGTATTCAGCTCCTTGATGGCGGACAGGTGCTCATCGGATACGTCCTGGATAAAGACGTAGTTGCTCAGGTTGGCAACGCCGCGCAGGTCGAATTCATAGCGCAGGCCGATGACCGCCCGGGCCTCCTCGTCGGTCCACTCCTCGGGAATGGAGTAACGGTCCCGGAGCTTCTGCAGTAGCAGGGGAGCGGTGATGTCAGAGTCGATACTCCGCTCGGACAGGAAGCGCTGGAAGTAACCGCGCCAGGCGGTGCTGTAGTCATCCAGTGTGTACTCAAAGGGGCGGGTTGCGGTGATGGGGAAATGGTCGTTATAGGAAACGCCCAGCTCCTCGCATTTTTTGATCAGATTGTAGATGGACTGGTTGGTATTGTCCGAAGAGGTAATAACATAGTGGTTGAACACCAGGTCATAACTGGCGCGGTTGCCCACCAGGATGTTACCGTTTCGGTCCAGGATGTCGCCCCGGGCCGCTTTGACACGGGTCAGGGTGGTAAAGGTTGTGGTGTTGTCGGTGTTGCCGTCGGTTGCAATGATCTGCAGGTTGAACAGTCTCAGACTGAACAGCGTCAGAATCAGCGCCACGATACCCACCAGCACCAGGGCTCTGAATCGGCTTATTCTTTCCATGTTTCTCCTCCGATTTTGCCGATGGCTTTGACCAGGGGGTACAGCGCCAGCATCACCAGCACAGACATGACCCCGGCAATGGTAAACACGCCGAAGCGGGCCCACAGGGTGCGGCCGATGAAAATACCGATGGCAAAGAGGCTCCACTCATAGAGCATCATGGCCAGCCCGGCACAAAGCATGATGGAACCGAAGCTCCGGTGCCAGAAAACCTGGCGGAAAAGGGATGCTCCGATGACGAACAGGGTGATCAGGGCGATCACATAAGGTCCCGGTGCGGAGCCGGAGAACCAGTATATCGCAGAAGCCAGCAGCGCAAACAGGCCGCCGTCCTCCGCGCCCGCCAGAATGCCGATGAGCAGAATGCCGCAGACGGCCAGATCCGTGGTGGCGCCGGAGAAACGGAACCGGCTCATCACCACATCCTGGACGATCAGCAGCACCAGGCACAGCAGGGCATACAGTGCCCATTTCAGGGTCTGCAGCTGCTGATGGCGGGTCATATGCAGGACCTTCAGAAGATTGGTTCCCTTGGGGTCCGGCTTAAATTCATATTTTCTGCGTTTTTTTGCCATGACTTATCCAACTCCATCGCTCTGAGGAGCCTGAACAGGCTCGGTGGGCTGATCGGCCTGAGGTACCTGAGGGGTCTGCTCGGTGGAGCCGAACTGGGTGATGATGAACACCTGCTCCAGCGAGCCGATCTCCGCCGCAGGGTCCAGCACCGCGTACTTGGCAACGCCGGTGTCGCCGAAGCCGGCGTCCACAACGTGGCCCAGGATCAGTCCCTTGGGATAAATGGTAGAGCCGGAGGTGACCACCTGGTCATTGTTTCGGATGATGGCGGAGGAATCCAGATAGTCCATCCGCAGCAGGTCCTTGCGGCCTTCCTCGTAGCCGCCGCTGACCATGCCGTTGTAGCCGGAAGATGCGATGGTGGCAGAGATCTCCAGGGTGGAGTCCAGAACGGTCTTGACCACGGCGTAGTTGGGACCGGCTTCGGTCACCAGACCCACGACTTCGCCGTTGGCGGTAATCACACACATATTCTCGGCAATGCCCACGTTGCTGCCGCGGTTGATGGTGAAGGTACTGGTCCAGTCGGTGGCGCTCCAGGAGATGATATAGGCGTCGGTGGTGACATAGTCCTCATTGTAGGACAGCAGACCCATCTGCTGGCGCAAGCGCTCGTTGTCACGAGCCGTGGCGTCAGCCCGGCGGGCGGTATCCTCCATCTCGGCGATCTGGGCCTTCAGGGCCTCATTTTCCGCAGCCAGGGTCTCATAGCGGAACATATAGCTGTAAAACTGCTCGGCGGAGCTGGTCAGCGCATTGGCGCCGGCCCGGAAAGGAGCCAGGGCGCCCTGGACCAGCATACCGGGAATGCTCATACCGGTGGCGTTGCTCAGCACCGCCAGGCCCGCGGCCAGCAGCACCGCCACGATGATCAGCACCCGGATCCGGGTTGTAAACAAATGTCTCATAGATTTTCTCCCATCATATCCGGGGCCATTTCCCGGAGAATCTGTCCCAGACGGCACACAGGAAGGCCCACCACATTATAATAGTCTCCCTCCAGCGCGGTGCAGAACAGCGCCGCGCCGCCCTGGATGCCATAAGCGCCGGCCTTATCCATGGGTTCGCCGGTGGCGACATAAGCCAGTATCTCCCTTTCGGTGAGTTCCCGGAAATGGATGTCGGTGATTTCGGTGCAGGTGTGAGCCTTGTCGCCCCGCAGCACCGTCACGCCGGTCATGACCTGGTGGGCCCGGCCGGAGAGGCTCCGGAGCATCGCCGCCGCCTCATCTTCCGTGCGGGGCTTGCCCAGTACCTTACCGTCGCAGACCACGATGGTATCGGCGGCCACCACCACATCGTCGGCTTCCCGGGGCGTGGCAGCAGCCTTCAGGCTGCTGATCCGGGCCACCTCCCGCTCAGGGGGCAGCGAAGGGTCCATGGTTTCGTCAATATCCGCCGCCCGGATCACGAAGGGAACGTGGAACAGGCCCATCAGTTCCTTCCGCCGGGGGGAGGCGGATGCTAAGATCAAGTTCATACTATTTCCTTCCTAAGATAAAGCACGTCATTGCGAGCCAGTGCGATTTTATTCCACTCCCCGCAGATACAGGCCTCTGGTGCAGGCACCGGGGTCGAAGGGGCTGGGATGTACATAGTCAGAGAGCACCCGGTCCACTTCCTTACTGCTTTCGGTGGTGAAATACAGCCGGGTGGCCCAGACGCCGATCTTGGTCAGATCCTCCTGACGGTCCAGCCAGCTAAGCTTCTTACCGTTGAGCAGAACGCTGCGGCAGGAATCGCCGTCCTTGATAACAGGGAAGTCGGCGCCGGTCTTGTCGGTCAGCTTCAGGGCGGGGCCGGTCTTGCAGGAGCACTCGCCGCTGCGGCCCCGGAACAGACAGTTTTCCGTCACCATCAGGGGCATCCGTCCGTAGATCAGGATCTCACAGGGAACCGTCTTGCTCAGATCCCGGATCTGGGGCATGGTCATCTCAAAGCTGAGGGTCACGGAGGCCAGATTCAGCTTGCTGAGGAAATACACGGAGCCGGAATTGTAAATGTTCAGGCCAAAGTCGCCGTGGATCCGCAATCCCAGCTCCCGGGCAACCATCAGAAGGCCCACATTGCCCACCAACACATCCTTCAAGCCCAGGGACTGGAGCTTCTGCAGGTCTGCCTTGAGCTTAACCAGCTCCTTGTCGTGGGCAATGCGGGGCAGCACTGCCGCCACCTTGCCCCGGCTCAGCAGATCCAGACACAGCTGGGAATCCGCCAGCAGCACATGCAGGGGAACATAGAGCATCACCGTCTCCAGCTTCAGAAGCTTGGGGGTGATCTGGTCGGCAGAGGTGACCTGAACGGACAGGCCGGGCATGCCGGCGTGGCCCAGATGGTCGGGGATCCGGGCCGGCTTGCCCAGGGTGGGCTTCTCCCGGCGGGCCCGGAGGGCGCTGAGCTGATTCAGGGCGTCACGGCGCATGGCGTTGATGGCTGCGGCGGACATGGTCAGGCCCGGCTCCACCTGGGTGCGGACCTCCACACAGCGGTAGGGGGTGCCGCCGGTCTTGCTGAGCCGCTGGGCCAGGGCCGCAGGCTCCAGAGGGACATTTCGCGCCACCTCGGGCATGGGGCCGGCGACCTTGCAGACCCGTCCGTCGGGATCGGTGACGGTCAGGGAGCTGCCCTTGGAGGAAACCACCGCCCGGAAGACGATGTCCACCAGGGGATTTTCCGCATTTTCATAGGACTGGCGGGCAGCCTGGAGCCACTTGGGATGGTCCTTGTCATCCTTGCGGATGCCGAACATCTGGGGGCCGGTCTGACCGAGATAGTAATCATCGGTAAAGCCCTCCCGGTTGAAGGCCATGTAAAGGGCGTCCATCATGGTGTCGGTGACCACGCCTTCGTCGATGGCCCGGCGGTAGACGGCGGTGACGGTGGCCACATACTCAGGCCGCTTCATACGGCCCTCCAGCTTCAGCGAGGCAACGCCCATGGCTTCCAGATCCTTGACGTAATCCACCAGACAGTTGTCCTTCAGACTCAGGGGATACTTGTTCTCCCAGTGGTTGTAGCCGTAGCTCTGGCGGCAGGGCTGGGCGCAGCGGCCCCGGTTGCCGGACCGGCCGCCGATGGCGGCGGACAGGTAGCACTGGCCGGAGTAGCACATGCACAGGGCGCCGTGGCCGAAGACCTCGATCTCAATGGGAGAATTGGCGCAGATATACTTGATCTCCTCAGCGGAAAGCTCCCGGCTGAGGACCACACGGCTCATACCCAGGGCGGCGCAGAACAGCACGCCGGGGAGGGAATGGACCGTCAGCTGGGTGGAGCCGTGGAGGGGCACCTTGGGCGCCACCTGGCGGCACAGCTGAATCACGCCCAGATCCTGGACGATGAAGGCATCCACATCCGCCTCCGCCGCCTGGCGGATCAGGGTGGTCAGTTCGGTCATTTCCCGGTCAGAGACCAGGGTATTCAGGGTAAGATGCACCGCCACACCCCGGACATGGCAGTATTTCACCGCCTCCACCAGGGTCTGGGGAGTAAAGTTTTTTGCACTCTGGCGGGCATTGAACATGCCGCAGCCCAGATACACCGCATTGGCGCCGTTTTGAACCGCGGCGCGGAGGGCTTCCATAGATCCCGCGGGGGCTAATAATTCCAGCATAAGCGTCTCTCTCCATATGGTATACTTGGACACATTATAGCACAATCACTTTCGGAATTCTACCCTCCGGGGTAGAATTCATGAAATATTAATACTGATTTCACACAAATCCCACCGGAACCGGGTCAGCGCGAAAACATAGAATCTGTAACAAATTGCCTGCAAAAATTCTTGACAGGATTGGTCTTTTCTGTTAATTTTAGAGTATAAAGGAGCGTGATACACTGTGAAATCCCATAAGTTCTGGGCCTGGGCCGCTGTGTTCAGCATGTTCATGGTCATGATCACCGGCTATAAACACAAGTAATTCAAGGAGGATTCCATTATGATTTTCGGTTGGGGAAAGATTGCCACCTTCGTCGGCGGCGCGCTGTTCGGCAGCGTCGGCGTCAAGCTGCTGACCAGTAAGGATGCCAAGAAGGTTTACACCCACGCCACCGCCGCTGTCCTGCGTGCCAAGGACTCCGTTATGGAGACCGTCACCCAGGTGCAGGAGAACTGCGAGGATATCCTGGCTGATGCAAAGAGCATCAACGAAGCACGGGCTGCCGAAGAAGCGCAGTATGTCGGTGAGGACAAGGAAGAGGTTATCGGCTGATTATCTGCAAAAACCAGGCCGCCCGCACACTGCGGGCGGCTTTTTGCTCCAAGAGAGGTTTCTCCTATGAGATGTAAAATTCTTCACGAAAGCAAGGGCCGCATCCGGCTCCACGCGGAGGTGGGCCGGATGTCCATGGAAGAGGCGGACCAGCTGGAAAATTATCTGAACCAGCAGCCTCAGGTCCAGCGGGCCACCGTTCACGAGCGGACCTGCAATATCATCATTCTCTACACCGGGGACCGCGGTCGCCTGGTCCAGGCCATCGCCGCCTTCCAATTCCGCCGGGAGGACATGGTCCCCTCCACGCCGGAAAACAGCAGCCGGGCTCTGAACCGGCAGTATGAGGAGCGGCTGGTGCGGATGTGCGTCACCCGGGGCCTGAGAATTCTGTTCGTGCCCATGCCCCTGCGAAAGATCTGGGCCACCATCCGTGCCTGCCGCTATGTCTGGAAGGGCATCAAATGCCTGCTGAAGGGCAAGCTGGAGGTAGCCATTCTGGACGCCCTGTCCATCGGCATCTCCATCGCCCGGGGCGATTACCCCACAGCGGCTTCGGTGATGTTCATGCTGAAGGTCAGCGAGCTGCTGGAGGAATGGACCCGGAAGAAGGCCCTGAGCGATCTGGCCCGGTGCATGTCGCTGAATGTGGACCGGGTGTGGCTGCGCGCCGACGAGGGCGAAGTCCTCGTACCCATCGGTCAGGTCAGGGAAGGCGACATCATCTGCATCCGGGCCGGCTCCGTGGTGCCCCTGGACGGCAAGGTGGTGGAGGGCGATTCCAGCGTCAATCAGGCCTCCCTCACCGGCGAGAGCATGGCCGTCCACAAGAGCGTGGGCGCCTCCATCTACGCCGGCTCCGTGGTGGAGGAGGGTGAATGCGTCATTCAGGTGGGCCTGAGCCAGGGCTCCAGTCGGTATGACCAGATCGTCAGCATGATCGTCGAATCCGAGAAGCTGAAATCCGAGACGGAAGACCGGGCACTGTACCTGGCGGACAAGCTGGTGCCCTACTCTCTGGCAGGCACGGCCCTGACCTATCTTCTGACCCGCAATGTGACCCGGGCCATCTCCATTCTGATGGTGGATTTCTCCTGCGCACTGAAGCTGAGTATGCCCCTTGCGGTGCTCTCTGCCATGCGCGAATGCAGCAATTACCACATCACCGTCAAGGGCGGCAAATATCTGGAGGTTGTGGCCAACGCCGACACCATCGTCTTCGACAAAACCGGCACCCTGACCCGGGCGGAGCCCACGGTTGTGGATGTGGTTCCCTTCGGCGGACGGGACCCGGAGCGGGTGCTGCGCATTGCTGCCTGTCTGGAAGAGCACTATTTCCACTCCATGGCCAACGCCGTCATCAAGGCGGCGGTAGACCGGGGCATCGTCCACGACGAGATGCACACCAAGCCCGAATATGTGGTGGCCCACGGCATCGCCAGCTACATCGACGGGGAGAAGGTGGTCATCGGCAGCCACCACTTCGTCTTCGAGGACGAGGGCTGCGTCATCCCGGAGGGGGAGGAAGAAAAATTCCATACCATCCCCAATGAATACTCCCAGCTGTATCTGGCTGCCGGCGGCGTGCTGGCAGGCGTCATCTGCATCTTCGATCCCCTGCGGCAGGAGGCCGCTGAGGTTCTGAACGAGCTGCGGGAACTGGGTATCAGCCGCATCATCATGATGACCGGTGACAACGAGCGCACCGCCGCAGCGGTGGCCCGGAAGGTGGGCGTGGACGTTTACCATTCCGGCGTCATGCCCGAGGACAAATCCCGGTTCGTGGAAGCCGAAAAGGCCGCAGGCCGCACCGTCATCATGATCGGCGACGGCATCAATGATTCCCCCGCCCTGTCGGCGGCGGACGCGGGCATCGCCATCAGCAGCGGTGCCGCCATTGCCCGGGAGATCGCGGACATCACCATCGGCGGCGAGGATCTGCGGGAGCTGGTAGTTCTGCGGCGCATCGCCATGAAGCTCCAGCAGCGCATCAACAGCAACTACCGCTTCATCATGGGCTTCAACGGCGGTCTGATCGGACTGGGCGCCATCGGCGTTCTGCCGCCGGCCACCTCCGCGCTGCTGCATAACACCTCTACTCTGGGCGTGACCATGCACTCCATGACGAATCTGCTGTAAAACACAACATAAAAAATCCCGAATGCATCTGCATTCGGGATTTTTACATTACAGGGGGGACTGCTTGATCTTGGCATAGCGCCGGGGGTACTGCTTGGGGGTGGGGGCCACTTTTTTCAGCACGATCACGGAATGGTTCGTGCCGTCCACGGGGAAGTCCTTCACTTCCTCCAGCTGCAGACCCAGCTTCTTGATGGCGTTCTTCGCCTCGGCCAGCTCTTCCCGGGCGGCTGCGCCCTTCAGGGCCAGCACCTTGCCGCCCACCCGGACATAGGGAGCCGTCAGCTCCAGCAGGATGTTCAGCCGGGCAACAGCACGGGAGGTAGCATAATCAAACTTCTCCCGATGGTCCGCCACCGCTTCCTCCGCCCGGGCGGTGATGCAGCGGGCATTGGAAACACCCAGCTCCGGCAGGACCGTCTCCAGCCAGTTGACCCGCTTGGCAAGGGAATCCAGCAGCGTCACCTTCGCCTCGGGGCAAGCGATGGCCGTGGGCACGCCGGGAAAGCCCGCACCGCAGCCCACATCGATCAGACTTCTGCCCGCCAGGTCCGCGCATTTCAGCACGGACAGGCTGTCGAGCAGGTGGAGCTTTGCCACCTGGGCGCTCTCGGTAATGGCGGTCAGGTTCATGACCTCGTTCTGCTTGACCACAGCGGCGCCGAAGGCGCAGAGCTTCTGGCAGGTTTCGCCGCTCAGCTCCAGACCCAGCTCCGGCAGGCCCTCTTTCAGGGTTTTCAGCATCAGTTCCATCAGCCAACACCCTCCTCAACAGGCTCGGTCTCCTTGGCATTGATGATGCCGCTCAGGTCTACCTGGCTCTCGTCCATGGGATCGAAATGGGATTCTTCCACGGTGATATTGGGCAGGATGACCTGCTGATAATGCCACCAGACCAGCAGATCGCTGACCTCATCATAGGAAGCCACGCCGGCCTCATCACCGCTGGCCTTCAGGTAGGTGTCGTTGACATTGTTGGCCAGGGTGGTGGCGCTGTCGCTGCGGCGGGATGCAAAAAAGGCATCATAGCTCTTCAGATCCCGGTCCAGCAGCTCGCTGACGCCGGTGGAGAGCCGCGCCGCAGCTGCGATGGTCTCGGAGGTATTGGCCCGGATCAGGGCATTGTAGCAATAGCGGTAGGCCATGAAATAGCCGGAATACTGATATTCCACGCTCTCATTTGCCATGCAGGCCAGGAAGCCCGCGAAATTGGCGTCCCGCTCCACGGCGATGCACTTGCGGTGGGCCATCTCATGGCACATGGTGAAGGGCAGCGTCACATCAGGGATCTGGGGATTGACGGCAGCCTCGCCGGTCAGGCCCACGGTCACGCCGGTGATACCCATGGAGGTATACATATCCGCCCAGCCCAGCTTCTTGACGGGCAGGTTGGAGCCGGCGAACACGGAATAGGAATAGTCATAGACCAGCGTTTCGAAGCCATCGGCAGCCTGGAGCGCCAGGGTGTCGAAATCGGCGAAGTCCACCTCACCGCTGCCGTCCCGGTTTACCTGAGAAGCCAGATCGTTGGCCATGTCCCGGTAGTAGGTCGCAGCCCTGGTCAGCTCCTCGACGCCGTACTGGCGCTCTTCCAGACGGATGTCATCGGTGATGGAGCCTGCATAATAATTGATGCCCCAGACCAGAGTATGACACATAAAGATCAGTGCGGCGCCTGCCAGCACCCAGCCGAACCAGCGGACCGGGTTCCACTTGCAGACGATCATTACCACAACCGACGCGATCACCACCACCAGCAGTGCCATGACGCCCATCTGCCACAGGCAGTAGTCCACACTGCCGGACCACTGCGCCAGCATATCCTGGAGCGTGCGGATCACATAGGGATAGACCATATCCACAATGGTGGAGAATTTTTCGCCGAACTGCATCAGCACCCAGCTCATGCCCGCCAAAATCGCGGCAGTCAGATATCCGACCCAATATTTCAAAGGAAACGCCTCCTTGTACATTTTTGCATATAGGTTTTAATAGTATAACACAAACCAGGCCGCTTGTCTGCCCCTTATTTTTTAAATTTTTCTGAATGACTGGGAATTTTATGTAAACATTCGACAAGATTTTCAAAAAGGGCTGGTCATCGGGAAGGTTTTCGTGTAGAATAATGTCAGATTACATCGGAGGTGCCTTTATGCCTTCTAATTATGCTCACTATCGCTTCGGCAAGCAGCTGCTTTCCAGCCTGCCCGCCGACGTCCGGCGGCCCATCCAGCGGTTCCGCCGGCTCTATGACATGGGTCTTCACGGCCCGGATCTTTTCTTCTATCATAATTTTCTGACCAGGGACATCGTCGGTTCCCTGGGCCAGAAATACCACCACCAGACAGGCCGGGAATTCTTCACCCGGGCCTGCAAGCATCTGCACCAGGAGCCCACCGAGGCGGGCATCGCCTATCTCTATGGCGTGCTGGCCCATTTCTGCCTGGATTCGGTGTTCCATCCCTTCGTGCTCAGGCAGACCGAAAGCGGCGCCATCACCCACACGGAGCTGGAGACGGAATTCGATCGTTATCTTCTGCTGAAGGACGGCGTTCAGGAGCCCCATACCTATGACTGCAGCGCCCATATGACCCTGACCCGGGGCGAATGCGTCACTCTGGCGGAATTCTATCCCCCCGTGACGGCAGACAATGTGCTCCACTCCCTGCGCTCCATGGCCCGCAGCGTCAAGGCTATGGCCGTTCCCGAGGGAGCCAGGCGCCGGTTCGTCAAAAAGGCCCTGTCCGTCACCAAGCCCGCCATCCGGCAGCTGATGATCCCCACCCACCCCGTCCGGGCCTGCGCCGCCCTGGACGAAGAGATGATGATGCTCTACAACGAAGCGGCGGAGCTTTACCCCCAGCTGGTGCAGCAGCTGATGGCCCACATGGCCTACAATGCCTACCTCGGCAGCAGCTTCGACCGGACCTTCGACGGCACCGGCGAGCCGGTCCGCCACGAATGGGGCACCATGGAAGTCAAGCTGAGCTAAAAGCAATCACACCCCCATTTCCCAGGGCATAGTCCGGGAAATGGGGTGTTTTATGATCAATGCAGCCTAAGGAGGCTACCAAGACTCCCCTTGAGAGTGAAGCCGAGACTCTGCGCCCGCAGGCGCTTTTCGGAGCGCAACCGCCCGATGGAGGCTCTCAGCGCGGAGATGAGGGGTGAAAGGCTGGATTATTTGCCGTGCTGACTGTGAGCTTTCACCCCTCCGAGCCGCCTTACAGCGGCCCACCTCCCCTCAAAGGGGAGGCTTTGGGTAGGATACTCATAAAAGCCAATATCCGCGACACAGCTTTAAAAATTTTTATTAAATGCGAATAATTCTTATTGACAAACAGAAAAAGCTGTGATAGGATATGGGTGTAAACAAGAGAGCCCCAAAACAGGAAGAAAGGCAGGTGCCCATGGGCGAGACGAAAAAGCACTTCAGAAAACGCGACGCCATCCTGGAATGTCTGCGTTCGACTGATGCCCACCCTTCGGCGGACATGGTCCACGAAATGCTTCAGGCCGAACACCCGGACATCTCCCTGGCTACCGTTTACCGGAATCTGGCGCTGTTCAAGCAGCAGGGCAAGATCATGAGCGTATGCACCGTAAAGGGTGTGGAACGGTTCGATGCGAATACCGCCACCCACGTCCACTTCATTTGCGAAAACTGCGACGCTGTCTCCGATCTGCACCAGATCCACATCCCCGACTCCCTGAACCGGGAAGTCACCGATTGCTCCGGCAATCAGATGCACAGCTGCCAGCTGACCATCACAGGTCTTTGCAGCAGCTGCCTCAATCAAGAAAAACAATAAAACAAAAAGATACACACACTAAAAAACAATTATTTTGGAGGATTTTATTATGAAGAAGTTTGTTTGCTCTGTTTGCGGTTACGTCCACACTGCCGAAGAACTGGCCGCCGATTTCCGCTGCCCCGTCTGCAAGGTCCCCGCTTCCAAGTTCGTTGAGCAGAAGGGCGAGCAGAAGCTGGCCGCCGTTCACGAGTACGGTGTCTACGCTCAGACCGTTAAGAATAACCCCGATATCTCCGAAGAAGACAAGAAGTACATCTTCGACCAGCTGATGGCCAACTTCCAGGGCGAGTGCTCCGAGGTCGGCATGTACCTGTGCATGGCCCGCATCGCTCACCGCGAGGGCTATCCCGAGATCGGCCTGTACTGGGAGAAGGCAGCCTACGAAGAGGCTGAGCACGCAGCAAAGTTCGCAGAGCTGCTGGGCGAGGACCTGGAGCCCAACATGAAGGCCACCACCAAGGACAACCTGGCATGGCGTGTTGACTGCGAGTTCGGCGCAACTCAGGGCAAGTTCGACCTGGCCTCCTGCGCCAAGAAGAACAACCTGGACGCCATCCACGACACCGTGCATGAAATGGCCCGCGATGAGGCCCGTCACGGCGTCGCTCTGAAGGGCCTGCTGGAGCGTTACTTCAAGTAAGCCATTGGAAACAGAATAACCGACGATAGCCTTACCGCCGGTCTCCGGTACCGGGGACCGGCGGATTTTCCTAAATCCGTGAAAGGAGAACCGTTATGAACGAAAAGATTGCTGCCCTGCTGAACGATCAGATCAACAAGGAGTTCTACTCCGCATATCTGTATCTGGATATGGCCAACTATTATGACGAGCTGGATCTGGACGGCTACGCCAACTACTACATGATCCAGGCCCAGGAGGAGCGGGATCACGCACTGCTGTTCATGAAATACATGCAGAACAATGGCCTGAAGGTGACCCTGGAGGCCATCGCCAAGCCCGATAAGGAATTCAACGCCGTCCTCGATCCGCTGGTCATCGCTGCGGAGCACGAGCGCTATGTTACCGCCCTCATCAACAACATCTACCACGAGGCTCATCAGGCCAAGGACTACCGGACCATGAAGTTCCTGGACTGGTTTGTTGATGAGCAGATGGAGGAAGAGGAGAATGCTGACAAGATGATCAGCCGCTATAAGCTCTTCGGCCAGGACCCCAAGGGTCTGTACCTGCTGGATCAGGAGTACGCTGCCCGGGTCTACACCGCCCCCTCTCTGACGCTGTAAACGTAAAACTACCGACGATAACCTTACCGCCGGTCCCCAGTACCGGGGACCGGCGGTTTTATGTGTATGTTTCCCGGAATTCTTCGCAAACTAACCCATATGAAAGGAGATGCTTTATGAAAAATCGTGTATTTGTCTTTTTGCTGATCGCCGTCATGGCCTTCTCGGCGCTGGCCGGGTGCCAGAGTGTCCAGGCCGCCCCGGAGGCCCTGCCCGTAGCTACCGCCAGCAGCGCTGGCGCTGCCGTAACCAGCGAACAAGCTGCCGCCCCCGCCGAAGCGGCCATCACAGCGGAAGAGGCCCAGAACATCGCCCTGAAGCACGCGGGCTTCACCGCCGACCAGGTGAAGCGTCTGCATGTTGAGTACGAGATCGACCGGGGCATCCCCCACTATGATGTGGAGTTTGACGAGGGATATTGGGAATACGACTACGAGATCGACGCCCAGACAGGGGAGATCCTGTCCTTTGAAAAAGACGACTGAACCAAAAAGGAGCGGAAAATTCCGCTCCTTTTTCCTTTTCCCCTTGTACTATCTAAATTCATTGAAAAGGGCTTTTTCTCAACTATTATACCGGCTTGTGCTCAATAATTCGCCTTCTTCCCACAAGGAAAGGGAACCAACGATTAATAATCCAAATGGGAATAATCAGTATCAAACTCAATACCACTGTCAACAAAAGCGAAAAGAGCGAAGAGCAAAGCGTATCTGCCAGAATAGCACTATACAAACCCGGCAGACATCTCCTGATAACTACCTGTAACAGGCTATATACCTTTCCGTGGAGAGCAAAACACAACAGTGTGTTTTGCCCAATATACAGCACCATCTTATTCGGCGGTAAAATCTTGCACACAGAAATAACTGCCGCCACACCTAGCAATTGACAAACGTAAGTCACAAGAATATTCAGAGAATCATTATATGTGATTTCTTCTCTGAACAACACGGCACACAGATATATTCCCCAGACAACGCATCGAGTAATCAAAGTGTTATATTTATTAAACCTTACTTCAAATTCTGCACGGAACAAATACCCAAGCACCATAAAAAACATTGCAATGAATATATACTCAAGATGCCAGGGCAGCGCAATATCGTTCCAGGGAAGCAGTGCTGGATCCATAATGATAGCATATATATTACTAAGAAGAGATAAAAACAACGAAATACCCAGTAGCCACCAGCGCTTTAACCTGATAGATGTTTTTTCATACCAGCAAATCAGGAAAAAGAACGGGATAAACGCTATGAACAAAGCTGCGACAAACCATAGTCCATCTCCGTGTCCACGGATCTGCATCATGTTCCAAAATAATTCTATTCCCAGAGGATTATGTGCGGTAAACGAAAAAACTTGAGCAACAAGAATATTCGCTACGCTAAAAACCAGCCAAGGAACAAAAAGCTGTGCCACCTTTTTTCGAAAGAAATGAACGAAGTTATCGGTAAAGGAATATACATAACCAGACGAGAAGAAAAATAGAGTCAGGAAAAAGGGCTCATATATTGCTATAAGAGGATCAGTAGAAGATTCAAGATGTGCGTTCATTACACACATAATACATATATACTTTGCAATATCTACCCATGTAATTCTGTTTTCTTTCATATTCCCTCCAGAGGATTTATCCTGATATGAAAACACACTGTTCCCATTAAGATTTCACAAATACCATTAATTCAAATTGATTAACCAGTCAAAAAGCTTTACTTTAATTCTCCTGAAATTTATATTCCAAAATGTCCAATATCAAAATACCATAGTATTTGTTTAATGTCAAATAATCAGAGACAATAGTATTGTAATATTTGACAGCCAGAAGGACATCCCTCGGCTGACCACCAAGGATGTATAACGTAATTATTCCTTTAAAAAAGGAGAGCGGCTGAGCCGCTCCCTTTTTTTGCGCCGTTTGACATTCCCGGATGTGCATGATATCATGGAGGAAATAAAATGGGGTGGAATCGAAAACCGCCCCGTAATTCCCGTCTGGAGGATAATATCCATGCAGTTTCTCATCATGACCCTCTTCGCCGCCGGCATCGTGGCTGCGGATCAGTTTACCAAATACCTGACAGTGGCAAATATCGCCCTGTATCAGGATGTGGAATTCATCCCGGGCTTCCTTGGCCTGACCTACGTCCAGAACACCGGCGCCGCCTTCTCCTCCTTCGAGGGCCAGCAGTGGCTCTTTGCCCTGATTTTTACGATCTTTACCCTGCTGATCCTCCTCGAGTACTTCAAAAAGTCCATGGGCTTTACCAAATTTGAGCGCTGGTGTATTGCCGCCATCTACGGCGGCGGTCTGGGCAACATGATCGACCGGGTCCGCTTCGGCTATGTGGTGGACATGATCGAGACGAAATTCATGGAATTTCCCGTGTTCAATGTGGCCGACTGCTTCATTACCTGTGGCTGCATCGCCATGCTCATCTCCCTGATCTTCTTCAACAAAGATTTCTGGAAGGAAGAGAAAAAATGATTTACACCGCTGATATGGCCGGTGAGCGGCTGGACGCTTACGTCACCCGGGTCTGCGATGGGCTCACCCGCTCCGCCGCCCAGAAGCTCATCGAGCAGGGTGCCGTCACGAGGAACGGCAAGCCCGGCAAGAAAAACGACAAACTGAACATCGGCGATTCCATCCAGGTCACCATCCCGGAGCCCAAAGAGGTGGACATCGTGGCCAAGGACATCCCCCTGGACATCGTCTACGAGGACGAGGACGTGGTGGTCATCAATAAGCCCAAGGGACTGGTGGTACACCCCGCTGCGGGCCATCAGGACGACACCCTGGTCAACGGCCTGCTGTATGCCCTGGGCGATGATCTCTCCGGCATCAACGGCGAGCTGCGCCCCGGCATCGTCCACCGCATCGACAAGGACACCAGCGGATTGCTGGCAGTGGCGAAAAACGATCTGGCCCACACCATGCTGGCAAGCCAGCTGAAGGACCATTCCATGCACCGGACCTATGAAGCAATCGTCTGCGGCTCCTTCCGGGAGGACAGCGGCACCGTCAACGCCCCCATCGGCCGCCACCCCACAGACCGGAAGAAGATGACCGTCACGGCCCGCAACTCCAAGGAGGCTGTGACCCACTGGGAGGTAGTCAGGCGCTACCGGGGCTATACCCACATCCGCTGCCGTCTTGAAACCGGCCGGACCCACCAGATCCGCGTCCACATGGCCCACATCGGCCACCCCATCCTGGGTGACACCGTTTACGGCCGGAAAAAGCCGGAACTCGGTCAGGACAGCCAGTGCCTCCATGCGGGTGCCCTGTGCTTTGCCCATCCCCGGGACGGACGGCCCGTGATGGTTCTGGCCGATCTGCCGGACTATTTTAAGGAAGTTATTGAAAAATTGGAGAGAATGGGATAACCAAATGCAGAATGCTGAATGCATAATGCAAAATTAAGGTATCGCCTACGGCGAAATTTAAAAATCGTCCCGAAGGGACACCACAATTCTGCATTCTGCACTTTGCATTTTGCATTTATGGAAAGGTATGTATTATGGGTATATTTTCCGACATTCTGCTCACCGTCGATTTCGACCGGACCCTCACTGCGCCGGATTCCACCATCCCCCAGCGCAATTTTGAGGCCATCCGCTATTTTATGGAAAACGGCGGTGCCTTCACCGTCAATACCGGCCGCAGCGTGCCCATGTACAGCCGCCTGCTGAACGAAGTAGAGGTCAATGCGCCTCTGCTGCTCTACAACGGCTCCGCCGCCTACGACCGGGAAACCGGGGAGCTGTCGCTGCTGCGCCCCATCGACATGGATATGAAGGAAACGGTTCTGGAGCTGCTGGAGCTGTTCCCGGACCTGACGGTGGAGGTCCAGGGCGTCAAGGCACACTACAATTTCATCCCCGACAAAAAATGGGACGATTTCTGCGCCTACAACAAATGCCCCTGCGCCACCGCCCGGCCGGAGGACGACCTGGGGCCCTTCCTGAAATTCACCCTCTACGGCGAATTTCACGATTCCACCGTCCCCAGCCTCTTCGTGGCCACCCCCGCCGAGAAGGCCCGCATCGACGAGGCCGAGGGGATCCTGCTGGAACGCTACGGCGACAAGGTGGAGGTCTTCCGCTCCGCCACCCGCCTTCTCGACGTTCACGCCAAGGGCGTCAGCAAGGGAGGCGCCGCCCGGGCACTGCAGCAGCGGATGGGAAGAGCCATCCTGATCTGCGTAGGTGACGCAGAAAACGACATCCCCATGCTGGAAGCGGCGGATTTTGCCTACGCTCCCGCCGACGGCTTGGTGGCAGACCGGTTCGAAAACGTGTGCAATTGCGGCGAAGGCGCCGTAGCAGACGTGATCTACAAAAAGATTCCCGAAATTTTGAAAAAAAGGGCTTGACAATCCCGCGGATCCGTGTTAGAATTTTCTGGCTGAATAGGCCAAGGTAATGCGAGTCCGCGGGTGTAGTTCAATGGTAGAACACCAGCCTTCCAAGCTGGTCACGCGGGTCCGATTCCCGTCACCCGCTCCATAGAAATGCGCCAGTAGCTCAGCTGGATAGAGCAACTGCCTTCTAAGCAGTAGGTCGGGGGTTCGAGTCCCTCCTGGCGTACCATTTCCGATCCGGCTTTGTCTGGACTCGAAAATTGGATAAAACAGTCCGGTGGACTGTTGATCGCGAGGGCTTGACCGAGCGACTCCTTGATTGATCGAGTCCCTCCTGGCGTACCATTCAGTACAAATGAATATGGTGGATGTAGCTTAGTTGGTTAAAGCGCCAGATTGTGGCTCTGGAGACCGTGGGTTCGAGTCCCATCACCCACCCCATAAAAAATACCGATATCCATTTGGATATCGGTGTTTTTTGTTTTTTGAAATGGGATTCGAATGATTCAAAGCAACAGTCCGGTGGACTGTTTTTAGGGAGTGGGAGAATCCCTGCCTTCACAGACGCATCCCGTAGGGATGTGGGTGGAAAATCGAAAAAGAGAGCAGTATCTCCCTCCGCAAAGCGGAGGTTTTTTGTTCACTCCCCTTTCCCCTCGATCCGGGAATACCAGCACACGCCCCCCAGAATCAGGGTGCCGCCCACCAGCTGCAGCCCGGTAGGGATCTCCCCGAACAGGAAACCCGCCATCACCGCCGCTGCCGCAGGCTCACAGAGCTTGGAGGCGGAGACGAAGGACGGTGAAAAGTATTTCAGGCACCAGCTGAAAATGCTGTGGCCCAGAATGGTGGAGAACACCGCCAGCAGCGCGCCCACCACGATGGCGCTGGGGCCGTAACTGAACATTCCATAGCCCTGAACCAGACACGTCACCATCAGCACCGCCGCGCAGGACGTATATACCATGTAGGTATACACCGTTGTGGAGACCCGGCTGCGGACAACGCGGCCAATGAGGGTATAGACCGCCACGGCAATTGCCGCCAGCAGTGCCAGAATATCGCCGTAAAGCTGTGAGCCGCTGCCGGAATCGGCATAGGCGATCATCACGCTGCCCGCCAGAGTCACCGCGATGGCAGCGATGGCCCTGCCGGAGAGCCTGCCTCCCAGTACCAGGCAAAAACCCAGGCAGACCCAGATCACCTCCGTGCAGACGATGGTGGTGGAGCTTGCCACGGAGGTGTGGGCCAGGGATTCAAACCACAGAACAAAGTGGATGGCCAGAAACAGACCGCTGAGACCGCTCAGCAGCGCCAGCTTCTTAGGGATCTGAAATAGTTCCCTGCGCACCGCCGGCTTTCCCAGCACCACGGGGGTCAGAAACAGCACCGTCCACAGCAGCCGGAAGGCCGCCGTCACCGCCGAAGGGGCTTCGGAGTATTTTACAAAAATCGACGACAGGGAGATGCCCAGAACGCCGACAACGATCATGATCATCGGATGTTTTTCGAGATAACCCATACATCCCATCCTTCCATACCGGTTTACCCGGATTTTATCATGTTTTCTCACCTGTGGCAACAGCCGGACAAACTTTTCCAATCCGCCGTTGCGTCAGAGACCGGGGTATGGTATGATGTAAATAAAGAAACAGACTGAAAGGAGCAGTATCATGGTTGAGATTATTTTCGGCATTTTTGCCGCGCTTTTCGCGCTGATCTTTCTGGCCGTCGGCGTACTGGCTCTGGTGGGCGGCGCGCAGCAGCAGCGCCGCTGCCGCGGATCCGCCGAGGGTATCGTATCCGCCGTTCACACCCAGAAGCAGCACAAAGGCACGCGCGGGACCACCGTCTACACCCCGGAATTCCGCTTTGACGCCGACGGACAGACCTATACCATAAAGGCCAATTTCGCTTCCATCAAGCAGGAATACCAGGAAGGCCAGGCCGTAACCATCCGCTATGATCCCGCCAATCCCCAAAACGCCTATGTGGCCGACGATCCTGACAACTCCTCCCAGGGCGGCGTTCTGTGCGTTTGTCTGGGGCTGCTGCTCACTCTGGGCGCGCTGGCGCTGTTTGCATGATGTATACCTCCTTCAGTGACAGCTGCCGACGGCGCTTCGGCTGCAAGGTCTATAAGCTCTCCATCGACGCCGGGTTCTCCTGTCCCAACCGGGACGGAAAGCTGGGCTATGGGGGCTGTATTTTCTGCGCCGGGGACGGCAGCGGTGCCTTCGCCGCCCGGGGCAGCGACATCCGCGCCCAGCTGGAGCAGGCAAAACACCGGGTGGAGGCCAAAAACCGGGGCGGAAAGTACATCGCCTATTTTCAGGCCTTCACCAACACCTACGCCCCCGCACAGCAGCTGCGCCGCCTCTACGAAGCGGCCCTGGAGCCGGAGGACGTGGTAGGCATCGCCATCGGCACCCGGCCCGACTGCCTGGGTCCGGAGGTCATCGAACTTCTGAAAGATATCCACAGGCATAAGCATGTGTCTGTGGAGCTGGGCCTTCAGACGGTCCATCCCGCGTCCGTCCGCTACATCCGCCGGGGCTATGAGAACGAAGTCTACTTCAACGCGGTACGGCGGCTGAAGGAGGCGGGGCTCGAAGTCGTGACCCATATCATCCTGGGCCTGCCCGGGGAAACCATGGAAGACGCCGCCGAAACCACCCGCCAGGCCATCGCTGCGGGCACCGACGGAGTAAAATTCCACCTGCTTCATGTGCTCCGGGGCACAGATCTGGAAAAGGATTACGCCGCGGGGAAATTCCGCTGTCTGGAGCTGGAGGAATATGCCCGGTGGCTGAAAGCCTGCCTCGCGGAGGTTCCAAAGGACGTGGTGGTTCACCGGATCACCGGCGACGGAGCCAAAAAGGACCTGATCGCCCCCCTCTGGTCGGCGGACAAGAAGCGGGTCCTCAATTATCTCAACACATATCTGAAATAATCAAAGGACGCCCATGGGCGTCCTTTTTTCCTCTTTTCTTTTCCCAGATTTTATGGTATGATGCTGGGGCAATCACGGACTGCGAATTTATCTCCCAGGGAGGAATCTTTATGAAGAAAATGCCGGCACTGGCCCTTATTGCCATGATGCTTTTGACCTTCGTCGCCTGCGGCGGTGAGGAGCCCGCTCCCGCCACGGAGCCCACCGCCCCCATTCTCACCGAAGCGCCCACGCAGGCACCCACTGAGGCTCCCACCGAAGAGCCCGACCCCATCACCGCCACCGACATGGCCGAGACCGTCCTGTTCGATGACGAAAACTGCAGCTTCACCGTCAGCCTGGCCTCCGAAAATGCCCACCTGGGCATGACTTTGGATGCCCTGTGTGTCAACAAAACCGACAAGACCCTGATGTTCACCTGGAACACCGTTTCCGTCTGCGGCTATCTGTACGATCCTCTGTGGTCCCAGGAGGTCGCCCCCGGCGAGAGCGTTACCAGCGTCGTCTACATCGACACCTTCCAGCTGGAGCAGCTGGGCATCACCTCCATCGATGAGATCGAATTTACATTGTACATCTTTGACAGCGGCGATTTTATGGCTCAGCCCTATGCAAACGACGTCTTCACCATCTACCCCACGGGCTTGGATGAAGCTTCCGTTGTCTATCCGGAGCGCATCAGCGTGGACGGCGAGCAGGTAATCACCGGCGACAACAATGTGGACTTCATCATCGAGGGCTTTGAAGAAAGCGGCGGTACCTACGCTCTGCGCTGCTATCTGGGCAACCGGACCGATGCCAATCTGGTCTACGCCTGGGAGGACGTAACCGTCAACGGCAGCGCCATCGACCCCATGTTTGCCTTGGAGGTCCCCGCCGGCAAGCAGACCTACGGCGAAGTATCCTTCTTCCTGCGTGAGCTCAAGGCACAGGGAATCAGCGACGTGGAGGAGATCACATTCCGTCTGAATGTCACGGATTCCGCCACCGGCGAAGCTGTTCTGGATCAGGTCTTCACCTTCCGGGCCGAAGACAGCCTGGTGGGATAATTTATAATACCATGCAAAAAGGGCACCCCGAAGGGTGCCCTTTCGATTATGTTGTTTTACAGGCTTACACCATTGCAGCGGTGATGATTGCCATCTTGTAGACCTCGTCGGCGTTGCAGCCGCGGGACAGGTCGTTGATGGGAGCAGCCAGACCCTGCAGGATGGGGCCCAGAGCTTCGTAACCACCCAGACGCTGTGCGATCTTGTAGCCGATGTTGCCGGCCTCGATGGTGGGGAAGATGAAGGTGTTTGCATAGCCAGCAACGGGGGAGCCGGGGAACTTCAGCTGGCCGACCTCGGGAGCGACAGCTGCGTCGAACTGCATCTCGCCGTCAATAGCCAGATCGGGAGCCATTTCCTTGGCAACAGCGGTAGCGTCATGGGACAGCTTGACAGTGCCGCCCTTGCCGGAGCCGTTGGTGGAGAAGCTCAGCATGGCAACCTTGGGATCGATGCCGAAGACCTTGGCGGTGTTGGCAGTCTCGATGGCAACCTCAGCCAGCTTCTGAGCAGCGGACAGAACAACGTTGCCCTCCTTGTCCAGGGTGTCTTCGTAGCCCAGGTTGATGGCGCAGTCGCCCATGGCCAGCTTCTCTTCGCCGCGAACCATGATGAAGCAGGAGGAAACCAGGTGAGAACCCTTCTTGGTCTTGACGATCTGCAGAGCGGGACGGACGGTATCAGCGGTGGAGTAGGTAGCGCCGCCCAGCAGAGCGTCAGCGTAGCCCATCTTCACCAGCATGGTGCCGAAGTAGTTACCCTTGGCCAGAGCAGCCTTGCAGTCCTCAGCGGACATCTTGCCCTTGCGCAGCTCGACCATCTTCTCGATCATGGCTTCCATGCCTTCGTAGGTAGCGGGATCCAGGATCTCGACGCCTTCGATGTTGAAGCCGCCCTTGGCAGCGTTTGCCTTGACTTCCTCAACATTGCCCACCAGGATGGGGGTCAGGAAACCACCCTCATTCAGACGGGCAGCAGCTTCCAGGATACGGGCATCGTGGCCCTCGGTGAAAACGATCTTTCTGGGGTTAGCCTTCAGGGTTTCGATCATAGCATTGAACATATGAAATCAGTCCTCCATATATCGGGTCTTTGCCCGTAATTTTACAGATTAATTATACATCATCCATTTTCAGGGTGCAACCCTTTTTCGGTTTTTTTGTCCGGTGAGGACGTTTGATAAATTGTAGTTTGCCGCGCTTCGGCGCGAAATGCAGAATGCTGAATGCAAAATTGAAGGGTTTTCTTCGAAAACAATTTAATCGTGCGCTGCATGCACACCATAATTCAAATCCCAATTCTTAATACATCCCCGGAAACCTTGCAATTTGTAACTTCTTGTGATAAAATGATTTGATGAAAAATATTCCTGAAAGGAGGGGGAAGCGAATGAGAAAGCTGCGCTGCGTGATCATCGCGATTTTGTGCGTGATGATGCTCTCGACCACCGTTTTCGCCAACAGTGCCAGTAAGATCGACAATATCGCCTACGTCTCCAGCGACGGCAGCTGCCAGGTTACCCTGTCCGTCACCGTCCGGCTGGACGGCGCCACCACCGGCCTGACCTTCCCCCTGCCCGGCGACGCCAAAAATGTCACCATGAACGGCTCCTCGGTCCGGACCTACAAAAGCGGCAACACCGTGATGGTGGACCTTTCTTATCTGGACAATCTGGTGGGCGAATACACCACCACCTTCCAGTACGCACTGGACAATGTCATAATCCGGGAAGAGCCGGAGGAAGGCAAGGACGGGGAAGTGAAGTACTATCTGTCCCTGCCCCTGCTGGCGGGCTTCGCTTATCCCATCGACAATCTATCCTTCACCGTGACCCTCCCGACAGACGCCGTCACAGAGCCGGACTTTTACAGCGGCTATCTGCAGCAGACCATCGAGTCCTCCCTGCAGTTTCTGACCACCGGCAAGATCATCACCGGCTCCACCACGGCCCAGCTCAAGGACCGGGAGACCCTGACCATGACCATGCTGGTGGAGCGGGACATGTTCCCGGGTCTGCCCATCACCCAGCGTGACGGCAACCCCGAGGTCATCCCTATGGCAATCCTGGCTGCGCTGGCGCTGATCTACTGGATCGCCACCCTCCGGACGCCTCCCATCCTCCGCCACTACCGGTCCATGCCCCTGGAGGGCGTCACCGCCGGTGAGATGGGCGCCCGTCTGACCATGGCCGGCGGCGACCTGACCATGATGGTCTTCACCTGGGCCCAGCTGGGCTACATCCACATCCACGCCGACCGGCGGGGAAAGGTCCTGCTGTACAAGCGCATGGATATGGGCAACGAGCGGGGCCCCTATGAAAACCGCTGCTTCAAGAGCCTCTTTGGCCGCAAAGACGTCATCGATGCCACCGGCAGCTACTACGCAAAGCTCTGCCTGAAGGCCGCCGAGACGGTGCCGGGCATTGCCGAAATGTACCGCCGCAGCGCCGGTTCCGTCAAGCTGTTCCGGCTGGTTTCCTGCGGTGTCAGCCTGTTTTGCGGCATCTGCCTGGCCATGAACCTGGTTTTCAACACGGTTCTGCAGGTCCTGCTGGCCCTCATCCTGGGCGCCCTGGGCGTCATTACCGCATGGAACATCCAGGAGGGCGCCTTCCGCCTCCACATCCGGGGCAAGCTGCCGCTCTATGTGGGCATCGGCTGCGCCGTCCTGTGGATCGTGCTGGGCATTCTGGCGGGACAGTGGCTCATCGCGCTGCTGGCCATGCTGATGCAGATTCTGGCGGGCCTTCTGGCAGCCTACGGCGGCCGCCGCAGCGATCTGGGCCGTCACGCCGCCAGCCAGGTGCTGGGTCTGCGGCATTATCTGAAGCATGTGACCAATCAGGAGCTGCGCCGGCTGGTCAGCGACAATCCCGACTACTTCTTCGACATGCTGCCCTATGCCATCGCCCTGGGCGAGGACGGCAGCTTCGCAAAGCAGTACGGCCGGATCCCGCTGCCGGAGTGCCCCTACCTGACCACCCAGAAGAAGGTCAAGCACACCGCCGAGGACTGGGCCCGGTATCTTCGTCATGTGGCTGACCTGATGGACAGCCGCCAGCGGAAAATGCAGCTGGAAAAATGGATGGTCATCCGCTTCCGCAGAAAATAACGATATGCTCCCGCAGCGTTTGGCTGCGGGAGTCTTTTGTTCAAATTGCAGTTCGTCTGTCCGTCACGATACGCCAATGCAGGGGCGGGCATTGCCCGTCTCTGCAAGGGTGTTCCTAATCGGCGCGACAAACTGCAATTTGAACCTCTGGCGCAGTCACGTCTCCGCGTGGGGATATCATGGATCGCAGATTCCGGTCTTATTTTCCTTAAAAAGGAATCAAATAATTTTCATTCTTTAAGAATTTTATCGATTTCTTAAGAATTCCATGTAAAAAAGTTTACAAATTTCTTTTCATTCCCAATTGACCGGGACACCATTTTCTGGTATTCTAATAATAGAAAAACAGCTCTGGAAAGGAGGCTTTTTATGGAAGCAATCATCTGGCTGGTAATCATGGTCATCTTTCTGATCGCGGAGGCTGTGACGGTTACGACAGTGTCGCTGTGGTTCGCCGGCGGCAGTCTGGCCGCGCTGATCGCGGCGCTGCTGGGCGCCAAGATCTGGATGCAGATCGTGATTTTCCTGGCCGTTTCCGCCGCGCTGCTGGCCTGCCTGCGGCCCCTGGTCCGCAAGCACTTCACCCCCAGGATCAAAGCCACCAATGTAGACGCAGTGGTGGGCACCCGGGGCTATGTCACCGCCGATATCGACAACATCGCCGCCACCGGCACCGTCAGGCTGGGCGGCATGGAGTGGACCGCCCGCTCCGCAGCCGGCGATCCCATTCCCGCCGGCGCTCTGGTGCAGGTGGTGCGGATCGAAGGCGTCAAGGCCATCGTCACCCCCGCAGAAGTAACCGCAAATACGTAATTAAGATAACTACAGGAGGTACATTATGGGTTGGATCATCGGAGCTATCGTTCTCATTGTATTCGTCATCGTCATTTCCAACATCAAGGTCGTGCAGCAGTCCCGGGCATACGTCATCGAGCGTCTGGGCGC
Organism: Oscillospiraceae bacterium; assembly: GCA_017622295.1. Lineage (GTDB taxonomy): Bacteria > Bacillota > Clostridia > Oscillospirales > Oscillospiraceae > Faecousia. Next base: position 64,304 of record JAGARK010000026.1, read on the forward strand.
CTTCCACGAGGTCTGGGGCGTGGGCATGCACTTCAAGATGCCCTTCATCGACCGGGTGGCCCGCCGGGTCAGCCTGAAGGAACAGGTCCTGGACTATCCCCCTCAGCCCGTCATCACCAAGGATAACGTCACCATGCAGATCGACACCGTGGTCTACTTCCAGATCACCGATCCCAAGCTCTACACCTACGGCGTCGAGCAGCCCATGATGGCCATGGAGACCCTCACCGCCACCACCCTGCGAAACATCATCGGCGACCTGGAGCTGGATCAGACCCTGACCTCCCGCGACGTGGTCAACACCAAGATGCGCGCCATCCTGGACGAGGCCACCGACCCCTGGGGCATCAAGGTCAACCGCGTGGAACTGAAGAACATTCTGCCTCCCGCCGACATCCAGAGCTCCATGGAAAAGCAGATGAAGGCCGAGCGTGACCGCCGTCAGGCCATCCTGCAGGCCGAGGGCCAGAAGAACTCCGCCATTCTGATCGCAGAAGGCGAGCGGGAATCCGCCATCCTGAGAGCCGACGCTGAAAAGCAGGCCGCCATCCTGAAGGCAGAAGCCGAGAAGGAAGCCGCCATCCTGAAGGCTGACGGCGAAGCCCAGGCCATTCGGGCCGTGCAGCAGGCACTGGCCGACTCCCTGGCACTGCTGAACGAGAAGGCCCCCAACGACCAGGTTCTGAAGCTGAAGTCCATCGAGGCCATGCAAAGAATAGCCGACGGTCAGGCTACCAAGATCATCATCCCCAGCGAGATGCAGGGTCTGGTGGGCATGGCCAACGGCATCGTAGAGGGCGTGAAGGAGTAAGCCATGGCCAGCAAATACGACCGCTTTATCAAAACCTACGGTCAGGGCGTGATGGAATCCACAGAAATCTGGGTGGATAAAAAGACCGGTGTCAACTACCTGTGGCACCACAGTGGCTACGCCGGTGGCCTGACCCCCCTGCTGGACCGGGAGGGGAAACCCATCATCACCCCCATCCCTGTCAAGTACGACGAATAAGTATTACAACCCCCGGCCATGATGGCCGGGGGTATTTTTACAGCCGAAGATTCAAATTACAGTTTATCGCACTGGCGCAGGAGCGCCCTTGGTTTCCCCCGGGGAAGGCAGGGGTGCAGTGCTAACCGGAGCGATAAACTGTAATTTGACACCAAAGATTTCCATACAAATAATTTCGTAAAATTTCACCAAAAATATTGCAATCCATTTGTGACTGTGCTATATTTTTAAGTTGAAGGACTATTGAATTTTACTTTACCAAAGGAGACTTTTTATATGGCTTCTCAAGATAAAATCCGCAATATTGCAATCATCGCCCACGTTGACCACGGCAAGACCACTCTGGTGGATGAGCTGCTGAAGCAGGGCGGCATCTACCGCGAAAATCAGGCCACCCAGGACCGGGTCATGGACTCCGGCGATCTGGAGCGGGAGCGCGGCATCACCATCCTGGCAAAGAACACCTCCGTCCGCTACAAGGACTATAAGATCAACATCGTCGATACCCCGGGTCACGCTGACTTCGGCGGCGAGGTCGAGCGTATCCTGAAGATGGTCAACGGTGTCATCCTGCTGGTGGACGCCGCCGAGGGCCCCATGCCCCAGACCCGCTTCGTGCTGCAGAAGGCCCTGGAGCTGGGCCACAAGGTCATCGTGGCCGTCAACAAGATCGACAAGCCCGACGCCCGCATTGAAGAGGTCATGGACGAGGTTCTGGAGCTGCTGCTGGATCTGGACGCCACCGACGACCAGTTCAACAGCCCCACCGTCTTCTGCTCCGGCCGTCAGGGTACCGCTGCCTACGGTCCCGATGAGCAGGGCAAGGACCTGACCCCCCTGTTCGAGACCATCATCAATTATATCGACGCTCCCTCCGGTGACGAGGAAGGCCCTCTGCAGCTGCTGGTTTCCTCCATTGATTATAATGAATACGTTGGCCGTATCGCTGTCGGCCGCGTGGAGCGGGGCACCATCAAGGTTAACCAGGAAGTGACCATCTGCGACTTCCATGACCCCGAGCTGAAGCAGAAGGGCAAGGTCGTGGCTCTGTACGAGTACGACGGCCTGGGCAAGAAGCCCATCCAGGAGGCAAAGGCCGGCGAGATCGTGGCCCTGTCCGGTATGGCTGACATCACCATCGGCCGTACCCTCTGTGCCCCCGAAGCCGTGGAGGCACTGCCCTTCGTCAAGATCAGCGATCCCACCATCGAAATGACCTTCGCCGTCAACGATTCTCCCTTCGCCGGCAAGGAGGGCAAGTTCGTCACCTCCCGCAATCTGCGGGACCGTCTGGAAAAGGAGCTCTTAAAGGATGTCTCCCTCCACGTCACCGAGCAGGGCACCGATGCCTTCAACGTTGCCGGCCGCGGCGAGATGCACCTGAGCATCCTGATGGAGACCATGCGCCGTGAAGGCTTTGAGTTCTCCGTCTCCACCCCCCGCGTCCTGACCAGGGAAATCGACGGCAAGATCTGCGAGCCCATCGAGCGGATGGTCGCAGACGTCCCTGAAGAGTGCATGGGCTCCGTCATCGAGAAGATCGGCCGCCGCAAGGGCGATCTGCTGAGCATGACCCCCATGGGCAGCCGCTACCGCCTGGAGTTCATGGTTCCCTCCCGGGGCCTCTTCGGCTACCGCAGCGAGTTTCTGACCGACACCCGGGGCGAGGGCATCATGTCCAGCGTCCTTGCTGACTACGCACCCATGAAGGGCGAGATCGAGCGCCGTCAGGTGGGCTCCCTGATTGCCCATGAGTCCGGCGAGGCCTGCGCCTACGGTCTGGGCGCTGCCCAGGAGCGCGGCTCCCTGTTCATTGGCGCCGGCACCCCTGTCTACGCCGGCATGGTCGTGGGTATCTGCAGCCGCAACGAGGATATGAACGTCAACGTCTGCAAGAAGAAGCAGCTGACCAACATGCGTGCTTCCGGCTCCGACGAAGCCATCCGTCTGACTCCCCCCAGAATCTTCTCTCTGGAGCAGTGCCTGGAATTCCTGGCCGACGACGAGCTGCTCGAATGCACCCCCAAGAGCCTGCGCATCCGCAAGCGCGAGCTGGATCACGCCGCCCGTATGCGCGCCCTGATGAAGAAGCGCGCCCAGGAAGAGGGCAAGTAAGCGCCGTCTTCCGGCAAACATGACACCCACTATATAAACACAGAGGTGCCCCTATGAAACGTACAATCAAACTGATCATTCTGATCCTTTGCGTCATTGCGCTGGCCTTTGAGCTGGGCTTCGTCGGTTATATGCACCTGACGGGCAACAACGGCGCAAGCGTCGGTATCATCGGCGGCGCAGATGGCCCCACCAACATCATCCTCAGCACCAACACCGAGCCCGTCCCGGAGGAGACTCCCGCTCCCACCCAGGAGCCCACCGAGGCCCCCACCGAGACACAGCCCGAGGAAACCGAGCCCACCGAGGAGGAGTCCGGCGAGAAGCGCTATATCCTCAGCTTCGCCGGTGACTGCACCTTCGGCAGCACCGCCGTCAAGTCCAAGTCCGAATCCAGCTTCATCCAGACCATCGGCAGCAATTATGAATTCCCCTTCGCCAATGTGGTCGAATATTTCGAAAATGACGATTTCACCATCGTCAATCTGGAGGGCCCCCTGACCGAGACCGGCAAGGCCGCTCAAAAGACCTTCGCCTTCAAGGGCCCCACCGCCTATACCCAAATCCTGACCTCCTCCTCCGTGGAGGCCGTCACCCTGGCCAACAACCACTCCGAGGACTACGGCACCGAGGGCTACAAGAGCACCACCAAGGCCCTGAACGAGGCAGGCGTGGCCTACGTCGAAAAGAACGGCACCACCCTGCTCATGACCGAAAGCGGTCTGAAGATCGGCCTGTATGCCGCCTCCTTCGATTTCAACAAGAGCGATATGGTAAACGACATCGGCCTGCTGCGCCAGCAGGGCGCCGAGATCGTCATCTGCGCCTTCCACTGGGGCACCGAGGGTGCCTACCGCCCCAACAGCAACCAGGAATACTACGGCCGGGCCGCCATTGAGGCCGGCGCCGACATCGTCTACGGCAGCCATCCCCATGTGCTGCAGAAGGTCGAGCAGTATCAGGACGGCTATATCTTCTATTCCCTGGGTAATTTCTCCTTCGGCGGAAGCGTCTTCCCCCAGGACTACGACTCTGCCATTTTGCAGATGGAAGTCATCCGGGATGAGGAGGGCGTCATCACCCTGGGTGAGCTGACCATGATCCCCGTATCCATCAGCTCCATGAAGAACCAGAACAATTTCCAGCCCACCCCCATGGTCAAGGGCACCATCGAATACGACCGGGTCATCAGCAAGCTGGACGGTTCCTTCAAGGGTCCCAACCTGAAGGTCGATTACAGCACCATCACCGGCGGCAGTAATGACGAGACCACCCCGCCCACGGAATCCGGCTCCTCCGAGCCCACCGCCCCCTCCACCGGCACGGATTCCTCCGCACCCACCACGGCACCTGCACCCGAACCCACCACCGCGCCCCAAACGCCCGGTGATTCCGGCAGCACCGGAGGTACCCCCTCCGGTGACTCCGGCAGCAGCGATGCAGGCTCCTCCGGCGGTTCTGCGGGCGGCGACAGCGGCAGTTCCGGCAGCGCTGGCGGCAGTTCCGGTGGTGACGGAGGCATCTCTGAGGGATAATCTTTGATTTTCTTACGCAATTTCGCAAAAAAATTGTTGACCTCACCCATTTTTTCGGTTATACTCATCTAGTGTGATCGTAAGATCCCTAACTATGTGTTGCTGCGGCCCTGCGGGGCTGTCGAGCATAAATGTGATTTAACAGGAGGTGTAATTTCATGAAGCGTACCTATCAGCCCAGCCGCCGTCATCGTTCCAAGGTCCACGGTTTCCGTCAGAGAATGGCTACTTCCAACGGCCGTAAGGTTCTGGCCCGTCGTCGTGCAAAGGGCCGCAAGGTTCTGTCCGCCTGAGTGTAAGCCCGGTGGATCATTCCACAACGGAAGAAACGCTCAATGCGAAACGGGAGCTATAGCGGGGCGAAGAAAATTCGCCCCGCTCCCTTTTTATTTGGATATCTTCTTGAAACGGCTCGTCCGCAGGGCGCCGGTCCTTTTGCCCCAGCCCGGCACAGCGAATCCCACGAAATACACAAAGTATTCCTTCGGGCTCCGCTGCTTGGTCTGTGCCAAAAATCCTCGCCGCCTGCATGACGATCCATTCCTGCGAAGATATCTGAGTTATGGAATATTTGAGGGATAATACTATGAAATTTTCGAGTGCGCTGAAGCTGAATCATATTTTCCAGCGGCTGTACCGCACCAATGGCCAGGCAAACGGCTATCTTGTGCTCTACGCCCGGAAGAACCGGACCAATACCAACCGGGTCGGCATCACCGTCAGCAAGAAGCTGGGTCATGCCGTGGTCCGCAACCGGGTGCGCCGCCGCCTGCGGGAAGTCTACCGCCTCAATGAAGCGAAATTCCAGCCCGGCTGGGACATCGTGGTGGTGGCCCGGACCAAGGCCGTGAGCGCCGAATTCTCCAGGCTTCAGGAGAGCTATCTGGAGCTGGCCCAAAAGGCCGGGATCCTGCTCCCTGAGAAACAGTAAGATTATGAAACGATTCATGCTGGCACTGATCCGGTTTTATCAGCGCCATATTTCCCGCTATACCCCGGCCTGCTGCCGGTATTCTCCCACCTGCTCCCGCTATGCTTACGAAGCCATCACAAAATACGGAGCCGCAAAGGGCGGCTGGCTGGCCTTCAAAAGGCTTATGCGCTGCCACCCCTTTACCAGAAGAGACTATTTTGACCCGGTTCCGTAAGGTTCCAGAAAACTAAGGAGGAACGTCAATGATTCTCGCATTTTCCCTCGCTGATATCGTCCAGATCCCCTTCGGCTGGCTGCTGCACTGGCTGTATCAGTTTACCGACAATTATGGTCTGGCTATGATCATCTTCGCCATCGTCGTTCAGACGGTGCTGCTGCCCATGCGTGCCAAGTCCAAGAAGAGCATGATGAAGATGTCCCGCCTGACTCCCATGGTCCAGAAGATCCAGGCCCGTTATGCTGACGATCCCCAGAAGCAGAACGAAGCCATGAATCAGCTGTACAAGGAAGAGGGCGTCTCCATGACCGGCGGCTGCCTGTGGAGCTTTATCCCCATGCTGATCCTGTTCCCTCTGTTTGCCGTCATCCGTCAGCCCATTACCTACATCCTAATGGAGTCCGCTGAGAACGCGCAGCTGATCGTTGACACCATCAAGGGCATCAACCCCGCTCTGTTCTCCGGCAATGCCTACTATGAGCAGGTTACCGCCGCTCAGGCCATCTCCACCTACGCCGCCGAGCTGAAGGCAGCAATTCCCGACCTCAGTGAAGCTACCCTGGCCGGTATCAACTTCAGCTTCCTGGGCATCAACCTGGGCAGCATTCCCCAGTTCAACGTCTTTGCATGGGAAGCCTGGAACTGGGCCAACATCGGCCTGTTCCTGATCCCCGTGATCTCCGCCGCTTCTCAGGTCCTGAATATGTGGATCAGCCAGAAGCTGAACAACTCCGTCGTTACCAACGAGAAGGGTGTTCACGACGAAGAGGCTGCCAAGAAGTCCCAGCAGAACCAGTCCACCCAGATGATGATGTGGATGATGCCCCTGATGTCCCTGTGGATCGGCTTCACCGTTTCCGCAGGCCTCAGCCTGTACTGGTTCATCGGCGGTATCTACTCCATGATCTCCGACGCCATCATGACCAAGCGTTTCCGCAAGATCTATGACGCAGAGGACGCCGTCCGCCTGCAGCGCGCCATGGAACTGGACGCCATCGAGGCCGAGAAGGAGCGCATCCGCGCCGAGCGCCGTGCCGCCAACCCCGAGGGCCAGACCCAGAACACCAGCAAGAAGAAGCTTCAGAAGAAGCTGCAGCTGGAAGAGGAGGCCGCCAAGGCCGCCGCTGCCAGGGAATACGCCGCCAGAAAGGGCGTCATCATTGACGAGAAGACCGAAGAGGTCACCGTCATGTCCGGCATTCCCAGCCGCCCTTACTGCAAGGGCCGCAACTACGACCCCAACCGCTACAGCAATACCACGGAGGAATAACCAATGGAAAAGAGTATTATTGCCACCGGCGCTTCCATCGATGTAGCCATCGAATCCGCTCTGAGCCAGCTGGGTCTGGATCGTGACAGCGTTTCCGTCATGGTCCTGCAGCAGGCCAAGGCCGGCTTCCTGGGCTTCGGCAAGCAGCTGGCAAAGGTCCAGGTGACCTATGAAGCACCCGATCCCGTGGTGGTTCCCGAGAAGCCCAAGAGCGCTCTGGGCAGCGCCTCCCGCTCCAAGCCCAAGGCCCGTCCCATCCCCGAGAAGAAGCCTGAAGCTCCCAAGCCTGAAGTCAAGCCCGAGCCCATGAAGACCGAAGCTCCCAAGATGGAGAAGAAGGTCGAAAAGGCTGAAAAGAAAATCGAAAAGAAGACCGAAAAGTTCGAGAAGAAGGCTGAAAAGTCCGAAAAGAAGGTCGAAAAGAAGGCAGAGAAGAAGCCCGCCGCTCCCAGGGAGCCCAGGGTCTACGCTCCCGCCGAGGCCGGCTCCACCGAGGAGAAGATCGAGGTCTTCCTGAAGGGTCTGCTGGAGAAGATGGGCTCCGACGCCGTGCCCCACGCATGGAAGGAAGGCGAAAACAGCTACAAGGTCGATCTGACCGGCACTGATCTGGGCTATCTGATCGGCCGCCGGGGCGACACCCTGGACGCCATCCAGCATCTGGCCAACTACACCGTCAACCGGGATGAGGAAGGCCATATCCGCATCAACATCGACGCTGAGGATTACCGCCAGAAGCGGGAGGACTCCCTGCGCCGCTATGCCCGCAAGAAGGCTCAGCAGGTGCTGAAGGCCCGCCGCCGCACCACCCTGGAGCCCATGAACGCCTACGAGCGCCATGTGATCCACGCCGCCCTGCAGGACATGGATAACATCACCACCCATTCCACCGGCACCGAGCCCAACCGCCGCGTTGTGATCGAATACGTCCGGTAAGCTCTGCACAATCTTAAGCTCCCGCACCGGAAGGTGCGGGAGCTTTTGTGGTTATTGAATGAAACCGCGGTACAGGAATCTGCATCCGTGGATGAAATTCACAAATAATGAATAAGTATGTATAAAACATTGACATATTTGGTATTCAGATGTATAATCAGTGCATATATTTTCAATACATAAACTGGAAAGAGTGTATGCGACATGACCAGAATCTTCATTGACGGCAGCGCCGGTACCACCGGTCTGCGGATCGCCGACCGTCTGACGGCCAGAACCGATCTTGATATCCTGCACATCCCCGAGGCTCTGCGCAAAGACCCCGCCGCCCGGAAGGATGCCATCGCCTCCGCCGATATCGTCTTCCTGTGTCTGCCCGACGCAGCTGCCCGGGAGGCGGTGGCTCTGGCAGAGGGCAGCAAGGCCAAAATCATCGACACCTCCACCGCCCACCGGGTAGATCCCGCCTGGGCCTACGGCTTCCCGGAGCTCTCCGCTGCCCACCGGGAGAAAATCGCAAATTCCTCCCGCATTGCCAACCCCGGCTGCCACGCCAGCGGCTTCATTGCCTCTGTCTACCCGCTGGTTTCCAGGGGCGTCATCAGTGCCGATTTTCCCCTGACGGCCTACTCCCTCACCGGCTACTCCGGCGGCGGCAAGGGCCTCATCGCCGAATACGAGGACCCGAACCGTGACCCCCGCCACGAAAGCCACCGGATCTACGGCACCACCCTGGCCCACAAGCATCTGCCGGAGATGCAGAAGATCTGCGGCCTGAACCAGCCCCCGGTATTTTCCCCCATCCTGGGCGATTTCTACGAGGGTATGGCTACCTCCATCCTCCTGCCCGGCTTTGACGCGAAGAAGGTCCACGAGACCCTCAGCGAGCACTATGAGGGCCAGAAGCTGGTCACCGTCGCTCCCCTGGGCGGCGACGAGAGCGTCATCTACGCCAGCACCCTGGCAGGCAAGGATTCCATGCGGATCATCGTCTGCGGCCACGAAAACCAGACCATGGTCACCACACTGTTTGACAATCTTGGCAAAGGCGCTTCCGGCGCAGCCATTGAGAATATGAACATCCTGCTGGGCGTGGACGAAGCCACCGGCCTGGATGTGTAAGAAGAAAGGATTCACATTATGAAACTGATTTCCGGCGGCGTCTGCGCCGCAAAGGGATATAAGGCAAACGGCATCCACTGCGGCATCCGCAAGAACCACTCCAAGAAGGATCTTGCACTGATCGTCAGCGACGTTCCCGCCTCCGCCGCCTCCGTTTACACCACCAATCTGGTCAAGGGTGCCCCCCTGACCGTTACCAAGACCAATATTTCCGACGGCATCGCCCAGGCAGTCATCTGCAATTCCGGCAACGCCAATACCTGCAACTACAATGGCATCGAGATCGCCGAAGGCATGTGCGGTCTGGTGGCCGAGCACACCGGCATCTGCGCCCGGAATGTGGTGGTAGCCTCCACCGGGGTCATCGGCCAGGTTCTGGACCTGACCCCCATTGAAAACGGTATGGAAGAACTCACCGCAGGCCTGAGCTACGACGGCAGTGAAAACGCCGCCATGGCCATCATGACCACCGACACCATTAAGAAGGAAGTGGCCGTGGAGTTCACCGTGGGCGGCAATGTCTGCCGCATGGGCGGCATCGCCAAGGGCAGCGGCATGATCCATCCCAACATGGCCACCATGCTGGTGTTCATCACCACCGACTGCGCCATTTCCCCCGCCATGCTCCAGAAGGCCCTGTCCAGTGATATCGCCAATACCTTCAACATGCTCAGCGTGGACGGCGACACCTCCACCAACGATATGGTCACAGTTCTTGCCAACGGTCTGGCAGGCAACGAAGAAATCACCGCCGAGGGCGAGGATTTCAACACCTTCATGGAGGCCCTGAACACCCTGACCATCCATCTGTGCCGCATGATCGCCGGCGACGGCGAGGGCGCCACCAAGCTCCTCGAGTGCATCGCCACCGGCGCGGACACCGAAGAAGCCGCCAAGATTTCCGCCAAGAGCGTCATCTGCTCCAGTCTTTTCAAAGCCGCCATGTTCGGCGCCGACGCCAACTGGGGCCGGGTCCTGTGCGCCATCGGCTACTCCGGGGCCGATGTGGACGTTTCCAAGATCGGCGTTTCCTTCCGGTCCCCCAAGGGCGAGATCGAGGTCTGCCGCAACGGTGCAGGCGTCCCCTTCTCTGAGGAGAAGGCTAAGGAGATCCTGCTGGAGAAGGAGATCGACATTCTCATCTCTCTGGGCGACGGTGAATACGGCGCCACCGCCTGGGGCTGCGACCTGACCTACGATTACGTCAAGATCAACGGCGACTACAGAACTTAATTGTCCCCCATTCCTGTACAGGTATTTTCAGGAGGTAACGAAATGGAAACGAATTTTTCCAATGCCGAGCGGGCCGAGGTCCTGACCGCGGCGCTGCCCTATATTAAAAAGTACAGCGGAAAGATCGTCGTGATCAAATACGGCGGCAACGCCATGATCAACGAGCAGCTCAAGCAGCAGGTGATGGAGGACATTGCCCTGCTGTGGCTCATCGGCGTCAAGGTGGTGCTGGTCCACGGCGGCGGTCCCGAAATCAGCGAGACCATGAGTAAGCTTGGCAAAAAGGCCGAGTTTGTGAACGGTCTTCGAGTCACCGACCGGGAGACTGTGGACATTGTCCAGATGGTTCTGGCCGGTAAGGTCAACAAGACTCTGGTCAATCTGATCCAGATGAAGGGCGGCAACGCCGTGGGTCTTTCCGGCATCGACGGCGGCATCATCCAGGCGGAGATCAAGGATCCCGCTCTGGGCTATGTGGGAAAAATCACCAAGATCCGTACCCAGCCCATTGAGGACCTGCTGGAAAAGCACTACATCCCTGTCATCTCCACCGTTGCCGGCGACCGCCAGGGCAACGTCTACAACATCAACGGCGACACCGCCGCCGCCTTCATCGCCGGCGCTCTGGGCGCCGAGCGTCTGATCATGATGACCGACATCGCCGGCATCCTGATGGATAAGGACGACCCCGCCACCCTGATCCCCCACATTACCGTGGAGGAGGCGAAGAAGCTCTACGACTCCGGCGTCATCTCCGGCGGCATGATCCCCAAGGTAGACTGCTGCATCGAGGCGCTGGAGCACGGCGTCAACAATGTGGTCATCATGGATGGACGGGTACCCCACTCCATCCTGATGGAGCTGCTGACCGACGAAGGCGCCGGTACCATGGTTATGAAAGGCTGATGAATATGAGTATCATTTCTCTGGATAAAGAATATGTGGCCGGTACCTACGGCCGGTTCCCTGTGGAGCTGATTTCCGGCAAGGGAAGCATCATCACCGATGTAAACGGTAAGGAGTACATCGACATGGGCTCCGGCATCGGCGTCACCGCCTTCGGCTTCGGCGACGAGGCCTGGATCGCCGCCACCACCGCCCAACTGGGCAAGCTCCAGCACACCTCCAACCTCTATTACACCGAGCCCTGCGCCCTGCTGGCCCAGGCCCTGTGCGAAAAGACCGGCCTGAAGAAGGTTTTCTTCGGCAATTCCGGCGCCGAGGCCAATGAGTGCGCCATCAAGGTGGCCAGAAAATACTCCGCCGAGAAGAAGGGCCCGGAATACAGCACCATCATCACCCTGATCAATTCCTTCCACGGCCGCACCCTGACCACCCTGGCCGCCACGGGACAGGATCATTTCCACAAGCTGTTCCAGCCCCTGACCCCTGGCTTTACCCATGTTCCCGCCAATGACGCTGCCGCGCTGGAAGCTGCCGTGACAGAGGGCAAGATCGCGGGCATCATGCTCGAGTGCGTCCAGGGCGAGGGCGGCGTGCTGCCCCTGACGGCGGAATTTGTGGCAGCCGCCGCAAAGCTGTGCGCCAACCATGATATCCCCCTGATCATCGACGAGGTCCAGACCGGCAACGGCCGCACCGGCAGCCTGTATTCTTACATGCAGTTCGGCATCACCCCCGACATCGTCACCACCGCCAAGGGTCTCGGCGGCGGCCTGCCCATCGGCGCCTGCCTGATGGGTGAGAAGGTCCAGAATGTTCTGGGCCCCGGCGATCACGGCTCCACCTACGGCGGCAACCCCGTCTGCTGCGCCGGCGCCCTGAGCGTCATCAACCGTCTGGATGATGCCTTCCTGCAGGAGGTCCAGGCCAAGAGCGCCTATGTTTTCTCCGCTCTTAACAATGCTCGCGGCGTGGAAAGCGTCGCCGGTATGGGTCTGATGATCGGCATCAAGACCGTCAAGCCCGCCAAGGATGTGGTCAACGCCTGCATGGAGCGCGGCGTCCTGTGCCTGACCGCCAAAGATAAGGTCCGGCTCCTGCCCGCCCTGAATATCCCCATGGAGGATCTGAAACAGGCAGTGGCAGTGATCAAATCCGTCTGCGCTGAATAAAGAAACAAAAAAGACCGGCTTTGGCCGGTCTTTTTTATCGTCTTCTTTCCCTTGCTTTTCTGACCTTTCACCAGATATTGGGGTAAATCAACAGGAATTTCTCCCACATCTTGTGTTTCGACAGCATTCGTGAGAATCTGGTGGTATTATGTAGACAAGGCACAGGGGTGTAGGCGCACCACCGCGACAGTGGCGTCGTCCTGAAGCTCCCCGCAGCCCAGTTCCAGCAGCCTGTCCGCCAGCTCCCCCGGCGGTACTGCGGAAATATCAGATACATGGCGCAGGGCAGCCTCTCCGTCCACGCCGTCGCTGGTCAGAATCAGCACCTCTCCCCGTCCAAGGGACAGCCGCTCCACACTCTCCCGCCCGTCCTGCACGGACAGCCCGGGAGGTGGTCCGGCTGTCCCGATTTTTTCCGGAATTCCATCCCGCACCAGCCAGCTGGGAGCTGCTCCCCATTTGTACAGCCACACCCGGCCGGTGTCCAGCCGCAATTCCGCCAGATCCATGGTCACGGAGGCGGACCGGCCCCGGAGCACCAGCAGACTGTTGACGCTGCGCAGGGCATACTCCGCCGGAAATCCCGCGCTGAGCATCTGGCGCAGCATAGCCGCAGCGGTCTGGCCCTCCTGGGCGGCCCCCAGTCCGGTGCCCATGCCGTCGCAGATCAGCAGATACTGCCGCCCTCCGGTACCGGGGAACCGCAGGCACCGATCCCCGTTGGCCTCCTCCCGGCCGATGGCGCTGATGCCGATCTGGGCTTCAAACTTCTTCTTGAGGGTTTCTCCCCGGCGGGGCAGCTCATCGGATTGCAGCTGAAGATAGTGGGCCAGGAACTGGTATTGCTGGATCACCGCCCAGCGGTATTCCTCCCGCCGGTCCCGGTCGGCCTTGATGGTCCGCAGCTGCTCCTGGCTGCGGCGCAGCTCCAGCACCAGCCGGGCCGGTTTTTTGCAGCCGAGGTTCAGGCTGAACTGGTCAACCAGGGGCTTGTGCAGCAGATTGGTGGGCAGGGGCGTCAGCCGTTCCCGGCAGCCCTTGCGGCAGGGGCAGCCGCCGCAGGCACGCTCCTGGGTCCGGGCCAGCAGGGCGCTTTCGTCGATGGGGGCCGTAGCCTCCTCCAGCAGCAGCTGCTGGGTCTGGGACATCACTCCCGCCATTAATTCCAGCCGCACCTGGGCCAGTCCCGTTTCCCCCCGGCGGTGGTGAAGCTCCGGCTGAGGCGGCAGCAGCACCGCAAGTCCCCCGCCCACCGCCAGCAGCACCGCCGGCAGCGGATCAGTCAGCCCGCACAGCCCCATCACCAGAAGATACACCCCGCCCGGAGCCACAATGCCCAGCATTTTGCTCTTCCAGGGAATCAGCCTGCACAGCCAGGCCAGGCACAGCACCGCCGTCATGGGCACCTGGGTCAGCTGTGCCAGATCCAGCGCCAGCCCCGCCAGGGCCGCTACGGGAAAAACGCCCCCGGCGGTCAGCATCCCCGCCGCCGGAAAGCCCAGACTCAGCTTCGGCCCCAATGACAGCTGAGCCAATGATAATACCAGCACTCCCGCCCCCAGCCAGTCCGCCACTGGGTCCTTCCGGGCCCGGATCATCAGAAATAGCCAGGCGGAGAGCGGGGCCAGCCCCACCCGCAGAAGATAAACCGGTACCGCCGTCCGGTCCTTAAGAAATATTTGAAAGCCCAACCCCACGGCGGACACAAGAAGCCCCGCCACAGCGCCCGCCAGAAGGATATGGGCCCGCTCCTCATCCTTTCGCCGATTCACCATCAGCGCCGCCGGGAGTCCCAGCCCCAGCCACACCAGGCCCTGAAATCCCGCTTTTCCCCAAAACAGCAGGTATCCCGCCGCGCCTCCCAGAGCCGCCACCAATCCCTGCCATCCGGTCAGCGCGAAGAGCAGCCCCAGCGCCAGAGGCTGGGCGCTGTGAGCCAGACTCGCGGCGCTGAGTACCAGCCCTGCGGAAAAATAAAGGGCCGTTTTTCCCGTCAGTCTCAGCCGGGGGTTTACCGCCAGCTTCCGGAGTCTCCCACTGCTGCGCCGGACGTAGGTTTCGATGGTTGTCATCATTCGTACCACTGCCTTTCTTAAATTTGGTAGGAAAATCCTATCACGGCAGCGAAAATTATTCTGTCGGAAGGGGACCGGGAGAGAAAGTTTCTTGCATAGCGCCCCAGGGGGGTGTATAATATAAGATATTTTAAACAGCAGAAGGAGGGGCTCCTATATGGGTCGTGAATTTGAACTGAAATATGCCGCCGATCAGGCTGCCTTGGAAATTCTGAAGGGCCGCTATCCCAACCTTCGGGTCATTTCCATGGAAACCGCCTATTACGACACCCCCGAGCGGAAGCTCAGCGCCCGCCGCTGGACCCTTCGCCGGCGCAGAGAGAACGGCGCGTCCATCTGTACCCTGAAGACCCCGCTGCCCGACGGCTCCAGAGGGGAGTGGGAAGTGGAGGCGCCTCACATTGAAAAGGGCATCGGCGATCTGTGCGCCTGCGGTGCGCCCCGGGAGCTGGCAGTTCTCACCGCCCCCGGTGTGATCCAGATTTGCGGCGCCCGGTTTACCCGCCTGGCTGCCACCATCGAACTGGAGAAGAGCACCGTGGAGCTGGCTCTGGACAGCGGCGCTCTGCTGGGCGGCGGACGGGAGTTGCCCTTCACCGAGGTAGAGGTGGAGCTGAAATCCGGCGACGAAACTGCCGCCGTGGCCTTTGCCCAGGCGCTGGCCGCCGAATTCGGCCTGAAGGCCGAAGCAAAAAGCAAATACCGCCGGGCGCTGGATCTGGCAAAAGGAGATACATAATGGCCCAATTTGAGAACTTATTTGCAAAATATGACCGTCTGGTGCTCTTCGATACGGAAACCACGGGTCTTCAGTACAGCCGGGATGAGATCATTGAGTTCGCCGCCGTGGTGGTGGAACGCCGTGAGGGCATTCCCACGGTGACACGGGAATACGACGAGCTGATCCAGCTGTCTCCCGGTGGCTTCGTACCGCCGAAAATCGAGCAGCTGACAGGCATCTCCACTGCGGATATCCGGGAGCGGGGCCTGCCCAAAACCCGGGTGGCAAGGGACATCGCCGACATGATTGCAGGAAACACCCTGCTGCTGGCCTACAACGCCCATTTCGATCTGAGCTTTCTGTACTACTTCCTGCTGCGCGACGGCGACCCCATGATTCTCAAGGGCAAGGACAAGCTGGACCTTCTGACGGTCTACAAGGACCGGCATCCTTACCCCCATAAGCTTTGCAATGCCATTGAGGTCTACGGCCTTTCCGGCAAGGTCTGCAATTCCCACCGGGCGGTTGACGATGTGCTGGCCACGGTAGCCGTCATGGAGGAGATGGAAAAGGAACAGAACGATCTGGCCCAGTACATCAACCTCTTCGGCTACAACCCCAAATACGGCATCGACGGCAAGCCCATCGGCTCCGTGACCTATAAGCCCCAGCCCTATAATACGACACATCCCCTATATTTATAAATTGCATCATACATTCTGCATTTCGCGCATTTGCGCGGTAAGCTGCAATTTGAATCTCACTCAGGAGGAAAAACTATGATCAACGAAACATCCTACGCCCTGGGTGCGAACCGCTCCTGCATCCGGGATCTGTTTGAATACGGCTGTCAGCGGGCCGCCCAGGTGGGCCGTGAAAATGTGTATGATTACTCCCTGGGTAATCCCTCCATTCCTTCGCCCCCGGAGGTCAACGATACCATCCGGCAGATCCTCAGCGATACCGACTCCCTGGCCATCCACGGCTATACCTCCGCCGTGGGCGACCTTGCCTGCCGTCAGGCCATCGCCGATGATCTGAACGCCCGCTACGATGCCGGGGTCCGGCCTCAGGATCTGTTCATCGGCTGCGGCGCCGCGCCGGAGCTGGTGGCCGTTTTCCGGGCCCTGGCGGTGCCCGGGGCGGAGATTCTCGCCATCGCCCCCTATTTTCCGGAGTACAAGCCCTTTGTGGAGGGTACCGGCGCTGCCTTTAAGGTGGTTCCCCCGGATATCCCGGGCTTCCAGATCAATATGGCAGCGGTGGAGGCCATGCTGACCCCCAATACGCAGGCGGTCATCATCAATTCTCCCAACAACCCCTCCGGCGTGGTGTATACGGAAAACACCCTCTGGGCCCTGGGCATTCTGCTCACCCGGAAAAGCGCCGAATTCGGCCACCCCATCTACATCGTGGCCGACGAGCCCTACCGGGAGCTGACTTACGGCTGCACCGCTCCCTTCATCCCCCTGATCTACCCCAACACCATCGTCTGCTACTCCTACTCCAAGAGTCTGTCCCTCCCTGGCGAACGGATCGGCTATGTCTACGTTCCCCGGCAGGCGGAGGACGCTTCGGCGCTCTATGCCGCCATCGCCGGCGCTGCCCGGGCCTGCGGCCACGTCTGCGCCCCCAGCCTGTGGCAGAAGGTCATTGCCCGATGTGCCCATCTGCGGCCGGATCTCCACAGCTACGACCGCAACCGCAGGGCCCTCTATGAAGGTCTGAAATCCTTTGGCTATGAGGTGGCAAAGCCCGACGGCGCCTTCTACCTCTTCATCAAGGCCCCCGGCGGCGATGCCAATGCCTTCAGCGAAAGAGCCAAAAAGAAGGACCTTCTCCTTGTTCCCGGCGACGGCTTCGGCTGCCCCGGCTATTTCCGGATCTGCTACTGCGTCAGCTACGAGATGATCCAGAAGAGCCTGCCGGTGTTCAAAGCGCTGATGGAAGAGCTCAATTGACTTTGAACGCCTCGTGTGATAGACTGTTTTCATCAAAAAAACACCATGGAGGGAACAAAATGGACATCAAGGAAAAGATCGAGCAGGCTGCCAGGAAGCTTCTGAGCGACAAGGACCTGCTGGCAAAGTTCGAAAAGAACCCCGCCTCCGTCATTGAGGAGCTGATCGGCGTGGACCTGCCCGACGATCAGGTGAACCAGCTGATCGAGGGCATCAAGGCCAAGATCACCGTCGACAAGATCGGCAGTGCCCTGGGGGGCCTCGGCAGCCTCTTCGGCAAATAAATAATAAAACCACAGCCAATTTGGCTGTGGTTTTTATATTCAGCTTTTCCGGACGAATTTTTCCTTGCACCGTGGGCAGGTGATGGCGATCTTACCCTTGCCCCGGGGGACCCGGACATTCTGGCGGCACCGGGGGCAATCGTAATAGCGATGGTCCCGGTCCTTGATCCGGTCAAAAAACTGCAGGAATTTCCGGTTTTCCTGATAGCGCTTGTAGGTATTGCGGGAGAAGGACCGGCAGATGGCCCAGATCATCAGACCATAGGAAACGGCCGTCAGCAGCAGGTTGGCTACCGCCACCTTCACAAAACCCGTGATCAGGCAGATTGCCAGCGCCACGCCCAAAATCGCCAGATTCAGTTTATCTGTTCCGTACCTGCCTGCCATAAAGCGCTGCATGGAAGCAGACAGCCTGGCTAAAAACTGTCGAATCATAAAATTTATCACCTTGCTAATGGAGTCTGCCTATATTATATTGCAAATAATCAGGATTTCAACACAATGATTCCATTATTTACGGATTGTTTAATATTTCTTTAAGGCTACCCCCTGATGAAAAGAAGTACTCTAATTCAAGTTCAGTATCAGATAAGTTCCTCTTGGCGAAGTGGAAGAAATATGATATACTGGGTCAAAAGAGCACGAAGGAGATGAGGCTGTGGAGACTGAAACCATCAATCTGGAAACAAAGACCCCGAAAAAGAGATCCCTGACCGGATTTCTGGTGGTCGGTGTCATTGTGATGCTGATGCTTCTGGTGGTGCTGACCTATCTGTGTCTTCCTTATTTTGAAGCCGGAGTCCCGCAGCTTGCCGCCATGTCCACCGAAGCGCCCACCCTTCCTCCCACGCAGCCTCCTACCGAGCCACCCACCGAGGAGCCCACGGAAGCGCCTACCGAAGCTCCGACAGAGCCTCTGCTTCCTGACGAATACCTCAGCCCCTACGGCGCACTGGATTTCCAGTTCGAGGGACGCTACCTTAAGTGCCTGCGGACCGAGACCCTGACGGGTATCGACGTCTCCTCCCACCAGAAGGACATCGACTGGCGCTGGGTCAAGGCTTCCGGTGTGGATTTCGCCATGATCCGCATTGCCTACCGGGGCTATGAAAGCGGTAAAATCGTGATGGACTCCTACGCCGAGGCAAATCTTTCCGGCGCGGCGGCGGTTGGTCTGCCCGTGGGCGTGTATTTCTTCTCCCAGGCACTGAATGTTGAGGAAGCGAAAGAGGAAGCCGCCTTTGTACTGGAGGCCATCGCGGAGTACGACATCACCATGCCCGTGGTCTTCGACTGGGAACATGTCAGCGATGAGGACGCCCGCTCCCATGAAATGGACCCCCGGACCCTGACAGACTGCGCCCTGGCCTTCCTGGGGGCCATCGAAGAGGCGGGCTACACCCCCATGATGTACTTCAACCCCTATCAGGCCCGCAACGACCTGTACCTGGAGGAGCTAATTGACTACGATTTCTGGCTGGCCCGGTATACCAAGCGCATGGATTTCCCCTACACGGTGAAGATGTGGCAGTACACCGACTCCGGCACCGTCCCCGGCATCGAAGGCCCCACGGATATCAATGTCTATTTTGTGGAAGAATGAACATACCATCACCCGGCGCTATGCGCCGGGTGATTTTTTGAATTTTTCTCCGCCGGGGTTTTCTCCGGCGGTAAACTGTGGTAAAATATGAAAAACGACCAAAAGGAGCGCGCTATGGGAAAATTTCTGATCTTCTGCGCGGCGGAATTCGACACACTGGCCCAGCCCATCGGGCCGGAGGATTTTATCCTCGCCGCCGACGGGGGACTGCGGCATCTGGAAAAACTGAATATCAAGCCCCATGGCATTCTGGGAGATTTCGACTCTCTTGGCTATGTGCCGCAGGGGGCTCAGGTCTTCCCGGTGGAGAAGGACGACACCGATTCCATGCTGGCCGTCCGGAAGGGACTGGAGCTGGGATTCCGGGAATTCGTTCTCTACGGCAGTCTGGGTGGCCCGAGACTGGACCACACCATCGCCAATTTTCAGACCCTGCAGTTCCTGGCGGACCACGGCGCCCGGGGGTATCTGGTGGGAAATAACTATCTCGTCACCGTCATCAAAGACGAGACTGTATCCTTCCCGAAGGAGGCCAAGGGCATCTTGTCCCTCTTCTGCCTGGGCCCCGACGCCCGGGAGGTGACCCTGACGGGCCTGCAGTATCCGCTGGAAAAGGGAACGCTGACCAGCGGATTCCCCCTGGGGGTCAGCAACCATTTCACCGGGGAGGCCGCGCAAATTACCGTAGGGCAGGGGAGTATCCTGGCCCTCTGGGACAGAAAGAACGGATTTCCGAAAAGATCATGATCCCTATAAGGAGGCGTCTTTATGCTGACTTATGAACTGAAAAAATCTCCCGGTGTCCCCCTGTATGAAGCGCTGTACCGCTGCATCCGGGCGGACATTCTCTCCGGAAATCTGAAACCCGGTGAGAAGCTCCCCAGCAAACGTGCCCTGTCCCAGAATCTGGAGGTCAGCAAAATCACCGTGGAGGGTGCCTACGGCCAGCTGCTGGCGGAGGGGTACATCCGGGCCCAGGAAAAGGTGGGCTATTTTGTGGAGGATATTCCCCAATCCGTCCACGTTCCTGTGGAAAACCCTTCAGCCCCGGTAGATCCGGAAGCATCAGCAGAACTCCAGTCCGGCGGCCCGGAGCATTTTCCCTTCTCGGTGTGGAGCAAGCTGCAGCGGGAAGTGATGCTGGACTACGGTGAGAGGCTGCTGCTGCCCATGCCCAATCAGGGCATCCGGGAGCTGCGCTGCGCCATCGCCGAGCACCTGGCGGGCTTCCGGGGTATGCACGTCAGCCCCGAAAATATCCTCATCGGCGCGGGCACGGACTTTCTTTACAATCTGCTGATCCAGCTGCTGGGCCGTGACAAGATCTACGCTGTAGAGGACCCGGGCTACGGCAAGATCCGTAAAATCTACTCTGCTGGCGGCGTCCGATGCATCGGAGCCCCCATGGACCACTGCGGCGTCCGGCCGGAGTGCCTGGAAAACGCTGATGTGCTGCACATTTCCCCCTCACACCACTTTCCCACAGGACTGGTTACCCCGGTCCAGCGGCGGCAGGAGCTGCTGAGCTGGGCGGAAGGCACGGAGCGTTACATCATCGAAGACGACTATGACTCTGAATTTCGCTTCGACGCCCACCCTATGCCCACCATGCAGTCCCTGGACCGCAAAGGGCGGGTGATCTATATGAATACCTTCTCCAAAACCCTGGCCCCCTCCATCCGAATCAGCTATATGGTGTTGCCCACCGCTCTGATGGAGACCTACCGGGAAAAGCTGGGCTTTTACACCTGCACCGTTTCCAGCTTTGAGCAGTACACCCTGGCACGGTTCCTGAGCCGGGGATATTTTGAAAAGCACATCAACCGGATGCGCAAATTCTACAAGCAGCGCCGCAACCGGGTGGTTTCCGCTCTGAACGGCTGCGCTTTCGCCAATCTCCTGCAGATCCGGGAGGAGGATGCGGGACTGCATTTTCTGTTGAAGGTGGACACGGAACTTTCCGATGAGGCTCTCACCGCACTGTGTGCCCGGGCCGGCATCCATTTAAGAACCCTCAGCAGCTATTATCGCGGCGAGGCCCCGGAGGAGGTACGGCACCATCTTGTGATCAACTACGCCGGACTCCGGGAGGAGACCCTGGAGCAGGTGCTGAAAAACATTGAAAAAACTCCCTGATGATCCATCAGGGAGTTTTTCGCGTTCAAAGGGCAAAAAAACCGCCCCAGGTATTCCCAGGACGGTGCTACAAGAGCCTTATTTATGCGGGTCGGAGTCAGTCGATCAGAAAACGGCCCACTTTCACGCGGAACGCTTCGCCGATCTCTTCGCTGCAGTCCAGCTGCAGCACCAGCGGCCGATCCATGCTCAATGTGAAAATGCCCATCAGACTTTTGGCATTCACCCTGCGGTGACCGTCGGTGATTCCAATATAAAAATCTTCCTTCGAGGCAATGACCGAAAGGGACCGGACATCCTGAAAAGATTTCACTCTGACGTACATTTCCTGCATGAAAAAACCTCCCCTATGCTGTACAAAGAACCCAATTTCGTGTATAATGGGGGGAGCAATCTGGGGCGACCGGCTCCAACTTGACTAAGATTATAGCGGAAGATTCCTGATTTTTCAATTGACGCTTTGGACGATTAACACAAAAACTAAAACTCGAATTTGGTGGAAATAACAATGAAGTTTGCTTTTTATACCCTCGGATGCAAAACAAATCAGTACGAAACCCAGGCCATGGAGCAGCTGCTGCGCGAACGCGGACATGAAATCGTGCCCTTTGACGCAAATGCTGACGGCTACATCGTCAATACCTGCTCCGTCACCGCCGTGGCTGACAAGAAGAACCGGGCCGTCATCCGCCGGTGCCGCCGGAGCAATCCCGATGCTGTGCTGGGTGTCTGCGGCTGCTATACCCAGCACGACGCCGAGGCCGTCCGGGCCCTCAGCGCCGATGTCCTGGGCGGCAGCGGCAGCCGGCAGGAATTCATCAGTATGATGATCGAGGCTGTGGAAAACCGCAGCCATCAGGAATCCCTGGATAACGCCCTGCGGCGCCGGGATTTCGAGGTTCTCCCCGCCGGAGGACTGGAGGAGCGGACAAGAGCCATGGTCAAGGTCCAGGACGGCTGCGTCAATTTCTGCTCCTACTGCATCATTCCCTACACCCGGGGCCCCATCCGTTCGGCGCCTCTGAATCTGGCGGTAGAGCAGGCGAAGGAGCTGGCCGAGCAGGGCTACAGGGAAATCGTGGTGACAGGCATCGAGATCGCATCCTGGGGCGTGGATCTTCCCGGCAAGCCCCCGGTGACAGATCTGATCGCAGCGCTGTGTGAAGCGGTACCCGGCATGCGGGTCCGGCTTGGCAGTCTGGAACCCCGGATCGTGACGGAGGCATTCTGCGAAAGACTGAAAAAGTACCGCAATTTGTGCCCCCAGTTCCATCTTTCCATGCAGTCCGGCTGCGACACGGTCCTGGCCCGGATGAAGCGCAAATACGACACCGCCCGCTATTACGAGAGCGTGGAGCTTCTGAACCGCCATTTTCCCGGCTGCGCCATCACCACGGACATGATCGTGGCCTTCCCCGGAGAGACGGAGGAAGAATTCCGGCAGAGTCTGGACTTTATCCGCAAGTGCGGCTTCGCGGATATGCACATTTTCCCCTATTCCCGCCGCCCCGGCACCCCTGCGGACAAGATGCCCGGTCAGCATAATAATGACACCAAAGAGGCCCGTTCCCGTGCCGCCATCGCCGTGGCTGAGGAAATGAGCCGCAGCTACCGGGAAAACCTCGTCGGCAGCACCCACGAAGTCCTTTTTGAAGAGGTTTCCGACGGCTTCTACACCGGTCACGCCCCAAACTATGTGAAATTCTATGTAGAAGGGGAGCATCTCCACAACCAGGTGCACAATGTGGAAGTCACCGGCCTTTTCAAAGACGGCGTCATGGGAAGAATTGTATAATGTAAAATTCAGAATGCAGAATTATGGTGTGCGCAAAGTCCACGATTTAAATAAGTTTTCGAAGAAAACACATTCATTTTGCATTTCAATTCCCCCCTTGCAATCCAAAAAATCCCATGATATAATTAATTTTTAGTTCTTTTCGGAGGTTTTTTATGAAAACCCTGCTGCATATCTGCTGCGCCCCCTGCGCCAATCAGCCCATTGAGGTGCTCCGGGGCGACGGTATCGAAGTCGCCGGATTTTGGTACAATCCCAATATCCACCCCTTCACCGAATACCGCTCCCGGCGCAATACCCTCCGGGAGTACGCCCAGACCATCGATCTGAAGCTCATCGAGCGGGACGACTACGGCCTGCGGCCCTTCGTCCGGGAGGTGGCTGAAGATATCGACGGCCGCTGCGTCAAGTGCTACGAAATGCGCCTGTTTGAAACGGCCAGACAGGCCGCGGAGGGCGGCTTCGACAGCTTTACATCCAGCCTGTTCATCAGCCCCTATCAGAATCATGAGCTGATGCGGGAGACTGCGGAACGGGCCGCCTTTGAGTACGGCGTGGAATTTCTCTACCGGGATTTCCGTCCCTATTTCCGGGCCGGTCAGGATTTCGCCCGGGAGCACGGCTTCTACATGCAAAAATACTGCGGCTGCGTCTTCTCCGAGCAGGAGAGATATCTGAAGCCGAAGAAAATCATTCCCTAATACCTTCCCCCTGGGGCGAAGGTGGCCCGAAGGGCCGGATGAGGGGACCCCGCTGTCAGTTATTGAGAGTATGAAAAGAAATGAGCAACTGAAAAAATACGCCCAGGAACTACGAAAGAATATGACCAAAGAAGAAAATCTTTTGTGGTACCATTTCCTGCGGCATTATAATGTACAGTTTCGTCGCCAATGCCCGTTTGGGCAGTATATTGTGGATTTTTACTGTGCCAAAGCACGACTGGTGGTAGAACTGGATGGTTCTCAGCATTACAACCCGCAGACCTTCGAATACGACCGCTCCCGAACTGCCTATCTGGAATCACTGGATCTGAAAGTTCTACGTTTTTCCAACAGGGAAGTTTTGCAGCAGTTTGAAAACGTGTGTCAAGTGATCGACGTTGCCATTAAAGAACGCTTTTCGGAAGGTCCCGTTTTCATAGGGAAAGGCCGCAGAGCCTTATCAACAGAGTACTATTCGAGGGCAGAGTCCCCTCATCCGCCCCCTGCGGGGGCACCTTCCCCCCAGGGGGAAGGTATTAAGATTGGAGGCATTATGTCTAAATTTGAATTCGCAGTGCCCTGCCTGTTTGGTCTGGAGGGCATCGCCGGCGACGAGCTGCGCCGGCTGGATATTGAAAATGTCCGGGTGGAGAACGGCCGCGTCCTCTTCTCCGGCGACGAGCGGGCCATGGCCAAGGCCAATGTAAGCCTGCGCACCGGCGAACGGGTGCTGATCGTCCTGGCTGCCTTCAAGGCCACCACCTTTGAGCAGCTGTTCCAGGGCGTCTACAAGACTGAGCTGGAAAATTACATTCCGAAAGACGGCCAGTTCCCCGTCAAGGGCCACTGCCTGAACTCCCAGCTGATGAGCGTGCCCGATTGCCAGGCCATCATCAAGAAGGCCGCCTCCCGCCGTCTGGGCGAGAAGTACGGCGTAAGCTGGCTGCCCGAGACCGGCACCAGGTATCAGCTGCAGTTTGCCATCATGAACGATCAGGTGACGCTGTATCTGGATACCTCCGGCCCCGGCCTGCACAAGCGTGGCTACCGTGCCAACGCCAACGAGGCTCCCCTGCGGGAAACTCTGGCTGCTGCCATGATCCAGGTCGCCCGCTACCGCGGCAAGGAATTCTTCTGGGATCCCTTCTGCGGCTCCGGTACCATTCCCATTGAGGCCGCCTTCATCGCCAAGAACAAGGCCCCCGGCATGTACCGCCGCTTCGCTTCCGAAGCCTATGCCTGGTGTGATCCCAAGATCTGGGGCGAAGTCCGCACCGAAGCCAAGGACCGGGAATTCAAGGGCAACTACAAAATTCTCGGCTCCGACTGTGATCCCAAGTGCATCTCTCTGGCTATGGCCAACGCCCGGAAGGCCCAGGTAGATAACCTCATCGAGTTCCGGGACGGCGATGCCACCAAGATAGATCTGCCCGCTCCCAGCGGCATCATGGTCTGCAATCCCCCCTACGGCCAGCGCATGATGGAGCAGCAGAGCGCACAGCGGCTGTATGCCGCCTTCGGCAAACATGTACGATACGCCGACGGCTGGAAGAAGTACATCATCACCTCCGAGCCGGAATTCGAGCACTATTTTGGCAAGCGGGCCGACAAGAAGCGTAAGCTCTACAACGGCATGATCAAGTGCGACTACTATATGTATTTGGATAATCAGAGAAAGAAGAAGTAAACATATCGCGGCAATCCCCTGCAATATTCCGGAATCCTACGGAGATTGCCACGTCGCTTCGCTCCTCGCAATGACATCTTTCTTTAGACAGAAATGGAGGAATCCATGAAGCATTTATTTATCATCAATCCCGCAGCGGGAAGCAGAGACCGAACCGGCGACTACAGTGAAAAAATCCACACCATCTGCACAGAGCGGGATCTGGACTACCGTATTGAAGTTTCCACAGGTCCCGGTGAATGCACCCGCATCGCCCGGGAGGCAGCCGAAACCGGGGAGGAATACCGGATCTACGCCTGCGGCGGCGATGGTACCCTCAACGAAGTCATGTCCGGGGCAGCAGGTTACCCCAACGCCGCCGTAACCGTGTTCTCCGGCGGCAGCGGCAACGATTTTGTCAAGCTCTTCGACGATCCCAGGGCCTTTTTCGATCTGGAGCGGCTGCTGGACGCAGAGGAAGTTTCCTTCGACCTGATCCGCTGTAATGATGACCTGGCACTGAACATCTGCTGCGTGGGCCTCGACGCCCGCATCGGCAACGATGTGGCCCGATACAAGCGGCTTCCGCTGCTCCACGGCTTCCGGGCCTACGCCGCTTCCACCCTGGTCAACATATTCCGGGGCATTTCTGAGCACTACATCATCGAAATCAATGGCGAACGGATCGACGGCCGGCAGACCTTCGTGTGCGTGTGCAACGGCAGATTCTACGGCGGAGGCTTCAATCCCGTTCCCGAGGCCGACCCTGCCGACGGTATGCTGGACGTGCTGGTGGTCAGGCACATCTCCCGGCTCCAGATCCCCGGCATCATCGGAAAGTACAAGAACGGCCGCTACAAGGAGCTGAGCCATGTGGCCCGCTATTTCCGCACCGACCGCATCCGGGTCATCTGCGATGGCGAGACTCCCATCAATCTGGACGGCGAGATTCGCACCGCAACCACCGTGGACCTCTCCGTTGCAAATGAAAAGCTCCGCTTCTTCTATCCCAGAGGACTGAGCTGGAAATATACAGAACATCAGGAAAGCGCCGTCGTCTGACGGCGTTTTTTTATATGAAAATTACAGTTTATCGCGCTTTAGGCGCAATCTGCATTCAGCATTTTAAATTTTGCATTGTGCTGCCGAAGGCAGCACGCCAAACTGCAATTTGAAAATTCTTGCCTTTTGAATCAATGCGGGATATAATAAAATGAGATTTTATCGAAGGAGGGGTGGCTATGAATTCCAAGCTTTCCGCTTATCGGGGATGCCTGCTGGGTCTGGCGGTGGGCGATGCCATGGGTTATTCTGTCGACACCAAAACCTGGCCCCAAATCCAGGAGGATTACGGACCCAACGGACTGCTGGGCTATGACCTATGCAACGGCTATGCCGACGT
Source organism: Oscillospiraceae bacterium (assembly GCA_017622295.1). GTDB lineage: Bacteria > Bacillota > Clostridia > Oscillospirales > Oscillospiraceae > Faecousia. Next base: position 91,094 of record JAGARK010000026.1, read on the forward strand.
CACCTCTCACACCCAGCTGGCGGCCTTTACCTGCAACGCGCTGCTGCTGGGCATGACCCGGGGACAGGTCCTGGGCAAAATGGCTCCCTTCGTCAAATATGTGGAAGTGGGCCACAAGGAATGGGCCATGGGCCAGCGCAGCTATGATCAGCCCCGGCGGAATTACTGCTGGGTCTTCCGGATCCCGGAGCTGCGCCGCCGTCACTGCACCGACACCCGGATCATCGACAACATCAACCGCGGCCTCATCGGCACCCCTGAGGAGCCCCGGAACAAATTCGACGGCTGCGCCGGCATCGCCACAGCCGTGGCCGTGGGTCTTTTCGACGACCCGAAGCGGATGGATCAGAGCGAGATCGACCGGCTGGGCGCCGAGGCCATCGCCATCACCCACGGCAGCCCCATCGCATTTCTGCCCGGCGCGGTCATCGCCCATCTGATCAGCCGACTTCTGCGGGACCGGGTGACGCCCCTGACGGAGCTGATTGAAGAATCCCTGACCGCGCTGGAGGAACAGTTCAGCCATGAATACGTCCAGGTCAAGGAAATCTGCACCCTGGCGCGCCGGGCGATTTTCTTAGGCAGCGGCGGTAATTTAAATCATGTGGAGGCCCTGGAATCTCTGAAATGCGACACCGGCGCGGAGGTTCTGGCCGGCGCCATTTACGTCAGCCTTGCCTGCTGCAATGATTTCGACGGCGCCATGATCGCTGCCGTCAACCACTCCGGCCGCAGCGCGGCGGTAGCCAGCATCGCCGGCGCCATTCTGGGCGCCCGTCTGGGAGCGGAAGCGCTGCCGGAATTCTATCTGGAATGTCTGGAAGCCGCCCCCATGCTGGTGGATCTGGCGGACGATCTGGTCCAGGGCTGCCCCATGGTCAGGGGCAACAAGCTCTTCGACGGCGACTGGGACCGGAAATATCTCCACGGCGAATATTGATTTTCAAAAAAGGAGAATAACTATTCATACTTCCATCAAAAATATGGTTCTTGCTTCATTGTTCGCAGGACTCATGGCCATCTGCGCCTGGATCTCGATTCCGGTTTTTGATATTGCCTTCACCATGCAGACCTTCGCCGTTTGTCTGGCGCTGCTGCTTTTGGGCGGAAAATGGGGAACGGTATCCATTTTTATCTACCTGCTGCTGGGCGCGGTGGGTCTTCCGGTGTTCAGCGGCTTTCGGGGCGGAATCGGCGTGCTGGCCGGGGTCACCGGCGGGTATCTGTGGGGATTTTTATCCACAGGTCTTTGCTACTGGTGTGCAGAAAGGTGGGGAAAACTTCCGGGGCTGATTCTGGGCCTTCTGGCCTGCTACAGCTGCGGAAGCCTCTGGTTCGCCTTCTACAGCGGCGGCGGAATGGGTCTGATTTTGCTGCGGTGCGTGGTGCCCTATCTGATCCCCGACGCACTGAAATTATGGCTGTCCCTGACCCTGGCAAAGCGAATCAAGAAATACATATAAATCCCTCTCCGGCGCATAAACTGTGGCTAGGAGGGGATTTTTTATGCGAAAAAGGGATCTGATCATACTCATCAGTGCGCTGGCGGCTGCGGTGGCACTGTCGGCGCGGATCATGGCCGGAGCGGTGCTGGAGACGGGCTCCTGGGGTCTGAGCTTCCGCACCGAGGGAGCCGCGCCCCTGGGCAATGCGGGCAGCGAGCAGCTGGCCAAATACGACGCGGCATATCTGGGAGATACTTCCAAAAAAGTGATCTATCTGACCTTCGACGCCGGCTACGAAAACGGCTGCACAGCCAAAATTCTGGACACACTAAAAGAGCATAATGTTCCCGCCGCCTTTTTTCTGGTGGGCAACTACATCGAGCAAAATGCCGACCTGGTACGGCGGATGGCAGAGGAAGGGCACATCGTGGGCAACCACACCATGCACCACTATGACATGAGCAAGATTTCCGACAAAGCGGACTTTGAAAAGGAGCTGACGGATCTGGAAAACCTGTTCAAAGAAACCACCGGAAAGGATCTTCCAAAATACTACCGCCCGCCCCAGGGGATTTACAGCGAAGAGAATCTGCAGATGGCAAAAGAACTGGGCTACAAGACCGTTTTCTGGAGTCTTGCCTATGTGGACTGGCAGAACGACGCCCAACCCACGAAGGAGCAGGCTTTTTCCAAGCTCCTTCCCCGGATCCATCCCGGGGCGGTGGTGCTGCTGCATTCAACTTCCCAGACCAACGCCGAGATTCTGGACGAGCTGCTGACCAAATGGAAGGAGATGGGGTATACTTTCGGAAGCATCGGAGATCTGATTTCCTCATAAAAATTACAGAAAAAATTTTAGAAAACCTGAAAATTATTCTTTACAACTGGGTAAACTCATGGTATGATAATCAGGCTGGTCTGAACCAGAAACTTATCTTTACCCGCTGCTCAGTTGAGGGAGAACGCTGAATAACAGCATTTCACCAACCCCTACTTGGCTGCTGGGAAATATTATGAAAAGGTGGAAATTACCATGATTCTGAAGGAAAAGAAGACCCAGGTTATCCTGGAGAACGCTACTCACGAAGGCGATACCGGTTCTCCCGAAGTCCAGATCGCTATCCTGACTGCCCGCATCAACGAGCTGACCGATCATCTGCGCGTGCACAAGCATGACAACCACTCCCGTCGTGGCCTGCTGATGATGGTTGGTAAGCGCCGCAAGATGCTGGACTATCTGGCTAACAAGGACATCAACCGTTACCGTGCTCTGATCGCCAAGCTGGGTATCCGTAAGTAAG
>JAGARK010000027.1 GCA_017622295.1 Oscillospiraceae bacterium
CCAGTACCTGAACTTCATGAACTTTGAAGCAGCAGGTTCTGCCGTGACCTATGACTCCAACTCCTTTGCCCCTGACTCCGCATCCACCGCAACTTCTATTTCCACCGGTCACAAGACCTACTCCGGTACCATCAATATGGACGAGACCGGTACCACTGCCTACGAGACCATCGCAGAGAAGGTCCACGAGCAGCTGGGCATGAAGGTGGGCGTCATCTCTTCCGTCAACCTGAACCATGCCACTCCCGCCGCCTTCTACGCCCATCAGGCAAGCCGCAACAACTACTACGAGATCGGCGTAGAGCTGGTGGAATCCGGCTTTGAATACTTCGCAGGCGGCGGTCTGAAGAAGGTCGAAGGCTACGATGCTGAGAATCCCATGACCAACCTGTATGATCTGGCCGAGGAGGCTGGCTACAAGGTCACCTTCACCAATGCAGATGCCGAGGCTGTTACTGCTGCCGATGGCAAGGTCATCCTGATCGACGAATATCTGGCCGATTCTGACGCCATGGCTTATGAGATCGACCGCACTGACGATATGTGGTCCCTGGCTGACTACGTCGAAAAGGGCATCGAGGTCCTGGACAATGACAAGGGCTTCTTCATGATGTGCGAGGGCGGCAAGATCGACTGGGCCTGCCACGCCAATGATGCCGCTTCTTCCATCAACGACACCGTGGCTCTGGCTGACGCTGTTCAGGTTGCCATCGACTTTGCAGCCGAGCACCCCGAAGATACTCTGATCATCGTCACCGGCGACCACGAGACCGGCGGCTTGACTATCGGTTTCGCAGGCACCGACTATGATACCTACCTGACCCTGCTGGAAAGCCAGAAGATCTCCTTCCAGAAGTTTGATGACGACTACATCGCCGCTTACAAGGAGAATGGCACTACCTTCGAGGAGGCTCTGGCTGACATCGAAGCCCTGTTCGGCCTGAAGGCTGAGGGGGAGGAAGGCGACAAGCTGGTGCTGACTGCCTACGAGCTGGAGCAGCTGCGCATCGCTTATGAGAAGAGCATCAACGGCACCGAGACCGGTGCGGACGCCCAGCTGGAATATGTCATGTACGGCACCTACAACCCCCTGTCCGTGACGCTGACCCACATCCTGAACAACAAGTCCGGCGTTTCCTTCACTTCCTACTGCCATACCGGCCTGCCCGTTGCCGTGCTGGCTGAGGGCGTCAATGCAGAAGTTTTTAACGGCTACTATGACAACACCGACATCTTCAATAAGCTGGCAGAAATGCTGAACATCCACTAACCCACCAACCGACACCCCTGCCGCCAGGCGGGGGTGTTTTCATGGAGAACGATATGAGTAAAGAAAAAATGAAATACGGCGCTCCCGTGCTGGTCTGCATCCTGCTGATTGCTGTGCTGCTCTTGCTCCCAACAGGATACGAGGATGCCGTTCAATATCAGAATGCCGAACGTTGCCGGGCGGAAGTAATGGCGGTGGACAATTCCGCCATTGTAGACACTGGCCTGGTGCGCTCCGGTGAGCAGCGCTGCACCCTGGTTCTCACGGACGGCAAATTCAAGGGACAGACCGCCGTCGGCATCAATATGCTTCAGGGCAGCTTGGAACAGGATAAGCTCTTTGAAGTTGGCGACAAGACGCTGGTGGTCGTCAGCCATGACGGGGAGACCATTACCAATGTGACCATGATCGATCATTACCGTATCTCCTGGGAACTGGTGATGGCGGCCATGTTTGTGGTGTTTCTGGTGCTGTTTGCGGGAAAGACCGGCCTGCGGGCGATTTTTTCCTTCGCACTGACGGTGCTGGCCATCTGGAAGCTGCTGGTTCCGCTCTATTTGAAGGGCTTCAATCCCATCTGGATCGGTCTGGCTGTGACACTGCTGCTGACTACCATGATCATCGCTCTGGTCTACGGATTTGACCGGCGGTGCGCGGCGGCAGTCAGCGGGTCGTTTCTGGGTATTCTGGTGACAGCGGTGCTGGGCATCGTGTTTACGGATCTGTTCAAGATCCATGGCGCGGTCATGGCCTATTCCGAAAGTTTGCTGTACGCCGGGTTCCAGGACCTGAACCTGACGCAGATTTTTATGGCATCCATTTTCCTTGGTTCTTCCGGCGCGGTGATGGATCTTTCGGTGGATATCACCTCTGCCGTACACGAAGTTGTAGAGAAGAAACCGGATATTAAGCCATGGGAAGCAGTGAAATCCGGCATGAATGTGGGCAGGGCCGCTATGGGAACTATGACTACCACTCTGCTGCTGGCCTATTCCGGCGGATATATTGCCCTGCTGATGGTTTTTATGGCTCAGGGAACACCCGTGGAGCATATCTTCAACTACAAGTATGTAGCCGCGGAGATCATTCATACGGTCATCGGCTCCTTTGGCCTTGTGAGCGTGGCTCCCTTTACGGCAATGTGTGCAGGACTGATGCTGACAAGAAAATAACATACCCATTCGGCTGACAGAAATTGTCAGCCGAATTTTACATTTGGGGAAATAATTTGACAAACATTTTACTGCGTTATGGTTTCCCATTTTACAGTGACGATTTAAAATTTTAAATGTAATGTATCCCGCAAGGAGGAAAGGCAATGATCTGGTGTGTTGAAAATGATGCGGCAACACGAAATATTGAGGTGTATACGCTGCAATCCGCCGGATTTGAGGCGAAAGGCTATGCCTGTGCCGATTCCTTCTGGAAGGCGCTTCAAACAGAGAATCCGGAGTTGGTACTGCTGGACGCGGTGCTGCCTGGTGTGGATGGTGTGGAATTATTGAAACGTATCCGTGCATCGGGTTTGGTTGGAAATATCCCGGTGATTATGGCGGCGAAAAGTGCCAATGAATATGACATGATCCGGTGTCTGGATTCCGGCGCGGACGATTGTCTGGGAAAGCCCTTCGGCATGATGGAAATGGTATCCAGAGTCCGGGCGGTGCTACGGCGATACAATACCCAGCCGGAGGAACGGCTGCTTAAAGCAGAGAAAATCGCACTTTACCCGGATGAGCGGGTCGTGCGTGTAGATGGCCACAGTGTGGATCTTACTTACAAGGAGTTTGAATTGCTACGGACATTTCTGGAAAATCCCGGAGAGGTATTCTCCAGAGAATGGCTTCACGAACATATCTGGGGCGGAAAGTGCAGCAAGCAGACCCGCACCGTGGACATTCACATCCGTACATTGCGCAAGAAGCTGGGAGATTGCGGAAAGCTCATCGAAAGCGTCCGATATATCGGTTACCGCATGAAAAAAGTCCCATGAAGGTTTGACAAGAGTTTTACATACTCTGGCTTTCGGATTTTACATACGAAATGTATGATGAGATCATAAAGAACGCAAGTTCAAAACCAAAAAACAAAGGAGATTCTTACTTATGAAAAAGTTTATCAGCATTCTTCTGGTTGCCGTTATGGCGCTGAGCCTGGCAGCCTGCGGCGGCGGGGATAAGGTTTCCACCGACGGCTCCACCTCCATGGAGAAAGTCATCGGCGCGCTGAAGGAGACCTTCGAGGGCGCAAACAGCGGAGTGGAAGTCACCTACAACCCCAGCGGCTCCTCCGCCGGCATCACCGCCGTTCTGGAAGGCCGCTGCGACATCGGTCTGGCATCCCGTAACCTGAAGGACGAGGAGAAGGCCCAGGGCCTGACCGAGACCATCCTGGCCTACGACGGCATCGCCGTCATCGTCAATCCCGAGAACACCGTGGAAGACCTGACTGTTGAGCAGATCGCTGCCATCTACACTGGTGCCATCACCAACTGGTCCGAGGTTGGCGGCGCAGATCTGGAGATCGTCCTCATCGGACGTGAAGCCAGCTCCGGTACCCGCGACGGCTTCGAGTCCGTCACCGGCACCGAGGACGCCTGCCAGTACCGTCAGGAGCTGACCTCCACTGGCGACGTCATCACCGCAGTTTCCCAGAACCCCGGTGCCATCGGCTATGCTTCCGTGGCTTCCGTCAAGGACACTGTCAAGGCTCTGAAGGTCGGCGGCGTGGCACCCACCAGCGACACCGTCAAGGACGGCTCCTACGCCATCCAGCGTCCCTTCGTCCTGGCTACCAAGGCTGAC
>JAGARK010000003.1 GCA_017622295.1 Oscillospiraceae bacterium
ATGGGCTCGACCTCGTCGAACACGCAGTCGCCGGACATGCCGCCCTTGCCCTTGGAGGTGATCTTCTCGGGGTTCCAGTTCATGGAAACGTCGATGACGATCTGGCCCTCGCGGACGTAGTCAGCGGTCAGGGAGTTCAGAACACCGGCAGCGGAGATGATGATGTCAGCATTCTTGCAGATTTCAGCGGTGTTCACGGTCTTGGTGTGGCAGATGGTGACGGTGGCGTTCTTGGCCATCAGCATCATGGCAGCGGGCTTGCCGACGACCAGGGAGCGGCCGATGACAACAGCGTTCTTGCCCTTGCAGTCGATGCCGTAGTGATCCAGGATCTCCATGCAGGCAGCGGGAGTGCAGGGGGCGTAGCCCAGGTCCTGGCCCTCGAAGACGCCGGCGTTGGACATGTGGGTCATGGAGTCAACGTCCTTGCAGGGAGCCAGACGGTTGCAGATCTCGTCCTGGTCAGCCTTCAGGTGCTTGGGCAGGGGACGGAACATCAGAACGCCGTGGACGGATGCGTCGGCGTTGACTTCGTCGATGACAGCCAGGACCTCTTCCTTGGAAGCGCTCTCGGGCAGGATGTAGTTCTTGACGGCGACGCCGACTTCCTCAGCGCGCTTGGTAGCGCCCTTTTCATAGGACAGGTCAGAGGGGTTCTCGCCCAGACGGATGATGCCCAGGGTGGGGACGACGCCCTTCTCGCGCAGGGCAGCGGTACGATTCTGCAGAGCGGCAACCAGAGCCTCGTTGACTTCCTTGCCCAGTAATCTCTTAGCCATAATTTATTCCTCCAAATATGTCAAAAATCAAACGCCAAAGCCGGCCTTGACGGTGTTGAAGATCTCATCGGCCAGGGCGCAGTACTTGTCCATCATGCCCAGAGCCTTTGCGTTCATCTCTTCAGCAACAGCGCGGTTCTTCAGGGTCTTGGTGTTGATGAAAACGTTCAGGGAAGCAGCCTGCAGAGCAGCCTTGCAGCAAACGGCGCCGCAGCCGGCGTCGGAAACAGCCAGACGGCTGCCCTTGTCGGCGAAGACCTTAATGCAGTCAATGGCCTCGCAGCACAGCTCCATGATCTTCATGGGAGTGGAGCAGGCGATGATGGTGGCCTCTTCCATAACTGCGTCGCGGTTGGGGTCATCCTTGGGGATGCCGTAGGCCTTGGCCAGGGGCAGGAAGTTGATCTCGTCAGCTTCCACCTGGTTCAGCAGCTCGGTCTGCAGGGCGTCGCACTTTGCCTTCAGGGCAATGATCTCGTCCTGAACGTCAGCGTACTTCTTCTTGCCCACGGTCAGAGAGCCAACCATGTTGCCCAGAGCGGTGCCGATGGCGCCAACCAGAGCGGCAGCACCGCCGCCGCCGGGGGCGGGAGCGTCGGATGCCAGAACTTCCACAAACTTGCGGCAGGTTTCCATAGTCATATCCATAGGATTTTTCTCCTTATTATGTAAGTTTAAAAAAGCACAGGCAGCCTAGACTGCCTGTGCTTTCGGTGTGGTAATTAGAACAGGCCGGAGACCTTACCGGTTTCGGTGTCGACATCGACACGGCGGTAAGCGGGGTCAGCTGCGGTACCGGGCATCATGGAGATGGTGCCGGCCATGGGGCACAGGAACTTGGCGCCGCCGTACTCCAGAATGTCGCGGACGAACAGACGCCAGCCGGTGGGAACACCCTTCTTGGTGGGATCGTCGGACAGGGACAGGTGGGTCTTGACCATCATGGTGCAGTAGTCAGCGTACTTGGGATCAGTCTCGAAGCGCTTTGCCTTCTCGACAGCCACAGGAGCCCAGTCAACGCCGTCGGCGCCGTAGACTTCCCGGGCGATCAGGTCAACGCGCTGACGCAGAGGCATCTCCAGATCGTACAGGAACTTGATCTCGTTCTTGGATTCGCAGGCCTCAACAACGACCTGAGCCAGCTCAGCAGCGCCTTCGCCGCCGTAACGCCAGTGGTTGGACTCGGCGCAGCGGACGCCCTTCTCAGCACACAGCTTCTTCAGCAGAGCAACTTCTGCGTCGGTATCGGTGTAGAAGCGGTTGATGCAGACAACGGGAGTGATGCCGGACTTCTTGATGGTGTTGACATGGTGGAACAGGTTGCAGGTACCCTTCTCCAGCAGTTCCAGGTTCTCCTCAGTGTACTCCTTGGGCAGGGGTGCGCCGGGGGTGACCTTGGGGCCGCCGCCGTGCATCTTCAGGGAGCGGACGGTAGCAACCAGAACGGAGACGTTGGGAGTCAGACCGGACAGACGGGTCTTGACGTTCCAGAACTTCTCGAAGCCGATGTCAGCTGCGAAGCCGGACTCGGTGACGTGGTAGTCGAACAGCTTCAGTGCCAGACGGTCGGAAATGACGGAAGACTGGCCGATGGCGATGTTTGCGAAGGGGCCGGCGTGGATCAGAACGGGCTGATGCTCGACGGAGTAGCACATGGTGGGGTTGATGGCGTTACGCATCCATGCGGTCATAGCGCCGGCAACTTCCAGATCCTCACAGGTGACAGGCTCGCCGGACTTGGAGTAAGCAACGACGATCTTGCCGATACGCTCGCGCAGGTCCTTCAGGTCCTTGGCAACGGCCAGGATAGCCATCAGCTCGGAGCCGACAGCGATGCCGAACTTGGACTCCATCATGAAGCCGTCCAGACGGCCGCCGATGCCGATGATGATGTTACGCAGGGACTGTGCACAGAAGTCGATGATCCAGCCCATCTCGACGCGCTTGGGGTCGATGTCCAGACGCTTCAGGCCCTTCTTTGCCAGCCACTCGTCGGTGTTGTTGCGCTCGTGCTGCATACGGGCGGTCAGAGCCACCATAGCCAGGTTGTGAGCGTTCATAATATCGTTAATGTCGCCGGTCAGGCCCAGGGAGAACTCAGTCATGGGCATCAGCAGAGCGTTGCCGCCGCCTGCTGCGGTACCCTTAACGTTCATGGTGGGGCCGCCGGAAGGCTGACGCAGAGCGCCGCCGGCGTTCTTGCCGATGTAGCCCAGGCCTTCGATCAGACCCAGAGAAACGGTGGACTTACCTTCGCCGAAGGGGGTGGGGGTAACAGCGGTGACTTCGATGAACTTGCCGTCGGGCTTGTCCTTCAGACGGTTCATGAC
>JAGARK010000004.1 GCA_017622295.1 Oscillospiraceae bacterium
AGGGACTTGTCATGGGTTCTGTCCTCCGTGAAAAGCTGCTTGGGAATCAGTCTGCAAAGAGTGGGGTAGAAAGATACCTGTCGCCGGTGTCCGGCAAGAGCACGACGATGGTCTTGCCCGCGTTTTCCTCGCGCTTCGCCAGCTCGATGGCGGCCCATGTCGCCGCACCGGAGGAAATGCCCACCAGCACGCCTTCCTTGCGGCCGATCAGCTTGCCGGTGGCAAAAGCGTCCTCGTTGGCAACGGGGATGATCTCGTCATAAACCGCCGTGTTCAGCACATCCGGCACGAAGCCTGCGCCAATGCCCTGGATCTTATGGGCGCCCGCCACGCCGGTGGAGAGAACAGCAGAAGAGGCGGGCTCCACGGCCACCACCTTCACAGCCGGATTCTTCCCCTTGAGGTATTCACCCACGCCCGTCACCGTACCGCCGGTGCCCACGCCTGCCACGAAGATATCCACCGCACCGTCGGTGTCCGCCCAGATCTCCGGGCCGGTGGTGCTGCGGTGCGCCTGCGGATTGGCAGGATTGACGAACTGCCCTGGAATGAAGCTGCCGGGGATCTCCGCAGCCAGCTCCTGCGCCTTGGCGATGGCCCCCTTCATGCCCTTGGCCCCCTCGGTCAGCACCAGTTCTGCGCCGTAGGCCTTCATCAGCTGGCGGCGCTCCACGGACATGGTTTCCGGCATAACGATGATGATGCGGTAGCCCCGTGCCGCCGCCACAGCCGCCAGGCCAATGCCGGTATTGCCGCTGGTGGGCTCGATGATGACAGAGCCGGGAACCAGCTTGCCGGAGGCCTCCGCCGCGTCGATCATGGCCTTGGCGATGCGATCCTTCACCGATCCGGCAGGATTGAAGTATTCCAGCTTAGCCAGGATCCGGGCCTTCAGGCCGAATTCCTGTTCAATGTGGGTCAGCTCCAGAAGTGGGGTGTTGCCAATGAGTTGATCAGCAGAAGTGTAGATGTGAGACATGGGTGCCAGCTCCTTTCTTATGGTCAGTCCAACACAGATCTTTTGAGAAAACAGAAGTTACTTTTGTATGCTGTCCATCAGCTTACGGATTCCATCGGACCGGCGCAGCACAGGCGCAACAATGCCGGCAATGATGATGCCAACAACGCCCTGACCGACGTTCCCAGCAATGCCGCCTGCAGCGCCGATCCCCACACCCAGCAGCACGGCCTCATAGAAGAAGTAGCCCAGGACCATGAAGGCTTCTGCAGCAACTCCTGCTACGGTCAGAGCAACAGGCACCTTTTTCTCCGGAACGTTTTTGCCGATCCGGCTAAATACCAGCGCTGCGATCAGCGCGACGCCGGCCTTGATCACCAGCGTACCGGGCACAAAGGAGATGTATCCGGCCAGCACATCTGCCAGAGCGGAGCCCAGCGCCGCAGCGATGATTGCATCAAGCGGATGCAGCAGGAATGCGCAGATCAGAATGATGCCATCACCCAGATTGGCATAACCGCCGGTTGCAGGGATCGGGATCTGCACAAGCATGGTGGCTACGCAGATTAGCGCAGCAAACAGCGCAGTCAGAACTGTCCTGAGGGTGGAATGGTTTTTCAATGCAAAGACCTCTTTTCTTTGAGAATGCAGGCGGTGATCAAGCTTTCTTCACGGCGCGGAAACCTTTTTCCAAATCTGCAATGATATCGTCAATGTGCTCCGTACCAATGGACAGACGGATGGTGTTAGGCTTGATGCCCTGATCCTCCAGCTCTTCCGCGCTCAGCTGAGAGTGGGTGGTGGTGGCGGGATGGATCACCAGGCTCTTCACATCCGCCACGTTCGCCAGCAGGGAGAAGATCTCCAGGCTGTCGATGAACCGATGCGCTTCGGCCTGCCCGCCCTTGATCTCGAAGGTGAAGATGGAACCGCCGCCGTTGGGGAAGTATTTCTGATACAGCGCATGATCGGGATGGTCCGGCAGAGAGGGATGATTCACCTTCTCCACCTGCGGATGACCGGCGAGGAATTCCACGACCTTCCTGGTGTTCTCCGCATGACGCTCCAGGCGCAGGGACAGGGTCTCCACCCCCTGCAGCAGCAGGAAGGCGTTGAACGGGGAGATAGCAGCGCCGGTATCGCGCAGGAGGATCGCGCGGACGTAGGTCACGAAGGCTGCCGGGCCCGCCGCATCCACAAAGGATACGCCGTGATAGCTGGGGTTCGCCTCGGCGATGGGCGCATACCTGCCGCTCTTCTTCCAGTCGAATTTACCTGAATCCACGATCACGCCGCCCAGCGTGGTGCCGTGGCCGCCGATGAATTTCGTGGCAGAATGCACTACGATATCCGCGCCGTGCTCGATGGGGCGGATCAGGTAGGGGGTGCCGAATGTGTTATCGATGACCAGCGGCAGGCCGTGGCGATGGGCAATCTCGGCGATCGCATCGATGTCCGAAATATCGGAATTAGGGTTCCCCAGCGTCTCAAGATACACGGCCCTGGTATTGGGGCGGATGGCTGCCTCCACCTCAGCGAGGTTGTGCGCATCCACAAAGGAAGTGCTGATGCCGTAGAGGGGCAGGGTGTTGGCCAGCAGGTTGTAGCTTCCGCCGTAGATGGTCTTCTGGGCCACGATGTGATTGCCGTTCTGGGCCAACGCCTGAATGGTATAGCTGATCGCCGCTGCACCAGAGGCCACTGCCAGTGCTGCCACGCCGCCCTCCAGGGCCGCGATGCGCTTTTCCAGCACATCCTGTGTGGAGTTTGTGAGCCTGCCGTAGATATTGCCCGGATCCGCCAGGCCAAAGCGGGCCGCGGCGTGGGCCGAATTGCGGAAAACGTACGAGGTGGTCTGGTAAATCGGCACGGCGCGGGAATCCGTGGCAGGATCAGGCTGTTCCTGGCCTACGTGCAGCTGGAGGGTCTCAAACTTGTAATTGCTCATGTGACAACCTCTTTTCTGTATTCTTGTCTGATAAATGAACCGTTTCGCGCATTGCGTCTGATCAGGTGGAACTGCTTCCCATCATCACATTCGACAGTTTCCCACTGCCCGGACAAGGCTCCTCATTCGGGTCAACATCGAACCACCTCTTTCCATCAGAAATACAGCGTGATGCAAAAAAGCAGGATAAACGTCCCGCGTCCATCCCGCTGCAGCTGTTATCACATGCATCTGTTCAGATGCAACGCCGATAAACACCTCGCTGAGACAGACAGCAGGCGAAACACATGCACATGTACATCACGTTCGGTCGGAGCATCATGGCAGCTGTCCTCCTCCTTTAATACTCAATGTCTATCGACGTGGTGTATTATATGATTGTAATCCTATATTGTCAATAGAGTTTTCGTGATTTGCAGTGAAAATACAAACAAAGTACACTATACCGATGGACATACGGAAATAATCTGCAAGTGATTGCAAAACGCTGCAGGATAGGATAAAATAGAAATAGGAGTTGATGATCATGCTGATTTCCACCAAAGGACGCTATGTAACCCGTATGCTGCTGGATATTGCCCAGAATCAGGGAGATGGCTATGTCTCCATGAAGAGTATCGCCGAGCGTCAGGGAATGTCCAAGAAGTATCTGGAGCAGTTTACTGCCACGCTTGCCAAAGCCGGCCTGCTCGAAATTCGCCGGGGCAATCAGGGTGGCTACCGTCTGTCGGTCGATCCGGCTGCTATCACGCTGGCCGACATCCTCTACCTGACGGAGGACTCGATGCACGCGGTCGCCTGTCTTGAGCATACACCGAACCGCTGCGACAAGTGCGGATCTTGCCTCACGCTGCCCGCCTGGGAGGGGCTGGACAAGGTTGTAAACGACTATCTGACCTCTGTAACACTTCAAGATATGCTGGATCAGGCAAAAACTTCAGATTAATGTTCCTTCTTGTCATCTTGAGTCGCAAAGCATCATTGCATATATACGACCACGATTAATATGTCAAACACTATGTTGAGAATAGTATTGACAGGATAGATAATTCCAGTCTTTTCGACGGAATAAAGAAATCCGAACCCATTTCCAACCGGAATCAGGTTCGGATTTTTTTGTGAAGTGGATTATTTCAGTAAATGTACACAGCTACACGACTATGTCTTAATGGTGAAACACCCCTTGACAAATTGAATCACAGAAGGCCTACCTGACCTCGTATGCGGCAGACCACGGTTTCGCCCATTGCCGGCACTACACAGATGATGGCTTCAGCGGCGGCAACTTCGAACGCCCTGGATGGAAG
>JAGARK010000028.1 GCA_017622295.1 Oscillospiraceae bacterium
ACGCCCCGGTTGGCAAGGTACAGGAAACTCCCCATCATCTCGTTGAATACCACCGGATTGGCATAATTCAAGTCCCACTGATAAGGGTAGAAGGTGGTCATGACCCAGTGGCCGCTGTCCGGCAGCCAGGTAAAGTTCCCCGGCGCGGTGGTGGGGAACACCTGGGGAACGGTGCGCTCGTACATTTGGGGTACGGAAGGATCAGCGTAGAAGTAATAGCGGCTCATATACTTACCTTCGCCGCTTCTGGCCCGCTTCGCCCATTCATGGTCTTCGGAGGTGTGGTTCATCACGAAATCCATGCACACATTCATACCCTTTTCGTGGCAGGCTTCAGTGAGATCTTCCAAGTCCTCCATGGTGCCCAAATCCGAGCGAACCTTCCGGAAATCTGCCACCGCATAGCCGCCGTCGCTGCGCTCGGGTACGGTGTCCAGAAAGGGCATCAGGTGAATATAGTTGACGTTAGCCTTGGCAAGATAAGGAAGCTTTTCCCGGACGCCCTTCAGGTTTCCGGCAAAATTGTCGATGTAGAGCATCATGCCCAACAGCTCCCGGGACTGATACCAGTTGGGACTTTCCTGCTTTTCCACGTCCCGCTGCTTCAGAGAGTCCCGGCGTTCTTCTGAAAAAGCAGCAAGCTGGCAGCGGAGCTTTTTCAGCATCTCCTCATCGTGGTACAGCTCCATGTACCGTTGCTTAAGCTCCGGCCAGTACAGCCGCAGACGATCTTCAAAGGTAGTTTCTGTGGATGCCAAGAAAATCAAATCCTTTCAAACCGGCATTGGAAGCCGGGGTAGTCGCCTGTCAGGATGGGAAGGGTATATCCGCCGTACATCAGCGCCGCACCGGAGTAAATGTCGCCGGTTTCCGTCTGGCGGTACAGCGCCTCCGGCTGCAGACCCTTCAGATGCACATGAATGGGGTAGGGATTGGCTTTGGGGGCTACCACCACCACATTCAGCAGGGCGGCGCTTCCGTCCTTTGCGGCAAACTGCCAGGCGGTGAAGTAGTCGTCGGTCATGGCATTGGTGAGGCGGTAATAATCTCCGTAGAAAATCAAGTTGCGGTGGAGGCGGAACTGCTGAATCTGCTTGCGAATTTCTTCCTTTTCCGCTTCACTCAGTTTCTGGGGGTCCAGCTCATAGCCAAAGCTGCCGGACATGGCCACAATCCCCCGGGTATGCAGGGAGGTGATGCGCCCCGTCTGATGGTTGGGGCAGGCGGAAACATGGCTGCCCATTGTGCGGATGGGATAACCGAAGGAGGTTCCGTACTGAATTTTCAGCCGCTCGATGGCGTCGGTATCGTCGCTGCACCAGATCTGGGGGAAATAGTAAAGCATACCGGCGTCAAACCGTCCGCCGCCGCCGCTGCACCCCTCAAATAGCACCTCCGGAAATTCCCCTGTAAGCCGCTCCAGCAGATTATACACGCCCAGCACATAGCGGTGGGCCGCCTCGCCCTGCCGCTCCGGGGGCAGTTCCCGGCTGAACACATCCGTCAGGCTGCGGTTCATGTCCCACTTGACATAGCGGATTTCGTGACTGCGAAGCAGGCTTGAAAAGCAGCTGTACAGATATTCCACCACTTCTTCGCGGCTCAAGTCCAATACCAGCTGACTGCGGCCCTGCACTGGTGTCCGTCCCGGGATACTCAGCGCCCAATCCGGGTGGGCACGATACAGCTCGGAATCGGGAGACACCATCTCCGGCTCCACCCAGATACCGAAGTCCATACCCATGTCCCGGATCTTCTGAATCAGGCTGGCCAGCGTGCAGCCCAGCTTCTCCTCGTTGACATACCAATCGCCCAAACCGCTGAAATCGCTGTCCCGCTTTCCGAACCAACCGTCGTCCAGCACCAGCATATCCACGCCCAGTTCCTTGGCCTGCCGGGCGATGGAACAGAGCTTTTCCCCGGTAAAATTGAAGTAAGTCGCTTCCCAGTTGTTGATCAGCACCTGCCGGGGGGTATCCCGGTAAGCGCCCCGGCAAATATTTTCCGCAAGGAACTCCTGATAGCACCGGGACAGACTGCCCAATCCCCCATCTGTGAAGCTCAGCAGAACCTCCGGGGTATGGAAGACTTCTCCCGGCTCCAGCGTCCAGCAGAACCGCTGGTCGCTGATGCCCAGCACCACCCGGGTGCTCTGAAGCTGGCTACACTCCGCTTCAATTTTGAAATTACCGGAATACACCAGCATTGCGCCATAGCACTGACCAAATTCCTCACAGGTTTCCGGGGCGGCGAGAATGGCAAAGGGATTGTGCTGGTGGCTGCTGGTTCCCCGGTCGGAGCCAACGGTCAGCACACCATGGGGAACCGGGGCGCGCTCGGGCATCCGCTCCATGCAGTGCCGTCCCTGAAAATGGATCATGTCCCACTTACCAAAGGGCAGATCCAGACAGGCCGAGGCTGCCTTGTACAGCCGGATGGATCCGTCGCCGCCGTTGCGCAGCACGGCGCAGCGGGTAATCATGTCCTTTTCTGCAAAAACGCCATAGTAAAGCACCAATTCCAGACCGGATGCGTTATCCTTCAGGTCGATGCGCAGGGTTTCACACTCTCCGCCATTGTCGTAGGAAGCAGGCAGACCGGGGATGGGGTATTTCCCATCCAGCACCGCAAAGCCCACATACCGGAAATCCGCGCTGTAGCTTCCGTCGCCGCCCGTCAGGCTGATACAGCTGATGCGGAAATCGCCGATGCCGCAGCC
>JAGARK010000029.1 GCA_017622295.1 Oscillospiraceae bacterium
GCCCAATCCCCATCTGGGGCAGCAACTGTTCCAGCAGTGCGTCCAGAGCCACGCTGTCCAGCATGGTGCCGATATATGCGGCTCTCCCCTTTCCAAAGGTATGGCAGGTTGCGGCGGCATAAGGGGCATAAGCTGCATGGTCATATCCCAGCAGCACCTGCGTGTCGTCGTCCGGGCGCAGCAGTTCCATCCATTCCTTCGCTCCGGAAACCTCTGCCGGAATGGTAAAATTGTCATAGGTCATGCCGAACACATCTGTCAGTCCCCCGGGCTGACAGGCTGTTCGGATTTTTGTATTCTCATCGCAGAAGAAGCTGCGGAAGGAAGACAGCAGATGCCCACCGCCGCGGACATAGTCCCGCAGGGCTTCGATCAGGGAATCCTCTGCGCAGTACAACCCCGGCGTTACCACCAGTTTATAGCCGGAAAAATCCCGGGTGCTGTCGTCGAGGATATCCACGGAGACATTCAGCCGGAAAAAGCTGTCGTAGAGCCAGCGTAGGATATCACCATAATTCGGTCCGGCGAAGGCATAGCTGTGCTTCAAGCCGGTGAGGCTGCGGTTGGAAACAAGGAAGGCCACGTCACTGCTTCGTTTTAGATTTACAACATGGCTGCCGATGCGCGCAAAGTCCGCACCGATGGTTTTTGCCTCCTGATAGACCGCGCCGGGGGTGAAGTCGTGGCTGAGCACCCCCTTCCAGTGGCATTCGATGGCGTTGTGGATGGAGTGCCAGTGCCAGTATTCCACCATATTTGCGCCGTTTGCCAAGTGGGCAAAGGCTTGCAGCCGCAGCTGTCCCGGCCAGGGCAATCTGCCCACAGGCCCCTGAGCCTGGGTTTCCAGAACGAAGAAATTCTCCCCATGCTTCAGTCCCCTCGCCAGATCGCCGCCGAAGCTGATCTCCGCCCCCGTCAGGAAAGATGCCGTGGGGTGGTAAATGTCACAGCCTGCCACCGTAACCGCTTCCGCCGCCTTGAACTGGTCTGCGTCCGGCTGCAGCGCATGGGAATAGTCCCGCCATTCGTAGTCAAAATTGTGGGTCACGAACTGCTCCGGGCGGCGGTATTCGTCCACGATGGATCGCTGCCAGAGGAGAAATTCCGTTACCAGATTTCGCTGGAAGGCTTCAAATTCCGCAGCCAGAGAATTGTTGATGGTGCCCCGGACATCCGGCAGGTCGTCCCAGCTTCCGAGGGAATTGCTCCAATAGGCCAGACCGAATGCTTGATTTAAGGCTTCTACGGTTTGGAATTTGTCCATCAGCCACTGCTTGAACAGCGCCTGCGCCCGGGGGCCGCAGGTGTCGTAGGGCTTAGTCTCGTTGTCCAGTTGGAATCCAATGACATGGTTGTATTGCTGCACTTCCTCCATCAGGCGGCGAATGATCCGTTCGCAGTGGAAGCGGTAGCCGGGATGGGTGATGTCCATATTCTGCCTATGACCGTACTTCGATAAACCGCTGTGGGTATCTGCCAGAATATCCGGATACTTTCTTGCCAGCCAGGGCGGAATGGCGTAGGTGGGCGTTCCCACGATCACATTGATTCCGTATTTCTTCGCACCCCGAAGCATCCGGTGCAGACTTGTAAAGTCATATTCCCCGTCTCGCGGCTCCCAGGTACTCCAGGTCGATTCCGCAATGCGGATTACGTTCATCCCCGCCTCTTTCATCATGCGCATATCCTCGTCCACGCGGGAGACTGGCATATATTCATCGTAGTAAGCTGCGCCAAAGTAGAGTTTATCTGTTTTCATAATGACCTCCGAAAGATAAATTGTGCGGCAGACCCGGCTGCTGGACGGATCTGCCGCTTCATAGGAAGGAAACCAGCAATGCTGATTGCTTGGAAAAACGACTATGACGTGATGCAACGGGTAATCACGCCAAGAATCAGCAGATGCAGCGGATACAGCAAATAGAACAGATACTTATTGGACTGACTGCCCCGCTGATGGTTGTACCGTTTCAGCACGAAGTTGGAAACCGGGCCGGTGACATACATAAGACTGATGGTGCCGCTGATCCACAGCTTTGCCTTATGATCTTTCAGCAAGTAATAAACCGCAATGAGCAGAACCATACACAAACCAAATTGGGCTTTCATCAGCACGCTCCAGAGTACCCCCGCCGCAACGATCAGCAGCTTTACACTCTTCCCAGCGGCAAAGAGCCGCAGCCCATAGAGCATCACAAGGCCGATGGAAAGGGTAAAGAGCATATTCTGGCTGGTCCAGTCGAACAGCTTGCCGGACATGGCAAAGTCGAAGGGAATTTCGCTGAGCAGGGCGAAGCCCACCATCCGAAGCAGGTAGGCCCTGTAATTTTGGGTATGGATAAAACCCTCCACCAGCAAAAACGCGAATACTGGGATGGCCAGACCGCCCAGCAGCTGGAACACCGCCGCCCAGGAGGACAGCACCATCAGGTCAGGGTCTGCTACCCACATCTCCCGCAGCTGTGTATTGGAGAACTGATTCACATGGAGCAGGCCGTTCTGAACCACGGTCATGCTCAGGGAATAAAAGAACATAGTGGCGCAGCCGTACCATTTCAGCGTAGCGGCGGTAACCTCCACATAGGGTAGTTTTCTTCTGTCGCGCAGGTCACTCATAGCGTTTCCCCCTAAAAATCCCGGATGGTTTTCAGTGCGGGCAGGGCGTTACCGTCGTAATCGAACAGCGCCTGGTTCGCCCACTCGTTGCCGCCGGGGCCTTTTTCACCTATATAGGCCAGCGCTTCATCGCACGCCCAGCCGCAGCC
>JAGARK010000030.1 GCA_017622295.1 Oscillospiraceae bacterium
CCGAAGACATCCTGCTGAGCCAGCTGGGACTCCTGGGGAACCATCTTGATGGCATTGACGGGGCAGACGCCGACACAGACGCCGCAGCCCATGCAGTCCAGAGGAGAAACAGCCATGGTGTAGGAGTACTTGCCCTTGCCCTTACCGGCCTTGACGGGAACGATCTTTGCAGCCTCGGGAGCAGCAGCGGCCTCCTCAGCAGTCAGAGCGTAGGGACGGATGGTAGCGTGGGGGCAGACATATGCACAGTTGTTGCACTGGATACACTTGGTAGCATCCCACTCGGGAACGGAGACAGCAACGCCGCGCTTCTCGTATGCGGAAGCACCCAGGGGGAACTGGCCGTCTTCCAGATCGACGAAAGCGGAAACGGGCAGGCTGTAGCCGTCCATCTTGCCAACGGGATTCAGAATGGTCTTGACGACCTTGACGGTGTCAGCGGGGCCTTCCAGGTTCAGCTCAACAGCCTCAGCCTCAGCGTTGGCCCAGGAAGCGGGAACGTCGATCTTGACGAATGCGGTAGCACCGGCGTCGATAGCGTTCCAGTTCTTCTCAACAACGTCCATGCCCTTCTTGGCGTAGGAGTGCTCAGCAGCGTCCTTCATGTACTTGACAGCATCCTCAGCGGGCATGACGTTTGCCAGGGTGAAGAATGCGGACTGCAGGATGGTGTTGGTGCGCTTGCCCATGCCGACCTTGACAGCCAGGTCAATGGCGTTGATGGTGTACAGCTGGATGTTGTTCTCAGCGATGTAACGCTTGGAAGCTGCATCCAGATGGTGCTCCAGCTCTTCCAGATTCCACTGGCAGTTGATCAGGAAGATACCGCCGGGCTTGACGTCCTGGACGATCTTGAAGCCCTTGGTGATATAGGAGGGGTTATGGCAGGCGACGAAGTCAACCTTGTTGATATAGTAGGGAGACTTGATGGCATTATCACCGAAACGCAGATGGGAAACGGTAACGCCGCCGGTCTTCTTGGAGTCGTACTGGAAGTAAGCCTGTACGTACTTGTCGGTGTGGTCACCGATGATCTTGATGGAGTTCTTGTTAGCGCCAACGGTGCCGTCGCCGCCCAGACCCCAGAACTTGCACTCGATGGTGCCTGCTGCTGCGGTGTTGGGGGAGACCTTCTCGTCCAGGGACAGGAAGGTGACGTCGTCAACGATGCCGATGGTGAACTCGTCCTTGGGCTCGTCCTTAGCCAGCTCTTCGTAGATAGCGAAGAAGGAGGAAGGAGTGGTGTCCTTGGAGCCCAGACCGTAACGGCCGCCGATCACCTTGACGTTGTTGCAGCCGCACTTTGCCAGAGCCATCACGACATCCTGGTACAGAGGCTCACCCTGAGAGCCGGGCTCCTTGGTACGGTCCAGAACAGCAATGCTCTTGACGGTGTCGGGGATAGCGGCCAGCAGGTGCTTGGAGGACCAGGGACGGAACAGGCGGACCTTGACCAGGCCGACCTTCTCGCCGTGAGCGTTCAGGTAGTCGATGACTTCCTCGATAACGTCACAGACGGAGCCCATGGCGACGATGACGCGGTCAGCATCAGGTGCACCGTAGTAGTTGAACAGCTGATAGTTGGTGCCCAGCTTCTCGTTGACCTTAGCCATGTACTTCTCAACAACTGCGGGCAGTGCGTTGTAGTACTTGTTGCAGGACTCACGATGCTGGAAGAAGATGTCGTCGTTCTCGTGAGAGCCGCGCATTGCGGGGCGCTCGGGGTTCAGGGAGTGCTTGCGGAACTCAGCAACAGCCTCCATATTGGTCATTTCCTTCAGGTCCTCGTAGTCCCAGATAGCGACCTTCTGGATCTCGTGGGAGGTACGGAAACCGTCGAAGAAGTTCAGGAAGGGAACGCGGCCTTCCAGAGCTGCCAGGTGAGCGACAGCGCCCAGGTCCATAACTTCCTGAACGTTGGTCTCAGCCAGCATTGCGAAGCCGGTCTGGCGGCATGCGTAAACGTCGGAGTGGTCACCGAAGATGTTCAGTGCCTGAGAAGCGACGCAGCGTGCGGAGACGTGGAAGACGGAGGGCAGCAGCTCACCGGCGATCTTGTACATATTGGGGATCATCAGCAGCAGGCCCTGAGAAGCGGTGTAGGTGGTGGTCAGAGCACCGGCGGCCAGAGAGCCGTGAACGGTACCTGCAGCACCAGCCTCAGACTGCATCTCGACGACCTTAACAGTGTCACCAAAGATGTTCTTACGACCGGCAGCGGCCCACTGGTCAACGTTGTCGGCCATAGGGCTGGAGGGGGTGATGGGGTAGATGCCAGCAACCTCGGTAAAGGCGTAACTGACGTGGGCGGCAGCAGTATTGCCGTCCATGGTTTTAAATTTTCTAGCCAAAATGAAATACCTCCTAAAGTATTACAAATTTTGTCGCGTATATCATAGCACTTTTTAATCCGTTTGTAAAGCCGTTATGAGACTCCTATCAGGAAAAAAACTTTTTAAAAAATAAAAATAATGGGAAAATGTGCACAACATGGAGAATGATGTACATGGTCTGGGGAAAATAAAAAAATGATTGAGTTTTTCTATAAAATAGAGTATGATTATTAAAACAAGGAAAAGGAGTACTGATACCATGATCTGCAGCGTCCATACCCTGGGGGTTTCCGGAATCAGGGGCAACAGTATTCTTGCTGAGTGCTATATTTCCTCCGGTCTTCCGGGTTTTGACATCGTAGGTCTTCCCGATGCAGCGGTGAAGGAGGCAAGGGAGCGTGTCCGTGCTGCAGCAAAGAGCAGCGGCATGGCGTTTCCGGTGAGCCGGATTACTGTAAATCTGGCGCCGGCGAATCTGAAGAAGGCAGGCTCTCACTACGACCTTCCGATTCTGCTGAGCATCCTTGCCGCTTCCGGCAGCGTTCGGCGGCCCCGGTCCGACAGCGCATTTCTGGGCGAGGTCAGCCTGGATGGTCAGCTGCGGCCGGTTTCCGGCGTGCTGCCCATGGCCCTTGCGGCCAAGCGGGAGGGAATCAAGGCACTGTTCGTTCCCGCGGAGAACGCCGCCGAGGCGACCCTTGCCCGTGGTCCTGCGGTCTACGGCATCCGCAATATCCGCCAGCTGGCCGATGCCCTCAATGGGGAGATCACTCTGGCACCGGAGCCTTTGTGGGAGCCGGAACGCCGTGAGCGGACGGAGCTGGATTTTAAGGATGTTCTGGGTCAGGAGAATGTGAAGCGGGCGCTGGAAGTGGCTGCGGCGGGCAGCCATAATGTGCTGCTGATCGGCCCTCCCGGTTCCGGCAAGAGCATGCTTTCCAAGCGTCTTCCGTCGATCCTTCCGGAAATGACCTGGGAGGAATCCCTGGAGATAACCCAGATCTGTTCCGTCATGGGTATGCTGACGCCGAAGGAGCCCCTTGTGACCAGCAGACCCTTCCGTTCGCCCCACCACACCATTTCCAACGCGGGTCTTGCCGGCGGCGGCACCAATCCCCGGCCCGGTGAGATCTCCATGGCCCATCAGGGCGTGTTGTTCCTGGATGAGCTTCCGGAATTTCGGAAGGACACTCTGGACATGATGCGTCAGCCTCTGGAGGACGGCCGGGTGACCATCTCGAGAGTATCCGGCGCGGTGACTTATCCCGCGGAATTCATGCTGGTGTGTGCCATGAATCCCTGCAAATGCGGCTGGTATGGCGACCCTTCCGGCAGATGTAAATGCTCCGACCGGGCGGTGACCGATTACCGGGGCAGGATTTCCGGTCCGCTGCTGGACCGTATCGACATTGTGGTGGAGGTTCCTGCCGTCCATTTTGAAGACCTGCGTACAAGAGCTGAAGCGGAAACTTCCGCAGAGGTCAAGAAGCGGGTGGATGCGGCGCGGCTGCGCCAGAACCTCCGGTTCGGCGAGAACAGCTCCATGTGTAATGCCCGGATGGGTCCCGATGAGATGCGAAAGTATTGTGAGTTGGATGAGACCGGTGCTGCGCTGATGAAACAGGCCTTTGAAGCCATGGGTCTGACAGCCCGATCCTATGACCGAATATTAAAGGTTGCCAGAACCGTCGCCGACCTGGATGGCTGTGAAAACATCGAGCCCCAGCACATTGCCGAGGCCATCCAGTATCGCGCCGTGAATCTGGGAAACCGATAAACTCAGAAGGAGGTTTTGAGGGATGATTCATATTTTCAATCGGGAAGAATTGATCATTACCCAGAAAATGGATGAAATGGCAAGAGTACGCAGCATTCTTGAGACGAACAATATTGAGTACAAGCTCAGAACCGAAAATGCTTTGGGTTCTTCTCCCATGGCCGGAGGCAGAGCCAGAACCATTCCCATTGGCAACAATAATTCCATGATTTTGTATACCATCTATGTCAAAGATGATGACCTTGAATACGCGACATACCTGATTAAGAAGAGATAAAACTGATTTAGGAGACCATATGAAAGAAATATTTCTGATGAAGCTGGGCGAGATCGTCCTGAAGGGCGCCAACAAGCGCCAGTTTGAGAGCAAGCTGCGTTCCAATGTCCGCCGCCGCATGAGAGTGTTCGGCAATTTCGACGTCTATCTGATGCAGTCTACCATCTATGTGGAGCCCATGGACGAAGAATGTGATGTGGAAGGCGCCTGGGAGGCCTGCCATTCCATCTTCGGCGTGGTGAGCCTGTGCCGCTGCCGCCCCTGTGAGAAGAATCTGGATGCCATCCATGAAGCTATTGAAGCCTACCTGGGCGACGATCTGGACTGCGCCAAGTCCTTCAAGGTGGAGTCCAAGCGTTCCGACAAGCAGTTTCCCCTGACCTCCATCGGTATTTCCCAGGAAATCGGCGGACGAATTGCCGACGCCCATCCCGACCTGGCGGTGGATGTCCATCATCCCGATTACACTGTTTATGTTGAAGTCCGTGACCTTGCTGCCTATGTCCACGGCCCCGCGGAGCCCGGCGCTGGCGGTCTGCCCACCGGTGTCGGCGGCCGTGCCATGTGCCTGCTGTCCGGCGGCATCGATTCTCCCGTGGCTGCCTACATGATCGGCAAGCGCGGCGTGGAGATCGAGGCAGTCCATTTCTTCTCCTATCCCTACACCTCCCAGCTGGCCAAGGACAAGGTCCTGGAGCTTGCCCGTCTGGTGACCAAGTATACCGGCAGAATGACCGTCAATGTGGTCTCCTTCACCAAGATCCAGGAAGCAATCCGTGACAACTGCCCCGAGGAGTTCTTCACTCTGATCATGCGCCGCTTCATGATGGAGATCTCCCAGCGTATTGCCAAGGATGACGCTTGCGGTGCTCTGATCACCGGCGAAAACCTGGGTCAGGTCGCCTCCCAGACCATGGAAGCCATGACCGTCACCGGCGCTGTTGTGGACATTCCCATCTTCATGCCCCTGGTCGGTATGGACAAGGAAGAGATCGTCACCATTGCCCGTAAGATCGGCACGATGGAAACTTCCATCCTGCCTTATGAAGACTGCTGCACCGTATTCACCCCGAAGCATCCCAAGACCAAGCCCACCCTGGCTCAGGTCGAGAAAGCCGAAAGTAAGCTGGACCGTCAGGCCCTGATTGAAGAGGCTCTGGCAACCGTCGAAAAGATTCAGGTGAAGTATCATGATGAACCTCTGTGCTAAAATCGTAGAACGTCTTCAGGGCAGAACCCTGGTTACCGCTGAAAGCATCACTGGCGGAGGGATCGGCACGGCCCTGACCTGCATTTCCGGAAGCTCTGCCATCTATAAGGGCGGTATCATTTCCTATACCGACTGGGTCAAGAGTAACATTCTGGGCGTCAATGTGAAGCTGCTGGAAGAGGTGGGGGCTGTATCCGCCACGGTGGCCAAGCAAATGGCCCACGGTGCCCGCCGGGTTCTGGCTGCGGATATCGCAGTCTCCGTCACCGGCATCGCCGGCCCTCAGGGAGATGAATTCGGCAACAGCGTCGGTACTGTGTACATCGGCTATGCCGATGCCCGCCGCACCGAGGCAAGAGAATATCATTTCTCCGGCACCCGTGCTGAGATCCGGAATCAGACCATTTTCGCTGCGCTGGAATTGATTCTGGAGTATAATTGAGTATGAAAAAATCCCTCCGACAGGAGGGATTTTTTTCATGCAATTTAAGTGGGATCGTAGTTGACGATGATGCTGTGCTCCGTCAGGGCGGAGACGTCTTCAGCGTCCACATTATTGCCGTACACATTGACCATCACCAGATTGGGGCAGCCGGCAAGGTCGGCAATGGTGCTGATCTGGTTGTAGTCCATATAGACATAGGTCAGAGAGTCCATGGTGCTCAGGGAGGAAATGCTTGCAAGAGCATTGTAGGAACCATCAATGATCCGCATGGGACAGCCCTCACCCCATTGGGGCAGCTGGGAGATCTCGTTGTAGGAGAAGTCGAAAATCTCCAGATTGACCAGGGTGGACAGGGCACTGATGTCCGTCAGCGAGTTGCTGGCGATGCTCAGCTCCTTCAGCCCGGTGCAGGCGGAGAGAATGCTGACATCCGTCAGGGAGTTGTTGGGAACTGCCAGATAGGTAAGGGCAGGCAGATTATTCACTGCGGTCAGGGCCGTCAGGGAATTGTTGCCAGCACTCAGCCAGCTGAGCTTGACACAGGAGGCAATGGAGGAGACGGAAGTCAGGGAATTGTAGGATACATCCAGCTTTTCCAGCTCGGTCAGGCCGCTCAGTGCGGTCAGACCCGTCAGGGCATTGTTCTGAAGATGGATCTCCTTCAGGTGGATCATGGAAGCCAGAGGATCAATGTTTCGGATGGAGTTGCTGCTCAAGTCCAGATAGGTGACGCCCTGGGCTTTTTCCAGACCGGCAACGGTGGACAGACTGCATTCCGACAGGGTCAGGCTGGACAGTGCGGGCAGGGAAGCGATGATGTTCAGATCCTCGGAGGGGAACTTGCAGTCCACCAGATTCAGCTTATCCAGCCGGTTCAGGCCGGACAGGAAGCTCAGGGAATCAAAGGACTGACCTTCCACATTCAAAGTTTCCAGATAGCTCATTCTGGAAATATCGGCGTAGGAAGAGGCACCGGCGGGAGCGGTAAACTCGGTGATGGTCCACAGGTCACTGGTGTACAGGGGTTCATCCGCTTCCGCGCCCAGAGTCTCGCGGATGGCCTGCTCCACGGAGAAGTCTTCAAAAACGACTTCCTCAATGATGCCGCCGACGGTATAGCCGAAGACAGCCAGGGGGCTGACCAGACCGCTCTTGGAAACAGCCACCGCCTGAATGGTGGTTTCGCCGATTTCCAGAGGGATGGGCTCGGAATAGGGATTCTTTCCGGTGGAAGGATACTCGCCGTCCATGGAGATATAGAGATTGTGATCGGTGTTCTCAAAGCTGACGGAGATATACTCGCTGTAGAATCCGGGCTCGGGAGCCGCCACGGGAGCGGCGGGACGAAGCAGATCCAGCTGACTCTTGATGACAGGATCGCTGACATTGTTGAGCATGTTCACAGCGTCCAGAAGCTTGTCCTGCTGCACATAGGTCTTGCACAGGGCGATATACAGTTCAACGCTGCCGCCGTCGGCGATGGCGTTGGAAAGGGTATACTCAGCCTTGGTGTAGTTTCCGACGGCTTTGAACTGGTTGGCAAGTTCGATGGCGACGATCTCATCCTGACCGGAGTGCTTGTAGGCCAGGTCATAGAACCAGCTGGCAAGCTCCGGGCTGCCGCTGACGGAATGGAAGCGGGCCTGCTTGAGCAGCATATCGCGGGTGAAATCACGGTCATAGACAAAACAGTACCATGCCATACTGGCGATAATCAGAATAACCAGCAAAATGGGTACGATTTTTCGAAGGGCTTGTTTCATAAGGGATGCTCCATTTCTTACTTTTACAGATATCCATTATGAATTATACGCTGGATTACGAATAATGTCAAGTATTCGCAAAAAGTTACAAAATGTTCATATCGGCATAATTTGCCGGCCACAGCCGGCAAATTATGCGCCATCCGCCGTTTCAAAGAAATAAGTACAGCGCCAGAGTCAGAATTGCGGTATTCTGCTCTTTTGCACAGTCTCCTGCCATGAGAAGAAGCAGCAGTACTACCATCAGATCCCCGGTGTCGAAATCCCGGGGCAGAAGGTTTTTCAGAAAGCTTATCGGCTGGGGCTGGGGGACGGGCTTTCTGCGCTGCTCCGGCTCCCGGTGTTCCGGGGTCTGATGAACCGGGGGCTGCCGGTTGGGCGGAGAGGATTTGTGATCCTGAACCGAATTGCGCCGGAAGGAGCCATCGGACTGGGGAATGTAGCGGTTATACATGGGGTTCACCTGCCTGATTTATAGTTGCACAGAGGTGGCGAGATTTGCAAGTCTGGCAGCACGCATGGCCTTTTCCAGCTTGGCGATTCGCTCCCGGGGAAGATAGGGCTTCAAAGCGTTCAGCAGATTCTGCTGATCCCGGTCGAGGGAGGTCTGTCGCGCAAAGCTCATGATCTTCTGGATCGACGCCATATCCAATTCCGGTGCGCTGCGCTCCTGGCGGGGCGGCGCGGGATTTGGCTGGGGCATTTCCTGAGATGCGCCCAGGGCCTGGGCCATGGACATGATCTTTTGCATCATGTCAGGATTTCCAAGAAGTGCTCCGAGTTTCTCTTCCATCTGCTCCATCGCTTACCTCCCCAGCTGCTGCAGCAAGGTTCGCGCCTCGGGATTTTCCATAAGGGCAGAAAACAGTTTTTTAACCTCATCATAATTTCCAGCAGAAGCCTGTTCCGCAGCGGTCTTCAGACTGTCTGCGCTGCCTTGCTGCAAAAGCGCCAGAAGCTGCTGGCCTGCGGGAGTGGATGCCAGCCGAACTGCGTCAGAAATCGAAAATTGATTGGAATTTTCCTGCATATGATTGCCTCCTGTCAAATTTCCTGCTATAATCATAATATTATCTGTAATACTATATGCAGGAAAGAGCGGTTGGTGCACTATGAAGATACTTGTTTTATCCGATTCCCATGCGGCCCTGAGCTTTATGCGTCTTTGCATTGAGAAGGTGAAGCCGGATTGGATCGTCCATCTGGGTGACTATTTTGATGATGGTCAGGCCATGGCGGAGGAATATCCCGAGATTTGCCTGGTTCAGGTGCCGGGCAATTGCGATAAATACCGCTGCCCTCCCTTCAGGCCGGAGATTCTGATCCAGCGGGTGGGAGATGTGCAGCTTTATATGACCCACGGCCACAAGCACCGGGTCAAGGTGGACACCGGCAAGCTCCTGAGCGATGCCCGGGCCAGCCGGGTGGATGCGGTGCTCTACGGCCACACCCATGTGGCAAACTGCTATCGCGATACCGACGGGCTGTGGATTCTCAACCCCGGCTCCTGCGGATATTTCGGCGGCAGTGCCGGCCTGATCGAAACGAAGGACGGAAAGATTCTGGGCTGCCGGATCCTGCGGCAGGAAGATCTGGAGGATGGTTTATGATACTGACTGTTGATATCGGCAATTCCAACATCGTTGTGGGCGGTGTCCGGGACGATGAGATCCTCTTTGAAGCGCGGCTTCGTACCGACGCAACCAAGACCTCGGATGAATACTGCATCGACCTGAAAATGCTGCTGGATGTGAATCAGTGCAGCCCCCGGGACATCGAGGGCTCCATCATTGCCTCCGTGGTGCCCCAGGTTCTCAACTCCATGCAGACAGCCATCCGCAAGATCTCCGATCGTAAGATTCTGGTAGTGGGCCCCGGCTTGAAGACCGGCCTGAACATCCAGATCGAAAATCCAGGCCAGACCGGTGCAGACCTGGTGGTAGGCAGCGTTGCGGCCCTGCGGCAGCATCAGCCCCCCATGATCGTCATCGACATGGGCACGGCCACCACCATGATCGTCCTGGACAAGAACGGCGCCCTGGTGGGCGGCAGCATCAGCCCCGGCGTAAAGATCTCCATGGACGCTCTGACGGAGCGGACGGCACTGCTTCCGGGTCTGCAGCTGGACCAGCCCAGGAAGGCCATCGGCCGCAACACCATCGACTGTATGCGCAGCGGCATTATGCTGGGTACCGCCTGCATGATCGACGGAATGATCGAGCGGATGGAGCAGGAGCTGGGCTACAAGACCACTGTCATCGCCACCGGCGGCATTGCCAAATTTGTGCTGCCCCTGTGCCGGCGGGAGATCATCTATGACAAGGACCTGCTTTTAAAGGGCCTTGCGGCCCTTTACCGGGACAACCGGAAGGCCTGATCATACTAATTCTTGATAAAATGGCCTTTCGCCATTTTATCGTGCCATATACATGGCACACCGCTTGCAGCGGCAAGAAAACGTATGGATTTCGTTTTTGAGGCAATGCCCC
This sequence comes from Oscillospiraceae bacterium, assembly GCA_017622295.1. Lineage (GTDB taxonomy): Bacteria > Bacillota > Clostridia > Oscillospirales > Oscillospiraceae > Faecousia. The sequence continues at coordinate 10,295 of JAGARK010000030.1, forward strand.
TCAGGCTGCTTAGGCAGCCTTGTATCACATGGTGACCAGAAACAGCATGGCGGAAACGGTTCCCAAACCTGTGACCACAGCCAGAACGGTATCGACGGCTTTGTCGATATAGTAGTGGGGGTCTGCGGCATTGGGGTAGGGACGGCGGTAAATATGCAGATGGGACTTGCTCTTTCTGATGTTTTTTGCTGTGGTTTTCATGATTTGTACCTCCTTTGTTTATGTAATGATAGTATACAAACGTTCGGGTACAATAAAGTGGACTCAATAGACTTTGTTAAGGTTTTTTGACGCCTCTTGCATCTGGGGCGTAAATGTGCTATGATATGAAAAATATTTCTCCGGAGGTGGATTATGAATAATTCCGGAAATCAAAATGAAAATCGTGCTTCCGGCCTGCAGAAGATTAATCATGTGTTCGGAAAGATTGGCCATGTGTTTTATCTGATTGGTCTGTGGATCTACAGACTCAGACGGTTCCTGCTGGCGATCCCTGTGGTCCTTGCGGCGCTGAAAATTGCCAGCCTGAATATGGAACGTCTTCCCGAGATAGTGGGACTGAATCTTCAGTCCACCGGTGAGTTCGCCCAGATGGTGACGAGAGAATATGCGGTCTACGGCCCCCTGGGTGTTACGGCGCTGTGTTTGCTGATGATGTTCTTTTCCAGAAAGGTCGTGTATCCCTGGATCATCAGCATCTTTACGCTGGTGCTGCCGTATTTGATCTATCTGACCAACGTTTATCCTGCCTAAAGAAAATGCCCCCGGTTTTGCTGGAACAAAACCGGGGGCTTCTGCATAGAATGAAATACGTGCGCATCTTCGCGTTTGTGTAATATTCATAAAAACAGACATGGCATTTCAACAATTTATTTCCAGGTTGTTCAAAGAATCTTCACCAATGGAAGCCAGAATATGGTATAATTCAGGTACACAACAGGTGAGGTGGAGAAAACCGATGCCGTGGAAACATTCGCGGATAATCCGACGGTGGCCTCGTGACAGACTTCATCCTAAGAAAGAATAACCACCCTGGCAGCGGTCTACCGGACCGCTGCATTTCGTTTTAATAAGTAATCCGCCCGGATTTTTCCGGGCGGATTTGTCGTTTAGTTTTCCAGATCCTGGACTTTTTTCTTTTTGCCGAAATAGGCAAGAATATAGGATATGAAGGACCAGCTCAGAAATGCAAGGTCTGTAATGGCGATTGCATCAATGATGGTTTCATTCAGATCCGGCATCAGCACCAGCAGGATCAGACTGATGAACAGCACCGTGGTGCAGACCTTGCCGGCAAGCAGGGCACCGGGAAGCATCTTGCCCCGGCGAAGATTGACCAGACCGGCAATGCCCTGAAACAGTTCCTTGACAATAAAGAGCACTAATACAAACCGTAAAATGGGATATTTGATGGAAAGGCACAGCGTCAGTGTGAACTGGGTCGCTTTATCGGCAATGGGGTCCAGAATTTTGCCCAGGGTGGAGATCATATTGAAATGTCGGGCGATTTTGCCGTCAATCATATCGGTCAGACAGGATACGGCAAGAATTGTACCTGCCAGAAAATAATCTGACAAGTCCTTCGCATTCAGATAGATGACCACATATACCGGAATCAGTACCAGGCGGAACATACTGAGAATATTTGGAATGGTAAAAACATCTTTTTTCCAGTCTTTAATGAACATGGATTCCTTCCTCCGTGAGGGATAAATGGTAAAAATATATTTAAAATATATTATATTCCTCTTTGTTCAATGAATCAAGAGTTTAAACTGCCATTGCGGAAAATTAATAAATTATCTACATTTTGGAATTCGGCATTTCACGGGCTACACCGCGCCCCAGGTTTGCCGCCAACGGGAAATGCAGTGCCAGATGCTTCCAGGTGATCTTATCCAGTTCTCCCGTCATGGGAAGGCCGCTGAGAGCCTGGAAGGAGGCCAGGGAATCGCTGGTTGCCGGATCCAGAATCCCGGATTGTGTGGGCGTGCCGACGCTTGCATAGGTCTGGGACAGAACCAGAAGCAGGGCCTGGGCAACATAGAGGTAGGGGCTGGCTTCGCCCCGCCGAAGCACCTGGCCGGGATTGAGAATGACCTCCACAGGCTGTGCTTCGATCAGCTTTATCAGTGCCGGTTCATATGCAGCCACGAGGGTTTCCCAGGTGTCCTGATCTGTGATGCCTGTAACGCTCAGACCATGATTGCGCTGAAAGGCTGTAACGGCGGCCATGGTTTGAGGGCCATAAATTCCATCCGGGATGACCCGGGCGTATTTTCCGTCGGATTCCGCCAGCACCCGGAGCATGGTCTGAAGGCTTCGGATGGGCTGCGCGATAAAGGATTCATTGGGTCTCATCGTACTGCCTCCTGTCTGACCGGGTCCTGGTTGCCTGTGCGCAGATTCCTTCCTGGAAACTGTGTCATGGTGGTGGTTTGGGAATAGCGGTTTCTGGGAGTCGTCTGGGCTGCCTGGGCATCGGTGTAGGGGAAGGTCTCTCTGTTTCGCAAAGCCGTGTTTTCGATACCGGAGAACTGGTCGTAAATCTCATCCCAGGTATCGTCGTCCACCTCACCGGTTTGGGGCAGGCCGAACCACCGCTGGGCGGCCAGTACGGCTTCCCGGGTTCTGGGGCCGAAGATGCCGTCCACGGCAATATCGGGGATCTGGGGAATGAAGGACGATAGAACGGAGAGCATGTATTGCAGGTGCCGGATCTTATCGCCGGTGTCTCCCTGTTGGAGGGGATCGGGGTAGGACCAGTTGATGGAGTAGAACTGTTGCCCCTGACTGCGAAGCTCCGACAAAGATGTGACCGCCGTATAAAGCCGCACCAGTGCATACCAGGTGGCTTTCCCGACGATGCCGTCGGGAGTCAGATTGAATATTTCCTGGAATTTCCGCACGGAGGCTTCCGTCCTGCTACCGAAGATGCCGTCCACCGTGGGGACCTTTGGAATGGCCGGATAATTCTGGGAGATCCGGTTCAGCGCAACCTGGATCACCACCACATTGGGCCCGGAGCTGCCGCGGCGCAGGGCGGTGCCGGGATAGGAGGATGTGTAGCCCCGGATGGGGGCGTTGGGGACGATCTCCACGTTGCCGTAGTAGCTTCTGAGGATCTGGGTGGAGCTGTAGCCCTGCCGGGCCAGATTCTGGCTGCCCCACTGGCTGAGACCCTCGCAGGTGACGGTTGTGCCGTTGCAGAATTTGGCCGCCAGAGGCTCGACAAAACCGGGGCGGCGCAGATAGTCGTTGAAGAGTTCATCCACCAGCCGGGCCACATTGTCGAAATAGCTTCTGCCATTGACGAAGAACTGGTCATAGGCGGTGGAGCTGGTGATGTCAAAATCATAGCCCCGGCTCCGGTAGAACTCTGTATAAACCCGGTTCAGGGCAAAGGAAACGATGGCCAGAATGTTTGCCCGAAGGGCGCTTTCCTCCCAGGTCGGGTATATCTCACTGGAAGCGACGTTCTTGACATAGTCGGAGAAGGACACCGTCACATTGGCCGCAGAGGCTGAGGGAGGACCCAGGTGAACAGTGATATATTGGGGTACAAAGGGGATGACGGTCGGCATGGGTCACCTCCTTAGAGATTCTGGGCCGGGGTCACAAAGAGCTCCCGCCTGTCCCAGGTGTCCGGCAATTCGGAGATGGGGATCATTTCAAGATCCTGATCGGTGGTGGTTTCGGGGAAGACCTGAAGGTCCTCGTTTTCGATCTGCTCGAAGCCTTTCAGCCGGGCATAGAGATTCACCCGGGTAAATGGAATCTGTCCGGTGTCCGGTGTCTGGCCGGCCTCGATATCCGGCACCGGTATCTCGATGGGTTCAATCAGACCGTTTCGGTTTGTAACGCGCATGGCGATGGCAGTGCCATCCGGGGCGGTGACGGAAATTGCAACATCCGCCAGAGGGATCCGGGCTTTGCCTGTGAATGCATAGACCTGTATGTATCCTGTGGCTGACAGAACGATCACTCCTTTCATGACAAAGCTATCATATGCGTCTGGGTCCCTTCCTGTGCGGAAAGGACCCTTTGCAGATTAAAGATAGGACTGCATCTGTCGGATGTTGGCTGTTTCACAGTCCAGCAGCTTCTGGGACAGAATGGAGACCTGCTCATCCTGACCGGTAAACTGATGGATATTTTTGAGTCCCGTGATCATGCCGCGGGTATTACCCTGTATCATCATTCCGGCGATTTTGGATTCGGTATTGCCATGGGTCAGCTTCGCCCGGGTCATCATATCAGAAAAGAACCGAACCCCCGGATCCAGCTCCGGCAGGTCCCAGCCCCGCCGGGCGGCAATGGCGTGGGCTTCCGATTCAATCAGATCGTACTCCCGAAGCTGGGACTCCAGTGCACTGCGGATATTAGACGCCATGGCTTTGTCCAGAACGCTGCGGATACCAACCTGGCCCATCTGTGTTGTTTTTAAAATGGAGGATAGGATTTCCTTATTTGTTTTCATATTCATCACCCTTTTAAGAATGTCCATTATTTTCTTTTTTATCCGTTCCGAATTGGGTTTTGGCCGCATACAATACGGAAGTGGAAAGGATTGTGATGTCTATGTGTGCAATTGCGGGTATCCTCGGTCTGAATGTGGATGATGTGACAGCTAAGCAGATGCTCGGGTCCATGCTCCGCCGTGGCCCAGACGGCACAGGTGTATATCAGGAAGAGATCTGCACGCTGCTTCACGCCCGGCTGGCGATTATTGATCCTCTGGGCGGAAAACAGCCCATGGAGCTTAAGCTTGAAGGGGAGCATTACACGCTGGTTTATAATGGGGAGCTTTATAATACGGCGGAGTTGCGGCGTGATCTGGAAAAAGAAGGCCATGAATTTGAAGGGCACTCCGATACGGAGGTGGTGCTACATGCCTATGCCCGGTGGGGGGAGGGATGCCTGGAAAAACTCAACGGGATTTTCTCCTTCGCCGTCTGGGAAAAGAAAAAGATGCGGCTGTTTCTGGCCCGGGACCGGATCGGCGTGAAGCCCCTGTTTTATAAGCTCCATGAGGGCGGTCTGATCTTCGCGTCGGAGATCAAGACCATTTTGAAATACCCATCCGTGAAAGCAGAACTCGATGAGCAGGGGGCGGCGGAGATTGTGCTGTTGGGCCCTGGCAGGACCCCGGGCTGCGGTGTCTTCCGGGGAATATCGGAGCTGGAGCCGGGCTGCTGCGGCTATTGGGATGCGGGAAGATTGAACATCCGTCGATATTGGAAGCTGCTGGATCGGGAGCACACCCAGGATTTTTCCGAAACAGCGGCTTATGTCCGCTATTTGGTGGAGGATGCCATCCGGCGGCAGATGGTATCGGATGTACCCATCGGAACCTTTCTGTCCGGCGGGCTGGATTCCAGCCTCATTTCCTCTGTCTGCGCCCGTCAGCTGCGGCAGCGGGGGAAGCGGCTGAAGACCTTTTCGGTGGATTATGAGAACAACGACCGGTATTTTGTACCCGGAAAATTCCAGCCCAATTCTGACGGCGATTACATTCGCCTGATGGCAGAGGCTATCGACACGGACCACAGCTGGAGCGTACTGACTCCGGAAAACCTGATGGACGCGCTGGAAGACGCTACAATTGCAAGGGATCTGCCAGGGATGGCGGATGTGGATTTTTCCCTGCTGGCATTCTGCCGGGCGATTCGCCGGGATGTGAAGGTAGCCCTTTCAGGGGAGTGCGCCGATGAGATCTTCGGTGGCTATCCCTGGTACCGGGATCCGGAGATCCGGGACGCTGACGGCTTCCCCTGGGCCCAGAATACCGCAAGCAGAGTCGGGATGTTGAATCCATCCCTGGTAGCTAAGACAGGCGGCGCCGATTATATCCGGGAGCGGTATCTTCAAACACTCCGGGAAATCGACATTCTCCCGGGGCAGTCTCATCAGGAACGCCGGATGAAGGAAATGGTGAATCTGAATTTCCGCTGGTTCATGCAGACACTGCTGGACCGGAAGGACCGGATGAGTATGTATTCAGGGCTTGAGGTCCGGGTTCCCTTCTGTGATTACCGGATCGCCGAATACCTCTACGGGGTTCCCTGGGAATATAAAGACCACGGTGGAGTTGAAAAGGGACTGCTGCGGCATGCCATGAACGGCCTGCTTCCGGATGCGGTGCTGTGGCGGAAGAAGAGTCCCTATCCCAAAACATTTGATCCGGCCTATACCCGCCTGGTCAGCGGAAGGCTTGAAAAACTCCTGATGGAGGACTCGCCTCTGTTTTATCTTGTTTCCCGGGATGGGGTTCGGAAACTTTTATCCGGCGATGAGAAATGGCCCTGGTATGGCCAGCTGATGAAGGGCCCCCAGACCATCGCCTATTTTTTGCAGATCGATTTCTGGCTGAAGCATTACAGGATCGATTTCGCTTTCTGATTGAAAAAACTGCTGTTCCACAGTGAAAAGAGGGGAACAGCAGTTTTTTTATACGAATGAAAAAGTGAAATTTTGGCAATTTTACCACATGAAATTTTGAGTGGAAAGTGCTATAATCATATACATAGTAGGGGATTTCGGGACTTTTACGGAGGAGATTGGATATGTTTGAAACTGGTCAATGGGTATTATACGGCGTACACGGTGTGTGCCGGGTCATCGGCACGGAGAAGCAGCTGGTCAATCGCAAGAGAACGGAATATCTGGTCCTGGAGCCGCTGTCCCGGAATGAATCCCGGTTTTATCTGCCCACCGGCAACCCCACGGCAATGGCTAAGCTGAAAGCGGTGCTCTCTGCCGGGGAACTGCAGGCACTGCTCTCATCTGACGAAATACGGGAAAATGTCTGGATTGCCGATGAGAATCAGCGCAAGCAGACCTATCGGGAACTGATCAGCAGCGGTGATCGGGTGATGCTGCTGAAGATGGTCACCACCCTTTACGTATACCGGGAGGCCCAGGCTGCTGCGGGACGGAAATTCCACCTGTGTGATGACAATTTCCTCCGGGACGCGGAGAAGCTGCTCTCTTCGGAGATCGCTCTGGTTCTGGATAAGACCCCGGAAGAAGCCCGGGCTTACTTACAGGAACAGCTGAAATAAGGAACAAAAAACATCCACCGGCTTTTGCCGGTGGATGTTTCTGTTTTATACCTGCTCGCAAAGAAGGGTTTCCTTGGAACGGATAAAGGCGCTATAAGGAAGTGCATGGGTATCTGTTTCCATTTCACCGACCTGGTTGTCACAGGGATCACTCCGCCAGTGGACCTTTGGCACGGTGAAGTTGCCCGCAAAGGCGCTGTTGGCAACCATCCGGTAGGGGTCCAGATTGCCGAAGTAGAAGCGTCTGCGCTCCTCGTTCTTGTTCCGGTGGGCGGAAATGCCGTAGGAGGTATCTGCGAACAGCCAACCGTAAGGCTCAACGTAGAAGCGGATCCAGTCGTGAGCGCCGCAGAAGCTGGGCTCAGCCGTTAAGCCGCTCTGCCACTGGGCGGGGATGCCAGCGCATCGGCAAAGGGTCAAAAACAGCAGTGCGAACACGCCGCAGTCACCGGTATGATTCCGGGCACAGGCGTCGGCAATGTTATCCAGCACGAAATAGGAGGGCATGAAGGTGTAGTTCATGTTCAAGGTAATGAAGTCATAAAAAGCCCGTGCCTTTTCCAGCGGATCAGAGATCCCTTCGGTCAGTTCCGCCGCCAGCTGGCGGATATAGGGGGTAAAGACGATGTGGGGAGCTTCCTCTTCGGTGCAGAAGTCGCAGTGGGCGTCAATACCGGGTCTTGCGGCAGTATCATGATAAACTGCGGTGTGCAGGTAGGAGTACTCTACGACAAATTCGTGGTTTTCTGCCATGTGCTCTTCCCAACAGATGGTGCGCTGGGGTGCATCCTCGGGAGCGATCATGCCGCTTTCGGGGAAGACCTTTTCAATTCGGATATCCCGCTGCTGCTCGCAGGCGGAGGGGATGGGCAGGTGGGCCCGGATAAACATGCCGGAGGTGAAGCATTCGTCCTTGACCTGCATGGAGGCCCGGATGCGGATCCGGTTGGTCATGGAGCCTTTTTCCTTCATCACGCCGATGGCGTGATCCAGCAGCGGAATGCCGCCCACGGCGCTTTCCACACCGGGGAGTGCTACACCTGCCCGCTGGGCAAAGCCGGCATAGGCCTTGCAGAGGCTGGAATAGAAGCGGTTGAAGATCCGCATTTCGCCATTGACATAAATCCAGCGGATCCGGCGACCATCCACCAAATCGTCAAATTCGGCTTCGGTGAAATCGGGGATATCCTGCCGGATGATGGCAATGGCTTCGTCACGGGTGTAGGGGAATTCCTCCGGCAGACGCAGGATCATTTCCCGGTGCACCGTCAGACAATTACGCATGGCCTGGGGCAGATCGGGCTCACCCAGACGCCGGTCGATGAGGCGAATGGCGCCTTCAAAATCGCCGTGGAGCTTTCTGCGCAGGATATCGTCGGGAAGTCCCACATTCTGAAATCGGAGTGTATCATTGATATTCATAGACTAGTCTCCTTATAAAAATTCTCCCGCCCCAAATGGGCGGGAGAGGCATTTGTGGTTTAGCCGAAGATGCCGACCATCCACTGCAGGATAGCGCCCATACCAATGCCAAAGAAGTTGCCGATGGCAGCGCCCAGAACGCCCATCAGAACGCCGATACCGGCGAAGTTGGGGTTATAAGCGGTGGCAACGATGGGAGCGGAAGCGGAACCACCGATATTGGCCAGAGAAGCGGTGGACACCATGCACAGATCCCACTTGAAGACCTTGGACAGAACGAACATCAGGACAACGTGGATAGCCAGAATCACGAAGCCGTAAACAACCCACATGGGAGCGGTGATCAGGTCAACCAGGCTTGCACGGGATGCCAGCATGGAAACGACCAGATACAGGTAGACACTGGACATTTCCTCGACGCCAGCCATCTTGCCCATGGGGGTCATGGCGCAAATCAGGCCCAGGATGGTGATCAGGATGGTGGTGACGGTGGAAGCACCGAACATATCCAGACCGATGTTAACCAGCCAGCCGTTCATGATGCCGCCCAGCCACTGGCAGACAGCGGAAACCAGCAGGGAAATGCCGAACAGGAAGATCCAGTCAGCAGCACCGGCCTGCTTCTTGGTGCCGGCGACTTCTGCGTTGGCAGCCTCAGCGACGGCGTCCAGCTTGGAGGTGTCAGCCTTGCACATAGCATTCCACTTGGGTGCGAACTTGACAGCCAGCAGCAGCAGAGCGATCCAGATGGAGTAGCAGACGGTATCCAGAGCCAGAGCGGCACCGTATGCACCGTAATCCATGTATTCCTCGAAGACGACTTCCATAGCAGCCATGTTGCCGGAGCCTCCGACCCAGGAGGCGTACAGGGCAGCAACAGCAGCCCAGGTGGTCTCGCCGCCGCCCATGGAATTCATAAACAGGGGATAAGCAGCGATGGTGCCGATTGCCAGGGTGATGGAGCAGCCCAGGAAGATGGCGATCATCCGGCCGCCCAGCTTGCTGAGCTTACGGAAGTCGCAGCGCAGCAGCATGACGAAGATCATGGCGTACAGCAGATTGTTCTTGAAAGAGGAATAGGTGCTCTTGACAGCGTCGGACTCATAGATACCCAGAGTGCACAGGATCATGTGCAGGACGTAGATCCAGACCAGGGGAGGAACGATGTCGAAGATCTTCCACTTGGTGGTTCTCTGCAGGAACATCAGACCGCCGGCAACGAACATCAGCAGAGCGATGTAGGTCAGGCCGTTGGCGATGACGAGAGAACCGTTTTCGATAGCAAACATATGGTTTTCTCCTTTTCTTCCCAGCTGCCTCGGAAAGTATTTTTTCCAAAGCATCCGGTTATTTTCTTACCTGCTCGGATTTATGTAAGTGTGGAAACATTTCTGGCCGTGTATTTCAGCACACTTCGGAAATCCAATGGTAAAATTTACAAAACCGTTAGTCGATGTAAACCAGACGGCCGGGTTCCAAACCCTTGATACCCAGGCCGGGCTCGTCGGAAACGGTAATGATCTTCTCATTGAACACGGCACCGCCGATGATGGGGTCCTCGCTGCACAGCACGGGGCCGTCCAGGTCCACCTTGGTGATGATGTTCTTTGCGCAGGCCAGATGGACAGCGGCGTTGACTGCGATCTTGGCCTCCAGCATGCAGCCGATCATGCACTCCACGCCGAATACTTCAGCGGCAGAGGCAATTTTCAGGGCGTTGTACAGACCGCCGCACTTCATCAGCTTGATGTTGATCAGATCGGCGGCGCCCATCTTCATGATGGTCATGGCGTCCTCGGGGGAGAAGACAGATTCGTCAGCCAGAACGGGCACATAGCTGCGCTCGGTGACGTACTTCAGACCCTCGAAGTCGTGAGCCTTGACGGGCTGTTCCACCAGCTCGATATCCAGACCCTGGTCCTGCATGGAGTTCAGGATCTTGACAGCCTGCTTGGGAGTCCAGGCCTGGTTGGCATCGATGCGGATGGTAATGTCGTTGCCCACGGCCTTGCGGACTGCGCTCAGACGGGCAACGTCCAGCTCGGGGCTGACGCCGACCTTCATCTTCAGGCAGTCATAGCCGCGATCGAGTGCCTCCAGGGCATCCCGGACCATGACCTCGGGGTCGTTGACGGAGATGGTGATGTCGGTGACGATCTGCTTCCTGGCGCCGCCCATCAGTTTGTAAACGGGGATGTTGTACAGCTGGCCGTACAGATCCCACAGAGCCATGTCAACAGCGGCCTTGGCGCTGGTGTTGTGGACGATGCACTTCTGCACGGTCTGGCACAGGGTTTCAAATTCATCAACGTCCTTGCCGATGATGTTCTTGGCGATGTGATCCCGGATGGCACCGATGATGGCACCGGTGGTATCGCCGGTGATGACACCGGTGGGAGGTGCTTCGCCGTAGCCGACTGCGCCGGTGTCGGTGTGGATCTCAACTACAACGTCCTCGACGGAGTTGACAGTTCTCAGAGCGGTCTTGAAGGGATGAATCAGGGGGACGGAAATCCGGCCGATGCGTACTTCGGTAATCTTCATAGCTAGTTCCTTCTTTCGGATTATTTTGCAAGCTCATACATGGCCGCAGCAATGATCTGAGCGTTTTTCACGAGGCTTTCGATGGAGATATACTCATCGGGCTTGTGTTCCCGGATCTCATCACCGGGGAAGATGGGGCCGAAGGCCAGCAGATTGGAGATGGCCTTGGCGTAGGTACCGCCGCCGATGGACTTGGGGGAGCCTTCCAGGCCGGTCTGCTCGGTGTAGACCTTCATCAGGGAGGACACCAGCTGGGAGTCGGCGGGGATATAGAGCTTTGCCTTGTGGACTTCGGAGTCCAGAGTGAAGCCTGCCTGCCTGAATGCCTCGTTGAAGGCGGGGCCGCAGTCTTCGTAAGAATAGGTGACGGGATAGCGATAGTTGATCTTCAGGGAGAAGGTCTCGCCGTTTCCTTCGATGGTGCCCCAGTTCAGGGACAGCTCACCGGAGACGTCATCGTGCAGGTAGATGCCTGCGGAAGCACCGTCGGTCTCCATGCCCAGCTTTTGGGCCAGGAAGTGGATGGCGTCTGCCAGCTCACCCTCCAGGGGCAGATTGTCCAGGGCTATCACCAGGCGGCCGATGGCATTCTCGCCGAGGCCGGGGGTGGAGCCGTGGGCGCTGACGCCGAAGGCTTCGGCCTTGAAGCCGCCGGGGATCAGGCTGAATTTCATGCTGGGAGCATAGAGCTGACTCATACGCACAGCAAGCTCCTCGTCGCATTCAAAACGGGCGCAGGCGTAGGAGGGGACTACATTGGGGGCGGAGCCGCCCTGGATCTGCACCAGCTTTACAGGGCCGGTCTGCTTGTAGCTCTTGGAGAAGGTGGCGTTGATAATACCCTTTTCACCGTTGATCACGGGATACTCACCGTCGGGAGTAAAGCCCATGACGGGGATCTCACCGCCCTGAGCCAGATAGTACTTGACGTCAGCGGAGCCGGTTTCCTCGTTACAGCCCAGCAGCACACGGATTCTGCGCTTGATGGGAAGACCGGAATCTCTGACAGCGGCCAATGCATACAGCGCCGCGATGGAGGGACCCTTGTCGTCAGTGGTGCCGCGGCCCCAAATCTTGCCGTCAATGATCTCTGCACCGTAGGGATCGACGGTCCAGCCGTCACCGGCGGGGACCACATCCAGATGGCCCAGAACCGCGACCATTTCTTCACCCTCGCCGTATTCGCACCAGCCCATGTGGCCGTCCACATTGGTGGTTTTGAAGCCCAGCCTTTCGGCGGTGGCAAGGGCGTGATCCAGGCTGCGGCGTACGTCAGCACCGTAGGGAGCGCCGGACTCGGCAGGACCCTGGACACTGGGAATCCGCAGATTCTGCTGAAGCGCTTCGATCATGGCGTCTTTATGGAACAGAACAGCATCATTCAGATTCATGATTATCCTCCAGTTTTGTTATTGGCGAGATTTCCCTTCATTATATAAAAATACCTGCTTTTTGTCAATATAAAATCAACAAAAAATGAACATTTGAAGCCATAAAAATGCAAAAATCGCCTGATGTTGACAAGAACATCAGGCGAAAATGAATGATTCTAAAAGAATTATTGCAAAATTAAGAATTGGCCTCCAGAACAGCCTTCGCATCCCGGATTGCATTCGCGCAGGTCTGCTGAATGTGCCATTCATCCAGGCCTGGAATACCCATGGGAACATCGTTCCGGCGGAAGAGCATCCCGCTTTCCAGCTCGATCTTACCGCTCATGTGGAAGGCAGTTGCTTCGGGGTGCTTGTTCAGGATGGATGCAATGACCGATGCCTTGACGCCTGCGCCGATGAGGATCTCGGGGCCGCCCACTTCGTGCCGCAGCTGCAGCAGGGTTCCGATGGCCTCAATACCTGCTATGCAGTTGGCAGCGGCGCCGCTGGTCAGCACAGTGTCGATGCCCACAGCGGCGGCGTCCAGATAGGTCTTCACGGGATCCCGGGAGACGTCGATGCAGCGGTGCAGGGTCAGCCCGGAGTTTCCGGCAGCGGTAATCAGGGGCTTCAGGGCGTCCATGTCCAGTTTGCCGTCAGGCGTCAGGCATCCGATGACGAAGCCGTCAGCCCCGGCGGATTTCAGTTCTTCAATCTGGCGGGCCATCAGGTCGATCTCCTCCGGAGAATAGAGAAAATCTCCTGCCCGGGGCCGCATCAGGCAGCGGATGGGGATGCCGCTTTCCCTGCGGATCTGCCGCAGCAGCTGGGTATAGGGCGTCAGGCCGCCCAGAGCCAGAGCAGAGCAGAGCTCCAGCCGGTCCGCGCCGCCAGCGATGGCGGCTCTGGCGGAGGCCAGGGAGTCCACGCAAACTTCCAGTAAACGGGCCATGGAAACCTCCTTATTCATTCAGCAGTCCGAACAGCTCCTGGGAGGTGTCTGCAATGGCGGCAGCTCCCGCGGCGGTCATATCCTCGGTCTTGCCGTAGCCCCAGGATACGCCGATGGTGGGGATGCCATGGGCCTTTGCACCGATGACGTCAAAGGCGGTGTCGCCCACCATCACGGCGTGGGCAACGTCGCCGGTTTCCTTCAGCAGGTAGGCAATGACATCCTCCTTGGTGCTGCGGGTCTCATCGGTGCTGGCGCCGCAGATCCGGTCGAAATACTGTGCAAGGTCAAAGCGGGCGAGGACCTGCTCTGCCATGAATTCGGGCTTGGAGGTGGCGACGTAGAGCTTGTGGCCCGCTGCTTTCAGGTCCCGCAGCAGTTCGGGGATGCCGGGGTAGGGGAAGTTCTCGAAAATGCCCTTGGTGGTATAGTAGCTGCGGAAAACCCGGATACCTTCATCACAGTCTTCCTTGCGCATGCCGAATTTCACGAAAGTGTCCCGAAGGGGAGGGCCCACGAAGACCCGCATGGTCTGCCGGTCAGGGACAGGAATGCCGAAATGCTCCAGAGCCAGGGATGCGCTGTTGATGATGCCCTCACCGGAGTCGGTCAGGGTGCCGTCCAGGTCAAAGAGAATCGTTTTTGTCATGATGGTATCATCCTTTCTGTACTTTCGACCATCATATCACAGAAAAGAATTGTCTACAAGAAGAATCGGTTCAGCTGCCAGGAAAAAATCCCAACGCCCCGAACGTGGCGTTGGGATTTTTGGCATATACTTCGTGTATGGCTTTATTTCCGAATCGATTCAATCAATCTTCTGAAATCCTTCCGAACCCAAATCACCGGGACAGGGTACAGCGGGTTGGCTTCCTTCTTTGCCCAGGTGATCATCTGGTCGATGTCCTTGTCCTGAACCACGTCGAACTTGTCAGGCAGACCCATTTTTTTGTTGGTTTCTTCGATCCAGCGGATGAAGGCATTGGCCTTTTCCGCCTCATTGGCGCCGCCGATGCCGCAGACGTCCGCCAGTTCTGCAAGACGCTTGTGGGCGGAGGCACCGAATTCCCGCATGACATGGGGCAGCAGCACCGCCATGGCAAGACCGTGAGCAACGCCATACAGACCGCCCAGGGTATGGCCGATGGCGTGGACATAGCCGACACAGCCACGGGTGAAGGCGCGGCCCGCGTAGAAGGCGCCCCGCTGCATATTCTGCCGGGCCTCCAAATCAGAGCCATCCTCAAAGGCTTTCAGAATATTGTCGTGGATCAGCTTGACGGCCTCTTTTGCCAGCCTGTTTTCCAGTTTGGTGTTATAGGTCTTGTTGGTATAGGCTTCCACAGCGTGGGCAAGGGCGTCCATGCCGGTGGTGGCGGTGGTGAAGGGCGGCAGGCCTACCGTCAGCTCCGGATCCAGAACAGCATATTTGGGGATCAGGAAAGGATCGTTGATGGCGGCTTTCCGGTGGGTGGCAGAGTCGGTGATGACTGCCGCAACGGTGGTCTCGGAGCCTGCACCTGCGGTGGTGGGAATCGCCACAAAAGGCGGGATGGGCCAGTGGACCTTCAGCAGGCCCTGCAGCTGGGCGACGGTTTTTCTCGGGTGAACAGCCTTGGCGGCAATGCCCTTGGCGCAGTCGATTCGGGAGCCGCCGCCAATGGCAACGATGGACTTGCAGCCGTTTTCCTTGTATGTCTTGTAGCCCAGCTCCACATCGTCGGAGGTGGGGTCTGTGGTGTCGAAGGTCTGCAGCGTGTAGCGGATCCCGCTTCGCTCAAAGCCGTCAAGCATGGGCTGTACCTGACCACGTCGAACCATGCCGGAACCGGTGACCACCAGCACATCATTGATACCCTTTTTTTTCAGAAAGGCACCCAACTCTCTGATCTTGCCGGGGCCTTCCAGATACTTGGGCATCCGGTAACCCATAAAGTAGTTGCCGATCTTCAGAACACTCTGAAAGGTGCGGCACCAAAGCACTTCCAGTTGATAAGGCATTTCCATAAGTAACCTCCTATCCGCCGGCGACGGGGGACAGCAGCTGGACCACATCGCCATCTTGTAACTTGCTTCGTTTGTTTGCAGGTTTTCCGTTGACCAGAATCACGCAGCCGTTGATGTCTTTGGGGGAGATACCCTGGGCTGTCAGATCCTGGATCACATCCTTCATTGCGGCGGCTTCCAGCCTCCGTTCTTTGATGCCGGAGTCCAGCCGAAGCAGGCCGTATAGCTTTACCGTAATCATTTGATCTTCAGGCGCCGCAGGGTCTTCTCGGTGGGGATGCCGTTTTGGTCCCAGCCCCGGGCTGCGTAATAGGTTTTCTTCATGGTCTCCAGGGGGATCTTGGTTTTGGGGTTGTTGGGGTCCTGGGGAACGTCTGTCAGCCGTTTGGGCAGCTTGTCATTGGCGGCGCTGACGCCGAATTTGCAGTTGATGTAGCGCTCCATGGTATAGCCCCGCTCGCCGATGGAAATGTACTTGCCGAAGTCCATGTACATGCCCGTTGCCAGCCGGATCATCTTGGTGTGGTGGAACACAGGAAGATGCAGCGCGGCGACCCGGGGACATTTATTGATAAACCGAACTGCCCAGCCCACATGGGGAACTGCGGCGTTGACAGTTTTCGTAATGATGCCGTTGGGCTTGGTCAGCAGGAAGCCGGGGAAGAAGGCGTAGGAAGTGAACAGGCACTGTCCCGAAGCGGAAATGGTTTCCATCAGATCCTGGAACAGCATGGTCAGGTCTGCCTTTGCCTTGGGTGTCTGGGAGTCGGCGTTGAGGCCCAGACCTTCCATAATGACCAGATAGCCGCCGTTCAGGTGGCAGCCGCCCCGGTTGGACACGGCATAGCCAAGTCCCTGTCCAACGGCCCGGCGGGGCTCGTAGGCTGCCAGCTCCAGACCCTTGGCGTGCATGGCGAATTCCTTGCCGCCATATTTCTGGCTCAACCGCTTGCTGCCTTCGGCCAGCTCGTCGCCGATGCCCCGGCGATGGGCGATATCCTCAAAAACCTGGGAGAGGTTGTCGGTTTTTCCGAATTCCAGACCGTTGTCCCACAGGCCCTTTTCGTTTGCTTCCATGGCCCAGGCGATGGTGTTGGCGGTGGAGATGGTGTCCATGCCCAGCTCGTCCAGCTCATAGTTCCAGTCCAGAATCTTCTGCAGGTCGTTGTTGCAGATATTGCCGCCCAGAAGGCCCAGGGTTTCCAGTTCCGGTCCCTTCACTTCCTGGCCCTTGACACTGACCGTTCTGGCGCAGCGGATGGGGCAGGTCAGGCAGCCTGAGTTTCTGATGTTGTATTCTTCTGCAAGGGTTTCGCCGCTGACCTTTTCAAAATCTTCGTACTGGCCCGCGGAGTAATTTTTGGTGGAAAGGAGTCCGTGCATCTGCATGGAGCTGACCAGTCCGGCGGTGCCCACCCGGGGCAGCTGCTTGCCGGTGAGAGGGTGGCTCTGCAGGTAAGCGAACCACTTTTTACACCAGGCGGTGGTCTTTTCCTTGTCGTAAATGGGAACGGTCTTGCTGCCGCTGACGGTGATTGCTTTTAGTCCCTTCCAGCCCAGTACCGCGCCCAGGCCGGTGCGTCCCGCGGCCCGCTCGTCGGAGATGATGCCGGCGTATTTGACAAGATTTTCACCGGCGGGGCCAATGCACAGCTTGCCGAACTTCTTCTTGCCGATGAGCCGGATCAGCATTTCCTGACACTGACCGACCTTGGTGCCCCACAGGTCGCCGGCGTCGTGGAAGATGAAGGCATCGTCATGAATCTCCAGCCATTTGCGGCCGTTGCATTTCCCTTTCAGGATCAGAGCGTCATAGCCGGCCTTCTTCAGGTGGAAGCCGAAGCTGCCGCCGCAGTTGGAGGAGGCGAGGATTCCTGTCTGGGGAGAAAGGGCGGAAATATTGAACCGGGCGGAGCTGGGGGCGCCGGTACCCGTCAGGGGGCCGGTGGAGATCACCATCCAGTTTTCTTCGCTGAAGGCGGTTTCCTTGCCTGTCAGATGGTCACATAAAATCCGTGCGGCCATGATCTTGCCGCCGAGGTAAAGCTCCCGCTGCTCATCGTTCCAGGGGTATTCCGTGGCGGTCTCGGCAGTAAGATCCACCAGCATGACCTTCCCCATATAACCTGCGTACTTTGATTCCATAGGCTGTCCCTCCTTTTCTTCTCATTATATATGCAATGCTTCCATTTATCAATAAAAAACAACTCCTGCAAGGGCAAAATGCGCTTGCAGGAGTTGATTAAAATCCATATGCGATGATTCCGATGCAGGCGGAAAGAAGGATGAAGGCAATGGGAGATATCTTTTTCTTCAGGATCCCTTTGGCGCCAAACAGGATCAGTGCCAGCAGTACTGTGATGATCGTGTCTGCGGCGTTGAGCTGTCCTGTTCTGAAGCAATTCCTGAAAACCATGAATCCGCCTGTGGCCAGGATGATACCTATGACGCAGGGTTTCAGACCACGAAGAACGGCCTGGACATACCTGTTCTTAATTACTGTTTTCAATACAACCATCACAAGAAGGATGATGAAGAAAGAAGGCAGCACCACAGCTGTGGTGGCAATCAGCGCGCCCGAGAGACCTGCCTGGCTGCTGCCGACATAGGTGGCCATATTCACCATAATGGGTCCTGGCGTGCTCTCACTGACCGCGATCATATGGGCAAGGGTTTCCTCACTGAGCCAGCCGTTGGACAGGACCAATTCCCGAATGATGGGGATGGCGGCATAACCGCCGCCGAATGTAAAGGCACCAACTTTCAGAAATCCGATAAACAATTCCCAGAAGATCATGCCGCACCGCCTTCCTTCTGCGGCGTACAGGCTACGAGACTGATAACACCGGCGATCAACATTAAACTGACAGAGGAAATCTTCCAGGAGAATATGTTGATCAGAAGCATTGCCGCGCAGGAGCAAACGGAAAGCACACATGCAAGCGGCGTCTTTTTCATTTTCCTGAGCATGGTTACGGCGGCATTCACAATCAGCAGACCCACTGCGATCTTGATGCCCTGAAATGCACTTGCGATGATGGTGATCTCCATAAAGTTCTCCAGAACCATGGAGATCAGATAGATGATTACAAAAGATGGCACAACCATACCCGCTGTGGCGGCTACGGCGCCGGAAAAGCCTGCCTGCCGATAACCGACATAGGTGGCGCAGTTGATGGCAATGGGTCCGGGGGTGGATTCTGCAATGACCGTCATGTCCATCATTTCATCATGCGTCAGCCACTTCTTCTGCTCCACACAGGCGTTTGTGATCACAGAAATCATGGCATATCCGCCGCCAAAGGTAAACATTCCGACTTTCAGAAATGTCAGAAATAATTCAGTCAGCGTTTTTCTTTTCATTGTGCCGATCACCTCAGACCATTGGAATGGTTTCAAATTCCTGATGCAGCAGATCGAAATAATACAGGGTTCCGGTTTCCACCGGTCTTCCCACCAGCAGCTTGACGCAGAGGGAAATCTGCATGGATGCACACATAGAGGGGGTGAAGCTTAAGACGCTCTTGTCCTTCAGCGTAGCTTCTTCGGGATACAGCAGATCGATGAGATGATCTCCCGGCATGGATACTGCTGCCTGGCAGACCCAGCCGCTGACGGCGCCGTAGATGCAGGGGATCCCGGCTTCGCTGCAGGCCTTCGCCAGAATCTTTCTGCTTTGGATGTTGTCCAGACCGTCCAGTACCGCATCGAAGCCTTTCAGGAGCGTCCGTACATTGTCCTCGGTCAGGAGGGTTACGATGGCCTCCACATCCACTTCCGGATTGACCCGGCGTACTCTTTCGGCGGCGGCTTGCGCCTTGCTGACGCCCAGCAGCGGCACTTCGCAAAGAAGCTGACGGTTCAGATTGGAGGCTTCAAATACATCGCTGTCCACTGCCCGGATGGCGCCGATGCCGATGCGGGCAAGCATGTCGATGAGATGTCCGCCCAGACCGCCGCAGCCCACCACCAGAACGCGCTTTTCTTTCAGAATTGTGCACTCCGCTTCCGACAGGGCGGGGATATTTCGTTCGTAGCGGGACTCCATGGCTCAGCCGCCTCCCACGGGCGGGAACAGCGCGACGATATCGCCGTCTTTGACGGGGGTTTCCGGCTTTTGATGGAATCCGTTGATAAGCAGAATGGCGACCTCCTCAGTGGGGATATCCAGATGGCGGATGATATCGCCGGCGCATGCAAACTCCGATGCATTCAGCATCTGGATCTTGCCCCGGCCCTCCCGCAGCGTCGCAAAAAGACGTACCTCAATCATAGGTATTCTCCAATCTATAAAAATGGGAGGGGACGAACCCCTCCCTTTATTATTATACTTATTTACCGATGCATTCGTCAAGACCCAGCTTTTTCAGAGTCTCGTCGGTGGGGAATGCGTTGACCCAGCCGCGGGCCTCATAGTACTGAGGCAGCGTCAGAGGCAGCTGGGAAACCATGCCCTTGGAGGGGCCGTTGACAATGGGCTCCTGCAGCAGACGCTTGGGCAGGCGGTCATCCTCGGGCTTCATGCCGGCAGCCTTGTTGAACATTCTCTCGATGTTGTAGATCCGGTCGCCGATTTCCAGAACCTGTTCCACGGTCCAGTTGGTGCCGGTGGCGGCATTCAGCAGGTCGGTGTACTCGGGAGCGCCCATGGCGAAGGAGGTGAACAGGCAGTGACCCATGGAGTCGATGACAGCGGTCAGATCCTGGAAGGTCTTGGCCCATGCGGCCTTCTCGTCAATGACGGTGCGGTCCAGCTGCTGAGGCAGGCCCAGAACCTCGGGGGAGATCATATAGCCGCGGACATGGCAGCCGCCGCGGTTGGAGGTGGCGTAGGTGATACCGATGCCCTGGATGCCGCGGGCGTCATAAGCAGGCATTTCCTGCTTCTTGACGGACATGGAAATCTCAGGCATACCGTAATGCTCGCACAGTCTTGCGGAGCCGGAGCTCATCAGCCAGTCCAGCTCGGTCTCGGGATCGCCCATGCGCTTGGTCCACTCAATCAGAGCCTTGGTGGAGCCCCACTCCAGAGGTACACCTGCGCACTCCTCTTCCTTGATGGCGCCGCGCTGGTACAGCTCCATGGCTGCGGCAATGGTGCAGGGGGTACCGATGGCGTCCAGACCGTACTCGTTGCAGAGCATGTTGCACTCGTCGATGACATTCAGATCATTGTTGCCACAGTTGGCGCCGTAAGCCCACAGAGGCTCATACTCAGGGCCACCGGCAACCTTGCCGTTGATGTTGACCACGCGGCCGCAGGCGATGGGGCAGCGGGCACAGGCACTGGGTCTGACCAGATATTTCTCAGCCAGAGCTTCGCCGGAGATGTCTTCGGCCTGATCGTAGTAACTTTCCTGCCAGTTGCGGGTGGGCAGGGAACCGACGTTGTTGATGATGTTGACCAGAACAGCGGTGCCCAGAGCCCGAAGACCGGAGCCGGTGACGCCGTTGGCCTTGATCAGATCCATGGAGCGCTTGGTGGCGGCCTTCAGGGCGTCGATGTCGGCGATGTTGTCCAGCTTGGTGCGGCTGGTCTTGACAACGATGGCCTTCAGCTTCTTGCTGCCCATGACAGCGCCGACGCCGGAGCGGCCGGCAGCCCGGTCCTTGTCATTCATGATGGCGGCAAGCAGGACCTTCTTCTCACCGGCGGGGCCGATGTTCAGAACGGAAGCGTCTGCGCCGTGCTTTTCCTTCAGCTTTTCATCGATCTCTTCGCTCTTGACGCCCACATATTCCCGGGCATCCAGCAGCTCAATCTTGTCATCGACGATGTTCAGGTAGCACCACTCGGGAGCTTCGCCTTCAACGATCAGAGCATCCCAGCCTGCATACTTCAGCTTCTGACCCCAGATACCGCCAGAGTTGGAAGAAGCGATCATGCCGGTCAGGGGGGACTTGGTGACGACCATATAGCGGCCGGTGGAGGGAGCGGCGGCACCGGTCATGGGGCCGGTGATATAAACCAGCTTGTTTTCGGGGGACAGGGGATCGACGGTTGCGACACCTTCGTCATACAGAATCTTGGTGCCCAGGCCACGGCCGCCGATAAACTTGTGAGCCAGATCCAGATCCAGCTTTTCAATCTTGATCTCACCGGTGGTCAGGTTGATACGGGCAATCTTTTCGTAATATGCACCAGCCATAATAAAACCTCCAAAAAGATGATATATGTTTGCATTGTGATAATTTTGCATGGTTTTGATACTATAATTATATTAAATAATTGCTTATCTTCAAGCTGCGTGGGGGATTTTCGCGTGAAACAGTACGAAACCGTCTCAATTCGTATGAACGGCTTTTCTGCGTGTTGGGAAAGCCTGTGCGAAATAATACGAAATGTGATGAATTGGAATGAATTAACGATATGCCGGGCTCTTGTGGAAGCATCCAAAAACGAGTATAATATTGATTAGAAAAAGCGCGGTGTCACGCCGGAGGAGGGAGCATTATGGGGCAGAATAAGTCATTATCCACCCAGGAAGTGGCGGAGATTCTTCATGTCAGCAAATCCACGATCTACGACCTCATCCGCAGGGGTGAGATCCATTCCTATAAAATCGGCCGCAAGGTGCGTTTTACCCAGGATGATGTGGATGCCTATATCGCCCGTTCCCGGCATGAGCATTCCACCCGTCCTGTGAAAAACATCGATACCCACTCCACGCTCCTGACGCCTGTTCAGGAGGAAGCCCCGGAGCTGATCATTTCCGGCCAGGATGTGGTGCTGGATATTCTGGCAAACCATCTGCAGCAGGAGGGCGTCAATGCCGCCCGGACGTACCTGAGCAGCTTCGAGGGCCTGCTGTCGCTGTATCAGGATAACGTTCATGTAGTGGCCTGCCATCTCTTTGATGGCTATGAGTATAATGCATCCTTTGTCCGCAGTCTGATGCCTGGCATCAGCGCCGTGCTGGTGAATGTCAGCTATCGTATCCAGGGCTTCTATGTGCGCAAGGGCAATCCCAGGAATATTCAGGGCTGGGATGATCTGGGCCGGGAGGATATTTCCATTTTAAACCGGCGGGTGGGCTCCGGCTCCCGCATTCTGTTGGACACCCAGCTGAAGCGGTTGGGAATTCCTGCTGCCTCCGTCAGAGGTTATCAAAGAATCATGAAATCCCACCTGACCATGGCTGCCGCCATCGCCGAGGGCGAGGCCGATCTTGCCATCGGAACCGAGCGGATATCCCGGCAGATCGACGGAATAGATTTTATCCCGTTGCAGGAAGAGCGGTTTGATTTTGTGATCAAAAAGGAAATGATGGAAACGGAGGCGGTCCGCAAGCTGCTGAAGGTTCTGAATTCCCCTGCATTCCGCAGGGAAGTGGACCATTTTTCGGGAAATGACTACCGGGATATGGGAAAGATGATCTGCGAGGTATGATATGCTGCATGTGAAAACGCCGGAAGAAGTTCTGGCTTTGATTGAATGTGAATTCCACTCCCTTGGCGCGGCGGAGCAGGTCTGCCTGGTTGACGCCATGGGCCGGTGTCTGGCGGAGGATATCGCCGCCACGGAATATGTTCCCGATTTTGACCGCTCTACCGTGGATGGCTATGCCGTACGGGCAAGGGATACCTTCGGCTGCAGTGATGCCATTCCCGCCATTTTGCCCCTGCAGCGGGAAGTGCTCATGGGCGAGGGTGCGGAATTTGAACTCAATGCTGAAGAATGTGTGGCTGTTCCCACCGGCGGTGCGGTACCCCGGGGCGCCGACAGCGTGGTAATGATCGAATACACCGAGGATTACGGCGACGGCACCATTGGCATCGCCAAGGCCGCCGCACCGGGACAGAACATGATCTTCCGGGGTGACGATGTGTATCCCGGCAAGGTGATTCTGAGAAAGGGCAGCGTTTTGTCCGCTCAGGACATCGGCGCGCTGGCCGCCATTGGCCGGGTGCAGGTCCCCGTGGTGAAGAAGCTGACTGTAGGTGTCATTTCCACCGGCGATGAGCTGGTTCCTCCGGAAGCGGCTCCCGGTCCTGGACAGGTGCGGGATGTGAACAGCCCCATGCTGGAGGCCATGCTGACTGCGTTCGGAGCAAAGGTCATTAATTACGGCATTGTGGTCGATGATGAGGCCCTGCTCAGCTCCAAAATGACCCAGGCAGCCGCAGAATGCGATGCGGTGCTGATTTCCGGCGGCAGCAGCGTTGGCGTCAAGGATGCAGCCTGCCGGATCATCGAATCCATGGGCAGAGTGCTGCTGCATGGCATCGCCATCAAGCCTGGCAAGCCGACCATTCTGGGCAAGGCCGGGGTGAAGCCCCTGGTGGGTCTGCCCGGCCATCCTGTGGCGGCTTTCTTTGTCACCAAGCTCTTCGTTCTGCCTCTGCTGGATCGGCTCATGGGGAAAAAACGCGAGCGTTACACCGTTACCGCCAAAATCGCGGAAAGCGTCAGCGCCAACCATGGCCGGGCACAGTATCACTGCTGCCGCCTGGAACGCAAAGACGGACAGCTGATCGCCTATCCGATCCGGGGTAAATCCGGCCTCATTACCACTCTGGCAGGCAGCTCAGGCTACTTCTGCATCGACCGGGACTGCGAGGGCCTGCCGCAATCTGCTGGAATTCAAGTGACTGTTTCTACTGGAGATTGACATATATGGGATTTGAATATTTAACCAATATGCCTCTTGCCAAGGCCAGAGAGGACTATCTGAACCTGCTGAAAGGCTATGGCTTTGGCCCCAAAACCGAGCTTATCCCGGTCAGTGAAGCCTGCGGCCGTGTGACTGCCCATGCGGTCTACGCTCACATCTGTGCACCCCACTATGCCGCCAGCGCTATGGACGGCGTTGCGGTGAACGCAAAGGACACCTTTGGCGCGACGGAAACCACCCCCATCACCCTGAACGAGGAGCGGTACATCGTTCTGGATACCGGCGACCCGATTCCGGATGGCTGTGATGCCGTGATCATGGTGGAGGACATTGTTAAGAACGACGATGGCTCCATTACCATCCATGCCGCTGCCGCACCCTGGCAGCACATCCGCCAGATCGGTGAGGACGTCTGCGCGGGCGAAATGATCCTGCCCAGCCATGTGACGGTCTCTCCGTCTGCCATCGGCGCCATGATCGCCGGCGGCGTGCTGGAGATCGAGGTCATCCGCAAGCCCCTGGTGGGCATCATTCCCACCGGCGACGAGATCATCCCACCCTGTACCGATCCCAAGCCCGGCGATATTCTGGAATTCAATGGCTCCATTTTCTCCGCCATGGTGCGGCAATGGGGCGCCGAAGCCCGGGTCTATCCCATCGTTCCCGACAAATTTGAACAGATCAAGGCCATGGTTGCCAAGGCAACTTCCGAGTGTGATATGGTCATTCTGAACGCCGGTTCCTCTGCAGGACGGGAGGATTATTCCGTGAAGGTCATCCGCCAGCTGGGGGAAGTGCTGTACCACGGTATTGCTATGAAGCCCGGCAAGCCCGCGATCCTGGGCTGCCAGGGGGCCAAGCCCATCCTGGGTGTTCCCGGCTATCCCGTTTCCGGCATCATCGTCATCGAAGAGCTGCTCAGGCCCCTCATCGACCACTGGCTGAAGGCTCCCGCAGCCCATCGCCAGTATGCTGCGGCAACCCTGACCCGGCCTGTGGTTTCCGGGCTCAAATATGAGGAATTCGTCCGTGTCCGTATGGGTTATGTGGGCAGCAAGCTGATGGCCTCCCCCTTGAGCCGGGGCAGCGGTGTCGTGTCCTCCTTCATGAAGGCTGACGGCATTCTGGAAGTACCCCAGGGCCTGGAGGGCTATGAGGCCGGCGCTGAGGTGAATGTACGCCTGCTGAGCTCTGTCGACAAGCTGAAAAATACCCTGGTGGTCATCGGCAGCCATGATCCTCTGCTGGACGAGCTGGGGGACATGCTCCATCTGGAAAACAATGACCTGTATATGAGTTCTTCCCATGTGGGCTCCATGGGCGGTATCATGGCCATCCGCCGGGGCGAGGCCCATGCCGCGGGCTGCCATTTGCTCGATACCGCCAACGGTGAATACAATGTCGCGTTTATGAAGAAATATTTCCCCAAAGGCGGCGTGAAGCTGATCCGCTGCGTGGGCCGTCAGCAGGGTCTGATGGTGGCTAAGGGGAATCCACTGGGCATCGAAGCCTTTGCGGATATTACCAGGGAGGGCCTGCGCTACGTCAACCGCCAGAAAGGTTCCGGCACCCGCATCCTCACCGATTACCTGTGCAAGCGGGAGGGGTTGGATACTGCCGCCATCTATGGCTACGACCGGGAGGAACTGACCCACACCTCCGTGGCGGCGCAGATCGTCAGCGGCAGCGCTGATGCGGGCATGGGCATCTACTCTGCAGCCAAGCTCTATGATCTGGATTTCATCCCCATCTGCATTGAAGAATACGATCTGATCATCCCTGATCACGCCTGGGATACGCCTCAGGTAGCGCAGCTGCTGAAGACCTTGAAGAGTGAAGAATTCAAAGAAAAGATCCTGGCTCTGGGCGGCTACACGGTAGACAATCCCGGCCAGATTATCCCCCTGGACTGATATGAGATATTTTGATGCAGCCGTCATCGGCGGCGGCGTGCTGGGCTGCTTAGCGGCCCGGAATCTGATGAGGTGGAATCTTTCTGCCGTGCTGATTGAGGCAGCGGAGGATGTCTGTACCGGCATTACCAGATCCAATACAGCAATCGTTTATGCCGGCTATGACAACAAGGTGGGCAGTTTGAAGGCCCGGATGACCGTCCGGGGAAATAGGCACTTTGACGCACTGTGTGAAACGCTGGAGGTTCCCTTCAACCGCTGTGGCAGTCTGATGGTAAGCTTCGGTCCCGGTGCAGACAGGGTGCTTCGCAAGAAATACGAAAACGGCCTGCAAAGCGGCGTTTCAGGTCTGCGGCTGATCTCCGGGCCGGAGGCGTTGGAAATGGAGCCCATGCTGGCGTCCGGTGTTTCCTTGGCCCTCCATGCGCCTTCCACCGGTACCGTCAATCCCTGGCAGCTGGGTATTGCTGCCTTTGAAAATGCTCTCCACAACGGCTGTGAACCCCGGCTGCAAACCTGGGTCCTTGGAATCCGGCATACGAACGATGGCTATATCATCCAAACCGACAAAGGGGAAATCTGCTGCAAAGTGGTTTTGAACTGTGCAGGTCTGAATGCCGATAAGGTGCAGGAGCTGCTGTTTCCGCCCTCGGTGCGGCTATTCTGTGACGGTGCGGATTTCCTGATTTTAGACAAGCATGCGGCAAAGCCCCAATACATCATTTTCCAGGAATCGGAAGAGAAGGGGAAAGGTGTCACCGCCGTTCCCACGGTGGACGGCAATTTGCTGCTCGGCCCCTCCCAGCGGCCCCTTGACGCAAAGCCCTGGGCCACTTCCCATGACGGCATGGACTTTTTGCGGGAGGCCACCGCGCAGGTACTCCCAGGCGTCGATTTGGCCCAGGTGATCCGATCCTTCGCTTCCGTCAGGCCCAATCCCCATCGGGTGGTTTGGCGCGATGGCGCCTATATACCCGACGGCAAGAGCATCGGCAGCTTCTGCATTGAGAATCCTGCTCCCGGCTTTTACAGCCTCATTGGCATCAAGACTCCGGGCTTGACCTGCGCTGATGAGCTGGGCGTGCATTTGGCCCGGGAAACAGCCGAATATTTGGGGGCGGGGGAGAGGAAATCCTTTGACCCTTACCGAAAAGCCATTCACCGCAAAGATCATGAGATCATATGCCAGTGCGAGCAAATCTCCAAAGCGGAGATCCTGGAGGCTATTGCCCGGGGCGCAGCGACTGTTGACGGCGTGAAGCGCCGGGTTGGCAGCGGCATGGGCCGGTGCCAGGGCGCCCGGTGCAGCTTGGAAATTGAGAGATTGCTGGAGGCTGCGAAGCGTGGAATACTGTGACATCCTCATCATCGGCGCAGGTGCCGCCGGAATTGCCGCCGCAAGGGCGGCCCATGGGGCAGGATGTACAAGCGTTCTGCTGGTGGACAGAAAAGAAAACATGGGTGGTGTGCTGCTCCAGTGCGCCCACCATGGCTTCGGGCCGAATCTGAACGGCCCGGAATACACAAAGAAGCTACTGGAAAACTTCCCCAAATCGATCGGCTGGATCCCCAATGTCACCGTTTTGTCTGTTTCCGGGGACAAAAGGGCGATTCTTTCCGGCGCTGGTTTCGGTGCGAAAGAGGTTTCCTTCCAACAGCTGATTCTGGCAACGGGCTGCCGGGAGATTCCCATCGGCGCCCTGCCCATTGCGGGAACCCGCCCCAAAGGGGTCTATACCGCCGGGCAGATGCAGGAAATGATGAATTTGTATGGCTTCATTCCGGAGGGGCCGGTGGTGATTCTGGGCAGCGGCGATCTGGGACTGGTCATGGCAAAACAGCTGGCCCAAACCGGTCTTGCCGTTACGCTGGTAGAGCAGCGGCCCGAGTGCGGCGGCATGGTAAAGAATCAGCGCTGCCTGACGGAACTGCCCATTCAGCTTCAATGCAGCACCACCATCTCCGAGGTTTTCGGAGAGAAAAATCTGGAAGGTATTATGACAGTTGACGGCAGATACCTTCCTTGTAAAACGCTGCTCATTGCCGTGGGACTCCGGCCGGAACGAGAAGTGATTTTCGGGTTGGAAAACCCTGACTGGCTTCATCTGTGCGGAAACTGCAATGCGGTTCATCCCATGGTGGAAGCAGTTGTGAATGAAGGAAAACGTGCAGGCATTGCCGCCTGGGAAAAGATACGAGGTAGCTTATGATCGACCGACTTGGCCGCAGCATCACATATATGCGGATCTCTGTCACGGATAAATGCAATCTGCGCTGCCGCTACTGCATGCCGGAGGAGGGCGTCTGCAAAAAGAGCCACTTTGACATGCTGACAGAGGATGAAATGATCACCGCTGTGGAAGCGGCGGCGGCTCTGGGCATCAAAAAGCTCCGCATCACCGGCGGCGAACCGCTGGTCAAGAAAAACATTGTTTCCATCTGCCGCCGGGCGGCGGGAGTGGAGGGTATCAGCGAAGTTTGCCTGACCACCAACGGCATTTTGCTGCCGCGGCTGGCAAAGCCCTTAAAGGAAGCCGGCGTGAAGCGGCTGAATCTGAGCCTTGACACCCTTGACCCTCAGAAGTATGCTTACATTACCCGCATCGGAACGCTGGATGATTTCTGGGCAGGATTGGAAGCTGCCTTTGATGCGGGGTTTGAAAAAATCAAGATCAATGCGGTTCTTATCGGCGGCTTCAATGACGACGAGATCGTCCCGCTGGCCCAGCTGACGAAACAGTATCCTGTGGATATGCGTTTTATCGAGATGATGCCCATGTACGACAGCGGGGATTTCGATGAAAAGGCCTTCATTCCCTGTACGAACGTGCTGGACCATCTTCCGGAAGCCCTGCCTGCGGAACAGGACGGGGGCGTTGCCAGGCTCTACCGCTTGCCGGGGGCCCAGGGGAATATCGGGCTGATCAGCCCCGTCAGCGCTCACTTCTGCGGCGAATGCAACCGAATCCGATTGACGGCGGACGGCCGCGTCAAGCCCTGCCTCCATGCTTCCGACGAATACTCCCTGAAGGGACTGGATTTTGAAGGCATGAAGCGGGTTCTGGAAGAAGCCATCCGGAGCAAGCCCGCCTGGCATGGCGATCTGGATGCACTTCACCGCTCTCAGGCGGGACGCAATATGAACCAAATCGGAGGTTAAGTGATGAGTGACTTTACCCATTTTAACGAACAGGGTCGTGCAAAAATGGTGGATGTGGGCGAAAAGCCCATTTCCCAGCGTGTTGCCGTGGCGGCGGGCCGGGTTTTGGTCAATGATAAGACCTTTGAACTGATCCGTTCCGGCGGCATGAAGAAGGGTGACGTTCTGACCGTTGCCCAGATCGCGGGCGTCATGGGCGCCAAGCGCACCCCGGATATCATTCCCATGTGCCATCCGATTCTGATAGACGGCATCAATCTGGAGATGTTGCTGGACGAAAGCCGCAAATCTGTTGAGATCAAAGCAACCGTTTCCTGCGACGGCAGAACCGGCGTGGAGATGGAGGCTCTGACCGCCGTATCCACGGCGGCGCTGACGGTCTACGATATGTGCAAGGCTGTTCAGAAGGATATGGTCATCACCGACATCCGCCTGCTTAGCAAGACCGGCGGCGTCCACGGAGATTACAAACGGGAGGAATAACCATGTATACAGCAGCAGTCATCACCATCAGCGACAAGGGCCACCGCGGAGAGCGGGTGGATACCAGCGGCCCCAATTTGGTGCACATTCTCAAAGAGCGGGGCTATGATGTGACCTACACCGCCATTGTCCCCGATGAACGGGACGCTATTAAGGCAGAGCTGATCAAGTGCGCCGATGAGCTGCACATCGCGCTGGTTCTCACCACCGGCGGTACAGGCTTCTCCCCCCGGGATATTACGCCCGAAGCGGCCATGGATGTGATCGAGCGCCCTACTCCCGGCATTCCGGAGGCTATGCGTGCCGAATCCATGCGCATTACCCCCAAGGGCTGCCTGAGCCGCAGCGTGGCGGGCATCCGTAAGCGTAGCCTGATTATCACCCTTCCCGGCAGCAAGAAGGCTTCCCAGGAGAATATACTGGCTGTCATCGACCCTGTGGAGCATGGTCTGGATATGCTCTACAGCGAAGGCAGCGCAGACTGTGCAAAGTAAAAAACAAGGCCATCCCAACGGATGGCCTTGTTTTAATTCAGTTCGATTTCCGTGACGCATTCATTTTTCAGGCGGCCCACCAGATACTGCAGAGCCTCCACAACTCGGGGGCGGATATCGCCGCCGATGAGGACGTACATGATATCGTCGCCCATTTCCAGCTGCCCCTCGTTCAGCCAGACCTTGATGTAGTAGATGCCGTCCATTTTATATGTTTCTGCAATCACGGCATCAACCCTGGCCCGGTCATAGGAAAATAGCATTCCCGTGACTTCCTTCGTTCCTTCCGTACCATAGCGGACTTTGGCCTTTGCGCTCTGGCGGACGGTACCGTTGTGGGTCAGGTACATGCCGATCTTCGGCGCAGATTCGTGGGCCTTGGCTTCTTTCAGCCAGGCGTCGATGGAAGGGGATGTTTTTTTGTTCATGGGGGTACCTCCGGCGTTTTTTCTAATTATAATGGGATCCGGTGTAAGATGCAACCGTTCATCCTCCGGCAGATAAAAATCTCAGATAAAAACGCCGGTGAATGGCGCGGACATCCTCGTCGCTGCCTTCCATCCGGACCCAGGTTCTGGGCATGTTCCAATGTCCCAGAATGGTTGACTGCGTCCCGGTCAGGGTGATACGGCAATCTGCGTATTCAAAACCTTCTGGCGTTTGGAGAATATCCGGCTGCTGCGTGAAGAACTGCTGAACCCGCTCGATAGATACGGCCCAGTTTTCTTCGATGATCATGTCCATCACCCCGCTTTTTGTATATCATAACTGAAAAAACTTCAAAAAGAAAGATAGAAAAGGATTGATATTGGATAATTTCCGTGATATAATCTCGAAAGAACAACGCAGGCCCTGAAAGCAGATGGGCTGCTGAAATAGCGTTTTGTAAAGCGGTGGACGAGCCTCTTTCCAAAAGCAAAGGCAGTACGCAATTTTTGCGCCCTTTTGACTTTGGAATGGGCTCGTTGTTTTATTATCTACATTCTGGAGGAAATGAAATGAAAAAGATCATCTCTATGCTGCTGGTCCTGGTCATGGTGCTGGGTCTGGTGGCCTGTGGCGCTTCCGAGCCTGCTGCTACCGATGCTCCCGCCACCGAAGCACCCGTTGTCACTGAGGCTCCCGTCCCTGAGACCGAAGCTCCCGAAGCCGAGCCTGCTCTGGTGGTCGACACCTGCATCCTGAAGGAAGCAGACGACAAGATGCTCAACACCTACTCCGTCATCGGCGTCAATGCCGAGGCTCCCTTTGTGGATGCCGACGGTAATGCGGTTGCAGATGTCTATGTCAACACCGCCGGTGCCGACGCTCTGATCCAGTGGCTGATGACCGAAGAGGCTCTGAACATGGCCGGTGAGTATGGTGTTGCCGAGTACGGTGAGTACCTGTTCTACGTCAAGGACGATGCTCCCGTTTACTCCGGTGAGATCGCTGCCGCTACCGAAGAGACCAAGACCATCCGTCTGTCTACTACTACTTCCGTCAAGGACTCCGGCCTGCTGGGTTACCTGCTGCCCGCTTTCGAGTCTGCATACGGCTACACTGTTGAAGTTCAGTCCGCCGGTACCGGCAAGGCCATCGCCGCTGCCAAGGCCGGCAATGCCGACCTGATCCTGGTCCACTCCAAGAGCCAGGAGGAAGCTTTCATCGAGGGCGGCTTCGGCCGCGTTGTAGAAGGCTTCGAGGCTGAACGCCTGTCCTTCATCTACAACTACTTCGTCCTGTGCGGTCCTTCCGCTGACCCCGCCGGTGTCGAGGCGGCTGCTTCCGTTCTGGATGCTTTTGCAGCCATCGCTGACGGCAAGTACACCTTCGTTTCCCGTGGTGACGGTTCCGGTACCCACACCAAGGAGCTGGCTCTGTGGCCCGAGGCTCTGGGTATCACTGCAGAGGCTGAGTCCTTCGCTGACTACACCGAGTGGTACATCTCTGCCAACACCGGCATGGGCGCATGCCTGGTCATGGCTGAGGAAATGGGCGCCTACATCCTGACCGACAAGGCTACCTTCCTGACCTTCGTTGCCAACGACGGCGTTATGGGTTGATTTTCAATCTGAAGTAAAGTAAAATGAATCCCGTGGGGCAACCCACGGGATTTTCTAAAAAGGGGGAAAGGTATGAAAACATCTGTGATGAAAGCCATTGCGCTGATTCTGTCTGCGGACGCAGAATTGATCGATATTCTGGGCGTTACGGCAGAAATGAGTATCCAGAGCTCTGTCTTTGCCCTGTTGCTGGGCTTGCCCATCGGCATCTGGCTGGGGGCCTGCCGCTTCCCTGGGAGAAATGTTCTGCTGGTTGCCAACCGGACGCTTCAGGGCATGCCGCCTGTGGTTTGCGGTCTTTTGTTTTATATGCTGTTTTCCGGTGTGGGACCTTTCCGACATCTGAAACTGCTGTTTACCGTGGATATTATGATTCTGGCACAGGTGGTTCTGATCACCCCCATTGTGGTGGGAACCATGGAGACCTATGTTTCCGGTGTCGCCCCCGCTGTCCGGGAAACGGCAAAGGGATTGCGCCTCGGGGGGTTGAAGACCTTCTGTCTGCTGTGCAATGAGTGCGTCTACCAGATCATTTCCGCGTATTTGCTGGCTTTTGCCCGCTCCATTGCGGAGGTGGGGGCGGTATCCATGGTGGGCGGTGCCATCGCCTGGAAGACCAATGTCATGACCACTGCCATCATGCAGTATACCAACCGGGGTAATTTCACCCTGGGTATCGCCCTGGGTATGATTCTGCTGACGGTGTCGCTGGTGGTGAATATTCTCATCTCCCTGCTGCAAAGGAGGCTGAGCCGATGAAGATTCATGCATTTTCCAAAACCTACGATGGAAGAACCGTGCTGGATTTCCCAGGTATGGAGCTGCAGCCCGGAAAGATTTATGCGGTCATCGGCGCCAACGGAAGCGGAAAATCCACTTTTGCAAAAATTCTGGCAGGTGTGCTGAAAGCAGACCGAAAGGATATTCATCTGGAAACAGACTGCGTTGGCTATATGCCCCAGAAGAATTATGCCTTCCGTATGACCACAAAAGCCAACATCCTGCTGAACGGCCGGGATGTATCCCGAGCAGAAGAATTGATGGATGCCATTCAGCTGCGCCATCTGGAAAACAAACGGGCAGACCGGCTCTCCGGCGGCGAGACCGCCCGCATGGCTTTGGCCCGGCTGATGATGAAGCGCTATGATGTGGCAATTCTGGATGAGCCCACTGCCGCCATGGATATGGAGACCACATCCGTGTCGGAAGACCTGATTGTGCGCTATGTCCGGGAGATGGGCTGTACCTTGATCCTCGTGACCCACAGCCTGCAGCAGGCCCGGCGTATTGCTGATGAAGTGCTCTATTTCCACAAGGGAAAGCTGCTGGAATGCGGATCGAAAGAGCAGGTCCTGTATGAGCCGCAACTCCCGGAAACCAGACAGTTTCTGGATTTCTACGGCGTATGATGGCGGTGCCCCATACTGAAGTACGTTGCTTTGAACCCGCCATCAAATGCAATCCGACATGTACTTTTGATTTCCATTACATAAAAAACCAGATACCCTCTTGGGTATCTGGTTTTTTTGGTGGACTCGAAGGGGATCGAACCCTCGGCCTTACGGATGCGAACCGTACGCTCTCCCAGCTGAGCTACGAGCCCGTGACTGCGGGGGATCCGCAGTGATTGTCAGCGTTTGATGGCGTATTCCACAGGAGTGTCGGCAGGCAGCTCCAGCAGCTCCGGATGGGCCAGAAGCTCCTTTACGAGAGCTACGGTCCCGGAATAGTAATAGCCATCGGCAATGCGCTCATCCAGGGTGATGCCCAGGGGAATGACCTCGTGGAGGTCTTCGTTGCCATTGGCGTCGTATTCCATTTTCATGTACTTCTTGCCGACCACGATGAAGCAGGAGTTCGTGCCCCAGTTCACCAGATGGTGGTAACCGCCGGGCAGACCGATGGAGCCCAGATTGCTCAGGAAAATGGAGGCGTGGTTGGGGTCGCTGCCGATGAGAAAATCCGGAGCCCAGCCATGCTTATCCAGCCACAGGACAAATTTCACGATTCCCGCGATGACACACTGGGGCAGCTTACAGATGATGTCCATGGCGCCGGTGGAAGTATCCTTCTCCTCATAGCTCTTGGTGGAGTGAATAATCTTCATGATCTTCTCGTGATAGGAGGCCATGGTCTCCCTGGGATCGAATTCAAAGAAAGCCAGGGCTTCTTCTGCATGGTCACTGAAGCGCTTTTTCACTGTAAAGGCCACGGTGATGTTCTTGCGCTGATACATCTTGCTGCCTACCACGAAACGGTTCATCTTGGGCCGCAGAACAAAAGCCTTACCTGCGGCGGCACTGATGAGGTGGAAGAAGGTGTATTTATCATCGGTGCGGCCCTCGTTGACTTTTTCCAGATAGGCGTTCAGGGGCCGGGCGTCGATATCAATGCTGATGTGGGCTTCGTTGTCAGCCCGGTTGGGAAGCAATGAGGGCATGATCCGGTTCATGGCGGGGATGTCCTTCAGCCATACGCCATCCTTGCGGTCGCCCCATTTCTTTTTCTGCGCAGACATGGAATACCTCCATAATATGTTTTGGATATATGATATCAGAATAAAGCCCCGATTGCAATCAATTCTTTCTTTTGACAGCCTTTTTAGGAAGAAAATGGTAGGATAACCTACAGGGAGGGGAAGATATGATACCAAGTTGGAAGGAAATATGGCTGTCAATTGTGCTGGGGCTGGTGATGCCGGCGGTGGTGCTGAGCCTGGCGGTCCGGTTCGGCGCCCCGGAACAGCGGTCGGAAGAACTCAGGATCACCGAGGTACCCACGGAAACGCTGCAGCAGGAGGAGCCGGTGATGATCAGGGTCCTGACGGACGAGAGCGTGGCTGAGGAAATGGAGCTGGAAGAATACCTGGTGGGGGTGGTGCTGGCGGAGATGCCGGTGTCCTTTGAGCCGGAAGCCCAAAAGGCTCAGGCAGTTGTCGCCCGGACCTTCACGCTGCGCTCAGCTCAGAGGGGAAAGCATGCTGAAGCGGCGGTGTGTATGGACTCCGGCTGCTGTCAGGCTTACATCGCGCCGGAGGAATATCTGGAAAAAGGCGGAACGGAGGAAGGAATCGACCGGATGCGCGATGCAGTGGAGCAGACCACCGGACAGGTACTGACCTACGAGGGGGCGTTGATCGAAGCAACCTATTTTTCCTGCAGCGGTGGTGCCACGGAGGATGCGGTGGCGGTATGGGGGACGGATGTGGCCTATCTTCGCTCCGTGGACAGCCCCGGGGAGGAATATGCGACGCATTACACCGATACCGTTACATATAAGGCGGATGCTTTTGCGGATGCCCTGGGCCTGAATCTGACAGGATCGCCGGAAACCTGGCTGGGAAAGGCTACTTATACCGCCGGCGGCGGGGTGGACACCATGCTCATCGGCGGCGTCAGCTTTAAGGGAACCGATCTGCGCAAAGCGCTGGGACTTCGCTCCACGGCCTTTACCATGACGGCAGAGGGGGACTGCATAACCGTGACCACAAGAGGCTATGGCCACCGGGTAGGCATGAGTCAGTACGGCGCAGACGCCATGGCGGCAGCGGGCAGCAGCTATGAGGAAATCCTGACCCACTATTATCAGGGAACGGTGCTGGAGGATCGGGAGAATTGACAAACCTTTGAAACTGGGATAGAATGGGTGAAAATACATTTCGGAGCAGGTGAACGACTATGCCCATTCAGATCCCCAATGACCTTCCTGCAGCGGAAACGCTGAAGCAGGAAAATATCTTCGTCATGAAGGCCACCCGGGCCACCACCCAGGATATCCGCCCCCTGGAGATCGTGGTACTGAATCTGATGCCCACAAAGATCGTCACGGAGACCCAGCTCAGCCGCCTTCTGGGCAATACGCCCCTTCAGGTGAATCTGGAGCTGATGCATACCACGTCCCACAAGGCCAAAAACGTCTCCCAGGAGCATCTTCTGACCTTTTATAAGAGCTTTGAGGAACTCAAGCATCGTAAATTCGATGGAATGGTCATCACCGGAGCGCCGGTGGAGCAGATGCCCTTTGAAGAGGTAGACTACTGGCCGGAGCTTTGTGAAATCATGGAATGGAGCAAGACCCATGTTCACTCCACCTTCCACATCTGCTGGGGCGCCCAGGCGGGACTGTATTATCACTACGGCGTAGGCAAGCATGATTTGCCCCAGAAGCTCTTCGGCGTATATCCTCACAAGCGCGATTATAAACGCTCCATTCTGCTACGGGGCTTTGACGATGAGTTCTATGCACCCCATTCCCGCCACACTACGGTGCTGCGGGAGGATATCGAGGCGATACCCGGCCTGAAGATTCTGGCCTCTTCCGAGGAAGCCGGCGTTTATGCAGTCATGAACAAGGAAGGACAGCATATCTTCATCACCGGTCATGCTGAGTATGACCCTCTGACCCTGGAAACCGAGTATCTGCGGGACAAGAAATTGGGAAAGCCCATTTCTGTGCCCGCCCATTACTATCCCGACGATGACGAGACCCGGGAGCCCATCGTCCGCTGGCGGGGACATGCCAATCTGCTGTTTTCCAATTGGCTGAACTATTTCGTCTATCAGACTACGCCCTATGATATCATGTCCATCGGCAAGGAATAATCTCGTTTCTCAAACATACACTTCAGAAGCTGTTCTTTTTCAGAACGGCTTCTTTTTTGTATTTTCCAGTTGCATAATGACTAAAAATGTGTTATTATTACGATTACAATTTGTGCAAAACCCAAAGGAGGCGCTGATATGAATCTGATGATCGACGGAAGAGCCATTGTTGCTCATGCCGGCCAGTCCCTGCTGGATCTGGTGCGGGAGCTGGGGCTGGACGAAAAGCGTATGTCCGGCCGTCCGTTGGCTGCGAAAATTGCAGGCGAAGTCTTTACGCTTAACTATATTCCCGTCCGTGAGAAAGAGGCTTCCGGAGAACGCACCTCCATGCGCCGGGCCATGGCGGCCTCCGGCGGGGAGATCCGTCTGCTGCGATACTCCGACAATGCCGGTAAGGAGGCCTATATCCGCACTGCCCAGTTTGCCATTTTCCTGGCTCTGCGGCAGCTGTGGCCCCATGCGGTGACCAAGATGAACTGCACCATCGGTGCCAGCGTTTACATGAAAGTCAGCGGTGCTGAGGATTTCTCTGTTACGAAGCTGAAGCAGCGGGTCCAGGAATTGGTGCAGGAGGATATCCCCCTTCTGCGGCGCAGAGTTCCCCTGGAGGAGGCGCTGGAGCATTTTCGTGCCGATGGCCAGAACGATAAGGCACGGCTGCTGTCCTGGCGTAATTTCAACTACTTCGACGAGTATTCCCATGGTGACTTCGCCGACTATTACTATGGCGAGATGATGCCCTCTACGGGCTATCTGATGGTCTGGGACATCCGGGAGGCGGAGGATGGCTTCCTCTTTGTATACCCCGATGACAAGAATCCCGATGTGGTGGCTCATTATCTGGATTCACCCAATTTCTTCAATGTCTTTGCCGAAGGCGAACGCTGGTGCGAGCTGATGGAATGCGAGACCGTTGCGGATCTGAATGACCTGACCGTCAGCGGCCGGATCCGGGAGCTGATCCGTGTCAATGAGGCCCTCCATGAGAAGCGTTATTCCAAGGTGGCGGATATGGTCTGCGAGCGGGGAGCCAAGGCTGTCATGCTGGCAGGCCCCAGCTCCTCCGGCAAGACTACCTCTGCCAACCGCCTTGCCACCCAGCTGCGGGTGCACGGCAAGAAGCCCATCCTCATGAGTCTGGATGACTACTATATCGATCGGGAGAAGATCGCCCCCGGCCCCGACGGCAAGCTGGATCTGGAGCATATCAACACCATCGATACGGAACTCTTCCGGGCAGATATGGCAAAGCTTCTGCGGGGTGAGGAGGTAGAGCTGCCCAGCTTCGATTTTAAACTGGGCAAGCGGGAGTGGAAGGGCCACAAGCTGAAGCTTCATCCTGATTCCGTCATCATTGTGGAGGGCCTCCACGGACTGAATCCGGTGATGCTGCCGGATAATGTGGATAAGAGCATGATCTTCCGGCTCTATGTCAGCCCTCTGCTGCCTCTGAACCTGGATAACCACAACCGGATACCCACCTCCTATCTGCGGCTTCTGCGGCGTATCGTCCGGGACTACGAGACCCGGGGCTCTTCCGTGCAGAAAACGCTGTCCATGTGGGCCTCGGTCCAGCGGGGTGAAAAACGGTGGATTTTCCCCTTCCAGGAAAATGCGGACGTGATCTTCAACAGCTCGACGCTCTATGAGCTGGCGGTGCTGAAGAAGTTCATTTTCCCGCTGCTGACGGCCATCGGGCCCGAGGATGAGTGCTATGACGAGGTGCAGAACATCGTCAAGATCCTCAACTACATCATCGAAGCGGATGTGGATGATGAGATCCCGCCTACCAGCCTGGTGAGAGAATTCATCGGCGGAAATTCTTTCTACAGATAATATAAAAGCGGTGACGGCTACGGCTGTCACCGCTTTAAAAAAAGTGAAGTACTTTTCTGGTTCCCTGCGTATAAGAAGTGAAAGACAGCAAGGAGGAGATCTATGAAAAACGGTGAAAGTAGCTACCGCCGTTATCTGGATGGTGACCAGTCTGCCTTTGACGAGATCATGGGATTATACCGCAACAGCCTGACGTTCTTTATCAACCGCTTTGTCCATGACATGGACACGGCGGAGGATCTGGCCATTGATACGTTTATGTATCTGATCGTACATCGTCACCGCTATAACTTCAAAACCAGTCTGAAAACATATCTGTTTATGATCGGCCGCTCCAGGGCGCTGGATTATCTGCGCCGCCGCGGAAGATTCTCAATGGTGGAGCTGTCCGAGGCAGAAAAGGAACTGCCGGCCCAGCCTTCCGTGGAGGCGCTGATCCTTCTCGACGAGCGTAAGCAGGCTCTGAACCGGGCTCTGACCCGGCTGCCCCGGGATATGCAGACGGCCATCCATCTGGTGTATTTTGAAGACCTCAGTTATGAGGACGCGGCAAAGGTCATGCGAAAGAACAAAAAGCAGGTTGCGAATCTCCTGTATCGGTCCAAGGTGCAGCTTCGGTCCATCCTGGGAAAGGACGGTGCGTTGGTTTGAGACGAACAGATGTTGAGTTTAAAGCGGAAGTGCTGCGCCGTGCGGAGCAGTACCGGGTCGAGAGAAAAAAGCGCGCGAAGAGGATGCTGCTTGTATGCCTGCCGCTGCTGCTTTGCTGTGGTGGTGTGCTGGCGGTGTTTTCAATGGGCTTCGGAGGTTCCACCAAGGGAGTCGCGTATGACAACGCCATGAGCGTCGAATGCATGGATGCTCCGGCGGCTCCGGCTCCGGAATCCGTCGAGGAAGAAAGCGCATCCCAGGCAGACCGCCCCATGGAGCCTGCGGAAGGGGAGAAGACCCAGAGTAATGAGAATCAGGTGCTGTCCATCACAGTAACTACCCATTCAGAATCCGCGGAACTTGGAAGGCTCTTCACTTCTGAATCTGAAATGCAGGCCATCCTGGATGCGATCAATGCTTTCCCCAAGGATCCGGAAACGGTCATCGGAGATGATTCGATAGGGGACAGCGAAGGCATGGCCTATGTCATTGGTGTTATTACCGAAACTGGGGATCGGGAATATGTCCTGTTCAACGATGCCTTGCTCATTGATGGCACTTGGTATATCAATGCCCGGTGTTATCGGCTGTTGGAAGAAATGATTTTACAGGAGGGGGAATGACATGAAGAAAGTGATACTGATATTACTTTTGCTGGCGACGCTGGCAGGCTGCGCTGATTCAAAGGTACAATACCCGGAGCATATGCCGGAGGATTTTGCCATCCGTTACAGCTGGGCCATTGGGTCGGAAAACGTCTATGATACCTACGAAGGAATTCTCCAGAAGGACCTGGTACTGGACGGCATCGCCCTGATGGAGTTTGTGCCGGAAAGGGAAG
Source organism: Oscillospiraceae bacterium (assembly GCA_017622295.1). Lineage (GTDB taxonomy): Bacteria > Bacillota > Clostridia > Oscillospirales > Oscillospiraceae > Faecousia. Next base: position 50,299 of record JAGARK010000030.1, read on the forward strand.
AGCTCGAGCAGATCTATCAGAAGATCCGGGAGCTGGACATTGCTTCCATCGATCGGGAAATGACCGCCGCCCAATTGGCAAAGGGCGACGAGATGGTCGCCATGACACCCCTGACGGTTTATAAAATCCAATTCACGATAAATGGATCGGTTTACGACATCAATGGCGATGCCACCGCTTCCTGTTATCCGAACAATGAAGAGGCTGCGCGTTTCATGGAATTTGTGGAGTTCATGCGTGATCTTATGGTAAATATCCCGGAATATAAGCAAATGCCGGAACACAACGGCGGTTATGATTGATTAAAATTACCCGGTGCGACTGTGAAAAAAGTTAGCATCGGGTAACTTTTATTGTTTGATTTTACAATTTTTGCTTAAAAATTTATGAAAATATGTATATAGAAAATCCGTCGATTTATGCTATAATTTAATATGTGGTTATCTGCAAAGTTCTCAATAGAAAAACCAATTAAACAAGGAGGAAACAACATCATGCTGGATGAATCCTACTACCGCAAAACGGATGAGATCATCGCCCGGTATGTCCGGGACGCACGTTCTCTGATTCCCATTATGCAGGATATTCAGGCAGAATATCGTTATCTGCCCGGAGAACTGCTGACCTATGTTGCCGAGCAGATCGGCATCACTGAGGCAAAGGCCTATTCTGTCGCTACCTTCTATGAAAACTTCTCCTTCGAGGCAAAGGGCAAGTATATCATCAAGGTCTGTGACGGCACTGCCTGCCACGTCAAGAAGTCCATTCCCGTCCTGCAGGCCCTGAACAAAAAGCTCGGCCTCAGCGGCAAGAAGCACACCACGGATGATATGCTGTTCACCGTGGAAACCGTCTCCTGTCTGGGCGCCTGCGGTCTTGCTCCCACCATGATGGTCAATGAGGACGTCTATCCCCGCATGACCCCCGAAGCCGCTGAAGCACTGATCGATCAGTTAAAAGGAGGTGCTGACGCATGATTGAAAACATCGAAGCTCTGGACAAGGTTCGCGAAGCTGCTGCGCAGGTGCTGGCCGGTACTGATTGCCGTATTCTGGTCTGCTCCGGCACCGGCTGTATTGCCACCGGTTCCGAAAAGATTTATGAGAAGTTCGTTGAGATCTGCAAGGATGCTCCCGGCATTACCCTGGAGTTCTCTGCCTGCGGCGGCCACGACGGTGAAAAGTCCGTCGGCGTAAAGCACACCGGCTGTCAGGGCATCTGTGAGCTGGGCCCCCTGGTCCGTATTCAGAAGGGTGCAGTTTCTGTTCAGTATACCAAGGTTCAGCTGTCTGACTGTGAAGAGATCTTCAATCAGAGCGTTCTGGGCGACGGTGTTGTGGACCGCCTGCTCTACACCCAGAACGGCGAATCCTATGTACATCCTGAAGACATTCCCTTCCTTGCCAAGCAGACCAGAATTGTTCTGGAAAACTGCGGCAAGTTTGATGCTGAGTCTCTGGAAGAGTATCTGGTCAGCGGCGGCTTCAAGGCACTGGAAAGGGCCATGACCGAGATGACTCCCGACCAGGTTATCGACGAAGTCGACAAGTCCGGCCTGCGCGGCCGCGGCGGCGGCGGCTTCCCCGCCGGCCGTAAGTGGAAGCAGGTTGCCCGCCAGAAGGAGACCTGCCGCTATGTGGTCTGTAATGGTGACGAAGGCGACCCCGGCGCCTTCATGGACGGCTCTGTTATGGAAGGCGACCCCTTCAAGCTGATCGAAGGTATGATGATCGCCGCTTACGCCGTCAAGGCTGAGCACGGCTATATCTACGTCCGTGCCGAGTATCCCAACTCTGTCCGCCGCCTGAGAAACGCCATTGCACAGCTGGAAGAGCATGGCCTGCTGGGTGACAACATTATGGGCACCGGCTTCAATTTCCACATGCACATCAACCGCGGTGCCGGCGCATTCGTCTGCGGCGAAGGCTCCGCCCTGACTGCCTCCATCGAAGGCAGCCGCGGTATGCCCCGTGTCAAGCCTCCCAGAACCGTTGAGAAGGGCCTGTGGGAGAAGCCCACTGTCCTGAACAACGTTGAGACCTATGCCAACGTTCCCAAGATTATTCTCCAGGGCGCCGACTGGTTCCGTTCCATCGGTACCGCAGGCAGCCCCGGCTGTAAGACTTTCTCCCTGACCGGCTCCATTCAGAACACTGGCCTGATCGAAGTGCCCATGGGCACCACCCTGCGGGAGATCATCTTTGACATCGGCGGTGGCCTGAAGTCCGGCGGCAAGTTCAAGGCCGTTCAGATCGGCGGTCCCTCCGGCGGCTGTCTGGTGGAGAAGCACCTGGATGAGCCTCTGGACTTTGATTCCGTCAAGAAATTCGACGCCATCGTCGGTTCCGGCGGTCTGGTCGTCATGGACGAGCATACCTGCATGGTCGAAGTTGCCCGTTTCTTCATGTCCTTCACCCAGCGCGAGTCCTGCGGTAAGTGCATCCCCTGCCGCGAGGGCACCAAGCGTATGCTGGAGATTCTGGAGCGGATCGTAGACGGCAAGGGCGAGCTGGAGGATCTGGACAAGCTGGAAGAGCTGGCCACCATGATCCGTACCATGGCTCTGTGCGGCCTGGGCAAGAGCGCACCGCTGCCCGTTCTGTCCACCCTGAAGGTCTTCAAGGATGAATACATCGAGCACATTGTCGATAAGAAGTGTCGGGCTCATGTCTGCAGCGCTATGCGCAAGTATGTCATCGATCCCAACAAGTGTATCGGCTGCAGCAAGTGCTCCAGAAACTGCCCCGTGGGCGCTATTTCCGGCAAGATCAAGGCTGCGCATACCATCGATCCCGCAACCTGCATCAAGTGCAACGCCTGCCGCGAGAACTGTGCCTTCGATGCAATCTATATCGAAGGATAAGGAGGGGAAATCATGGGTACTATTACGATCAACGGCCGTCAGGTCGAGTTTACCAACGAAAAGAATGTGCTGACCATCATCCGCAAGGCGGGTATCGATATCCCCACCCTGTGCTATCAGCCTGAGCTGTCCACCTTTGGCGCCTGCCGTCTGTGCACCGTCGAGGACGACAGAGGCCGCTTCTTTGCCTCCTGCTCTGAGGAGCCCCGGGATGGCATGGTCATCTACACCAACACCGAAAAGCTGCGCTCCTACCGCAAGCTGATCGTGGAGCTGCTGCTGGCTTCCCACGACCGTGACTGCACCACCTGCGAAAAGAGCGGTCACTGCCCTCTGCAGAATGTGGCACAGCGCCTGGGTGTCAATACCGTCCGTTTCGAGAATTACAAGGAGCCTCAGCCCATCGACGACAGCTCCTATGCCATCATCCGCAACCCCAACAAGTGCATCCTCTGCGGCAATTGCGTTCGTGCCTGTAACGAGCTGCAGAGCGTCGGTGCTCTGGACTTCGCATTCCGCGGCTCCGAAGCCACCGTCAGCCCCGCTTTCGATAAGAAGCTGGCTGCTACCAAGTGCGTCAGCTGCGGCCAGTGCCGTGTTGTCTGTGATACCGGCGCCCTGACCATCCGCAGCCATACTGACAAGGTCTGGGCTGCCATCAACGATCCCAACACCCGTGTGGTTTGTCAGATCGCTCCTGCTGTCCGTGTCGCTGTCGGCGAAGCCTTCGGCCTGCCCGCCGGTCAGAACTCTCTTTACAAGCTGGTTGCTGCGCTGCATGCCATGGGCTTCAACCGGGTCTTTGACACCACCTACACCGCTGACCTGACCATCATGGAAGAGTCTGCTGAGTTCCTGGGCCGTGTGTCCCGCGGTCAGAAGCTGCCCCTGCTGACCTCCTGCTGTCCCGCCTGGGTCAAGTTCGTTGATAACGAATATCCCGAGTTCAAGCAGAACGTTTCTACCTGCCGCAGTCCCCAGGGTATGTTCTCCGCTGTGCTGAAGGAATACTACCGCAGCCCTGAGCACAACAAGAGCAACAAGAAGACCTTCGTGGTCTCCATCATGCCCTGTACTGCCAAGAAGATGGAAGCAGAGCGTCCCAATTCCTATACCTATGGCGAGAAGGACACCGATGCTGTCCTGACCACCACCGAGCTGGTTCAGATGATCAAGCAGTTCGGTCTGGACTTTGCCAACCTGCCTGAGGAATCCTGCGACATGCCCTTCGGTATGGGTTCCGGCGGCGGCGTCATCTTCGGCGTTACCGGCGGTGTTACCGAGGCTGTCCTGCGCCGTCTGGTTCAGGATCATAATCCCAAGTCTCTGGAAGCTGTGGCTGCTTCCGGCGTCCGCGGCAACGAAGGCATCAAGGAGATCACCGTGCCCTACAATGGCATGGATGTGAAGATCTGCGTTGCTTCCGGTCTGGCCAATGCCCGTAAGGTCATGGATGCCGTCAAGTCCGGCGAGAAGGAATATCACCTGATCGAAGTCATGGCCTGCCCCGGTGGCTGTGTCATGGGCGGCGGTCAGCCCACCAGACTGGACCACAAGTCCGTTGTCAACGAGCGTGACGAGGGTATCTACCGCACCGACAGAAAGATGGTTCTGAAGAAGTCTCACGAGAATCCTCTGATGGACTTCTTCTATCAGAACGAGATCTTCAAGCACAAGATCCACGATCTGCTGCACAATCACGAATAATTCCAGCGAATTCGTACCTGATAAGAAGAGGAAGCTCTGACAGCAAGGTACGGCATATCAGGATAGCCGTAGTCTAACCATTTTTTGCCGTACCTGCCTGTCAGGTACGGCAATTTTTTATAAGGAGGTAAGACTATGGACACCAGAATCGCCGTCATGAGCATTATTGTGGAGAAGGACGGAGCCGTCGACCAGCTCAACGCCCTGCTTCACGATCATGGCGAGTGGATCATCGGCCGCATGGGCATCCCTTACCGGGAGCGGGGGATCAATATCATCAGTGTGGTGCTGGATGCACCTCAGGATAAAATCGCCGCCCTTTCCGGAAAAATCGGAAATCTTCCCGGCGTGACCGCAAAAACCGCCTATTCCAAGGTGTAATACTCATTTTAAATTGAAATATTGATTTCAATTTAAAAGACACCACCTGACGGTGTTGTCGATTCTGATCTTCATATTAAAACCTTCAACGCTTCGCCTTAAAGGTTTTAATATCAATATAATTGAGTAAAGGAGAAAAATAACATGAAAAAATATCTTTCCATCATTCTGGCAGCTGCCATGCTGCTGTCCCTGCTGGCCGGCTGCGCCGCAAAGAATGAAAAAGGCACCATCGCAACCGAAGCACCGACGGAAGCGCCCACCGAAGCAGAAGTGATCGAAACCGTTCCTGCAACCGAGGCACCCGCTGCTGTTGAGGCACTGCCCAAGCTGATGGTCATGTCCGGCCCCACCGGTGTCGGCGCTGCAAAGCTGATGGCAGACAATGAAACTGATGAGTGGCCCGTGATCGCTTCTGCAGAAGTGGTCGCCGACAATGAAGCCGTCAAGAACGCCCTGATCAATGGTGAAGCCGACATCGCGGCCGTTGCAACCAACATGGCCGCAACCCTGTGCAACAAGACTGATGGTGCGCTGCAAGTTATGACTGTCAACACCCTGGGCGTCCTGTATATTCTGGAAAAGGGCGATTCTGTTCAGTCTATGGCTGATCTGGAGGGCAAGACTGTCTACGCCACCGGCCAGAGTGCAAATCCCGAGTACATCCTCAATCACCTGCTGACCGAAAACGGCGTGGAGCCTGCGAATGTCGACATCCAGTGGATGACCGCCCAGGAAGTCATCGCCAAGATGACCACCGAGGAAGCTGCCATCTGCATGCTGCCCGTTCCTGCTGCCACCACCGTCATGATGAAGGATGCTGGTATCCGTCAGGCAATCTCCCTGTCCGAGGAGTGGGATAAGCTGGGCAATGGCGCTCTGGCTCAGGGCTGCATCGTGGTCCGCACTGCATTTCTGGAAGAGAATCCCAATGTCGTTGCCAGCTTCCTGAAGGCTTATGAAAAGTCCATCAACTACATGAACGATGAAGCCAACCGGGAGGACGCTGCTGCACTGGTGGCCCAGTATGGCATCACCGCCAACGCCCAGATCGCCGCCAAGGCTATCCCCACCTGTAATCTGACCTTCATCACCGGTCAGGAAATGAAGGACATTCTGGTTCAGTTCTTTGATGTGATGTATCAGGCTAATCCTGCTTCTATCGGCGGTGCAATGCCCGCTGACGAGTTCTATTATGGCGTCGGCTAAAACCTTCCGAAGGCTGGCCCTCTGGCTGCTGCCGGTGATCTTCTGGATCGGCGTGTGGCAGCTGGCGGCCTGGCTTGTGGAGCTCAGCGTGGAGGGGAGGGGCAATGAACTGCTTCTGCCGTATCCGCTGTCCGTTGCCAAATCTCTGATCCGCCTGGCAGGGGAGGGCGGCTTCTGGAAGACAGTGGCCGCATCTCTGGTTCGGATCCTCTCCGGAATGGTTCTCGGCGCCGCCGCGGGCATAGTGCTGGCGGTACTGACCAGCGCATCACCTGTGCTTGACCATATCCTGTCCCCTGCGATACGGGTGGTCCGCGCCACCCCGGTGGCATCGTTTATCCTGTTGGTGCTGCTGTGGACGGGCCGGGATGCGGTTCCGGTCATCATTGCGGCGCTGATGGTGCTGCCGGTGGTGTGGGAGAATTTCTCCCGGGGCATCAAAGCTACAGACCCGCAGCTGTTGGAAATGGCGAAAACCTACCGCTTTTCCGGCTTCAAGACCCTGTGGCTGATCTACATTCATTCGCTGCGGCCCTATTTTTCCGCCGCCCTGACCAATGCCATGGGTCTTGCCTGGAAATCCGGCGCGGCTGCGGAGGTGCTGTGTCTGCCGAAGGAGGCCATCGGCACCCGGATCTATAATTCCAAGATGTATCTGGAGATCCCCGACCTGTTCGCCTGGACGGTGGTCGTGGTCAGTCTGTCACTGATTCTGGAAAAGCTGCTGCGCTGGGCTCTGTCCCGCTGGAATGGAGGTGCCCAAAATGATTGGTCTTGAAAATGCCTGTCTTTCCTTCGGTGAGAAGGTGATTCTGGATCATTTTTCCATCGATATTCCAGATTCCGGTGTCACGGCCCTCCGGGGCCCATCGGGCTGTGGTAAGACCACGGTGCTGCGGGCGTTGGCAGGGCTTCAGAGGTTGGAATCCGGCCGTGTTTTCGGTGTCAGCGGAGATCAGACCGCATTTCTATTCCAGGAAAACCGGCTGCTTCCCTGGCGGAGGGTGGCCCAGCATATCACCGATGTTCTGCCCCGGGATCGCTGGAATGAAGCCCGGCAGTGGCTGGAGCTGGTGGAGCTGGAGAATGAAGAAAAGGCTTATCCCGCCGCTCTTTCCGGTGGAATGTGCCGCCGACTGGCTTTGGCGAGATGTCTGGCCCTGGGTGGCAGGTTGTATCTGCTGGACGAACCCTTTGCCGGAATCGACCCGGAGCGGGGCCGGCGGATCATTGGAAGGATCCGGTCGCTGAATACCCCCGTGGTATTGGTAACCCATGAGGAATCCATTTTGAAAGTGGCTGACCACATCATCTCCTTCGATGGCCCTCCGCTGACAATTGTCAGATGAGGTAACCGTACAATTTGTATGAAAACCCGGCTCTTTTGAGCCGGGTTTTTGATTGTAATTGTTGAAAAACAGGATTCAATCATATATAATATTTGTATTCAAATTATGATGCAGAGGAGAACTGTTATGAAAATTGGTATCATCGGTCCCGGAAGAATCGCCAACACCGTCGCACCCGCGCTGGTCAACACGGATTGCATCGATTGCTATGCCGTTGCCTCCCGGGATCTGGCAAAGGCAGAGGCCTTTGCGAAGAAATATGGCTTCCAGAAGGTTTATAACAGTTATGAGGCAATGCTCCGTGATCCCGAAGTGGAGCTGGTGTATGTTGCTACGCCCCATTCCCACCATTATGAGCACATCATGCTCTGTCTGGAGTATGGCAAGGCTGTCATCTGCGAGAAGGCATTTACCTTGAATGCCGATCAGGCACAAAAGATCCGGGAAGCATCTGAGGAAAAGGGAATTTATGTGGCAGAAGCCATATGGACCCGCTATATGCCCTCCCGGAATATGATCCAGCAGACCATTGACAGCGGCATCATTGGTGAGGTCAACACCCTGACTGCCAATCTGTCCTACGACATCGACGATAAGGAGCGCATCTGGAATCCCAATCTTGCCGGCGGCGCGCTGCTGGACATCGGCGTTTACGGCCTGAACTTTGCCACCATGCACTTCGGCACCGACATCGAGCGCATCGAGTCCTCCGTTCGGATGCTTGATACCGGAGTGGATGCCATGGAGACCATTACCATCTTCTATAAGGACGGACGCATGGCGGTGCTGACCCACAGCATCTTCTGCCGCTCTGACAGAAAGGGCATCATCCACGGCGACAAGGGTTACATTGTGGTGGAGAACATCAATAATCCCAGCTCCATTTCTGTCTATGACCTGGACGATAAGCTGGTTTCCTTCCAGGAGGTTCCGCCCCAGATCAACGGCTATGAGTATGAATTCATCGAAGCTGCCCAGCAGATCGCCAAGGGTGAGCATGAGTCCAAGTCCATGCCGCTGGATGACTCCGTTTACATTATGGAGCTGATGGACGGCCTTCGCAGACAGTGGGGCATGGTCTATCCGCAGGAGAAATAAGAATTTACAGTATTGTTACAATTGATCAACGATCATAGAGTAGAATATTTGATATACATCGTTTGAATGGGGGATTTTTATGGTACGGATCATCACCGATTCCGCTGCTGATTTTGAACCTTTTGAATTGGATAAGCTGGGCATTTCCTGCATTCCACTGACGGTAATTTTTGATGAGCAGGAGTATCAGGAGAATAGCGATCTTTCCAAGAAGAAGTTCTATGACCTGCTGCTTGCTTCCGGGAATCCTCCCAAAACGGCCCAGGCCTCTCCCCAGATTCTGATGGATCTGTTTGAAGAGGCCCACGCCCAGGGCGATGAGGCAATCTACATCTGCCTTTCCTCCGCCCTCAGCGGAACCTATCAGAGCGCTGTCATGACAAAGAATCTGCTGGGCTATGACAGCTGCCATGTGTTTGACAGCCGCAATGCCACTGGCGGCCAGCGGATGATTCTGGAGCAGGCGGCGAAGCTGCGGGATGCCGGTAAGTCCGCATCCGAGATCATTGCCGAGCTGGAGCAGCTGCGCAGCAGAGTGGTTCTCTACGCCTGTATGGATACTCTGGAATACCTCTACAAAGGCGGACGGATTTCCCACACCACCTACAAGCTGGGTACCCTTGCCAACATCAAGCCCATCATCAATGTGGATGCCCAGGGCAGGGTGGAGGTACCAGCCAAGGCCATGGGTATGCGAAAGGGCATGGATTTCCTGTGCAAGCGCCCGGGGATCCAGAAGCCGGACGTGGCATATCCGCTGTACGTCATGTACACCAACAACCGCTCCGTGGGCGAGCAGCTGGCAAAGCACCTGAGCTCTGCCGGCTGGGAAGTGCCGGATGATCGGATCATCCAGGTTGGCGCCGCTATCGGCAGCCACATCGGCCCCGATGCCTGCGGACTGGTTTATATCGCAGAATGATTACAACAGGCCTCCCGTTTGGGAGGCCCATTGTTCGATAGGAGGTATCCTATGCTGAAATTCCCGTGTCTGGTTCTGGATCACGACGATACCGTTGTTCAGAGCGAAGCGACTGTCAATTATCCCTTTTTTGTCTATATTCTCGACCAGTATCGCCCCGGGGCCACCATCACCCTTGACGAGTATGTCAGCGGCTGCTGCAATCTGGGATTTGCGGAGATGTGCCGCCGGTGGTATGGCTTTACGGAGCAGGAGCTGGTGGATGAGTACAGGCTCTGGCAGGAGTATATCAGAGATCATATCCCGGCAGCCTTTCCCGGAATCCATCGGATTATTTGCCGCCAGAAGGAGGAGGGGGGACTGGTCTGCGTGGTATCCCATTCCTGCAATGACAACATCACCCGGGACTATGATGCCCACTTTGGCATCCGGCCCGATCATATCTTCGGCTGGGACTACCCGGAGCATCAGCGAAAGCCCAATCCATGGCCCCTGGTACAAATCATGAAAAAGTATGATCTGCGGCCGGAGCAGCTGCTGGTGGTTGACGATATGAAGCCTGCATACGATATGGCGAGCGGGGCAGGGGTGCCCATTGCTTTCGCAGCCTGGGGCCGGAAGGATTATCCCCAGATCATGGCGGAGATGACAAGTCTGTGCGACTATACCTTCAACTCTACAGAGGAACTGGAAAAATTCCTGTTTGAATAACTTGACAATTATGGTATAATACATTTCAGAGTATACTGAGGAGGTGAGCAAGCTGGAAAAGGAAAGCATCAAAGTCATGGCCACCAACCGGGAGGCCCGGCATGAATACTTCATCGAAGAAGAATACGAGGCGGGCATCGAGCTGATGGGCACCGAAGTCAAGTCCATCCGGGCGGGTACCCTGAATCTGAAGGACGCCTGGTGCGGCATCAAGGACGGCGAACTGATCCTGAACCAGATGCACATCTCCCCCTATGACCACGGCAACCGGTTCAATCCCGATCCCCGCCGGCCCCGCCGCCTGCTGATGCACAAGCGTGAGATCATGCGGCTCTTCGGCAAGGTCAAGCAGGACGGCTTCTCCCTGATTCCCCTGAGCGTGTATTTCAAGGGCAGCCGGGTGAAGGTGAAGGTGGGCCTGTGTAAGGGTAAAAAGCTTTACGATAAAAGACAATCCGCGGCCGAGCGCGACGCCAAGCGTCAGATCGACCGTGCCATGAAGGAGAGATATTAACACTATGGCAAATCCTACTTTTAAGATCACCATGGAAAACGGCGGCGTCATCGAAGGTGAACTGTATCCTGAGAAGGCTCCCCAGAGCGTTTACAACTTCATCGATCTGTGTAATCACAACTACTATGACGGCCTGATCTTCCACCGCGTCATCCCCGGCTTTATGATCCAGGGCGGCTGCCCTGAGGGCACCGGCATGGGCGGCCCCGGCTACTGCATCAAGGGCGAGTTCTTCTACAACGGTGTCAAGAACGATCTGAAGCACAAGCGCGGCGTTCTGTCCATGGCCCGCAGTCAGAGCCCCAACTCCGGCGGCTCCCAGTTCTTCATCATGCACCAGGATGCCAAGCATCTGGATGGCCAGTATGCCGCATTCGGCAAGGTCACTTCCGGTCTGGAAGTGGTGGACGCCATCGCCGGTGTGAAGACCAACCGCATGGACCGTCCTCTGGAGGATCAGAAGATCGCTTCCATCGTGGTTGACACCAAGGGCGAGACCTATCCTGAGCCCAAGAAGCTGCCCGATCCCTACGGCCGTTTCTGATAATTGTTTTCAAACGGTGGGATGCCAGCCATCCCACCGCCCATACGGGGCCGTACTGGTTTCGACGGGGGTAGTGAGGCTGGATAAGCGGGCCGTGGCACCTGACCACGATAAAACGGGTACTTTTTAAAATTAACTGACAACAATACTGTTGCTCTGGCTGCCTAATTAGGCGCCCATCCGCCCCGGAAGGTCCACGAGCCGGGCTCGGGTGTGATCTGAGTGGAGACCGTGCGTATGGTAAGCTTTGCCCATACCATGCATCATGAAGCTACTGATTCCTGCAGAGTGTTTGTTCCCGGCAGGATGAGGGAATGTAAATAACAAACTGCGCCCGGAGAAAGTCCCTCCAAGTTGCTTTCGGACAGGGGTTCGATTCCCCTCGGCTCCACCAAATAAGGTTGATAGTTTTGATACCATTGGTATTGAAACTATCAACCTTTTTCTTTTTGCAAAAATGCTTGTAGCACAAGGCTTTTCGGCATATCACCACTTTGGAATAGTTTCATTGTGAACTTTAGGTAGGAGTTTTACCATTCTCTGACCACCTCTTCTGTGCCAAGCATAAAGCCACGCTGAAACTTTTCTCCGAGGAATAGTTTCAGCGTGGCTATAAAAGTTTCATTGTGATAGGAATAGTTTCAGATTGAGTTCTCACTCTTCTGTTGGAATGGAGCCGACAAGGGATATATCCAGCTCACCTTTGTCCGTTTCGGTTATCACAACCGTGTAGCACCGCACCTCGAACTCTGTACCTGCCTCAACAGGATAGACTGTAGGGGCTTCCGGATTTCTCACATCCGCCAGGACAAAGCCGCAGTGAGAGTACTCCCTCAGCAGTTCCCGGCAGGTGCTACAGAAATACTTCTCCTCGTACTTTTCAATTCCATCCGGGACGGTGACGTGGGTTTCCGGCACACACGCGTCCAGATAGCCCCGGAGACCAGCAACGGACACAAAGCTAAAGTAGCCGCCTCGCTGCTCCTCTGCGATTTCGCCCACTAAGGTGTGGTGCGGTTCGTAGAGTGCAATCTCTCCAACCTCGCCAGTGTTGAGGTTAACAAGGCACGGCGCATGGCTGGGAATGTAGTCACATATGCTGCAACGATCTGGCTCTGGGGCGCTGATGCCAGAACAAGCCACCAAAGATAACAGCAGTGTCATCATCATGAAAACGAGGATAATTCTTCGCATCAACTCACCCCTTAATAAATTCCACCGGCACATTCTGCCGGATCGCATAATCTATCGTATTTTTTGTTCCGCTCTTTTCTCCGTTGAACACAGCGATAACTCTGGCAGAGTGATTTACCATCCATTCATTCCGAATTTGGAAACAGGATCGGCTGTAACCCTCGCAGACGTATTTAACGAAGTCAGCTGCCGACAGGATCTCCTTGTACTGACGCTGCCATTCTTGCTCTCGCTCTCGCTCTCGCTCTCGCTC
>JAGARK010000031.1 GCA_017622295.1 Oscillospiraceae bacterium
CATTTCGGCACACCTCCATTACTTCTTGCCACCGGTCTTACCAACCTTACGGCGGATGACCTCAGTGGAGTACTTGATGCCCTTGCCCTTGTAAGGCTCGGGGGGACGCTTACCACGGACTTCAGCGGCAAACTGGCCAACGACCTGCTTGTCGATGCCGTGGATAATGATCTTGTTGGGGCCGGGAACTTCGATGGAGATACCGGGGATCTCTTCCATGATAACCTCATGGGAGAAGCCCAGACGCATAACCAGCTGGTTGCCCTTCTTTTCTGCACGGTAGCCAACGCCGTTGACTTCCAGCTCCTTGCTGTAACCCTTCTCAACGCCGACAACCATGTTGTTCAGCAGAGTGCGGGTCAGGCCGTGCAGGCTCTTGTGCAGATGCTCCTCGTCGGGGCGGTCAACGATAACAGTGTTGCCCTCCACCTTCAGGATCATGTCGGGATGGAAACCGTAAGTCAGGGTGCCCTTGGGGCCCTTCACGGTGACGACGTTGCCAGCAGCAACATCCACAGTGACGTTTGCCGGAATAATAACCGGCTTCTTACCAATTCTAGACATTCCGTTTTCCTCCTTACCAAACGAAGGCCAGGACTTCGCCGCCGATGTGCAGCTCGCGAGCCTTCTTGTCGGTCATAACACCCTTGGAAGTGGAAACGATGGCGATACCCAGGCCCTTCAGAACCTTGGGCAGCTCATCAGCACCGGCGTAAACGCGCAGACCGGGCTTGGAGACGCGGCGCAGGCCGGCCAGCACAGGCTGCTTCTTAGCCAGATACTTCAGGGTGATGTGGATAACGCCCTGGTTGCCGTTATCGACCAGAGAGTAGGACTTGATGTAGCCCTCCTCCAGCAGGATCTGGGCAATTGCCTTCTTCAGGTTAGAAGCGGGCACATCCACGGTTTCGTGCTTTGCAGAGTTCGCGTTCCGAATTCGGGTCAGCATATCTGCTACGGGATCGGTGATTTGCATGTTAAAATCCTCCTTTTAGAAGTTACGGGCTTAACCCGTTGAGGTCCGGGGGTATCCGGGGAATGCGAGCAGGGGGATCCCCTGCCCCATCTTCCCGGGACGAACCGAACCGTTTTCACATTTTAATTCGAACTACCCTTACCAGCTGGCCTTACGAACGCCGGGGATCTGGCCCTTGTAGGCCAGCTCACGGAAGCAGATACGGCACACGCCGTAGTCGCGCAGGTAAGCATGGGGTCTGCCGCAGATCTTGCAGCGGTTGTAGCGGCGGCTGGAGAACTTTGCCTCAGCCTGCTGCTTCAGGATCATAGACTTCTTAGCCATTCCTATATCCTCCTAATCAAGCGTAGAAAGGAGCGCCCAGCTGGGTCAGCAGCTCTTTGGCTTCCTCGTCGGTGGTGGCGGTGGTGCAGATGCAGATATCCATACCACGGATCTTGTCCACCTTGTCGTACTCGATCTCAGGGAAGATCAGCTGTTCCTTCAGACCGAAGGCATAGTTGCCACGGCCGTCGAAGGAGTTGGGGTTGATGCCACGGAAGTCGCGGACGCGAGGCAGAGCAACGCTGAACAGACGGTCCAGGAACTCATACATCTTCTCGCCGCGCAGGGTGACCTTCACGCCAACGGATTCGCCTTCACGCAGCTTGAAGTTAGCAACGGACTTGCGGGCCTTGCACACAACAGCTTTCTGGCCGGTGATGATGCCCAGATCCTTAACAATGGCCTCGATTTCCTTGGCATTGTTCTTGCTCTCGCCGCAGCGGACATTGACGATAACCTTGTCCAGCTTGGGGATCTGCATAACGCTCTTGTAGCCGAACTTCTTGTTCAGAGCGGGAGCGATCTCATTGACATACTGTTCTTTCATTCTATTCATGATTTATACGCTCCTCTCTTAGATTTCGGCGCCGCACTTACGGCAAACGCGGATCTTCTTGTCGCCGTCGATCTTGTGACCGACACGGACACCCTTACCGCACTTGTCGCAGTACAGAGCAACCTTGCAAGCACGGATGGGAGTCTCGCGCTTGACGATGCCGCCCTGTTCGCCCTGCTTGCGGGGCTTGGTGTGGCAGGTAGCCACGTTGACCTTCTCAACGAGAACCTTGTTCTCGGCGGGCATGGCAGCAATGACCTTGCCCTTGACGCCCTTGTCCTTGCCGGACAGGACGATAACGGTATCATTCTTCTTAATGTTCATACCTTGGTTCCCCCTTAGATGACTTCGGGAGCCAGGGAGAGGATCTTCATGAATTCTCTCTCGCGCAGCTCACGAGCAACCGGTCCAAAGATACGGGTACCACGGGGGTTCTTGTCTTCCTTGATGATAACAGCAGCGTTCTCATCAAAGCGGACATAAGTGCCGTCCTCACGACGGACACCCCGCTTGGTGCGGACGATAACAGCCTTGACCACATCGCCCTTCTTCACAGTGCCGCCGGGGGTAGCCTTACGAACGGAAGCAACGATAACATCGCCGATGTTGCCGTACTTACGCTTGGAGCCGCCCAGGACCCGGATGCAGTGGATTTCCTTAGCGCCGGTGTTGTCGGCAA
>JAGARK010000032.1 GCA_017622295.1 Oscillospiraceae bacterium
GACAACCACTCCCGTCGTGGCCTGCTGATGATGGTTGGTAAGCGCCGCAAGATGCTGGACTATCTGGCTAACAAGGACATCAACCGTTACCGTGCTCTGATCGCCAAGCTGGGTATCCGTAAGTAAGATATTCCAAAGTGGGGCGGCAGCAATGTCGCCCCATTAACACTACCATCGGGGGATGCTTTAGCAGTTGAATGAGTTGTCGAATCTTCGACAGCCGATTCAAGTGCTAAACCTCCCGAACCACAAAAATATAACAGGAGGTTTATACCAATGATTACTCGCAAGCAGTATCCCAACCATCATGTTTACGAGATGGAGATCGGCGGCCGTCCCTTCACCGTGGAAACCGGTAAGGTCGCTGAGCTGGCCAACGCCGAGTGCATCTGCCGCTACGGCGACACCGTCGTTCTGGTCACCTGCACCTGCAACCCCATCCCCAAGGCAGGCATCGACTACTTCCCCCTGACCATCGAGTTTGAGGAGAGAATGTATTCCGTGGGCCGCATCCCCGGCTCCTTCAACCGCCGCGAGGGCAAGCCCTCCGAGCGCGGTATCCTGAACAGCCGTATCATCGACCGTCCCATGCGTCCCCTGTTCGACGAGGAGCTGCGTAACGACACCGTCGTCACCTGCACCGTCCTGGCTCAGGACCATGAGAACCCCGTGGAGGTCGTCGCTTCCCTGGGCGCTTCCATTGCCATCGCTTCCTCCGACGTTCCCTGGAATGGCCCCGTGGCTACCACCAACGTCGCTTACCTGAACGGCGATTACATCGTCAACCCCAGCGCTGACGAGCGTGACGCCTGTGAGTGCTTCGTGTGCATCTCCTCCACCTTCGAGAAGGTGGTCATGATCGAGACCGAGGCCAACGAAGCTCCCGAAAATATCGTTTACGAGTGCATCCGCGTTGCTCACGAGACCAACATGGAGATCGTCAAGTTCATCAACGGCATCGTTGCTGAGATCGGCAAGCCCAAGTTCACCTTCGAGAAGGCTGCTGTCAACCACGACCTGCTGGACGACCTGATTGCCTACGGCCTGGGCCAGATCGAGCACGCTCTGGATACCGATGACAAGAACATCCGTGAAGAGCGCCTGACCGCTGCCCGCATCGACTTCAAGAACCAGTTCGTCGAGAAGTACGGCGAAGAAGAGTTCGAGATGCACATCGAGGTCTGCCTGTACAAGATGCAGAAGAAGGTCGTCAAGAAGTGGCTGCTGGAAGGCAAGCGCGTGGACGGCCGTGGCATGGATGAGATCCGTCCCCTGGACGCTGAAGTCGGCGTTCTGCCCAGAGTTCACGGCTCCGGCCTGTTCTCCCGTGGCCAGACTCAGGTCCTCAGCATCTGCACCCTGAACACCCTGAGCGCTGCCCAGAAGCTGGACACCATCTACCCCGAGGAGTCCAAGCGCTATATCCACCACTACAACTTCCCCTCCTTCTCCACCGGCGAGGCCCGTCCCGCCCGTTCCACTTCCCGTCGTGAGATCGGTCACGGCGCTCTGGCTGAGAAGGCTCTGCTGCCCGTGATTCCTCCCGTTGAGGAGTTCCCCTACGCCATCCGCGTGGTCTCCGAGGTCCTGAGCTCCAACGGCTCCACCTCTCAGGGCTCCATCTGCGGTTCCACCCTGGCTCTGATGGACGCCGGTGTTCCCATCCGCCGTCCCGTTGCCGGTATTTCCTGCGGTCTGATCTCCGATCAGGAGACCGGTGCATGGAGAACCTTCACCGACATTCAGGGCGTTGAGGACTTCCACGGCGAAATGGACTTCAAGGTCGCAGGTACCACCGAGGGCATCACCGCCATCCAGATGGACCTGAAGAACAAGGGCCTGACCATGGAAATCATCGCCGACGCTCTGGAGCGCTGCCGCGTTGCCCGTCTGGAGATCCTGAACGAGGTCATGCTGCCCTGCATCGCTGAGCCCCGTGCAGAAGTCAGCGAGTACGCTCCCAAGATGATCTCCATCAAGATCCCCGTTGAGAAGATCCGTGAGGTCATCGGCTCCGGCGGCAAGACCATCCAGAAGATCTGCGCTGACACCGGCGCCAAGGTTGACATCGAGGACGATGGCTCCGTGTTCATCTCCGCTGTGGACTCCGCCGCTGCTTACGCTGCCAAGAAGATGATCGACGACATCTGCTTCGTTCCCGAGGTTGGCAAGCTGTACTACGGCAAGGTCGTCCGCATCCTGCCCATCGGCGCATTCGTTGAGATCGCTCCCGGCCACGACGGCATGGTTCACATCTCCAAGCTGGAGAACCGCCGCGTTGAGAAGGTCGAGGACGTCCTGAACCTGGGCGACTACACCTGGGTCAAGTTCATGGGCTTCGACGAGAAGGGCCGCGCAAACTTCAGCCGCAAGGACGCTCTGAAGGAAATGAACGGCTAATCCCTCATTTCACAAAGAAATAATTGATCCTCCCTATGATTTCGGTCATAGGGAGGATTTTTATATTTCGCAGTATGCTCTTCATCTGTTAGACAAATTAGTATTTGTCTAACTGTTTCGTTTCTTCTATTCTATCAAATCGCTGTCATATATAAGAACATTACCGGCAGATCATCCTGCCGATAATGTAACTACTTTACGAGCCCCCTCCATTCATGGTGCTCATTTTTGCAAAATTTTAACCCGTACCGCATTTTACGCGGTACGGGTTTTGCCTATTAAGTAATCGTCACGTCGCCGTGGTCCAGAATTTCCTTTTCCTGATTGCCGTGGGTATCGATCTTTTTGAAGTTGCCCATAACCTCGTTGACGCTGCTCATCACCGCGAAGGTATGGGGGTACTGACGGACAATATCGGCAAGTCTTGCCATCTGATTCTTATTGACCACACAAATCAGCACGCTGACTTCCTTACCCTGATACATACCTCTGCCGGGAAGCAGGGTGGCAGAATGATGAAGCTTGGTAATGATGGCATTGGAAATCTCATCGGGATAGTCGGTGATGATCTCAAAGCGCACCGCGGCGCGGCCGGAGCGGGACATCTTGTCCGTCACCATGGAAGAAGTGAAGCAGTACATGATGCACATGATCACAGGCTCGATCTTATAATCGTAGACAAAGAAGGACATAAATGCCACAAACACATTCAGGGCGAAGATGATCCAGAACATGCTCTTTTCCGGACGGTACTTATGGATGATGGCCGCGATGAAGTCCGTGCCGCCGGAGGTGGCGCTGACCCGGACCAGGATGGCATACAGGGAGCCATAGGCGATACCGCCCACCAGAGGGCCCAGAATGGTGCTGGTGCCGTTTTCCGTCACATAGGCGATAGCAGACATGTCCATCCCATTAAAAATGACCAGCATCACCGAGGAGACGACGACGTAGACCATGCTGCGAAGACCCATGGTCCGGCTGACCTTCAGATACACCCAGATTGCCAGAGGGATATTGATCAGCAGGCTCATATAACCCACGCTGATACCGGTCATGTACTGGATCATGGTGCAGATACCGTTGATACCCGCCGGGGCAAAGCTGTTGGGGAAGACAAATACCTGATAATTAAGGGCATGAACCGCTGCCATCAGGGCAATGACCAGATAGGTCATAGGTTTTTTAATGGATTTCATTTTGACGCTCCTGTATTGGTTTTCTTAATTCCGTATATTACCACAGCTTACCATTCCGGTCAAGGCGGAATGGTGACGATTTTTAGACCTGGGTTTGGGGCAAAATCCCTATTTCTTTATATTATTGTATAACCGCAAAAAAACCTTGTTTTTTGCCATCAATTATGCTAAAATTTAGGTTGAGATATTATCGCCTGAAAAGCGGGTTTTGTCGCTTTTCGGGGTCCTATAAAGAGCCAGAAAGGAGCCGCAAATATGTATTCTTCCGCCTACGTCTGGGCAAAGATCCTGATCTATCTGGAGGAACGCATGACCAGCACTGTGGTTTCGTCCACCTTCGACGACGCCGAGGTCATTGAACTCAACGACGAACATCTGATTCTCTATTCCCCCTCCGATTTCCGGCGGGAGGTCATCCGCCGCCGTTATGCCGTGATCATCGAAGACGCCCTGAAGGAGACCTTCAACTCCAACGCCAAGCTGATCGTGTTCGGCGATGATGAGCTGAATGCCTACAAGTCCAAGAGCAAGGTTACCACCTCCATGGATTTCAACCCCCAGTTCACCTTCGATAATTTCGTGGTGGGTCCTTCCAACCGCTTTGCCCATTCCGCCTGTATCGCCGTCACCAATGTGCCCGGTCAGGTGTATAATCCGCTGTTCCTTTACGGCCCTCCCGGTGTGGGCAAGACCCATCTGCTCTACGCCATCGCCAACGGCATCCGCAAGCAGAATCCCGGCGCCAACATCGTCTACATCAAGGGCGACCAGTTCACCAACGAGCTGATCGACGCCATCAAGAACGGCAAAAACATCGAATTCCGCAACAAGTACCGGGAAGCAGACCTGTTCCTGGTGGATGATATCCAGTTCATCGCCGGCAAGGAATCCACCCAGGAGGAATTCTTCCATACCTTCAACAAGCTCTACGAAGAGCACAAGCAGATCGTCCTGACCTCCGACCGGAAGCCCAGCGATATGCTGACTCTGGAGGACCGGCTGAAGTCCCGTTTTGAATGGGGCCTGACCGCCGATATCAATCCCCCGGATTACGAGACCCGCATGGCCATCCTGAAGAATAAGGCCAAGCAGCTGGGTCTGGCTTTGGACGACGATGTGTGCAACTACATTGCCATCAACGTCACCAACAACGTCCGTCAGATTGAAGGCACCGTCAAGAAGATCCTTGCCTACCGGGATCTGAACAACATGCCCCTGGACCTGCCCAACATTTCCCGGGCTATTGACGACATGTTCAAGAAGGAAGGCTCCGCAGTTCCCACCCCCAGCCTGATCATCAGCCAGGTCTGCAAGTTCTACAGCGTTGACGAGACGGTGCTTCGCGGCACCCTGAAGAACAAGGGCACCACCGAAGCCCGTCAGATGGCCATCTATCTGATCCGGAAGCTGACGAACCTGAGTCTGCCCGATATCGGCAAGGAATTCAACCGTGACCATTCTACCGTACTTTATGCCATCCGCAAGGTCGAAATGGCGCTGAAGAACGGGGATACCAATATGCAGAATAATGTGAGGGATATTACGGCAAATATTAATTCTTGCCTGTAATGTAATATTCTTTTCTTGCTTCGCCAATAAAAGAATCAAAAGAAGGCGACTCAAGGGTGGCTTTTCACAAAGCCGCCCCCCTTGAGACCCCCTCCGTGACCATCAGGCCCGGAAAATTTCTACTAAGCTCGCGAATGTTCCGATTCGCGGCCTGCCGAATGGTAGCTCTCTCGGCAGGGCGGGGAAAGCGGAGCCTCCGCCGTCGTTTTGACGCTCAGATTGTAATCTTTGCCCGTTAAGTTGCTCCGAACTGCATCGGTGCGCGCCGGGGAATTCTTAAAGGGGCGGCTTTGATTGCGGGAGCAATCAACTCAGCACCCTTTAAGCCGATTTCTTTGGTTACTTTCTTGTTCGGAGACAAGAAAGTAACAGCTACGTCTTTTGCACGCCAAAACTTTTCCACAGACCCTGTGGAATGTGGAGAAAAATCCTGTGGAATTTCCACAGTAAAATTTTCTTCAACAAAGCCTGTTGAAAAGTTCTTAAACCTCCACACCCCCCTGTGGATAAATTTCCGTTGCGGCCGTAACGGAAAACCGACTTTTCCACATAAATTTCCCCTAATACTATTGTTACTACCTAAACTTATCTATTGATATATATATCCTATTATATTTGAACAAAAGGAGTATGGATATGCGCTTTACCTGTGAAAAAAGCATGCTGGTGCAGGGTCTGAACATTGCAGGCCGTACAGTTGCCCAGAAGAGCAGCCTTTCCGTCATCGAAGGCATCCTGTGCCGGGCCGGCGCCGGTCTGAGTCTGACAGGCTATAACATGGAAACTGCCATCACCTATACCATTGACGCCGATGTGGCTGACCCCGGCGAGTGCATTCTGCCTGCCAAGCTCTTCGGCGATATCATCCGCCGCCTGCCCGAGGGCCCCGTCACTGTGGTGGTGGACGACAATTTCAAGGTCTCCATCCGGGCCGGATACGCATCCTTCACCATTTCCGCCGAATCCGCCGATGATTACCCCGACCTGCCCGACGTCAATGAGGGCAAGGCCATTAAGATCCCCCAGAACGCCCTGAAAACCCTGATCTCCGGCACCATCTTTGCTGTCTCCGAAAATCAGGGCCGCCCGATCCATACCGGCGTCAAGTTTGAGGTGGAGCCCGAGGCCATTTCCGCCATCGCCGTGGACGGCTTCCGTCTGGCCCGCCGGACCTACCATCCCGAAAATTCCACAGAGCGTACCCTAAGCTTCGTGGTTCCCGCCGCGGGATTGAAGGAAGTGGAAAAGATTCTGGCCGATACCGATGACAATGCCGCCTTTACTCTGGGCAGCAAGCACATTCTCTATCAGGTGGGCAGCGCCACCCTGGTCTGCCGTCTGCTGGAGGGTGAATTCCTGGACTGGCGCCGGGTCGTGCCCAATAACTGCCCCGTGAAGCTGGTGGCAAATGTATCCGATCTGGCATCCAGCGTTGACCGCGTGGGTCTGATCGTCTCCGAAAAGTACAAGAGCCCTGTGCGCTGCGTCTTCTCCGACCAGGTGCTGCTGATGCGCACCAACACCACCATCGGCGCCGCAGAGGACCGTTGCTCCATCGCAGGCTCCGGCAAGGATCTGGAGATCGGCTTCAATGTCCGGTATCTGGCTGACGCTCTGAGAGTCATTCCTTCCGAGGAAGTGACCCTGGAGCTGACCAATGGCCTCAGCCCCATCGTCTTGACCCCCGTGGATGAAAAGGAGGATTATGCATACATGATCCTGCCTGTCAGAATCAAGAACTCTTAAGGAGATCCATTATGAAAGTTGTTGTTAAAAAGAAGGATAATGCCACTCCTTTGACCATTCACACCGAATATATCAAGCTCCAGGACGCTCTGAAGTATGCCAATGTGGTTTACTCCGGCGGCGAGGCCAAGCAGCTGATCCTGGAAGAGCAGGTAAAGGTCAACGGTGAAATCTGCACCATGCGCGGCAAGAAGCTGCGCGACGGTGACCATTTCCAGTTTATGGGTTATCATTTTGTGATCGTTCATGAAGCTGAATAATCTGAAGCTGCACAATTTCCGAAATTACGAGGAGCTGGAGCTGGAATTTGAGCCGGGGGTCAATCTGATCGTGGGCAACAACGCCCAGGGAAAGACCAATTTACTGGAGGCCATCAGCTATCTCGGCAGCGGAAAGAGCTTCCGGGCTCAGAAAAATTCAGAAATGATCCGATTCCACGCTGATTTTGCGGATATTGAGGGTAAAATTTTCTCTCAGGAGCGAAATCAGAACATCCGCTGGGTGCTGTTTTCCGGCGCCCGGCCCCGGCAGCTCTGGCGCAACGGCGCCAAAAAGAAGACCGCCGGTGAGATCGCCGGGGTGCTGCCGACGGTGCTGTTCTGCCCGGAGGATCTGATGGTGCTCAAAACCGGCGCTGCCGCCCGGCGGCGGCTGGGTGACTCCGCCATGAGCCAGCTGCGGCCAAATTACGACGCGGCCCTGACGGAGTACAACCGGATTCTCGACCAGAAAAGCCACATCCTGAAGGATCATTTTGAATATCCCGGGGTGCTGGAGGTGCTGCCGGAGTATAATACCCGTCTGTGTCAGGTGGGCGCGCTGCTGATCTCCTACCGGGCCCGGTTTTACGACTCCCTGGGCAAGGCTGCGGCAAAGTACCACGACCAGTTTTCCGGCGGCGCGGAGGAATTTGAGCTTCAATACAAGACCGTCTCCACGGTCCGGGACCCCTTTGCACCGGTGGCCCAGCTCACCGCCGATCTGCAGGAGCATCTGCAGGCCCATTACCGGGCGGAACTGGAATCCGGCCAATGCCTGACGGGTCCTCACAAGGATGATTTTGATGTGACCCTTTCCGGCATCAATCTGAAATCCTACGGCTCCCAGGGGCAGACCCGCACCGCTGCCATCAGCCTGAAGCTGGCTCAAAGAGAACTGATGGGCCGGGAATGGGGCGAAGAGCCGGTACTGCTGCTGGACGATGTTCTTTCAGAGCTTGATCAGGGAAGGCAGGATTTCGTGCTGAACCAGATCGTCTCCGGTCAGGTCTTCATCACCTGCTGTGAGCCGGGACGGTTTACAAAACTGGGTAAAACCATCGAAATTTCAAAAGGAAAAGTCATTTAATGCAGAATGCAAAATGCATAATGCAGAATAAATGTGTCCTTTCAGGACGATTTTCAATCATTTTGCATTGTGCACTCTGCATTTTGCATTTCAAATAGGAGGACAATCAATGTCTGACGAAACCAAAGTAACACAAGAATACGGCGCGGAGCAGATCCAGGTCCTGGAGGGCCTGGAGGCTGTCCGGAAGCGGCCCGGTATGTATATCGGCTCCACTTCCTCCTCCGGCCTTCATCACCTGGTCTATGAGATCGTCGATAACGCCATCGACGAGGCTCTGGCAGGCTTTTGTAAGCACATCACCGTCACCATCAACCCCGGTGACTCCATCACCGTCACCGACGACGGCCGCGGCATCCCCGTTGACATCCAGGCCCAGACCGGCCGGCCCGCGCTGGAGGTCGTCTACACGGTGCTTCATGCCGGCGGCAAGTTCGGCGGCGGCGGCTATAAGGTCTCCGGCGGCCTCCACGGCGTCGGCGCCTCCGTTGTCAACGCCCTGTCCGAGTGGCTGAGAGTCCGGGTCCACAAAAACGGCAACATCTATGAGATGAAATTCTCCCGGGGCCACATCACCCAGGAGATGACCATCGTGGGAAGCACCGACAGAACCGGTACCGAGGTCACCTTCCAGCCCGACCCCGAGATGTTTGACTCTCTGGAATACGACTACGAGATCCTGCATACCCGCATGCGGGAGAAGGCCTTCCTGACCGCCGGTTTGTCCATTTCCATCGCCGACAAGCGGGGCGGGGAAGTGATCTCCGACACCATGTGCTACGAGGGCGGCATCCGGGAATTCGCCACCTGGTGTAACCGCAATAAGACTCCCATCCATCAGGATGTGATCTACATGGCAGGAATGAAGGGCGAAGCCTCCGCCGAAATCGCCATCCAGTACAACGACGGCTACAACGAATTCATGCTGAGCTTTGCCAACGAGGTCAATACCCCCGAGGGCGGTATGCATGAGACCGGCTTTAAGACTGCGCTGACCCGTGTGCTGAACGCCTATGGCGTGAAAAACGGCATCATCAAGGGCGAGGACAAGGTATCCGGCGAGGACTGCCGCGAGGGCATCACCGCCATCATCTCCGTCAAGCTGACGGATGCCCAGTTCGAGGGCCAGACCAAGGCCAAGCTGGGTAATGCCTATATCCGCACCCTGGTGGATCAGATTGTGAGTGACCAGCTGACCACCTATTTTGAAGAGCACCCTGCCACTGCCAAGACCATTCTGGAAAAGGCCATGATGGCAAACCGGGCAAGAGAAGCAGCCCGGAAGGCGCGGGATTCCATCCGCCGCAAGACCGGCTTGGAATCCGGCCAGATGCCCGACAAGCTCCAGGACTGCAACGAGCGGGATCCTTCCCTCTGCGAAATCTACATCGTCGAGGGTGACTCCGCTGCGGGCTCTGCCATCCAGGGCAGAGACTCCCGGTTCCAGGCGATCCTCGCCATGTGGGGCAAGATGCTCAACGTGGAGAAGGCAAGAGCTGACAAGATTTACGGCAACGACAAGCTGTACCCCCTGATCGTGGCTCTGGGTGCCGGCATCGGCGAGGAATTTGATATCTCCAAGCTGCGCTATCACAAGGTCGTCATCATGTCCGATGCCGACGTGGACGGCGCCCATATCCGTACTCTGCTGCTGACCTTCTTCTTCCGCTATATGCGGCCCCTGATCGAAAATGGCTACGTTTACTCCGCCGTGCCTCCGCTGTATAAGATCAAGCGGGGCAAGACCGAGCGGGTTGCGTATTCTGATGAAGAGCGCGACATCGTATCCGCCCAGATGCGCGGTGAGAGCAACGCCAAGGTGGACATCAGCCGCTTCAAGGGCCTGGGCGAAATGGACCCCCACGAGCTGTGGGAGACCACCATGGATCCTGAGACCCGCACCCTGCGCCGGATCACCCTGGAGGACGCCCGCCGGGCCGACGAGATTTTCACCGTCCTCATGGGCGAGGCCGTGGAACCCCGTAAGGAATGGATCGAGCGCAACGCCAAGTACGCCATCAATATTGACATTTAATTGAATGCAAAATGCGAAATGCAGAATGCAGAATGAAGGTATGCCTTCGGCATATTATAAATGATTTCGAAGCAATACCACAATTTTGCATTTTTCATTCAGTGTTCAGCATTTTTATAATTCTAAGTTTTTGGAGGTGTCATTTTAATGGCACACAATCGAAGCTATAAACCCGAGGACATTATGTTTCCCGACCAGCATATTACGCAGAGTAATCTGGTCGATGAAATGGAAAAGTCCTATATCGAATACGCAATGTCGGTCATTGTCGGCCGTGCGCTGCCGGACGTCCGGGACGGCCTGAAGCCTGTCCATCGCCGCATCCTGTACACCATGTACGAATCCGGCCTGACCTCCGACAAGCCCTTCAAGAAGTCTGCCACCTGTGTCGGTGACGTTCTGGGTAAGTACCATCCCCATGGCGACGCTTCCGTTTACGACGCCATGGTAAGACTTGCTCAGGATTTCTCCATGCGCTACGTGCTCGTCGATGGCCACGGCAACTTCGGCTCCGTGGACGGCGACCCGGCGGCAGCTTACCGTTATACCGAGGCCCGCCTGAGCAAGCTCTCGGGCGAGATGCTCCGTGACATCGACAAGGATACCGTCAATTGGGATCCCAACTTCGACGAATCCCGCAAGGAGCCCAGAGTCCTGCCCAGCCGGTTCCCAAATCTGCTGGTCAACGGCTCTTCCGGCATCGCCGTCGGTATGGCCACCAATATTCCCCCTCACAACCTGACGGAAGTCATCAACGCCTGCGTATGCGTGCTCGATGACCCCGAGTGCACCATGATCGACCTGATGGAGCATGTCTCAGGCCCCGATTTCCCCACCGGCGGCATCATCATGGGCCGCAGCGGAATCCGGGCGGCTTATGCCACCGGCCGTGGCAAGGTGGTAGTCAGAGCCCGGACCGAATTCGAGGAATTCGGTAAGGACCGGGTCCGCATCATCGTCACAGAGCTTCCTTACCAGGTCAACAAGCGCCAGTTGATCAAGAATATCGCTGAGCAGGTCAAGGACAAGCGCATTGAGGGCATCTCCGACCTGCGCGATGAGACCGACCGCAACGGCATGCGCATGGTCATCGAGCTGAAGAAGGATGCCAATCCCCAGGTGGTGCTGAACACCCTCTTCAAGCAGACCGCACTGCAGAGTAATTTCTCCATCATTATGCTGGCTCTGGTGGACGACCAGAAGCAGCCCAAGATTTTGTCCCTGCGGCAGATCCTGGACGAGTATCTGACCTTCCAGATGGAAGTTTTGACCCGCCGTACCGAGTATGACCTGCGCAAGGCTCAGGAGCGCGCTCACTTGCTGGAGGGTCTGCTCATTGCCCAGGACAACATCGACGAGGTCATCCGTATCATCCGCAGCCGCTACGACGACGCCAAGGAGGCGCTGATGGAGCGTTTCGGTCTGGACGATGTCCAGGCTCAGGCCATTCTGGATATGCGCCTGAAGGCCCTGCAGGGCCTCGACCGGGAGAAGCTCCAGAATGAGTACAACGAACTCATGGAGCGCATCCAGTATTACCTGGAGCTGCTGGCCGACTCCGAGAAGCTCAAGGGCGTCCTGAGAGAAGAGCTCATCGCCATCCGGGACAAGTTTGGCGACAAGCGCAAGACTGAGATCCAGGAGATCGAGGACGAGATCGACATCGAGGACCTGATCGAGGAGGAGACCTGCGCCTTTACCCTCAGCAAGCAGGGCTACATCAAGCGCATGCCCGTGGATACCTACCGGACCCAGGGCCGCGGCGGCCGCGGCGTCAACGCCCAGAATCTGAAGGAAGAGGACTACGTCAGGAGCCTGAACATCGCTTCCACCCACGATCATATCCTGTTCTTCACCAACATCGGCAAGGTCCACCACCGCAAGGGCTATCAGATTCCCGAGGCCGGCCGTACTGCCCGGGGTACTGCGCTGATCAATGTGCTGCCCCTGGAGCCCGGCGAGGCTGTCACCGCCATGGTGGTGACCCGTGAATTCGATGAAAATGAGTTCCTGGTGATGGTCACCAAGCGCGGCACCATCAAGCGCATCCCCTTCATTGCCCTGAAGACCAACCGCAAGACCGGCATCCGTGCCATCACCCTGGAAGAGGGCGATCACCTGATCAACGTCATCCGCACCGGCGGCAATGACAACATCATCATCGCCAGCCGGGAAGGCATGGCCATCTGCTTCAACGAAAACGACGCCCGTCCCATGGGCCGTGACGCCGCCGGCGTCCGGGGTATTCTGCTGGGCGAGGGTGACCGGGTCATCGGTGCAGAGAAGGCAGAAGAGGGCAAGACTCTGCTGACCGTTACTGAAAACGGCTACGGCAAGCGCACGGAGTTGGTTGAATACCTGCGTACGGGCCCCAATGGCGAGAAGATCCCCCAGGGCCGCGGCGGTAAGGGTCTGAAGAACTACAACATCACCGCCAAGACCGGTTTTGTTGCCGGCTGCTGCGTGGTGGATGAGAAGGACGATGTGATGCTGATCGAAAACGGCGGAGTTATCATCCGCATTCCCGCAAACACCATCAATATCTATAAACGGGATGTTCAGGGTGTCATCGTCATGCGCGTGGACGAGGGCAACAAGGTTGTCGCTGTCCAGGGCGTTGCCAATGAGGAAGCGGCCGAATGAAGACCGTGACTCTCTATACTGACGGCGCCTGCTCCGGCAATCCCGGCCCCGGCGGCTGGGGCGCCATCCTGAGCTACAACGGCTTTGAAAAGGAACTATCCGGCGGCGAAATCAGCACCACCAACAACCGGATGGAGCTGACCGCCGTGATCCGGGGCCTGCAGGCCCTGAAGGAGCCCTGCATCGTGGAGCTGTATTCCGACTCCAAGTACGTCATTGATGCCCTGGAAAAGGGCTGGGCCATGGGCTGGAAGAAGCGGGGCTGGATCAAGTCCGACAAAAAGCCCGCGCTGAACCCCGACCTCTGGGAAGTGCTGCTGGGCCTGACGGAAGTTCATCAGCTGCGCTATCACTGGGTAAAGGGCCACGCGGAAAATCCCAAGAACAACCGCTGCGACGAGCTGGCTGTCAGCGAGTGGAAGAAGTTGAAAGGATAAAACATGTACCTATCAATCGGCAACGACATGGCTGTTCGGGAAAGTTCCATCATCGGCATCTTCGACCTGGACAATACCACAACTTCAAAGCGGACCCGGGAATTTCTGGAGAAGAACGAAAAGGAAGGTCAGGTGGTTCCCTGTGATGACCTGCCCAAGTCCTTCGTCCTGACTGCGGAATATGGATTGGACCGGGTATATCTGACCCCCTTCATGTCCGCAACCCTGGAAAAACGACTCAAATAACACAAAAAGCAAGGTATGGAATTCCATACCTTGCTTTTTTATGATTGGTAAATTTCAGTTTGTCGTACTGGCGCGGGAGCGCCCTTGGCTTCCCCCCGGGGGAAGCCTTGGTTACAGTGCAAACCCGACCGATAAACTATAATTTGAATTAAAAGCTTATTTTTCTTCTCTCCACTGGGCGATGGCCTTTTCCATGCGGGACAGAGCCTCGGTCAGCTGGTCCCGGGGGCAGGCGTAGTTGAAGCGGACACACTGGTTGAAACCATAGATCTCACCGGCGCAGACCTTGACATGGGCCTTCTCCTCGAAGAACTGGGCAGGATTCTCAAATCCCAGGTCGGTGCAGTCCAGCCACAGCAGATAAGTACCCTCATTGTGGGGGATCCTGATCTCGGGGATCTTGTTGAAGCAGCTTTCCGCCAGGTCGCGGTTTTCACGCAGGTAGGTGCGCAGCTCGTTCTTCCATTCATCGCAGCTGCCATCGTAGGCCTTTTCATAAGCTGCGATGCTCAGAACGTTGCCAGAGGGCAGCAGGCCGTCCTGCCGGCTGATGAGCATGGCGCGGATCTTCTCGTCGGGCACGATGGCAAAGCCCATGGGAAGGCCGGGAATGTTGCAGATCTTGCCGGCGCTGGAGAGGGTGACGGAGTGGATCTTTGCCTCGTCGTTCAGGGAGAAATAGGGGATATGGCGGCCTTCCAGATCCAGCTCGCAGTGAATTTCGTCGCTGATGATCAGAATGTCGTGCTTTTTGCAGAAGGCCTGCAGCTCCAGCAGCTCCTCACGGGTGTAGACGCGGCCCACAGGGTTGTGGGGGCTGCACAGGATCAGGCTCTTGACAGCGGGGGTAACGGCAGCCTCCAGAGCCTCAATGTCCATGGCGTAGTGGCAGTTTTCATCCCGCTTCATGGGAACCTCGATGACGGGCAGCTTGGCCTCGGCGTCCAGACGGCGGATATGGTCATACATGGGAATGGAGTACATAAACTCGCCGCCCATCATCTGCAGCGCGGCAACCACGCCGGGGATGACGCTGGGAACCCAGATGATCCACTCGGGTTCGACCTTGGCGCCGTACTTATTCTGGTAGTGGGAGATGACATGGGCCTTCAGGTCGTCCTGATTATAAGGATAGCCGAAGCAGGGGTGTGCGGCACGGTTGACGATGGCATCCACCACGGAGGGGGGAGAGGCGAAATCCATATCCGCAACCCACATGGGGATGATGTCGCCGGAGACGGCGTGCCACTTGACAGAATCAGAGCCGGCTCTGCTGGGGCAAGAATCGAATTGATACATAGTATTCCTCCATTTTTATCTGTTTTGATTTATAATAATACGGGAAACCCGGAGAATCGGGCATTCTTTCAGAAAATAAGCTGCACCAGCAGCATATAGCAGACCGTGCCGCCGATGATGCTCAGCAGGGTATTGCGCCTCCACAGGTGAAGGATCACCACCACAGCGCAGGAGATCAGGGCAGGAAGCCAGCCGGAAAGGTTGGCGAAGCTGACCCCTCTCAAACAGTATACCACGAGCATTCCCATAATGGAATAGGGAAGAACCCGGCCGAGATAGGCAATATATGCAGGGGTTTTGCGGTTACGGAAGATCAGGAAGGGCAAAAACCGCAAAGCCATGGTCACCAGTGCGATGACGGCGATGAGTGCCGCAGCGTGAAGATCAGTCATGTCGGTCTTCCTCCTTCTTCCGGATGGCCGTCAGGGCCAGGGTAATGAGGATCATGGCGGGGATCAGGAAATTGTCCATACCGAAGATCACCAGGCAAAGCACCGACGCTGCCGCACCGATGAGGGCGGGGAGATGATCCTTCGTGGACTTCCACTGCTCCACGAACACTGTTACAAACAGGGCGGTCAGGGAAAAATCGATGCCCTCGCTGGAAAAGGGGAGCACGGAACCGATCATAGAGCCCAGAGCTGAACCCAGAATCCAGTAGCACTGATTCAAAATGGAAACCAGGAAATAATAACCCGGTCCATCCTCCACCCCGGCGGGGAGATTGCCGCAGTTCAGGGAGTAGGTTTCGTCCGTCAGGGCGAAGATCAGGTAGGGCTTGAATTTTCCGGTGTTTTTGTATTTGTCGATCATGGAGACGCCGTAAAACAGATGCCGGGCGTTGACCATAAGGGTGGTCAGAGCGGCAGTGATCAGACCGGCGCCGCCGGCGATCAGATCCACCGCCAGGTACTGCATGGAGCCGGCGTAAATCAGACCGCTCATGGCGACAGACCACAAAAGGCCATAGCCCTTGGACTGAAGCAAAATGCCGAAGCCGGTGCCCAGCACCACATAGCCCGCCATCACCGGCAGGGTGGAAAGAAAGGCGGTTTTCAGGGTATTCGGTTTCATGGCATCACCTTCCGTCCGATTTTAAATTATTATAACATATCATGGGGAAAAATCAAATTGCAGTTTAACGTGCGACGTCGGCAGTACAATGCAAAATTTAAATTGTTTGGAAGAAAACTCCTCTCGAGCATCTGCGCGCCAAACTGCAATTTGCTTCCCTGTCCAAGGGAGATCCCAACAGTTTCCACAGCTCTTTCCACAGGAGTTATCCACATTATCCACAGGTTTGTCCACAGGCTAAGCTGTGAAATAAGTCGAAAAACTGCCCATTTTACAGCATATGACAAAAAATTCTCCACAGCTGATCAAACAGCTGTGGAGAAATCATTGTTTATAAACAGATCACTCATAGAGGACCTTGGCGGCGAAGACCCGGTGCTCGGAGCCGTCAGCTTCCAGCCGGTGGCCCTCCACCTGGAAGGTGGAATCCTGACCGATCTCCCAGTGCATATCCAGAGTTTGACCCTCCCGGGCTTCGGACAGATAGCAGATGGTAAGCTCCTTGATGGGGTGGTCACGGTGGAAGGAGCTGGGCACCAGATCGCACATCCAGTCAAAATAGCGGGTGTTGTTCATGTGGCCGTTGCGGTCCAGATCCGTGAAGCGGACGGTGCGGCGCATGGAATTGTTCATCTGCCGGGGTACAATGGAGCCGGGGACCGCCAGCTCGCTGCCCGTCAGGGTACCCTCGAAAATGAAGCCGCTCTTGCTGGGGATGACCATGGTGCGGGTGGTTGCGTCCATCATGACCCAGAGGCTGATGGCCCGGAAGATCTCCTGATTCTGGGCGTCATAGGCGACGACGCTTCTGGGATAGGCCACCCGGGTGGTGGGCATGGGCCAGGTCTCCAGGCGGATGGTTTCACCGCTGTTGGGGAGACGGCTGACCTGGACCTTGCTGCGCAGGATCGCCCAGATCAGATTCCGCTGGGCCAGGGTGTCGTAGTCGGCGCCCATGGCGGAGCCGTGCACACCGGCCACCTCCTGGATATAGTAAAGAAGCATGGAGGGCTTCAGGCGGCCGTAGCAGTCTACTGCCGCGTCGGTGATTTTAAATTCCTGTTTATAGATCGGTTCCATTGATAAGACCTCGTTCGTGATTAGGATCCCCTGGATTCCGCCAGGGTCAGATTGATGGAATACTGCCTGCCGCTGCGGTAGATCACGGCGCTGACGATATCATCCACCTGATGGTTGTACAAAATGGCGTTCATATCCTCGACAGAGCTGATGCGGATGTTATCCAGACTGACGAGAATATCGCCGGGCTCGATGCCCACCAGGCTTGCGGGGGAGTCCTTCTCCACTTCCGTGATATAAAGTCCGGCGGGGAGGCGGTAATAGTGCTGATAGAAGGCGGACACCATTTCACCGGAAAGACCCAGGGTCGGCCGGCCGGAGACATAGCCCTGGCTGATGAGCTGGCTGACGATTTCCTGAACGGTGGCGCTGGGGATGGCAAAGCCGATGCCCTCGACGCCGGCTTCGTCGGTGAAGGTGCTGATTT
This sequence comes from Oscillospiraceae bacterium, assembly GCA_017622295.1. Lineage (GTDB taxonomy): Bacteria > Bacillota > Clostridia > Oscillospirales > Oscillospiraceae > Faecousia. Next base: position 17,503 of record JAGARK010000032.1, read on the forward strand.
TCATGGTATTCACGCCGATGACCTGGCCATAGCAGTTGATCAGGGGACCGCCGGAATTGCCGGTGTTCATGGCGGCATTGGTCTGGATCAGAGTCAGAGTCCGGCCGCCGGTGGTGACGTCCCGGTTGATGGCGGAGACGATGCCGTTGGTGAAGGAGCCCCGAAGCTCGGTACCCAGGGGATCGCCGATGGCGCAGACGCTGTCGCCTACCCGCAGGACGCCGGAATCGCCGAATTCCGCGGGGATCAGATCATTTGCCTCGATATACAGCACTGCCAGGTCTGAAACAGCATCGGAGCCCACGATGGAGGCCTGGAAGGTCCGCTCATCGGTCAGCAGGACCGTGATGGAATGGGCGTCCTCCACCACATGGCAGTTGGTGACGATGTAGCCCTGGTCCGACATGATGACGCCGGTGCCGGTGGAGGTCCCACCGGGCAGGGTACAGGAAATGGAGACCACCGAGGGAATATTCTTTTCATAGATCTCCTGCAGCGACAGACCGCCCTCCTGGGGGACATTCTCCACGGAGTCGGGGGAAGGGTTCAGATGGAAGAAGATGTCTTCACTCTGGGCGGAGATGTCTTCGGTTTCCGCGATGGTGGCGCAGATCTCCGGCTCGGCAATTTGCTCCTGTTCCTCCTCTTCGCTGACAAAGGAGACGGGAGCATCCTCCACCGGCAGGCTGTTCAGCTGGGCAAAGAGCCTGATATTCAGCACGCTCAATGCGCTGACCAGACCGCCCAGGAAGATCACGATGACCAGCAGCACAGCCACAAGACCGCCGCGGCTTTTCGGCGGCCGTGTCCGGCCGGTCTCGTAGACCCCGTATTCCCAGGGATCGTATTGGTTATTTCTGCGTTCGTCCATAGAAAACCTCAAATAATGGGATAAGTTGTAACTCAAATGACAGTTTGTCGCTCTGTTTTGCACCGCACCAGTACGATAAACTGTAATTTAATTGACCAACGGCATGGTGAAGGTGAACTCCGTTTTGCCATCCCGGCTGGTGACGCTGATGTTTTCACCGTGGGAGCAGACAATGGTTTTGACAATGTACAGTCCCAGACCCCAGCCGTCCCGGTTCTGGGAGCGGGATTTATCCAGCTTGTGAAACCGGTCGAAAACCAGAGGAAGCTCCTCCGGCGGGATGGTATCGCCGCTGTTGGAGACGGAGATATAGGCCTTGGAACCGCCCTCCTTGATCTTCAGACCAAGAGTGCCCTCCTGAGGGCAGAATTTGACGGCGTTATCCAGCAGATTATAAAGAACCTGGGTCACATAGTCCTGATTGGCAAAGGTATACACCGGGTGCTCCGGCATATCCACATCCACCTCCAGCTTTTTGGCGTTGATCTTCTGCTCAAAGGTGATCAGCACCTGACCGGCAGCCTCCTCCAGATCAAACTGATGCTTCTTTTCCTCGGGGATACCGCTCTGATCCTGGAGCCGGGAAATGTCCAGCATACTGCGGACCAGCCGGCTCAGGCGCTTGGTCTCGTCGGAGACGATCTGAAGATAGTAGCGCTGACGGTGCTGGGGGATGGTGCCGTCGAGAATGCCGTCGATGTAGCCGGAAATGGTGGTCATGGGGGTCTTCAGCTCGTGGGAGACGTTGGCAACGAACTCCTGGCGCTGATATTCGCTTTTCTGCAGCTCCATGGCCATGTTGTTGAAGGCCAGGGCCAGATCCTCCACTTCCTCGGGATGGTCACCCTCCAGCTTGACCCGGGCGTCCAGATCACCGTGGCCAAAGGAACGGGCAGCGTTGGCCAGCTCCTTAAGGGGGTTGCTCTGATACCGGGCAAAGAAGGTCATGGCAATAAAGGCAAGGAAAATGACCAGCACGGCCACAAGGGAGAAAATATTGGAGATCTTATCCAGCACTACCGTGGTGGAGTCCAGGGGCCGGGAGACGATGACGATGCCCAGAGCGCTGCCGCCATTGGGTTCCAGAATTGGAGCCGCAACCACATACCGGGATTCGGAGTAGAGATCCCGAATGGTGCCGATGGCCGTATCGCCGCCGTTTTTGATGACTTTATCCACATATTCCCGATTGAAATGCAGGCCCTGATGGCTGCAGCCTTCCAGCGTGTCGGAGCACAGGATGATCCGGCCGTTGGCATTGCAGATGATGGTATCGGCGTTGGATACCTGGGAGATGACGTCCAGATTCACCAGAAGCTGGCGGTTATTCAAAGAACCGTCGGCATGGTAAGCCGATGCCAGATTGGAAACGGCTGCGGCGTTTTTCTGAAGGCCGTCCATGGTGGTGTCTGTCAGATAATCCTTCACCAGGGCCTGGAAGGAGGTTCCCACCAGAACCAGGGCCAGCATCAGAATGATGGCAGCCGTGGAAAAGGTACGGCTGAAGGTCGTTTTCATGATTTACAGCACCTCAAACTTATAGCCCACGCCCCAGACGGTCTTCAGGCTCCAGTTTTCACAGACGCCTTCCAGCTTTTCGCGCAGACGCTTGACATGGACGTCCACGGTGCGGGAGTCGCCGAAGTAGTCGAAGCCCCAGACTTCATCCAGCAGCTGATTGCGGGTGTAGACCCGGTTGGGGGAGGAGGCCAGGTAGAACAGCAGCTCCATCTCCTTGGGGGGCGTATCCACCTTTTTGCCGTCCACCATCAGTTCAAAGGCATCCATATCGATGACCAGCTTCTCAAAAACCAGCCGTCTTGCCTTCTTCTCAGTGGCGACGCCGGAGGTTCGGCGCAGGACGGCCTCAATGCGGGCCAGAACTTCTTTCATTTCAAAGGGCTTGGTGATATAATCGTCGGCGCCGGTCTTCAGGCCGGTGACCTTGTCATCGGTTTCGCCCTTGGCGGTGAGCATGATGACGGGGGTCTGGGCTTCGGCCCGGATAGCCTTGCAGACACTCCAGCCATCCATGACGGGCATCATCACATCCAGCAGCACCAGGTCGGGCTTGATGGCCCGGAATTTGGCAAGGCCCTTGCCGCCGTCCTCTGCGATGGTGACGGCGTAGCCCTCTTTTTCCAGATACATCTGCAGCAGCTCGGCGATATTACGGTCGTCCTCCACGATCAGAACAGACACAGCCATAGTACAGTACCTCCATTTTGAGATTCGTTTTCCTTTTCCATCATTATACCGCAAAATGAGACTTCAGGGTGAACAAATTGTAAAGAGTTCCCCGGTAAATTGTGAACGGACAAGTTCTGCTTGCAAATGGCCGGAAATAAAGGTATGATAGTAAGAAATAAATGCAGAATGCAAAATGTTGAATGCAAAATTGTAGTGTCATTTCGGGACAAAGTTAAATTATGCCGCAGGCATACTATTATTTTGCATTCTGAATTCTGCATTCGTTTTTAACTATTTTCAAGGAGTATGAAAATGATCGAAAGTTTACGAGAAATATTGAAGGCCATCCTTTTCGGCATTGTGGAGGGTATCACCGAATGGCTGCCCATTTCCTCCACGGGCCATCTGATTTTGCTGAATGAATTCATCAATCTGCAGGTTTCCGACGAGTTTCGGTCCATGTTCGACGTGGTGATCCAGTTAGGCGCGATCCTGGCGGTCATCGTGTTGTTTTTCCACAAGCTCAACCCCTTCGCACCCAGCAAGAGCGCCGGTGAAAAGAAGCAGACCTGGACGCTCTGGTTCAAGGTCATCGCCGCCATCATCCCCTCGGGCATCGTGGGTGTGCTATTTGACGACTGGATGGACGAGCATCTGCACAATGGCATCGTGGTTTCCATCGCCCTGATCGTCTACGGCATCGCCTTTATCCTGGTGGAGCGGCGCAATGGGGGAAAGTATCTGAAAATTGCGGAAAAAGATGGTCCCACCGTTGTATTTACAAAGCGAAGAACCATCGAGGATGTCCATGGTATCGATTATAAGAATGCCCTGCTCATCGGCGCTTTTCAGTGCCTGAGCCTGATTCCCGGCACCTCCCGGTCCGGCAGCACCATTCTGGGTGCCATCATGCTGGGCGTGGGCCGCAGCGCCGGCGCGGAGTTCTCCTTCTTCATGGCCATCCCCACCATGCTGGGCGCCTCTGCCATCAAGCTGCTCAAGTTCCTGCTCTCCGGCGCCACCGCCGGCGGTATGGAGATCGCGGTGCTGATCGTGGGCTGCGTGGTCAGCTTTATCGTGTCGCTTCTGGTCATCAAGGGCCTGATGGAGTATGTCAGACGGCATTCCTTCTCCGCCTTCGGTGTCTACCGCATCATCCTGGGCGCTGTGGTGCTGGTTTATTTTCTGATTTTCTGATATTATTATTTGGAGGGAACCAACATGGAATACACAATTGAAAATGAATACCTGAAGGTAACCGTTACCACCTGGGGCGCTCAGGTAAAGAGCGTCCTGCGCAAGTGCGACGGCGTCGAGCACATCTGGCAGGCGGACAAATCCGTCTGGGGCTACCATGCCCCCATCCTGTTCCCCCACACCGGCAAGGTCGTTGACGGCATCATCGAGGCCAAGGGCGGCCGCTACGAGTCCGGACAGCACGGCTTCGCAAGACTCATGGAGCATCAGCTGGTGGCCATCACCGAGGATTCCATCGTCATGGAGCTGCGCGCCTCCGAGGAGACTCTGGCAAAATTCCCCTATGAGTTCGCCCTGATCTCCACCATCACCCTGGAAAATGATACCGTTCACCACAGCCTGACTGTGGAAAACTGGGACGAGGAGGAGCTGCCCTTCGGTATCGGCTATCACCCCGCCTTCACCGTTCCCTTCGATGATACCCACGAGGCCACCGACTATGAGCTGCGCTTCAACGAGACCGAGTCTCCCCTGTGCATCGGCTGCCTGCCCAAGGGCCTGGTCCACGGCAACTGCTACTATCTCGGCAACAATATTAAGTCCATCCCTGTTGATGAGCACCTCTTCGACAACGACTCCCACTGCATGGTGAATCTGAAATCCACCAAGCTGGGCCTGTATGAGAAGGGTACCGGCCGGGGCGTGGTCTGCGACATTGAGAATTTCCCCTACACCCTGATCTGGTCCAAGCCCGGCGTGCCGAAGTTCATCTGCATTGAGCCCTGGCAGAGCCTGCCCAGCCCCGAAAACGGCAGCTCCGACTGGAATGAAAAGCCCGCCGCCGCCATCCTGGCCCCCGGCGAGAGCTGGACCACCACTCTGAGTACCTCCTTCGTTCGTTAAACACAAAAGCCGCACCTTTTGGTGCGGCTTTTAAATTCCAATTTCTCGTACTGGCGTGGGAGCGTCCAATGGTTTCCCGCCGGGGGAAGGCTTGGTTGCAGTGCAAACCCGACCGACAAACTGTAATTTAAAAGGATACCGAAAGAAGTTAATACAACATTGACAACGGATGGCAAATCCCTTATATTATATTTAGTGGAATTGCGTAAAAATTCTTAAATAACATAAAGGATAAGGTGATTAACATGTACATGGATGATTACAAGCGCTGGCTGGAAGCTTCTCTGGAAGACCCCGCTCTGACTGAGGAGCTCAAGAAAATCGAAGGCAATGACGAGGAGATCAAGGATCGCTTCGCCGTGGCTCTGAAGTTCGGTACCGCCGGTCTGCGCGGCGTTCTGGGCGCAGGCTCCAACCGGATGAACATCTACGTCGTCCGTCAGGCCACTCAGGGTCTGGCAAACTGGGTCAAGACCCAGGGCGGCAACCAGCTGGTCGCTGTTTCCTACGACAGCCGTATCAACTCCGACGTCTTCGCCAAGGAGACCGCCCGTGTTCTGGCTGCCAACGGCATCAAGGTCCGCATCTATGACGCTCTGATGCCCGTTCCCGCACTGTCCTTCGCCACCCGCTACTACAAGGCAAACGCCGGTGTCATGGTCACCGCATCCCACAACCCCGCAAAGTACAACGGCTATAAGGCCTACGGCCCCGACGGCTGCCAGATGACCGACGATGCCGCCGCTGTTGTCTACGCTGAGATCCAGAACACCGATATCCTGAACGGCGCAAAGCTGATCTCCTTCGAGGAAGGCATTGAGAAGGGCCTGATCGAGTACGTCGGCGAAGACTGCAAGGAAGGTCTGTACGACGCCATCAAGGCCTGCCAGGTCCGTCCCGGCCTGTGTAAGACCGCTGGTCTGAAGCTGGTTTACTCTCCCCTGAACGGCTCCGGTCTGGTACCCGTTATGCGGATCCTGAACGACATCGGCATCGACGACATCACCATCGTTCCCGAGCAGAAGTATCCCGACGGCAATTTCCCCACCTGCCCCTACCCCAACCCCGAGATATTCGAGGCTCTGAAGCTGGGTCTGGAGCTGGCTGAGAAGTCCGGCGCAGATCTGATGCTGGCCACTGACCCCGATGCTGACCGCGTGGGCATTGCCATGAAGTGTCCCGATGGCTCCTACGAGCTGGTCTCCGGCAACGAAGTTGGCGTTCTGCTGCTGGACTACATCTGCGAAGGCCGCATCGAGAAGGGAACCATGCCCAAGAATGCTGTCGCTGTCAAGTCCCTGGTTTCCACTCCTCTGGCCGACGCTGTCGCCGCCAACTACGGCGTGGAAATGCGCAACGTTCTGACCGGCTTTAAGTGGATCGGCGATCAGATCGCACAGCTGGAAGAGGCTGGCGAGGTCGAGCGCTTTATTCTGGGCTTCGAGGAGTCCTACGGCTACCTGGCCGGTCCCTACGTCCGCGACAAGGACGCCATTATCGGCTCCATGCTGATCTGTGAGATGGCTGCTTACTACCGCTCCATCGGCTCCTCCGTCAAGGAGCGCCTGGAGGGCATCTACGCCAAGTACGGCCGCTATCTGAACAAGGTCGATTCCTTCGAGTTCCCCGGCCTGAGCGGCATGGACAAGATGGCCGGCATCATGGCAGGTCTCCGGGAGAATCCCCCCGCTGAGATCGGCGGCTACAAGGTCGTCAAGGTCACCGACTACAAGAAGACCGAGGAAACCGGTCTGCCCGCAGCAAACGTCCTGGTCTACGGCCTTGAAGGCGGCGCAACTGTCATCGTCCGTCCCTCCGGCACCGAGCCCAAGATCAAGACCTACTTCACCACCCTGGGTAAGGATCTGGCTGAAGCTCAGGCTCAGAAGGACACCCTTGCCGCAGCGCTGAAGCCCATTCTGGCATAAGCTGATATGATGAAGCTGCCGCACGAAAGTGCGGCAGCTTTTTTGTAAACAATTAACCGAACATGCTCAGCAGGAAACCTGCTGAGCATACTCCCTGCTGCGTTTTGGCTTAAATAGTGCATAAAACCCCCACCTGACGGTGGGGGTTTTGAGCTATTAACCGAACACGCTCAGCAGGAAGCCTGCGGCGATGGCGGAGCCGATAACGCCGGCCACGTTGGGGCCCAGGGCGTGCATCAGCAGGAAGTTGGAGGGGTTGTTCTTCTGGCCCACCAGGTTGGAAACACGGGCTGCCATGGGAACAGCGGAAACGCCTGCGGAGCCGATCAGAGGATTGACCTTGCCGCCGGTCATCTTGCACATCACAACGCCGCCCAGCAGACCGCCGACGGTGGACAGAGCAAAGGCGCAGACACCCAGAACAACGATGGACAGAGTCTGGACAGTCAGGAAGGTGGAACCGACCATGGTTGCACCGACAGCGGTGGACAGCAGAATGGTGACGATGTTCATCAGAGCATTCTGAACGGTGTCGGACAGACGCTCGGTGACGCCGCACTCCTTGAACAGGTTGCCCAGCATCAGGCAGCCGATCAGGGGAGCGGTATCGGGCAGCAGCATTGCCACGAAGACAGTAACCACGATGGGGAAGATGATTTTCTCGGTCTTGGAGACATTACGGGTCTGCTTCATGACGATCTTACGCTGCTCGGGAGTGGTCAGTGCATTCATGAAGGGGGGCTGGATCAGAGGAATCAGCGCCATGTAGGAATAGGCTGCCACAGCGATGGCACCCAGCAGATGGGGAGCCAGCTTGGAGGTCAGGTAGATGGCGGTGGGGCCGTCGGCGCCGCCGATGATGCCGATGGAGGCAGCTTCGGGACCGGTGAAGCCCAGCAGGATTGCGCCGAAGAATGCGGCAAAGACGCCCAGCTGAGCGGCAGCGCCCAGCAGCAGGCTCTTGGGATTGGACAGCAGGGGGCCAAAGTCAGACATTGCACCGACGCCCATGAAGATCAGGCAGGGGTACAGGGAAGACTTGACGCCGATGTAGAAGATGTCCAGCAGGCCGCCTTCCAGCATCACAGTACCGTAGCCGATCTCGTGGGCCATGAACTTGGTCCACAGTTCGGGGGTATAGAGGCCGGCATTGGGCAGATTGGACAGCAGGCAGCCAAAGGCGATACCTACCAGCAGCAGGGGTTCGAACTTCTTGACGATGGCCAGATACAGCAGCACGCAGGCGATGGTGAGCATCACCAGGTTCTGCCAGCCGCCTTCGCCAAAGCCTGCGATCAGTGCAGCAAAGCCGGACTGATTCCACAGGGTAAGGAGAATATCACCAATATTGATCATTGGGAGCCCTCCTTAGCCGATGACGACCAGAGGTGCACCGGTATCGACAGTAGAGCCCTTGGAAACCAGAACCTGGGTTACGGTGCCGTCCTTGGGAGCCATGATCTCGTTTTCCATCTTCATAGCTTCCAGAACACACAGAACCTGGCCTGCCTTGACAGCCTGACCGTTCTGGACGTTGACCTTCAGGATGTTACCGGGCATGGGAGCGTTGACGGTTTCACCTGCGCCGGTGACAGCGGGTGCAGCGGGAGCTGCGGCAGGAGCGGCTGCGGGAGCAGCGGCAGCGACGGGAGCAGCAGCCACGGGAGCGGGAGCGATGGCTTCATACTCATCCAGCAGCATTGCCTTACCGGCTTCGACCTCCACCTCGTAGGTTCGGCCGTTCAGGGTCACTTTGTATTTCATGATTACTTAACCTCCTTGATGGAAATGAAGCGCAGCTCATTGAGGGGCTTGCCCATCTTGTCGGCAACGATTGCCATGATCATAGCTGCGGTCTTGGGCTCCACGTCATGGAGCTTCAGCTGACCGGCGGAGCCGGGAGCGGTGGGTGCGTCGGCTGCGACAGCTGCGGGAGCAGCGGCAACAGCGGGAGCGGCAGCAGCGGCTGCGGCGGCCTTAGCGTCCCTGGCCATGAAGATCTTGCCCATTGCGATGACAACGATCATCAGCAGGATCAGGCCGAAGAAGACAACGGCATAGCCCAGCAGCGCGATGATACCGGCATCCAGGATACCAATGTTATCCATATCGAAGTACCTCCCTTAGCACTCAGTGATGGTGTAGGTGACTTCGTTCTCCTCCTTGGCCTTGCGCTCTTCAAAGAACTTCTCAGCCAGGTTGGGGAATGCGATGTAGCTCAGGACATCCTCGTCGGACTTGGCGATGCCCTCCAGCTTCTTGCGGGTGGGCTCGACGATGGGAGCCAGAGAGTCAGCGTAACGGGTGGTCAGGGGCTGCTCGTCGCCCAGGATCATCTTCTGGATGTCAGCATTGATGGGAGCGGGAGTCTTGCCGTACTCGCCGCGGCAGTAAGCCTTGATCTCCTTGGAGACGGTCTTGTAGCGCTGGCCGTCCAGCACGTTGCGGACTGCCTGAACACCGACCATCTGAGAGGTGGGAGTAACCAGGGGAGGATAGCCCATATCGGCACGGACCTTGGGGGTCTCGGCCAGAGCCTCGTCGAACTTGTCGAGGGCGTTCATCTGCTTCAGCTGGCTCAGCAGATTGCTGAGCATACCGCCGGGAACCTGGTAGGTCAGGCACTGGGTATCGGTAGCCATAGCCTTGGGCATCATAGTGCCGTCCTTGACGAAGTCGTCGCGGACACCCTTGAAGTAGTCAGCCATGGTCTTCAGGGCCTTGTCGTTCAGGGAAACCTCATAGCCCAGCTGGCGCAGTGCGTAAGCCAGGGTCTCGGTCGCGGGCTGGGAAGTACCGCCGGACATGGGGGAGATGGCGGTGTCGATGATGTCGCAGCCTGCCTCAACAGCCTTCAGGTAGGTCATGAAGGCGAGGCCCGTGGTGGAGTGGGTGTGCAGGTCGATGGGCATGCCGGGGACAGCGTCCTTGATGGCGGAGACCAGGTCGTAAGCTTCCTGGGGGCCCATGATGCCGGCCATATCCTTGATGCAGATGGTGGAAGCGCCCATTTCCTTCAGTTCCTTGACGGTCTCCACGTACTTTGCGTGGGTGTGGACAGGGGAAGTGGTGTAAGAGATGGTGCCGGAAGCGATGGCGCCGGCCTTGATGGCGGCTTCCATAGCGACCTTCAGGTTGTTCACGTCATTCAGTGCGTCGAAGATACGAATGATGTCGATGCCGTTTTCGACAGCCTTCTGGACGAACAGCTTGACAAAGTCATCGGGATAGTGGGCGTAACCCAGAACGTTCTGACCGCGCAGCAGCATCTGCAGCTTGGTATTGGGAACGGCGGCGCGGATCTTGCGCAGTCTCTCCCAGGGATCTTCGTTCAGGTAGCGCAGGCAGACGTCGAAAGTGGCGCCGCCCCAGCACTCGATGGCGTAATAGCCGGCCTCGTCGATGGTCTTCAGCATGGGCTCGAACTTATCGAAGGGTAGGCGGGTTGCAATCAGAGACTGGTTCGCGTCACGCAAAACAGTCTCCACAAACTGAACTTTTTGTGCCATTTGTGTATAACCTCCGTAGATGGATTTTATGGACCGGCGAAAAGAGGGGAAAATCACTCGCCGGTGGATAACAACAATAGTGAAAAATGATAAAAACTTCAGAATAAACCTTGGATTTTTGTAAACTTTTTCGGGGAATTCTGAAGAAGTGCCAATATTCACCAAATACATATTAACATAAGAAAATATAAATGTAAATAGTTTATTTTCTATTCAGTATTTTTTTATCGTTTTCACCCAAGAGGGCGAAAAGTTCCGGAAAAATTTGTGAATCATTTCCCGGAAAGGGCAAAATCAGCTGTGAAATTTGTACCACTTTCTTTATTGATTTTTAGGTATCGATGGTGTATGATAAAATTGCAAATAATAGGATACCAAAACTGGAATTTGCAAGAAAATGCGGATTTTAGCGGGTATTACTTTTTAAATGAAAGAGGTTTTTATCATGATCGATCTGAAGAAATATGGTATTACCGATACCACCGAGATCATTCACAACCCCTCCTACGAGCAGCTGTTTGAAGCTGAGATGGATCCCACCCTGGAAGGCTATGACAAGGGTCAGCTGACCGAGCTGGGCGCCGTCAACGTCATGACCGGTATCTACACCGGCCGCTCCCCCAAGGACAAGTACATCGTCATGGACGAGACTTCCAAGAACACCGTGTGGTGGACCTCCGACGAGTTCAAGAACGACAACCACCCCATGAGCGAGTCCACCTGGGCTGTCTGCAAGGACCTGGCTGTCAAGCAGCTGTCCGGCAAGAAGCTGTACGTCGTTGACGCTTTCTGCGGCGCTAACCCCGACTCCCGCATGGCTATCCGCTTCATCATGGAAGTGGCATGGCAGGCTCACTTCGTCAAGAACATGTTCATTGCTCCCTCCGAGGAAGAACTGGCTAATTTCGAGCCCAACTTCGTCATCTACAACGCTTCCAAGGCCAAGATCGACAACTACGCAGAGCTGGGCCTGAACTCCGCTACCTGCGCAGCCTTCAACCTGACCTCCCGTGAGCAGGTCATCCTGAACACCTGGTACGGCGGCGAGATGAAGAAGGGTATGTTCTCCATGATGAACTACTTCC
>JAGARK010000033.1 GCA_017622295.1 Oscillospiraceae bacterium
CCCTTGCGCTTTCCGGCTGTGCTGAATGGCTGACAAGGGAATCCGCCGGAAATGACGGTGACTCTTTCAAGTCCTGTTTTCTCAAAAAACGCCTCCTTCGTAAAGGTAGTGATATCCCGGAACCTGGGAACATCCGGCCAGCGTTTTTCCAATACGGAGTATGGGAAGTCTGCCCATTCGCATTGGCACACGGTTTCAAATCCCGCTGCTTCCGCCGCAAGATCCAGACCGCCAATGCCGGAAAACAGGCTCACATGGGTTAGCTTTTTATGTTCAGTCGTGGTATACCTCCAATCCTTCAGTTTCGGTCACTCTTTCGCAGTAGACAAGGTACCGCTGCCTGCCGCCGCTGGCATAGGGGTGGCAGGTCAGCAGCGTAATCATATCCCGGTCAGACTGGATCAGGATTTCTTCAACCTCATGGGGATCTATGATCTTTTCCTCCACCACTTTGTAGGTAAGGGTCTCCCACAGATTTGTGATGATAACCGTATCGCCCACGGTCAGATCCGGGATATAGCGGAAATAGGATGCGCCGCCGTATCCCCGGTGTCCGGCAATGACCGCATTGGTATTGCTGCCGCCGATGGGGATACTGGTTTCACTTAGCACCGCTGCCCCGTCTGCCATGGTCACATCATTGGCACCCAAAAACAGCGGCATTTCCAGATCCAGCTTCGGGATGGAGATAACGCCAAACTTTTCATCCATCAGGCCGTAATCCGTCAGCTTGAAGCTGGGCACCTGGTAGGATGCACTTGTGGTAAGTCCTGCCTGACCGTTGGTATAAATGCGTTGGTTATAAGCCTGCATATCCTCCCAAAGGTCAGAATATGGACGGGTGGGTACTTCCTCCTGTTCTCCGGGCAACACAAGGATATCCTGCTCCGGGTCTGCATCTTCGCCGCCGATCCATTCCAGAAAATCCGCTGCCTCCTGAGATATGTGGTGATCCACAATAGCACCCTGGATATGGGGATACAGGGCAAGGCCCAGGCCAGCCGTAAAGATCATCAGCAGAAGGATAACAAGGACGATTTCCCATTTACTTCTGAACATGGCGGCCACCTCTGTACTTCCCATATCGGCGGTTCTCGGCAATAAGTTTACGAATCTGAATGATGATCCCGATAACCAGGGCAACGATCAGCACGGCAAAAATGCCAGCTACGATCCCTGCAATATACTTTTCCTCCCAGGTAGACCGGGGCTGCTGCTCCTGCTGCGTGATTTCCTCCACAATGGTTTCTGCTTCCTCATAGGGAATCCGGTTGCCGGTTACAAGCAGCCGGTGGGTATTGATACCATAGGGGGTGCAGGTTATGAGCGTACACAGGTCCTCCCCGGAGGAGATCCCCAAAAGGCTTGTGTCATGGGGCAGAACGGTATTCAGCTCCCGCACCTGATAGGCCAGGGTCTCGTTCAGAATGTGCAGATAGAACACATCCCCGACCTCCACCTGTACCAGGTCCGTAAACATCTTTTGACTTGCCATACCGCTGTGCCCGGTAAGAATGGCATGGGTGCTTTCCCCTCCCACAGGGAGGGAGCTGCCCAGCAGATGGCCCACACCGCGCTCCAGGGAATCCGAACCGGTGCCATGGTAGATGGGCAGATTGACATTGATCGTTGGGATCTCGATATACCCCATAATGCCGTCACCGGCTACATTGAGCTGATGGCCGTAGTCCTCAGAGGCAGAAAGGATCGCTTCCTTGGAATAGGCATCCGTAGCTGCGGTTCCGGGAACGATGGCCTGATTGTAGAGGATCGCCAGCTCCCTTGCTTCCTGCAGGGCGGTATCGTCTGCCTGTTCCACCACTTCCAGATAGGCCGTATGGACTTCCGATGCGTATTTCTGATTGACATAGTTGGCTACCACCGGATACAGGGTCAGCCCCAGGGCAAACAGAAAGAGAATGACCGAAATGATGATCGTAGTGGTTCTTCGTTTCATAATGAGACCTCTATTCCGTAAAAGTACCCCGGAAGGTATCACACCCTCCGGGGCCGGGGATCAAATCAGCGCACGCCGCGCTTCTTGCGGGTAGCCAGCACCAGCACCACAGCGGCACCGGCCATGGTCAGGATACCAACAATGGTAAAGCCCAGGGTACCGTAGTCACCGGTCTGGGGCAGAGTGAAACCACGGGTGTTGGTGACCTCAATGGGCACCAGGGCATTGTCGCTGCCGTTATC